>LFSB01000058.1 GCA_001513045.1 Clostridiales bacterium DTU089
TGGCACTGATAATAGTCGAAGCGTCAACAACACAGCTGGTATGCATCTGGTTTGCGCTCGGTGCGCTCTGCTCGCTGATTGTCTCGCTTTTCGGCGAGCACATCGAATGGATTGAAGTAATCGTTTTCATAGCCGTATCGTTAATTTCTCTGATAGCAACCAGACCGCTGGTGAAAAAGATTACAAAGGCAAAAATTCAGCCGACAAACGCAGATATGTGCATCGGTAAAACAGCCTTAATAACTCAGACGGTCGATAACGCCGCCGGAACGGGTCAGGCAAATCTTTCCGGTATATCATGGTCGGTGCGTTCGGCAAATGATGAGATAATAGAAGCGGGAGAGTCTGTTAAGGTTCAGGCGATTCACGGAGTCAAGCTTGTAGTAACAAAAATCAATAAATAGACGGAGGTAATATTATGGAAGGCTTTATTATTGCAGCGGTAATTATTCTTCTAATCGGTTTCATAATCGCAAACGTAAAAATCGTGCCGCAGTCAAAGGCGTTTGTAATCGAGCGGCTCGGAGCTTACAGCGCAACCTGGCAAACAGGTCTGCATTTTAAAATCCCGCTCATTGAGAGAGTTGCAAAAACCGTCTCCCTGAAGGAGCAGGTTGTGGACTTTCCTCCCCAGCCCGTTATTACCAAGGATAACGTAACAATGCAGATAGACACCGTCGTTTTCTTTCAGATAACCGACCCCAAGCTGTTTGCATACGGTGTTGAAAACCCGATATCGGCAATTGAGAACCTCAGTGCGACTACGCTTCGTAATATAATTGGTGAGATGGAGCTCGACCACACTCTCACCTCCCGCGATACAATCAATGCGAAAATACGCGGAATACTTGACGATGCAACCGACCCCTGGGGTATAAAGGTAAACCGTGTTGAGCTGAAAAACATTCTTCCTCCGCGTGAAATTCAGGACGCTATGGAAAAGCAGATGAAGGCTGAGCGTGAGCGCCGTGAAGCAATACTTCGCGCCGAGGGCGAAAAGGCAAGCAAGGTGCTTGTTGCGGAAGGTCAGAAGGAATCTCAAATTCTCTATGCGGAGGGTGAAAAAACCGCCGCTATCCTTCATGCCGAGGCCGTCAAGGAAGCGAAAATCCGCGAGGCAGAGGGTGAAGCTCAGGCAATACTCTCCATTCAGAAAGCTCAGAGCGAAGGCATAAAGCTTATAAACGAAGCCAAGCCCTCTAACGGCGTAATTGCTCTCAAGAGCCTTGAATCGCTCGAAAAGGTAGCGGACGGTCAGGCAACCAAGATTATTATTCCGTCCGAAATACAGGGCGTCGCCGGACTCGCGGCAAGTGTCAAGGAGCTCATGTCAAAAGAATAATCTTAACAGCAAGCAATAAAAAGAGCGGAAAATTTCCGCTCTTTTTTAAATTTCTTTGTACAAAGTGTAAATTAACACTCTTTTTTCACTTTTCTTGCGATTTCGCACTTGTATATTTTTAAAAAATAGTATAGAATACCTATGTTATGTTCCCGAGTTTTCCGGTTAAAGGCGTACCGGATGTATAAAGGGGCGAATACATTTACAGTAAAGGATGAATTTGATATGTCCAACGAACAGAAAACCCCCGCAGAAATTTACCGCGAGGAGAGAAAGGAACGAATTGCCAAGGCTTCCAAAAAAAGTGCTAAAAAGGCCTTGCGCGCTCCCAACGCAGCAAACATAAGCAGAGTTATTTCTATAATTCTCGTGGTTGTCATTGCTCTCGGCGCATGCTGGGGTATTCTTGACTACACGGGTGTTATTCAGCGCACCGTATCCGTTGCGAACGCAGGCGGAGACAGAGTGAGCATTGCGGAGTACAACTATTATTATATGCAGTCCTTTAATCAGATATATCAGACTGCCAGCTATTATGAGAGCAACTATGCCTCAAGCTACGGCTCAGGCGTAGGAAAGCAGTACACCGGCTTCGACTACACCAAAACTCCCGATGCGCAGGAGTTCCCCTCCTCCATGCAGACAGAAGCGATGGCAGTAACCGCACTTGACGGCGGAACAGCGACATGGGCAGATTACTTCCGTGTTGCAGCGCTCAACATGGCAGCTCAGGTAAACCATTTCTATAATGAGGCTGTCAAGGCCGGAGTAACTCTCTCCGAGGATGACAACAAGGAAATAGAAGAAAACCTCACCACCATGCGTGAGACTGCAACCAAATACAACTACTCACTCAACCGCTATCTCACAATTCAGTGCGGCGACGGCGTAAACGAGCATCTTTACAAAGAGCTTATGACACATCAGCAGCTCGCTGCAGCATATTATGAGAAGCTTCAGAATGACCAGTCCGCTGCTGTTTCCGAGGAGCAGATAATCGCGAAGTACAACGAGGATACCACGGTTTATGATTCGATTGATGTAAGACTTTTCTCAATTTCCTATAAGGATGCCGCGGAAGCGACAGAGGCAACAGAGTCCGACACAACAGCCAAGACCACTACGCTTCCCACCTCCGAGCAGGCGCTTAAAACCGCAAATGAGATGCTCGCGAAGGTTACAACAAGCGAAGCCTTCAACGCACTTGCCGCAACCTACGCAACAGAGGACGCAAAATCAAACTACGAATCAGAGGACGGCAGCTTCATACGCAATGCAACAAAATCGAAGCTTTCCGGCATGACCGAGGAAGGCAAAAACTGGCTCTTCAGCACCGAGCGCAAGGCCGGTGACAAGACGGTAATTAAGGACGAAACAAACTCCAGCATATATGTTTTCCTTATGGTTACACCTGTTCACCGCAATGAAACGCTGCCCGTAAGCGTCCGTCATATACTCTTTAACTATCCTTCAACGACAGACGATGACGGAAATACCGTTAAAGCTACCGCAGAGGAAAAAGCCGCAACACGCAAGAAGGCAGAGGATATGCTCGCATCCTTCCTTACCAATCCTTCCGAAGCTGCATTTTCCACTCTTGCAACCGACAACACAGAGGATACAGGTTCAAAGGAGACCGGAGGTCTTTATGAAAACTTCTATCCCGGTGAAATGGTTTACAGCTTTGACGCATGGTCATTTGACCCCGCCCGCAAGGCAGGAGACACCGCAGTAATAGAAAGCCCGTACGGAGCTCACATCATGTACTTCGTAGGTACAGGCACAGAGGCTTCTTGGCATTCAACAATAAAGGCCTCCCTCGGCGAGACTGCGTTCAATTCGCTGATTGAAACCACATCTGCTGAAATAAACAAGGCGATAAAGAGCACCGACTGGCTCGTTAACCGCCGCGCAGACAGTCTCAACCGTTATATTAAAACTGGCATTTATGCTTCAAAAACCACTGCGTAAGAAGCAAGCGACAATAATTAAGGACCTCACTGATATTCAGTGAGGTCCTTTTTAACAGCACTTACATCCTTTTATCTTTTTCGGCGGTGACATCAACCGCTTCGGTAATTGCCGCTTCAAAGCCATGCTCCTGAAGCGCGGCAACTCCCTCTATGGTTATTCCTCCGGGTGAGCACACTCTGTCAACAAGCTCCCACGGATGCTCCGGGCTCTGTGCAAGGTATTTCACACTTCCCAGAACGGTCTGAACTGCAATTTTCATAGCCTTGTCTCTCGGTATTCCGTTTTTGACCGCCGCACGTGAAAGGGCGTCAACAAACATAAAGCAAAACGCCGGACCCGCACCTGATACAGCATCGAATGCCGGGAAAAGACCTTCGCCTATCTCCGTTGCTTCACCGAAGCTCTCTAAAAGCTTTACAGCAAGCTTCTTTTGCTCGTTATCAACAAGGGAATTACAGCAATATCCGCTCATTGCCTCACCTACTGCCGCATTCAGGTTAGGCATAACGCGTACCGCGGCTGCTTCAAAGCCGAGAAGCCTTGTGAGGGTTTCGTGCGACTGTCCCGCGGCTATGGAAATAATAAGCGGCTTGCTTGCCTTTACAGCTCCCGAAATTTCCGAAAGAGCTCCGGCAAGGGCAACAGGCTTTACGGCGAGGAGTACAGCGTCAGCGCCTGTTACTGCGTCCGCAGAGGATTTTGCGGCATTGATTCCGAGCTCCTGTGAAAGTGCGGAGCACTTAGCCGAATCAATATCGTAAACATACAGCTCGTCGGGCTTAAATGCCCTTGAGCCGACAGCGCCGCGCAGAATTGCAGACGCCATATTTCCGGCTCCTATAAATCCTATTTTCATTTTGCAAGCTCCTTTTCATCAAGCTCCGATGTGCAATTCGGACATCTGACGGCATCTATGTTTATTTCGCTCTTGCAGAACGGGCAGATTTTTGTAACAACAGGCGCAGGCTTTTCCTCTTCCTTCTTCTTTGTAAGCTCACTGAATCTGTTGAGAGCCCTTACAATGATGAAAATGACAAACGCCATAATCAGAAAGTTGATTATATTACCTATAAATGTGCCGTATTTCAGCACAGCGGCACCCGCCTCGGTAGCCTCCGCAAGTGTGGCGTATTTCACCTCACCGAGAACAAAAAACTTTTCGTCAAGGCTTATACCCTTGAGAAGAAGGCCGATTACGGGATTGACGATATCCTGAACAAGCGAGTTTACTATTTTCTGAAAGGCTCCGCCGATAATAATACCTACCGCAAGGTCTATTACGTTACCGCGTGTGATAAATTTCTTGAACTCTCCGAAAAAACCCTTACCGTCCTTAACAAGCTTTTTTGCAACATCTTTTTCTTTCTTTGTCATGATTTTTGCACCTCATCCGTGAATATTTACGCCTTGTATTGTATCATAATATCGTAAATGTGTAAAGCGAATTTGACATGTCACCTTAAAAATGTTATACTGTCGGCAATTCAAAAATAAGAGGTGTCATAAATGATACTTGCCGCCGATATAGGCAATTCCAATATAACGCTCGGCGTTTTCCGCGATGACGATTTGCTTTTTGAGTCGCGCCTTGCAACCGACAGGCTTCGTACGGGCGACCAGTACGCCATAGAGCTGCTTGATGTTTTTCGTCTTAACGGACTTGATGACCCGAAATTTGCGGGTGCAATCATAGGCTCTGTTGTGCCTGAGCTTACCAACATCTTCGCCGATGCGGTTGAAAAAGCAACCGCCCGTACTCCGATGATAATCGGTGCGGGTCTGAAAACCGGTCTGAACATAAAGGTTGACAACCCTGCCGGACTCGGTGCCGACCTCGTTGCGGGGGCCGTCGGAGCGATTGCAAAATATCCCCTCCCCTGCCTGGTTATGGACCTTGGAACCGCCACCAAAATCAGCGTAATCGACCAAAACGGAGCCTTCCTCGGCTGCACAATATCGGCGGGCATTTCAATTTCACTTGACGCACTTTCGGCGCGCACCTCACAGCTCCCTTCGGTAAGCCTTGAAGCGCCGAAAAGGGTTATAGGCACAAACTCAGCCGACTGTATGCAATCCGGCACTGTGCTCGGAACCGCAGCGATGCTCGACGGACTTTCCGATATGATAGAGGCAGAGCTCGGCCAGACCGTTAAATCACGCGTTGCTACGGGCGGACTTGCAAAGGATATTGTCGCCTGCTGCAAAAAGAAGGTATCCTTCAACAAATATCTCATCCTTGAAGGACTTCTTATTATCTACCGTAAAAACGCTTAACCGTTCATTTGCGGAGGACGCCATTTGAGCCGACCTCACGGCGGCTACAAAACCCGGCTGCCTCTGTTTATGATATATCAAATTGCGACGCATCCTTTTGTGAGCGTCAGCAAGGAGGAATTATAATGTCAACCCGAACCCAAAAGCAGTCTCAGCTGCGCAAACTCATCCTCGCGGCACTGTTTGCCGCCCTCATCACGGTGATGACCTTCACCCCCTATTTTGGCTACATCACCTACGGCATTGTGGAAATAACCACTCTGCACATCGTAACAGCGCTCGGCGCAATGCTCCTCGGATGGAAATACGGTGCTTTCCTCGGCGGAGTATGGGGAGTTACCTGTCTGATACGCGCATTCGCAAATCCGCTGTGGATACTCTTTACAAATCCGCTGATTTCGATGCTGCCGAGAATACTTGTGGGCATCATTGCCGGCTTGGTATTTGCCGCTCTTTCAAAAACAAAGCTTCCGCAATATGTCTGCGCGGGAATCACCGGAGCTGTGGCAACGCTTTCAAACACAATACTTGTGCTCACGTCAATGTATGTCTTCGGAGATATGGTGGAGAGCTACCGCGAAATATTCACACTCATAAAGAGTATATTCGGGACAATAATCGGAATTAACGGAGTTATAGAGCTTGTTGCGGCGATTATAATTGTTCCGGCGCTTTACAAGGCGCTTGAAAAAGCAAGAAAGAGCTATAAAATCTGACAAACATAACAAAAAAGCAGCCGGAAAATTCCGGCTGCTCTTTTATTGCTCTTATACTATGCGTCCCTTGTGCTTGGGTTCGAGTATAGAAGGCACAACCTTCAAGACTTTTTTCACAAGCTTCACAACAAATTTGTTGCTTATCAAATCCCCCGCGTTGACACCGAGGAATTCGGCTATATCCGAAACCGCCGGAGTGCTTGAGGGTATCATGGTCACCTTGTTTGTGGCATTGAATTTAAACGTAAGCATACGCTTGGCAACCGTTGTAACCGGTCTTATCTGAACATACAGCGTGTCGTCATCCTTCCATTCGGCGGTGCAGCAAACACTGTAATCTATCTGACCGAGGCGCATGGTGCCGTAACGCTGATGACCGTCCATACCGCAGATTACGGTATTGCTCTCGTCACCCTCTGTCCAGAACATCGAGCATTCGTTTTCGCCGAAGCTGAAGGATATGTCATCTATATTTCCCGCCTTGTCCATCGTCATATAGGTCACGCCTAACGGCAACACGCTCAGCGGGAAGCCTATGAGATTGAGCAACAGCTTCTTACGCATCTTTATGGTTTTGCCCTCAAGCTGAACCTCTCTGGGACTGTGTGATGAAATTACCGGCACATCAATCGGCGAGGACGAAAGAATCTCCTTGAGATTGCTTACGGCGGTGTCCTTTCCCTCATCGGCATCAATAAACGCCTTTGGGAAATGGCGCCATACGCAGTCGCGGGCTATCTGCTCAACGGGTATAGCTCCGGTTGAGGTGAACACAGCGTCGTAATCCTCAAACACTATGCCGAACTGCGAGAACATACCGTCTGCTCTGTAAGACTCCCTGCAGCCGCCGTTGCGCCAGATGCAGTAGCCGTAGCCGAACTGCGCGTCAAGGTCGTTACAAAAAGAGTTATCCGAAAGTGCGGTATGCGCTTCCTTCGCCCATTGCTCCGGAATGACCTGTTTGCCGTTGAATTTACCGTCCTGATGATAGCAAAGCATGACCTTGGCAAGGTCCTCGGTTTTAAAATATGAGCCCCAGCCGCCCGCTTCAACACCGTTTTTGTCGGTCTCCCAGAACGGAACATCAATTCCGAGGGGCTCAAAGAGCCTCGGAGTAAGAAATTCACGGACAGACTGACCGGTCAAGCGTGAAATTATCGCGCAGAGCATATATACGTTTTCATTAACGTACCTGTACTCTCCGGGGTCACCGTACCAGGGGCAATTGATATAATCCTCTATCCAGTCTATTTTGCCCTTGTCGGCAAGCAGACTGGGATTTTTGCCAGAGGTCATGGTGACTAGATGCCTCACTGTAAGCTTCTGAAGACGCTCACAGGGCTTTTTCGGCGCATACTCGGGAAAGACATCAATAACCCTTGTGTCGAGCGAGAATATGCCCTCATGAACGGCAAAGCCTACCGCAGTTGCGGAAAAGGTCTTGCTTACGGAATACATGGTGTGCGGGGTTTCGGCATTGAAGGGCGCACGGTAGCATTCCGCGGCAACCTTGCCGTGCCTGATAATCATAAAAGAATGGAATTCAAGCCCGTTCTCCTCCATATCGCGCAGGAATTCAACCAGCTCCGATGAGGATACACCGACCTCTTCCGGGGTTTTTGCTCTCGGAAGGAGTTTTTGAGTTTTTGTCTGTGCCATATATATTCTCCTCCAAAAATGTTATTGCCGGCTTCTGTATTATTTCTTGTACTTTGCCTCGTACTTTGCAAGTCCGCCGTTTGCGTCGTAAAGCTCGGCAGCCTCCATGCAGATTTTCAGCGAGATGTCTATGCACTCGGGGCTGATGTTGTCGGGCGTATCCTCACGGGTATGATAGTACTTCTTCGGGTCATGGTTAACTCCGCAGAAGCCCGCCGCCGTAAGACCGTGCTGAGCAAAGCCGTCGGAATCCACGGCTCCGGGATACAGCGCCGCTCTGGGCATATCCACACCGCAGTTGAGTCCCGCCTCATGAATAAGGTCGCCGACAGGCTCACTGCTTCTGACGGTACCCGTGCAGCCCATTGTGTAAACCTGAAGCTGCTCAACCTCGCGCATGGTATCCATTGAAATATAAACGGTTTCAACATCGGTAAGAAGCCCGTCACCCGACGCCTTATGCTTTTTTGCAAACGCCTGAGCACCGCGGAGTCCCGCCTCCTCGGAGCCGGTTATAAGGCAGGCAACCTCTGTGTTTTCAAAGCGGAAGCCCTTTTCCTCCATCTCCTTGAGAACCGCAACCGATATGTAGCAGGCTGTGAGGTTATCGTTTGCGCCGTCAACCACAAGTCCCCAGTTTATGAAGAACATTATGGCAACGAAAAACGGAATGAAGCAAAGCATTATTATTCCGAGCACCTTCCACGCGCCCTCTGTAACCACGGGAGCCTCGGATACAAATGTTTTTATAACAAGAATTACGTCAATTATCGCAACATAGAACATGCCTATAATGGCTCCGCCGATGACAGGACCGAGAGCCTTTATGCCGCCGTGATAGGAATATGTCCACTCGTTTGCGGCGTCCACATGGCCGCCGAAGATTATACGTCTTTTAAGCTCGCCCGATGGCGCTCTGGTTGCGTACACATTTCTCGAAACCTTCTTCGGGAAAATGAAATCCACCATTTTGCGGTACATCATAAACTCTACTACGAACATTGCAACAGCGATAATCATAAGGACTACGCCCGCTATGGGCACTGCCACGCTCTTGCCGCTGAACCAATAGAGAATTGACGAAATCACGCCGAACACCGCCGCAATCGGAATAAAGCCCATAAAGGCGTTGGGATGAAGGTCGAAATCCTCCATGATGACCTTGTCGGAATACTTTTTCAGCTCATCCCTGAAAAACTCCTGTGCATCGCGTTCCGACTGAGAGCCGGGGGACCTTTTTTTGTAGTTTTCGCAGATGTAGCGTATGCCGTTGACCATGTAATCAAGAGTTGACGTTGAAGTTTCCCTGAGTTTAGCCATATCTTACCCCTCCGTAAAGAAATATTTTGTAAATATTATACAACCCGATACAGAAATAGTCAAGTCAAACGGCACATGTATGCATATAAAAATCGGGGCCGCAAAAGCGACCCCTGAAAATTATATAAAACAGTTATTTGAAATACTCTACCGCGCCGAGGAACATGCCGTTGTCCTTATTCCCCTCAACGTTTTTATAGAGATTCGTGCCCTTGCGCTCGGAGTGTCCCATCTTGCCGAATACCCTGCCGTCCGCACTCGTTATGCCCTCAACAGCGGCAACCGAACCATTGGGATTAAATCGGATATCCATTGTAGGCTTACCGTCCGCGTCAACATACTGCGTGGCTATCTGACCGTTTGCGGCAAGCTGAGAAAGCAATGCGGAATCACATACAAAGCGCCCTTCGCCGTGCGAAATCGGAACGGTATGTATGTCCCCTACGTTGCTTTTCATGAGCCACGGGGAAAGATTTGATGCCACTCTCGTGCGAACAAGCCGCGACTGATGTCTGCCGATGATGTTATAGGTCAGGGTCGGGCAGGTCTCGTCCGTATCTCTTATCTCGCCATACGGGACAAGTCCGAGCTTTATAAGCGCCTGGAAGCCGTTGCAGATGCCGCCCACAAGACCATCGCGCTGTCCGAGAAGCTTATTGACCTGCTCGGAAATTTCGGGATTCCTGAAAAAGGCAGTGATAAATTTGCCCGAACCGTCCGGCTCGTCACCACCCGAAAATCCGCCGGGAATAAAGATTATCTGCGATTTTTCGGCACTGCGGGCAAAGCTCCTTGCGCTTTGAGCTATGCCTGCCGCGGAAAGGTTGTTGATTACAAAAATTTCCGGCTCGGCACCCGCCTGCTCCATCGCCCGTGCGGTGTCATACTCACAGTTTGTGCCCGGGAACACAGGAATAAGCACCTTGGGTCTTGCGGTTTTTATAACGGGTGATGCGTGCTGCTCGCACTTGTATTTATAAGCGGTTATTTCCTCATCACTGCCGGGTATATTGCACGCATACACGCTCTCAAGCTTGCTTTCATAGAGCTGCTGAAGCTCGTCAAGCGATATTTTCGTGCCGTCCGGAGCGGTTATGAAATACTCACCGGAGGTTTCACCGAGAATCTCACCTATATCTTCATTCTCATCAAGCAGCTCAATTATGAATGAGCCGTAAAGGTCTTTGAAAAGCCTTGAGGTATCAAAATCCTTCGCCAGAGTGAAGCCTATTCTGTTGCCCAGACACATCTTGACTACGCCCTCCGCGATTCCGCCGAGAGTCGGAGTATATACGGCAAGAGCCTTTTTGCGTCTTATAAGGTCCGTAACCTGTGCGTAAACCTTTTTCAGCGAGTCCGTCACGGGTATTCCGTTTTCATCATATTCCGGACTTACCAGCACCACCTTTGAAAACGGCACCTTGAATTCGGGAGATATTACATTTCCGGCATCGGTGACACTCACGGCAAAGGAGACGAGCGTGGGCGGAACATCAATTTTTTCAAACGAACCGCTCATGGAATCCTTGCCGCCTATCGCTCCGATACCGAGCTGCGTCTGAGCGTCAAGAGCACCGAGGAGAGCCGAAAGAGGCTTGCCCCAACGCTCCGGCTCAAGGTTGACTCTTTCAAAATACTCCTGGAAGGTAAGATATGCGTTGTCCGTATCCGCTCCGCTCGCAACAAGCTTTGAAACCGACTCTGTAACTGCGAGATACGCGCCGATATACGGGCTTTTTTCGGATATGAAGGGGTTGAAGCCGTACGCCATTACCGAGCAGGTATCGGTCTCGCCCGAAAGCAACGGAATTTTTGCCGCCATAGCCTGAGCAGGCGTAAGCTGATATTTTCCTCCGAACGGCATGAGCACACTGCCTGCACCTATGGTTGAGTCAAAGCGCTCGGAAAGTCCGCGCTTCGAGCAGATGTTTATATCACTTACGAGCTTGCGGAATTTTTCCTCAAGCGTACCCGAAAGCTCCGGTGAATATCTTTCGCCGTTTGCGACCTTGACGATGATGTGCTTTTCCGCACCGTTGGAATTGAGGAAATCGCGGCTGATGTTAACTATTTCCGCACCGTTCCACGTCATAATGAGTCTCGGCTCGGCCGTAACAACCGCAACAACCGTCGCCTCAAGGTTCTCACCGTTTGCAAGCGATATGAATTTTTCAACATCCTCCGGGGCAAGCACAACCGCCATTCTCTCCTGGGATTCGCTTATTGCAAGCTCGGTTCCGTCAAGACCCTCGTACTTTTTCGGAACAGCATCAAGATTGATTTTCAAGCCGTCCGCGAGCTCACCTATCGCAACCGACACACCGCCTGCGCCGAAATCGTTGCAACGCTTAATGAGGGCTGTCGCCTCCGCGTTACGGAAAAGTCTTTGAAGCTTTCTTTCCTCGGGCGCGTTACCCTTCTGAACCTCCGCGCCGCACTTTTCAAGTGAGGAGAGGTTGTGGGATTTTGACGAGCCTGTCGCGCCGCCGCAGCCGTCGCGTCCGGTTCTGCCGCCGAGGAGAACGATTATATCGCCCGGCTGAGGAACCTCGCGTCTGACATTTTTCGCGGGTGCGGCGCCTACCACTGCGCCGATTTCAAGATGCTTGGCAACGTAGCCGTCGTGATATATTTCATCGACCTGACCGGTTGCAAGGCCTATCTGATTGCCGTATGAGCTGTAACCCGATGCGGCAGTAGTGACTATTTTACGCTGAGGAAGCTTTCCCTTTATTGTTTCCTCCACGGGTCTGAGAGGGTTTGATGCGCCTGTTACGCGCATAGCCTGATAGACATAGCCTCTGCCCGAAAGCGGGTCGCGTATTGCGCCGCCTATGCAGGTTGCCGCGCCGCCGAAGGGCTCAATCTCGGTGGGATGGTTGTGGGTTTCGTTCTTGAAAAGCAGCAGCCAGTCCTCGTCAACGCCGTCAACACTGACCTTTATTTTCACCGTACAGGCGTTTATTTCCTCGGACTCGTCAAGATTTTTGAGCTGTCCGGTGTGTTTAAGATATTTCGCGCCTATCGTGGCTATATCCATTAGGTTTACCGGTTTTGTGCGGTTCAGGGTTTTTCGTATGCCGAGATATCTCTCGTAAGCCGCCTTCACTGCAGGATCGGATATTTCCGCGCCGTCAATCGTTGTAAGGAAGGTGGTGTGGCGGCAATGATCCGACCAATAGGTATCCAGCATCCTTATTTCGGTAAGTGTGGGGTCGCGCTTTTCGGAAAGAAAATAATCGCGGCACATGGTTATATCGCCTAAATCCATCGCGAGAGCATACTCATCTATTGTGTGCTCAAGTTCGGCCTCGTCAAAGCCGGTGAAGCCCTCAAGCACGGGCACGCTTGTAGGTATCTCACACGGAATATCAAGCGTTTCAAACTCGTCAAACGATGCCTCGCGGCTTTCAACGGGGTTGATTACATATTTCTTTATCGCCTCAATATCCCCGGCGGAAACCTCACCGTACAGCAGATACACCCTTGCCGTACGCACGCTCGGACGCTCGCCGCAGGACATTATCTGCACACATTGCGCAGCGGAATCGGCGCGCTGGTCGAACTGCCCCGGAAGATACTCCGCAGCGAAGCGATATGACGCGTCATCCGGAAGTGAATAAAGTATATTATCCAGCTGCGGCTCTGAAAACAGCGCGGTTTTCGCACGCTCAAATATAGCCTCGTCAATATTTTCGACATCATAGCGGTTAAAAAGACGTATGCCCGAAAGTCCGCTTATTCCGAGGAAGGAGCGGATATCCGACAGCAGCGCCGCCGCCTCGTTCGCAAACTCCTTTTTCTTTTCAGCATATATTCTGTATACCATAAATCAAAGCCCCTTCCTGCCTATATCTCTGCGGTAAAAAGCGCCGTCAAAGCTTATTTTTCCGACAGCGGCGTATGATTTTTCAAGCGCCTCGGGAAGCGTTTTCGCGAGTGCCGTCACTCCGAGAATTCTGCCGCCGGAGGTGACAACAGCTCCGTTTTCAAGTCTTGTTCCCGCATGGTAAATCGTAACATCCGCCGAATTTTCCGCCTCGCCGAAGCTTATCGGAAAGCCCGTTGCGTATTTCTGAGGATAACCGCCCGACGCCATTATCACGCAAGCTGCCGCGCCTGAACGGTTTTCGACATTATATTCCGAAAGTCTGCCCTCACGCACAGCAAGCATCAGCGTGAGCAGGTCGGTTTTGAGAAGCGGCAGCACCACCTGTGTTTCCGGGTCTCCGAAGCGGCAGTTATACTCTATAACCCTTGCGCCGTTCGGGGTAAGCATAAGTCCGAAATAAAGGCAGCCCTTGAAGGTGCGCCCCTCGGCATTCATCGCATTCATTGTGGGAATGAATATTTTTTTCATGCACTCCGCCGCAATTTCATCTGTATAAAACGGATTCGGGGCAATCGTACCCATTCCCCCGGTGTTAAGGCCCTTGTCGCCGTCAAGCGCACGCTTATGGTCCATTGAGGAGGAAAGCGGCACAACGGTTTTGCCGTCAGTCAGTGCGAGAACGGAAACCTCGGGGCCGGTGAGAAATTCCTCAACAACCACGCGGGCACCCGACTGACCGAAAACACGCTCGCTCATCATTGAGTGCACAGCCGCCTTAGCCTGCATCATATCCTCGGCAATTATTACGCCCTTGCCCAAAGCGAGTCCGTCCGCCTTGATTACAACCGGGAATGAGCTGAGGCTGTCAAGATATCCGAGTGCCTCATCCTCGTTCTCGAACACCTCGTAAGCTGCCGTGGGGATGGAATATTTCTTCATAAGCTGCTTTGAGAAAACCTTGCTGCCCTCAATTATCGCGGCCTTTTTGTCCGGACCGAAGCACGGTACGCCGTGAGCCTCAAGCGCATCCACCGCACCGAGCACAAGCGGGTCATCCGGTGCAACAACGGCAAAATCCACACCGTTTTCGACGGCGAACTTCACCTGTGCGTCAATGTCCTTTGTGCCTATGGCAACACATTCCGCATCCGCGGCTATTCCGCCGTTGCCCGGCAGAGCGTATATTTTCTCCGCAGCGGGATTTTCTTTCAATTTCTTGATTATAGCGTGCTCCCGCCCGCCGGAACCGATAACCATTATTTTCATGGCGACATCCCCCCGAAAATTAAATCAATGATGGAAAAGTCTCATACCGCAAAACGCCATTGCTATGCCGTACTTGTTACAGGTTTCAATGACCTGAGCATCGCGTATCGAACCGCCCGGCTCAACGATATATTCAACTCCGCTGCGCCTCGCCCTTTCGATGTTATCGCCGAACGGGAAAAACGCATCGCTGCCGAGCGACACTCCGCGCACCTGAGAGAGCCATTCGGTTTTTTCCTGCTTTGTAAGCGGCTGCGGACGTACGGCAAAGAAATTCTGCCAGACGGCCTCACCTATGACATCCTCGCACTCGTCTGAGATATACACATCGATTGCGTTGTCGCGGTCGGGACGTCCCATGCCGTCTCTGAACTGAAGCGCAAGCACCTTGGGATGCTGACGAAGACTCCATATATCCGCCTTGTTGCCTGCAAGACGTGTGCAGTGTATTCTCGACTGCTGACCTGCGCCTACGCCTATTGCCTGACCGTCCTTCACATAGCATACGGAATTTGACTGCGTATATTTGAGTGTTATCAGGGATATGAGCAAATCTCTTTTTGCATTCTCCGGAAGCGTCTTGTTCTCGGTTACGAGGTTCTCAAGCATTGACTCGTCAATCTTCAGCGAATTTCTGCCCTGCTCGAAGGTGATGCCGAAAACATCCTTTTGCTCAACCGGTGCCGGCACATAGCCCGGCTCGATTTTTATGATGTTGTAGCCGCCCTTGCGCTTGCCCTTGAGGATTGCAAGTGCCTCATCGGTGTAGCCGGGAGCGATTATACCGTCGGAAACCTCCTTGGCGATAATCCTTGCGGTAGCCGCGTCACACTCATCCGAAAGTGCTATAAAATCTCCGAAGGAGGACATTCTGTCCGCACCTCTCGCCCTCGCGTAAGCACAAGCAAGAGCAGTAAGCTCAAAGTCCTCGACAAAATATATCTTTTTGAGAGTATCCGAAAGCGGCACTCCGACAGCCGCGCCAGCGGGACTTACATGCTTGAATGAGGTTGCAGCGGGAAGTCCCGTTGCCTGCTTCAACTCGCTTACAAGCTGCCAGCCGTTAAAAGCGTCCAGAAAATTTATGTAACCCGGCTTACCGTTGAGCACTTCAATGGGCAGCTCGCCGTCCTTCATGAATATTTTCGACGGCTTCTGATTGGGGTTGCAGCCGTATTTAAGTTCAAGCTCTTTCATTGTCATATCCTCCGGATTTCAGTTATTTTTATTTATTATTTTTTCCTCACACTCGCCTGTTGAAAGGTCAATAAAGGCGGTGTAAAGAGACACCTTGTTATCCGAGTTGAGATTGTTCCAGATTTCATCTGTAAAGGCAGTTTGCTTGTCAGGTATATCAACCACCTCGGGCGCTCTGTTAAATGAAGGGATGGGATTTCCGTCCCCCTCATAGGTGTGAATAAAATGCCCCTGACCGTTGATAACATTGGAATAATCGAAGTACTTGCGTTCACATTCTCCGGGGTCTCCGGAAATTGTTTTTAGTATGGAAAGTTGAAGTGTAAAGTTGTTATCCTTTACATCTATAACAGCACTTATTCTGGGCGTATAGTTCGGAGCATCCGGCTCGAAGCAGCGTGTTGCAAGCGCCTGCTCGGCAATTTTGCCCTGCTTGAGGAAGTCGGTAACGGTATCTGTCTGGTCACCGTTCGTAACTATGGTTTTTGTGCCGAATCTGCGTACCGGATGATAAATTATGAGTGAGGGGTCCTCAAGCGCTGCGGGGTCAAACGCCTGAGTTTTTATTCCGTCCGGCGTTTTGACAAACACACGGTTGCGGCTGTTGCTGCTGCGCCCCATTATAAAATAAGCCACCGCCGCCTTTTTGCCGTCCGACGTTTTGCCGACAATTATTCCCCTGCCGGGATAGGTGTTATCCGAAAGTATTTTCGCTGTATTCGTTTCCATATTTCATCTGCTCCTTACTATCTTTTCCGACACAAGCTCCGCCGCCTCGGGAAGCAATATCCACTCCGCCTGACACATAACCCTTTTCTGAAGCGTCTGCGGCGTGTCATCCTCGAAAACCTCAACTGCCTTCTGAAGAATTATCCTTCCTCCGTCGGGAATTTCATTGACAAAGTGAACTGTTGCGCCCGTAACCTTTACACCGTATTTCAGCGCAGCCTCGTGCACACGCAAGCCGTAATATCCCTCGCCGCAAAACGACGGAATGAGCGCAGGATGCACATTGATTATCCGCTCGGGATAACGCGAGGTGAAATCCGCACTCAGTATCGTCATGAATCCGGCAAGAATTATAAGGTCTATCCCCTTTTGAGTGAGCACATCAATAAGGGCGTTTTCATAGGCTGACTGTGAAGGAAAGTCCTTTTTCTGCACAACCGCTGTTTCCACCCCGGCGTTTGACGCGCGCTCAAGAGCGTATGCCCCGGCATTGCCGGACACCACCAGCACGATTTCACCGTGGGGTATTTTTCCGTCCTTTTCGGCATCGAGCAAAGCCTGAAGATTTGTTCCTCCGCCGCTGACGAACACAGCTATCCTTGCCCTCAGCATAATTCCACTCCGCTGTCGCTTTTTATTACCTCGCCCATAACATAAGCGCTTTCGCCGTTTGCGCGAAGTATTTCGAGTGCCTTTGAGGCGTCCGCCTTATCAACCACTATGCTCATTCCCACACCCATGTTATAGGTGTTGAACATGTCGCGCTCCGGAATGCCTCCGGTGCGCTCAATGACGCTGAATATCGGAGGTGTGATAAGCGAAGCCGTATCGATTTTTGCCGTAAAGCCCTCAGGCAGGCTTCTCGGTATATTCTCATAGAAGCCGCCGCCGGTAATGTGCGAAACAGCCTTGACCGTTACATGCTTTGCAAGCGCAAGCAGAGGCTTTACATATATTTTTGTGGGGGCGAGAAGTGCCTCACCGAGAGTACAGCCGAGCTCATCGGAATACACGCCGAGGTCATTGTTCTCAACATCGAAAACCTTGCGGACAAGTGAAAATCCGTTTGAATGAACACCCGATGAGGGCAGCGCTATTATAACATCGCCCTGCTTTACCGCGGTGTTGTCAAATATCTTTTCGCGGTCAACCATGCCCACGCAAAAGCCGGCAAGGTCATATTCATCCTCAGGATAAAAACCGGGCATCTCGGCGGTCTCACCGCCTATGAGCGCCGCTCCGGACTGCACGCAGCCCTCTGCCACGCCCTTGACAATCGAGGCAACTCTGTCAGGAACATTTTTTCCGACCGCTATATAATCAAGAAAGAACAGCGGTGCCGCTCCGCAGCATATAACATCGTTGACGCACATCGCCACACAGTCGATTCCCACAGTATCATGCTTGTCCATAAGAAAGGCTATTTTAAGCTTTGTACCTACTCCGTCTGTACCGCTGACAAGCACGGGAGCCTTCATGCCGGTAAGCTGCGGAGCAAAAAGTCCGCCGAAGCCGCCGACATCGGAAAGCACACCGGGAGTAACGGTGCGGGATATGTGAGCCTTCATAAGCTCCACCGCTTTATATCCGGCGGTAATGTCAACGCCGGCATTCTTGTAGCTTTCGCTGAAGCTTTTCATTTAAACATCCTCCGTCTTCTTACTTTTCTTGTTCTCAAACCTGAGCTTTTTTGCGGCATTTGAGACATCCATGGGATAATCTCCGGTAAAGCATGCCTTGCAGAAATTCAGGGAGGTATTGTCTGCGAGCTTGTCAACGCTGTCTATGCTCAGATATCCGAGAGAATCGACGTTGAGTATCTCGCGTATCTCGTCAAGTGAATGCTTGCAGGCTATGAGCTTGTCCTTGGAGTCGATATCCGTACCGAAATAGCAGGGATTCGTGAACGGCGGCGAGGATATGCGCATGTGAACCTCCCTGGCTCCCGCCTCACGCAGAAGCTTGACGATTCTTGCCGAGGTCGTTCCGCGCACTATTGAGTCATCTATGAGGACAACGCGCTTGCCCCTGACTGTTGCCGCAACCGGGTTAAGCTTTATGCGCACAAGGTTTTCACGTGCGGACTGCCCCGGCTCAATAAAGGTTCTGCCTATATATTTGTTTTTTATAAAGCCCATGCCGTAAGGGATTCCCGACTGCTTTGCAAAGCCTATTGCGGCATCAAGTCCGCTGTCCGGCACACCGATGACCACATCCGCCTGTACGGGATGCTCAAGTGCGAGAAAGCTTCCTGCTCTCTGCCTTGCTATGTGAACGCTGCTGCCGTCAAGGACAGAGTCGGGACGTGCCAAATATATGAATTCAAACACGCACATGGCGGTTTTTGTGGCTCCGCAGTTGTCTTTTATCGAGCGCATACCGTTTTCATCAACAACAATTATTTCGCCCGGCTCTATGTCGCGTATAAATTCCGCGCCTATTGCGTCAAACGCACAGCTTTCCGAGGCGAATACGATGCTCTCGCCGATTTTACCCATGCTCAGGGGATGGAAGCCGTAAGTATCACGCGCTGCAATAAGCTTTGAGGGCGACATAATAACAAGCGAATACGCACCCTTGATTTTTTTCATGGCGTTGCTTACCGCCTCCTCTATTGAGCCGACGGAAAGACGCTCCTTGGTTATGACGTAGGATATAACCTCGGTGTCGCTGCTGGTGTGAAATATCGAGCCGTTAAGCTCAAGCTCCTCACGAAGCTGCGTGGCATTTGTGAGATTGCCGTTGTGAGCGAGCGCCATGCTGCCCTTAACATGGTTGACAAGCAGAGGCTGCGCGTTCAGACGGCTTTTTGTGCCGGTGGTGCCGTAGCGCACGTGACCGATTGCCATCTGACCCTGTCCGAGGCCGTCCATAACGTCCTTTGTAAAGACATCGTTTACAAGCCCGGTATCTTTATATATGTTCATTACTCCGTCGTCGTTGACCACTATTCCGCAGCTCTCCTGCCCTCTGTGCTGAAGGGCATAAAGCGCATAGTAGCAATCCGATGCGACATCTGCTCCGTCGCTGCTGTAAATTGCGAATACACCGCACTCCTCGTGCATTTTATCAAATATATCTTCCATTCATCTCGTCCTTTCAAGCGTCAGCGAAAACCGAAGGTTTTAATTGCGTCCGGTGTGTAATGTAAAAAAGTTATGCGTATTAAGGGTTACGTGCAGTGTGCGTTTTCTCGACGCCCGACGCGTACAAGGGTACGCGAGTTCGGCGGCGAAAACGTGTTATGCGTGAATACCTTAACGGATTTTAATAAGATTACGTGCAGTGTGCGTTTTCTCGACGCCCGACGCGTACAAGGGTACGCGAGTTCGGCGGCGAAA
>LFSB01000014.1 GCA_001513045.1 Clostridiales bacterium DTU089
ATCCCCTTTCCGTAGCAGTGTTTTTTTATTTCCACTGTCTACTCTAAGGGGATCATATCAATGTGAAGCGCCGGCGTTATGTTTTGTGAAGATTTTACAGCAGCTCAAGAGCTTTTTTGAGCTTCTTGGGAATCTCTATGCTTTGCGGACATACACTCTGGCAGGCTCCGCAGGCGATACAGGCACTTGCGTTTGAGTCGGACGGGATTTTTGCGTATGCGTCGGTAAAATCGTCAAGGTCGCGGCTCATGCTGTATTTGTTGTAGGCGGCGAATACGGCGGGAATGTCCACGCCGTTCGGGCATTCGGATATGCAGTATTTACATGCCGTACACGGCACCGTGAAGTTGCGGCGGAATTCAAGGGCAACCTTTTTAAGCAGCTCATGCTCCTCGGCGGAGAGGTCAATATCGCCGTTTATAGTTGAAATATTATCCTTTACCTGTTCGAGGTTTGACATTCCGCTGAGCACCGTGAGCACATCCGGCAGCTCCGCGGCAAATCTGATGGCAAAGGACGCCGCGCTTTTATCGGGGGCGTACTCATCAAGCAGAGCCTTTGCGTCGGAATTGAGCGTATGCAGACTTCCGCCCCTCACAGGCTCCATAACTATGCAGGGAATACCGAATTCACAGAGGATGTCGTATTCCTCCTTGGCGGTGTTGTCATACCAATCGTAATAATTCAGCTGAAGCTGTACGAACTCCCAGCAGTCGTAATTCTCGCACATTCTGCGAAGCAGAGCGGGGGAGCCGTGGAAGGAAAAGCCGATTCTCTTGGCTCTTCCCTGCGCCTTGAGCGAACGCATGAAGCCGGGCAGGTCAATGCTTTTTATAAGCTCCTCATCGTTGTCGCCGACAGCGTGCATGAGATAAAAATCAAAATATTCAACCTGACATTTTTCGAGCTGTTGTGCGAATATATCCTCCGGCTTCGCACCGTCGCGCAGCTTCCATATCGGCATTTTTGAAGCAAGATTGAAGCTTTCTCTCGGATATTTTTTAAGCGCCGCGCCTATAAAGCGCTCGCTTTCGCCGTCGTGATAGCCGAAGGCCGTGTCGAAGTAGTTTATACCGCTTTCGTAAGCGAGGTCAACGACCCTTTGCGCCTGCTCCCAATCTATTGCCTCGCCCTCGGCGCTCAGACGGGGAAGCCGCATGCAGCCAAGACCGAGCTTTGATATCTTTTGCTGAGTGTTTTTATAAGTGTTGTATTTCACAGGTGTACCTCCGTTCGGTTCTGTAAGCATCGGGGGGATTTGCCGTGCCGCTGAAAAACGCATTCGCATACCCCGCCGCTAAACTAATTTTACTACAAATATGTATAAAGTCAACGCTTGTTTTTTGCCGGAGACATGTGTGGTTATAGAAATTGATTTTATGCGTTATTTGTGGTAAACTAATGATGAAAATTATGTAAGGGAGCATTTGCAATGATAAACGCTGCAATGTTTGATACCAAGCCCTATGACATGGAGGGCTTTGAAAAATATGCGGCTCAAAACGGAGTTTGCGTAAAATACTTTGAAACAAAGCTGAATGCGGATACGGTCAGTCTTGCCGACGGATGCGATGCGGTTATAGTATTTGTTAACGATAATGTCTCCTCCGACGTGATAAATGCTCTTTACGCCTCGGGTGTTAAGCTCATAGCCTTGCGCTGCGCCGGCTTTAATAATGTGGATGTCAGGGAAGCGTTCGGAAAAATTCATATTGTGCGCGTGCCTGCATATTCACCCTATGCGGTGGCTGAGCACGCTATGGCAATGCTGCTTACCTCTGTGCGCAGAATTCACAAGGCGTATAACCGCACCAAGGATTTTAATTTCAGCCTTAACGGTCTTACGGGCTTTGACCTTCACGGCAAAACCGCCGGGGTTATAGGCACGGGAAGAATCGGCAGAGTATTTATCGACATTTGCCGCGGCTTCGGCATGAGAGTGATAGCGTATGACGTGTTTCCCTCTGCGGACAGCGGCATTGAATATGTGACATTGCCGGAGCTTTTTGAAAACAGTGATATCATTTCGCTGCACTGTCCGTTGACCAAGGAAACCGAACACATAATAGACCGGGAATCAATAGCGAAAATGAAAAAGGGTGTGGCAATAATTAACACATCGCGCGGAGCGCTTATTGATACCGAGGCGTTGCTGGCGGGTATAAAGGAAAGAAAAATCGGTACGGCGTGTCTGGATGTTTATGAGGAGGAATCCGATATATTTTTTGAGGATAACTCCGGGCATATAATGGAGGACGAAACTCTGGCGCGTCTGCTTTCCATGCCGAACGTGCTTGTGACCTCGCATCAGGCATTTTTGACGAACGAGGCACTCAGTAATATAGCACAGGTAACGCTTAAAAATATTTCGGATTTCTTCTGCAACGGAGAAACACCCAACGAAATATGCTATCAGTGTGAGAAAAAGCCGTATTGCCGCGGAGAGCGCAGCGAAAAATGCTTTTAATACAGTGGGGGACATAAAATGAAGCCTGAAATTTTTACGGTTGCCACAGCACATCTCGATACGACATGGCACTGGGAGCTTGAAACGACAATTCGTGAATGTCTCCCCGCAACCTGCGAGGATAATTTCCGTCTGCTTGAAAAATATCCGGAATACGTGTTCAATTTTGAGGGCGCATACCGCTACGAGCTTATCGAGGAGTATTATCCGGAGTATTTTGAGAAAATGCGCGGATATATAAAAGCGGGTCGCTGGTATCCGTCCGGAAGCGCCTACGAGAACGGGGACACAAACATACCGTCTCCGGAGGCACTTTTCAGGAACATACTTTACGGAAGCGATTATTTTGAGAAAAAGTTCGGTACATATCAGCACGAGCTGTTTTTACCGGATTGCTTCGGCTTTTCCTATGTCTTGCCTTCAGTGGCGAGACACGCGGGATTGTGCGGATTTTCAACCCAGAAGCTGCCTCGCGTATGCTCATATCCGATTCCGTTCGATTTCGGGCGGTGGTACGGAGTGGACGGGTCATATATATATGCGTCCCTTGACTGCATGAGCTATTCCTTTTCGTTTAAAAAAAGTGTGCGCGGATACCATCACATAAAATCAAAATTAAGAGAAAACATCAACCGCTTCGGCTTGCCGTTTGCGGAAATATATCACGGCGTCGGGGACAAGGGAGGCGCGCCTGAGGAAAAATCAGTTGAAATTGTCTGCCGGGAGATAAGGGAGAATTCCGTTGCCGCGTCGGATGTTATCTCTGCGCGCGCAGATGAAATTTTTCTTGCGGCAGAAGCCCTGCCGGAGGATGTAAAAGCTTCTCTGCCCGAATGGCGGGATGAGCTGATTGCGACATATCACGGCGCGGGATGCTATACGGCAAGGACGTGCAGCAAGCGTTGGAACCGTCTTGCACAGCAGCTTATGTCCGTTGCGGAGGGCGTTTGCCTGGCTGCCTGCCTTGCGGGAGAATACGAATATCCTCAGCAGACGATGGACCGTTGCATAAAGACCGTGCTTGCCCACCAGTTTCATGACGATATTACAGGCACCGGTGCGATGACCTGCTCTCAACGCTCGTGGAATGACTATGCTATGGTGCACGCCTGCCTTGAAAATGAAATTTATGCCTCGGCAGGGGCGCTTTCGGGAATACTCGACACCTCTTTTTGTGTCGGCACACCGCTTATCGCAGGCAGCTTTGCAGGGGTTTCGGGCAGACGTAAGCAAAGCATCACGGCGGAGCTTTCCCGTGAAGGACGTACGGTTTTTTCGGTTTATGACGCGCAGGGGAACGAGCTTCCCTGCGGCTGCGAAATTGAGGATAACGGAAAATGTCTGCTCACATTTGAGGCGGATATTCCGGCGTGCGGTATGGCTGTATTCGATGTGCGCTCTCAGAACCCGGATGCCTTTGAGGCTGTAAAGGCTTCGGAAAGCTTGCTCGAAAACGATTATTTGAAGGTGTCAATTGACAAAAACGGCGATATATGCTCGATTTTTGATAAGGAAAACAAACGCGAAGTGCTCAGCGCTCCGATAAAATTCCTGATTACGGATTTTTCCGGCTCGGTGAGCTATCCGGCGTGGGAATTTTCTTATGATGAGCTGAACCGGCAGCCCGATTCATATCCCTCAAATCCGCAAATACATATTCTTGAAGCCTCACCCGCCCGTGCATGCATAGAGATAAAACGCAGCTTTAAGGGCTCGGTGTTCATTCAGAGGGTTTCCCTGGACAGAACCGGCAGACGCGTCAATACTGACTGTGAGATAGATTGGCGTACATATCGTTCCTTGCTGCGTGTAAGCTTCCCGTTTGCGGCGGGCAATGAGTACGCCTCATACGACCTCGGTCTGGGAGTTATCAGGCGCAAAAACGGCAATAAAATGCGCTATGAGTTTCCGGCGCAGAACTGGGCTGATATAAGCGCGGAGGACGGTGCCTTCGGCGTGTCCGTGCTGAGTGATTCCCGCACGGGATGGGAAAAGCCGACGGATAACACGCTGAATCTTACGGCTGTATTCAGTCCCAAGGTGTCGAGAGGGGAGAACTGCTCACAGCAGCTGCTCGATTTCGGAATCAACCGCTTTTCATACTCCGTGCTTCCTCATCAGGGGAGCGCTCAGGCCTATACACAGCGCGAGGGCGAATTTTTCAACAGCCCCGTGTTCGCCTTTGAAACCTCAAAACACACCGGAAAAGCGCGTGAAATGTCTTTTATATCTCTCAACAACGAAAATATAGCTGTGCGCGCATTCAAAAAAGCGCTCAACTCCGATGACGTCGTTGTGCGCTTCAATGAGCTTTGCGGACAGCCGCAGCAGGGTGTGGAATTTTCTGTTTCCGCCATGCTGCCGGGCTTTAAGCTGATATCGGCAAGTCAGGCGGACGCACGCGAAAACGTGACAGGTGATGCGGTAATAAAGGACGGAAAGCTGATTTTTGACATAGGCGCGTATTCCGTAAAGACCTTTTTGCTCAAATGCGAGCGCGGAGAGCACGAGCGCACCGACTTGCCTGTAATGCTGCCTTTTAATACCTGTGCCTCGTCGGCAAACGGCGAGAATACCGCAGGACCGTTTGAGGACGGGCTTTCAATTCCCTCCGAGCTTATTTCTGAGCGTGTAAGCTCCGGCGGTACGGTGTTCAGACTGAAGGCGGACGGCGAAAACGCCGTCAGATGCGCAGGTCAGAAAATCATAATTCATGCCGGAACATCAAGGGTTTGTCTGCTTGCCGCGTCGGTAAACGGTGACAGTGAGGCGGAGTTCGCCTTCGCAGGGAGCAGAGTAAAAAAGAATGTGCCCGATATGCTCGAGCCGTTTGCGCAATGGGATATGCTTGCGGCGGGTCAGACCGGATATGTTAAAAAGGGCGTGCCCGCATTGGTGTTTACACATACTCACAGCACAAACGGCGATGAAGCGGGCAGACAGTGTAAGTTTTTCAATATACAGCTTGAGGTTCCCTCGGACGCGGATTCGCTTACGCTTCCGGAGGACCCGGACATATTTATTCTTGCCGCGACCTTTGAACGGCGTCCGTGTGACGCTGTGCCGGCATTAAGCCTGTGCGAAAGCCTTGAAAAGCGGGAGTGTGACTTTATATATCCTGAGGAGGAGAAGGAAAAATCCGTGCCGTCACCGCGTGAGAGCAGACGGTGCAAAATGAAATCGGATTTGAATTACGTAAAGCTTCGTTTTCACCGCGAGCTATCGGGATTTAAGAAAAAACGATAAAATTTATTTGCTGTGCCTGCGTTCAAGCTCAAGCAGCTCGCGCTTTATATCAAGTCCGCCCTCATAGCCTGTAAGCGAGCCGTCCGAGCCGATTACCCTATGGCAGGGGACTGCAATCCAAAGCGGATTTTTGTTGCAGGCTCCGCCCACGGCGCGGCATGCCTTCGGATTTCCGACAGCGGCGGCTATTTGAGAGTAGGTTCTTGTTTCGCCGTACGGAATGTTGCACAGCTCGCGCCACACCTTTTCGCGAAACGGAGTTGTCGCCGGTATACGTAAGGGAAAATCGAAGCTTTTTCTGCGTCCGTCAAGATATTCGCAAAGCTGTGCGAACGCCGAGTCCGAAAGTCCGGACGGGTTGTTTTCGGAGTCAATCCTTTCGGTGATTGATATTCCGCAAACAGCGCCGTCCGTGTATTTTATTTTAAGGTATCCTGATTTGCATCTGTAAAAAGCATCCATTTTTTGTTCCTTTCACAACAGAGAAGACCTTTTATGTGTATTTTAACACGGGAATGCGTTTCAGGCAAAGCTTTTTTACCCGAGTGCCACATCAAGCACCATCATTACGACAAAGCCGGCGAGAACGCCGTACGCGGCAAGCTTTTTGCTGTCGCGAAAGGATTCGGGTATCAGCTCCGAGCACACAACGGCTATCATTGCGCCTGCCGAGAAGGAGAGCGCGACCGGCAGAGCGCTTCTTGCCGCAAGTGCAAACGCAACACCGATAACACCCGCAATAGGCTCAACAATTCCGGAGGCCTGCCCGATAAGAAAGCATTTTCTGCGTGAGAGTCCGTCACGCCTTAGCGGCATTGCAACGCAGAGCCCCTCAGGGAAGTTTTGAATGCCTATACCGACCGCCAGCATGATTGCATTTATTCCCGTGGTTCCGCCGACACCCAGAGCCGCACAGCCGAAGGCTACACCTACGGCAAGGCCTTCCGGAATGTTGTGAAGTGTTACCGCACCGGTGAGTAATACCGAGCGACGGAAATTTTCGTTTTTGCCCTTGAGTGACTCTGCACGGGCGAGCAGACCGTCCGAGGCAATTACGAATATTCCGCCGGAAAGAAATCCTATGGCAACCGTGAGCCAGGCATTTTTTCCGAGCTCATCGGAAAGCTCTATTGCCGGAGACAGCAGTGACCAGAAGGATGCGGCTATCATGACTCCGGCGGCAAAGCCCATCATCATGTCGAGAATTTTTCTGTTAAAGGTCTTGAAGAAAAACACAAGCGATGCGCCCAGAGCGGTTACGGCATATGTAAACATTGTGGCCAAAAATCCCTGAAGTATAGGGTTGAGTGAGAGAAAATAATTCAAGTAAAACACCCCCTTTGCTATCACCTTCATATATTATGCGAGTGGCGGAGATGTTGACAGTCGCGCTGTAGCGTATCTGAGGAACAGGCGGCGGAATCTGAAAAAATGACGGTAAAAACAGAAAAAAACTTGTTTTAGGTATTGATTTTTCGGCGGGGATTGGTTATAATGTTACAGCATCACAGGTAACAGCCNNCACGGAACAGCAGTCACTCTCCGCCAAAGAGCTCTCACTGACCTGAGAAATTTGTAAAAAACTTGTTTTAGGTATTGATTTTTGGTTTCGGATTGGTTATAATGTTACAGCGTCACAGGCAAAAGCCTGTTTCAGGAATTAAACCATACGGAGAGTTGTCCGAGTTGGTCTAAGGAGCACGACTGGAAATCGTGTAAACGTCTAAAGCGTTTCGAGGGTTCGAATCCCTTGCTCTCCGCCAGAGAAAAAGCCCGCCATCGGCGGGTTTTTCCATTGGCGGAAATAGTTTTTTACAACAAAGGATTTGAAGGACGAGCGGAACAGAGCAACAGTCCGGTGGACTGTTGCGACCGCGAGCGACCAAGGCGCGACCGCGCGCCGCGAAGCGAATCCCTTGCTCTCCGCCAAAGAAAAAGCCCGCCATCGGAGATTTTTTATTGGTGAAGATAGTTTTTTAGCAAGTCAATAACGTCATTATTAATATAATCAGGTGTTAAAATTGAAATTCAAATTTTAAAACATAAAATTACGAGAGGTTGATTTTTGTGGAGCTTTGGGATATTGTAGATAAATATGGAAAAAGGACCGGTCGTACAATTGAGCGGGGAAGTCCAATGCAAAAAGGAGATTTTCATTTATCTGTAAGTGTATGGATTGAGAATGATAAAGGCGAGTTTCTAATCTCACAAAGAGTACCTACAAAAATAGCGCCTAATATGTGGGAAACAACAGGCGGTTCTGCCATTAGCGGAGAAGATAGCTTAACTGCCGCTTTGCGTGAAACCAAGGAGGAATTGGGAATATCTCTCGATCCTCAAAAGGGAACTATTTTCAAATGCTATACCTACCCTCACAGCAGCGGAGATGGAGCCGCATACATAGAAGTATGGCTATTCAAACAAAATATCGATATTGCAACGGTGATTCTTCAAAAGGAGGAGACCTGCAATGCAATCTGGGCAAGTAGAAAACAGATAAAAGAAATGATAAATTGTGGCAGCTTTATTAACTTCAATTATATTGACGAGTTGTTCGATAAATCATAAAGCAAGATATAAGCCCACGCAGAACGATTCATACTTTCGCAAAACGATATAAACCCGCGCGGAACTTTTGTCCTTAAATAATGCACCCGGTATCAAAATTATTAGCTTATGCCGGAAAAACCGCTTTGCTTTGCAAGGCGGTTTTTCAACTAAATCCGTCCTTCGGACGGGTGAAATCCACCTTCGGACGGGTGAGAGGACGGATTTCATTTCACCCGATGGCGCAGCCTGAGGAGTTCACCACGCCGAACGGCACGATTTTACTTCTTTCCGAGGCTTCATACCTTTCCGCTGACCAGCTGAAAATCAATAACAACTTTACAAGAACTTTACACAAGTGTGATTACGGACTTTACATAAGGGATACTATAATGTAAGCGCAGGGTGACCGAAAATGAGTCACCGCGAAAAGGAGAAAAATGATGAAGAATACGAAAAAAATAATTGCTCTTGTTATTGCGCTTGTTATTGTTGCGGCGACCTTCGCCGCCTGCACGGGAAAAGAAACTGACAAAGGTGCGAATAACTCAAAGACGGACAAGCTCACAGGTGCTGTTTCAACGGACGGCTCAACCTCAATGGAAAATGTAATCGGCGCACTCGGCGAAGCGTATATGGCAGAAAACAACGGCGTTACCTTCACCTATAACCCCACAGGCTCGGGCAGCGGAATATCCGCCGTTAAGGAAGGGCGCTGCGACATCGGTCTTTCAAGCCGTGCGCTGAAGGATGATGAAAAAGCAAACGGATTGACTGAAACAACGCTTGCGCTTGATGGAATTGCAGTTATAGTTAATCCCGGTAACGCGGTAAAAGACCTTTCGATTGAACAAATCGCAGACATCTACACAGGAAAAATCACAAATTGGAAGGATGTCGGCGGTTCTGATGCCGAGATTGTTGTTATCGGCAGAGAAGCGGGCAGCGGCACACGCGACGGCTTTGAATCGGTAACAGGCACCAAAGACAGCTGTAAGCTGCGTCAGGAGCTCACCTCAACAGGCGATGTTATCACGACTGTTTCGCAGAATACCGCGGCTATCGGCTACGCTTCGCTTGCCTCGGTAAGCGAAAAGGTTAAGGCTGTCACTGTGGGCTCAGTTGAAGCAGCAGAAGCCAATGTGCAAAACGGCAGCTATGTTCTTCAGCGCCCGTTCGTTCTGGTTACAAGAACAGGAGAGGCTCTTTCGGCTGCGGCTCAAAGCTTCTTTGATTACGCAACAAGCGAAAAGGCGGCTGAAATCATCTCCGCCGCAGGTGCAATCCCCGTAAAATAAATGGAGAGTAAACGGATGAAGGGAACAAAATCCAATCAAAGGATGCTTGAAAAAGCAGTGCACCTTGTCTTCTTAATACTCGGTTTAACGGCGGTGGCGAGCGTGCTCGTCATCACCGTATACCTCTTTATTTCGGGTGTGCCGGCAATAGGAAAAATCGGCATAATTGATTTTCTGTTCGGCAAAACCTGGACTTCAACCTCGGCTGAACCGCAGTACGGAATTCTGCCGTTTATCCTGACCTCGGTTTACGGAACGGCAGGTGCGGTGATAATCGGTGTGCCTGTGGGCTTTTTGTGCGCGGTATATATTGCAAAGGTTGCACCATCGGGAATAAAGTCGGTTATGAGCTCGGTTGTGGGACTGCTCGCGGGAATTCCGTCGGTAGTTTACGGACTTATCGGTATGCTTGTTATCGTTCCGGCGATTATGAAGGTCTTTAACATTCCCGACGGAGCGAGTCTGCTCGCGGCAATCCTCGTTTTGTCGGTAATGATTTTGCCGAGTGTCATAAAAGTATCGGTTACCGCTTTGGAGGCTGTCCCGAAAGAATATGAGGACGCTTCCCTTGCGCTGGGCGCAACAAAAATCGAAACCTATTTCAAGGTTTCCGTTCCCGCCGCAAAAAGCGGAATAGCCGCGTCAATCGTTCTCGGAGTGGGGCGGGCAATCGGTGAAGCAATGGCGGTTATGATGGTTGCGGGCAATGTGGCAAATATGCCGTCGCTTTTTCAGAGCGTACGCTTTCTCACAACGGCCGTTGCAAGCGAAATGTCATATTCATCTGGACTTCAACGCGAAGCACTGTTTTCAATCGCACTTGTGCTGTTCCTGTTTATTATGCTCATCAATGCAATTCTTAATGCCCTTATGAAGCGCGGCGGAAATGAGGATGAAAAATGAGAAGAAAAATCAAAAATACCTTTCTTGCCGCAATCACACATTTTGCCGCCGTTCTTGTTGCGGCGCTTTCGTTCTCGCTTGTCGCATATGTGCTCATTAAAGGTATTCCGAATATCAGCTGGGAGCTTTTGAGCACAAAGCCGAGCTACTTAAAAGGCACAATCGGCATTTTGCCGGATATCCTTAACACAGTTTATCTTGTGATAGCAACGCTCCTGATAGTTTTGCCGCTCGGTGTCGGCTCGGCAGTGTACCTGACCGAATATGCAAAAAGCCGAAGGCTCAAAGCTGCCATTGAATTTGCGTGCGAAACGCTGTCGGGAATACCCTCAATCATTTACGGACTTGCAGGGATGCTGATATTCTGCCAATTTTTCAAGCTCGGTACTTCGCTGCTTGCCGGTGCGCTCACCCTTGTGGTGATGAACCTTCCCACCATCATACGAACAACGCAGGAAAGCCTTAAAACAGTACCGATTAGTTACCGTGACGGTGCGTTTGCACTCGGTGCGGGCAAATGGAGGGTTATCCGCACGGTTGTGCTGCCCTCCTCTGTTGACGGGATTATTACGGGCTGTATTCTGTCGGTCGGCAGGATTTTAGGCGAATCCGCCGCGCTGCTGTTCACGGCAGGTGTTGCACATTCGATGAATGGATTTTTTGACGCTATGAAAAGCTCCGGGGCAAGCCTTACCGTTTCAATGTATGTTTACGCAAAGGAACGCGGAGAGTTTGAAACTGCGTTCGCCATTGCCGCAATACTTATGATTTTGACGCTTATCATCAACCTGTGTGCAACGCTTGTCGGCAGGTATTTTGAACGAAGGAGAAAAATATGAGCATAATTAACGCAACAGACCTGTGCCTTTGGTACGGTGAAACGAAGGCTCTTAAATCTGTGAACTTGGATATAAAAGAAAACAGCATAACCGCGCTTATAGGTCCCTCGGGCTGCGGAAAATCCACATTTCTAAAAACGCTCAACCGAATGAACGATTTTGTTCCGGGAGTGAAAATTGAGGGCCGTGTAACATATAACGGCAGCGATATATTCTCACCGCAGGTTGATGTGAACGAGCTTAGGCGCGATATTGGTATGGTGTTTCAAAAGCCGAACCCATTCCCGATGAGCGTTTACGATAACATAGCCTACGGTCCGAGAACTCACGGGATTAAGAACAAGGCAAAGCTTGACGAAATCGTTGAACAGTCGTTGCGAAATGCCGCAATCTGGGATGAAGTGAAGGACAGGCTCAAAAAGAGCGCGTTAGGGCTTTCCGGCGGTCAGCAGCAGCGGCTCTGTATTGCGCGCGCTCTCGCCGTACAGCCTAAGGTGCTCTTGATGGACGAGCCCACAAGCGCGCTTGACCCGATTTCAACCTCGAAGGTGGAAGACCTTGTAACGGAGCTTAAAAAATGCTATACTATCATCATGGTAACGCACAATATGCAGCAGGCGCTGCGTGTTGCGGACTTCACGGCGTTCTTCCTTCTCGGTGAGCTGATAGAATATGATGATACCGAAAAACTGTTTTCACAGCCTCAGGACAAGCGCACAGAGGATTATATTACGGGGAGGTTCGGATAATGAGGTCAAGATTTGACGAGCAGCTTGAGCTGCTCAACACGGAGCTTGTCAGAATGGGCTCACTTTGTGAGGAGGCGATTGCTCTTGCAGCAAAGGCACTTATGCAGGGGGATGCGGAACTTGCACAAAGAATAAAACCGATTGAGCGCGACATTGACGCAAAGGAACGCGATATCGAAAATCTTTCAATGAAAATGCTGCTCCATCAGCAACCTGTTGCAAAGGATTTGAGAAGCATATCCTCCGCGATGAAAATGATAACCGATATGGAGCGCATAGGCGACCAGGCGGCGGATATCGGCGAAATCATCGGCTTTCTCGGCGATAAGCGCACGGATGAATTTGAGCTGATATGCGATATGGCGCGTGCTTCAATCGGTATGGTTACAAAGAGCATTGACGCTTTTGTTAAACGCGATGTGGAAATAGCCGAAAGCGTGATAAAAAGCGACGATATTGTGGATAATACGTTCACACAAGTGAAAAAAGCGTTGACTTTGATGATTAAAAACAACCCCGATGACGGCGAATATGCGCTTGATTTGCTTATGATTGCAAAGTATTTTGAAAGAATAGGCGACCACGCCGTGAATGTTGCGGAGTGGGTTGAATATTCTGTTAGCGGAATTTACAAAGGAGAACAAAGCATATGATTTTTTGCGTTGAGGATGATAACGGCATACGTGAGATAGAGCTTTACACTCTGCGTTCAACAGGCTTTGAGGCGCAGGGCTTCGGCGACGCATCGGCGTTTTTTGAAGCCTTGAAATCAGCAAAGCCGAAGCTAATTATCCTCGATGTAATGCTGCCGGGTGAAGATGGCGTAACCGTCCTGCGCAAGCTCAAGTCCTCACACGAAACCGAAGGCATCCCCGTTATCATGGCTACCGCAAAGGGAGAGGAATATGATAAGGTAAAAAGCCTTGACCTCGGCGCAGATGATTACCTTGTCAAGCCCTTCGGTATGATGGAAATGGTGTCGCGCATACGCGCGGTTTTAAGGCGGTCGGCTCCTAAGGAAAAAGCCGTTTTAACAATAGGCAACATCACCCTTGATACGGATAAGCACCTTGCTTCGATAAGCGGCAAAAGCCTTTCGCTCACGCTTAAAGAGTATGAGCTGCTCAAAACACTTATGGAGCACCCCGGCTCTGTTTTTGACCGAGATAAGCTGCTTTCGCTTGTATGGGGCGTCGATTTCGGCGGCGAAACCCGGACGGTTGATATGCACATCACAACTCTGCGCCAGAAGATATCCGAAGCCACCGCCGCAATTGCAACAGTCAGAGGTGTGGGCTACCGCATTGAGGAAAAGATAAATGACTAAAAAAATATTCAACTCTATATTTTGCGCAACGCTTGCCGTGCTTTTAATAAGTACAGTGTTCATCGGCAGCGTTCTGTACTCATATTTCGGCAATATGCAAAGGGATGCCCTTGCAGAGCAAACAGGCATTGTTGCTGCGGAATATGAAAAAAACGGCGAGGCATATCTGACTGCCTTTTCATCACAAAGCTACCGCATTACGCTGATATCATCAGACGGCACTGTGTTGTTTGATAGCGTTAAGGACGCGACTGCATTGGAAAATCATCTGGGTCGCGAGGAAGTAACACAGGCATTAGCCGAAGATTCGGGCTCAAGTGAAAGGTTTTCGGATACGCTGCTCGAAAAGACATATTATAACGCCAAAAAGCTTTCAAACGGCAATATAATCCGGGTTTCACACACAAAAAGCAGTGTGTATTCACTGCTTATCGGTCTGCTTCAACCGATAGCCGCCGTGCTTTTGGTTGCATTTATACTTTCGTTTGTTTTGTCACACAGGCTTTCAAATCATATCGTTAAGCCATTAGAAAATCTCGACCTTGAGCATCCGCTCGAAAATGACACATACGATGAGCTTTCCGCCGTGCTTTCAAAGATTGAGCGCCAGCGCAAAACGCTGCTGAAACGGGAAGATGAGCTTAAACAAAAGAATGACGAATTCTCCGCCGTTACCGAGAATATGAACGAGGGCTTAATCCTTATAGGAACAGACAGCGAAATTATCAGCATAAACAGTGCAGCGCGAAAAATATTCCTTGCCGAAAGAGACTGCATCGGCAGAAACATTATCACAGTTAACCGTTCTCCCGAATTTACTGACGTCGCAGGTAAGTGTATAAAAGGAAAATCCTCAGACTGCCTTCTCACAATCTACGGTCACGAGTATCAGGTCAATGCAAATCCTGTTATGATTGACGAAAAGGCTGCCGGTGCATGTATTCTGATTTTTGATATAACCGAAAAAAGCAGAAATGAACGCATACGCAGGGAATTCACTGCCAATGTGTCCCACGAGCTGAAAACTCCGCTTCATTCAATTATGGGCGCTGCCGAGCTTTTAAAAAACGGAATAGTAAAGCCCGAGGACGAGAAACAATTTGCAGGCAGAATTTATGACGAGGCATCAAGGCTTGTTACACTTGTGGAGGATATTATCAGGCTTTCACAGCTTGACGAGGGAGTTATCACCGAAAAAGAAAGCGTAAACCTGACAGAGGTTGCAAAAGAGGCCGCCGACTCGGTTAAAGAGGAAGCCGCTTCAAGAAATATCACCGTTGCTGTCAGCGGCGCGGATGTTCAAATCAGCGGCATAAAGAGGCTGGTTTATGAAATTGCATATAATCTTTGCGATAACGCCGTCAGATATAATAATGAAAACGGCAGCGTGAAGATTGAGATTGAAAGCACGCAATCCGGTGCGGTGCTCAGCGTATCAGACAGCGGAATAGGCATCCCCGAGGACAGCCTTGAAAGAATTTTTGAACGCTTTTACAGGGTGGATAAAAGCCACTCCAGAGAAACAGGCGGTACAGGTCTCGGTCTTTCGATAGTCAAGCACGCAGCGGAATATCTTGGAGCGGAAATCACCGTCAGCAGCACACTTGGCAAGGGAACAAGGATTTCCGTTCTGTTTCCCAAAATATAAAGTGAGGTTGAAATTATGATGTATAAAACTGTTGTTATTGATTATGCTCCCAAAGCCGATTCCATGGCTGCAGCAATCGAAGAAAAGGCAAATGAAATGGCAACTCAGGGTTACAGGCTTGTCACGATGTCCGTCACCGGCTCTGCCAAGGCAATTCTTGTGTTTTCAGCAGAGTGTGAAAAAAGCTAATTGCAGTAAAAGCCCGCCATCGGCGGGACTTTCTATTGCGAAAATAGTTTCTTTCTGGTAATATGATTATATTAAAAAACCGAACCTATAAAGGAGCGCAGAAAAATGAAAAATAAAATGCTTAATCCGATAGCAATGTTTGTAATCGGACTATTGTTAGGTGTAATAAGCAGATTGCTTGACATATACACACAAAACCTCGGGAATATGTTTTCTCAAATGGCGATATGGATTTTATTCGGTACGCTGATTTCTATATACAGCGACACAAAAAAGAAAGCAATGATTAATGTGCTTCCCTTTTGTGTCGGTATGCTGATTACATATTATGTTGTGGCAGCTGTTACCAAAGGAGTATACAGCAATCAATTTATAATAGGATGGACTGTTTTCGCGCTCGTTTGTCCGGTGCTCGCTTATTTCACTTGGATGACCAAAGAAAAGGGCTTTTTTCCAAAGATAATCGGTTGCGGTATTGTTGTTTTTTCAATTCTTACAAGTGTTATTTTGTTTGACAGATTAAGAATATATGACTTTGTAATCGATGGTATTTTAATCTATTTTCTGTTCATAAAAAAGGTGAAAAGAATTACAAGAGTTTCTAATTGAAATCAGAAACAAAATCCGTATGTCATATTTATTAACATGAATGCTCTGTATACAGTTAAAACCGCTTGCTTACAGCCTGCCGATATGGTAAGATATGGACAGTTGAATTCCCGATACCGATATGAAAAGGGGCGGCGCGTGTGCTTGACATAACCGACAGAAGCAAAAAGCCGGATATTTCCGAAATAATCAGCTATGTTGACAATCCCGTGTTTGATGAGATTTGTACCTATATGCGTTCCGAATATAATGCCGGCTGTGAAATCGAGTACAGCAGAGACAATTTGCTGCCCGGCTGGAATGTGAAGTTCTTCAAATCCGGCAGAACACTGTGTCGCCTTTACCCTGACAGGGGCAAATTCAAGGTGCTTGTAGTTGTCGGCAAACGCGAGAAGGAGCGTGTAGAGGCGCGCCTGGGGCAAATGTCGGAGGAAATGAGAAGCATTTACAACAACACAAAAGAGGGCATGGGTCAGCGGTGGCTGATGATTCCGCTGTGCTCCCGAAATGCCCTGCGTGACGATGTAATGACGCTTGTTGATATCCGGAGATATCAGAATTAAGACAAGTCGCATAATAAAATCCGGTCTATACCCCGATTGAGGTACAGACCGGATTGTTTTTTTTCATGTTTCTCTGCGCGAAGTGAAGCCTTGCTTCGCCGACGGCTTGTGCGCTCTTCGCCGTTGGACTGTAATATCATTTTGTGGCAAAGCGCACGGTTAATATGTCGTCCGAGCTTGTGTGCCAGAAGCTGTTTGCGCGCACCTCGGCTATATATTGAGTGTCCGGGGTAAGGCCGGTTATTTCCTGCGAAAGCCTTTCAGGCATATTGTAGAAATAATATCCCGACCACACGGAAAGCCTTTTTGCGGTCAAGCCTGAGTCTGCGTATTTCAAGGTGATGTCGTAGCTGTTGACGTAATCCTTTTCGATTTTTGCCTGTGAAAAATCTATTGTGCAGGTGTTTTCCGTCACGTCGGCTACACATGCCTCGCAGCTGCTGTCAAAATACGGCTTTACTGCGCCGGTAAGACGTATTTCATCGGTATATTTGAAGGATGAGGGCTCCCACGGTGTGTCGATTTCCCATGTGTAGGGGAAGAAGTTTTCCGTGAGTACATCGTACGGATACACCCGTACGTTGCCCTGCGCGTCCGCCTCGACAATAAGCATCTGCGCGGCGTTTTCATCGTTCGGGGGGCAGGTGCCGTATATTTTATCGAACTCGTCAAGCTCAAAATATGAGAGTGTGCCCGTACCCAGACAGGTGAAATGCTGCTGGTGAATTGAGCGGGGGTCGTTTATCGGGGCGTGTGAATGGCCCGAGAAGTCAATTATCTGCGGATAATCCATGAGTATGGGGGTCATTTCGTCCTCGCCCCAGTTTGCGCTGCCGTAAACAGTGCCGGATATATGCGGATGCTGAAAGAAGAATATCGGCTTTTTTGCATCGTCGGCTGCGGCGGCGCGAAGCTGTTCGGCTATCCACGCCTTCTTTTCATCATTGAAATGACAGCCGTGTGTTGTGGTTACGGCAATGAAGTGGAAACCGTTGATGAGCTTGTGTGTGTCGGGCTGCATGGCAAATATGCGTCCGAATTTTTCAAGAGCCGCGACTTCTCCGCCGTTGCGCTCGTTGAACTCGTGACTTGCCATTGTGAGTGTGACGACGGTGCCGCTTTTCAGGGCTTTGTCAATTGATTCCTTAAAGGCGTTCATCTGTATTTCGGAACCGCTTGTGGCAAAATCTCCGACAACATAAAGCGCATCGAGATTTTTATATGTCGGGTGTGACTGCGATATTTTATATGCCGAATTGACTGCCTTTTCAAATCTTTCCCGCTCGACGGTGGGCGCATCCTCATAGTGTATGTCGCTTACAACCGCAAAGCGCAGAACGGGAGTAAAGTTATCCATTTTTATTTTTCAGCCCTTTCAGTTTCGTGAATTCTTTCCAGGTTTTTTCGGCGTAGTATCTGTGGCCGCCTTCCCCGATTACCAGCGCACAGCTGTCGCTCGCCCCGGCAAAAGTATAAAGCTTTTGAATTATTTCATAGGACTCCTTCACGCCCTCAATCGGGAAAATTCCGTCCTGTCTGCCTGCCGCAACAACCAGAATACGCGGTGCTATGAGCCCGCCGAGGTCCCCCATATCAAAATAATTCGCAATATCGGGAATATAGTTGCATGCACAGTGACGCATGGCTCCGATGGAGTCGGAGTATGTGCACACGCTGCAGGAGGGGACAGCACCGGCTATCCTTTCATCAATGCACGCCGCATAAAAGGTTGCCGTACCGCCTCCGGAGTTACCTGTGCAGTATATGCTGTCTTTGTTGAGCTGCGGAAAGTGCTCAAGGGCGGTGTCGATAAGGCGCATGATATCCCATACGCGTTCACCGATGGTTGTTCTGCCGCAAAGCAACGCCGTCATTGCGGAATTATAGCAATCCGGACCGTCCGGAGTGCCTCCGCATTCTCCGAAGTTGCGTTGCTCCATAACGAGGGCAGCCATGCCGTGCGAAACCGCTTGAACAGCAAGGTCGCGGTCACCGGAAAGAGCCTCGGAAATATCTTCATCCTCCCAGTGCTTTCTGCCGAGTGAAATATGCATTCCCTTTCCGTGCCCCTGAAGGCAAAGCATAACGTCAAAGGGCGGTGCTGAGTTTTTCGGAACAAGCAGATGACACGGAACGTAATACCCCTCTTCGCTCTGAAAACGAAACCGCGTTTCAAAAAAATCATTTTCCTCGCGGCTGTATTCAATGGTGAAATCATCGGGACATTCGGAAAATCTGTCTATTCCGACAAGGCTGCACAGCTTTTCACGTGCGGACTTCTGCCACTGCGGGAACGGTATTTCTCCGTTATATCTCATTGAAGGGATAAGGCTTTTCAGAAGCTCATGATTGTGGATGAACGGTGTTTTGTAATTCATAAAATATAATAAACAGTCTGCGCAGCCGGAGCTGCGTGCGGGTTTCTTGTTCAAACAATTAGAAGCGAAGCGTGAGCTTCGCTTCTTGGCTTTTATCAGGCGTTGCCGGAGTAGTTGGGGGCTTCCTTAGTGATGTAGACATCGTGCGGATGGCTCTCCTTGAGGCCGGCGCCCGTTATGCGGACGAACTGAGCATTTTGCTGAAGCTCCGAGATTGTGTGGCAGCCGCAGTAGCCCATACCGGAGCGTACTCCGCCGAGAATCTGGAACACGGTGTCGGAAAGCAGTCCCTTATAAGGTACTCTGCCCTCGACTCCCTCGGGAACAAGCTTGCGGTTGTCCTCCTGAAAGTATCTGTCCTTACTGCCGCAGTTCATTGCGCCGATGCTGCCCATGCCTCTGTAAACCTTGAACTGTCTGCCCTGATATATTTCGGTGTCGCCGGGGGATTCCTCGCAGCCCGCGACAAGTGAGCCTACCATTATAACGTTTGCGCCGGCGGCTATGGCCTTGACAACATCGCCGGAGTATTTTATTCCGCCGTCGCCTATTACGGGAATGCCGTGCTTTGCGGCTTCGTTGGCGGCATCATAAATCGCGGTTATCTGAGGCACGCCTATGCCCGCGACAACGCGTGTGGTGCATATAGAGCCGGGGCCTATGCCGACCTTTACCGCGTCTGCACCCGCGTCAATGAGTGCCTTTGCACCCTCTGCGGTAGCGATGTTTCCGGCTATCAGCGAGATGCCGGGGAACGCCGCCTTGACCTTGCTTACGGCGTTAAGAATGTTGCGGCTGTGACCGTGAGCGGAGTCAAGCACGAATGCGTCAACCTCCGCCTCGGCGAGAGCTGAGGCTCTGTCGAGCACGTCCTTGGTTGCACCGATTGCCGCTGCGCAGAGCAGACGACCGTCTTTGTCACGCGCGGAGTTCGGGTACTGAACAGCCTTTTCTATGTCCTTTATGGTGATAAGTCCCTTGAGTATGCCGTTTTCATCAACAAGAGGAAGCTTCTCGATTTTGTGCTTCATAAGTATCTGCTGTGCTTCGGAAAGCGTGGTGTTGACGTGGGAGGTGACAAGATTTTCCTTGGTCATGACCTCTTTGATTTTTACGTTGAAATCTGTCATGAAGCGCAGGTCGCGGTTTGTGAGTATTCCCACAAGCTTGCCGCTCTCGCATATCGGCACACCGGAGATTTTATAGCGGTGCATAAGTGCGTTTGCATCGTATACATAATGCTCGGGGGAGAGGAAAAACGGGTTGGAGATTACGCCGTTTTCACTTCTTTTTACCTTGTCAACCTCCTCGCATTGCTGCTGGATTGCCATGTTCTTGTGTATTACTCCGATTCCGCCCTCGCGAGCGATGGCGATTGCCATGCGCGATTCGGTAACGGTGTCCATTGCGGCGGTCATCAGGGGCGTATTAAGAGTTATCATTGAGGTGAGCCTGGTGTGAAGGTCAATGTCGGCGGGCAGCACGTCCGATTCCGCGGGTACGAGCAGCACATCGTCAAAGGTAAGACCCTCCTTGGCAAACTTTTCAGGTGTCATATTTTATCTCCTCTCACAAAAATAACATAATGGATGAAATTAACTAATTATACCATAACCGGACATGAAAGACAATATATAAATGGGAAAAAGCACAAATAAAGACGAAAAAGCAGCCGCTTGCACGGCTGCTTTGTTTTATTCGTAATCGTCCTCGTTTTCCCAGTTGTGCCATACATCCTGAACGTCATCATTCTCCTCAAACATCTCAAGCATTTTGCCCATGTTCTTGATGTCGTCGGGGTCTGTGAGCGCGGTGTAGGTGGTGGGAACATACTCAACCTCCGCGGAGACATATTTGTAGCCCGCCGCCTCAAGGTCATCTCTTATTGCGCCGAGGTCATTCGGCTCGGTGCGGACATCGAATATGTCGTCATCCGTAAGAAAATCCACTGCGCCCGCCTCAAGAGCGGCCTCCATGAGCTTGTCCTCATCAACACCGTCTTTTTCAATAAGGATTATGCCCTGACGGTTGAACATGAACATGACGCTTCCGGACTGACCCATGTTTCCGCCGTATTTATCGAAGTAATGGCGCACATCGGCAGCGGTACGGTTGCGGTTGTCGGTAAGGGTTTCGACTATAACCGCTATTCCGTTCGGACCGTAGCCCTCATATACGATTTCCTCATATTCATTGGCGTTGCCTTCGCCGGCAGCCTTTTTGATGATTCTTTCGATGTTGTCGTTGGGAACGTTGTTGCTCTTGGCCTTTGCAATAACATCCTTGAGCTTTGAATTGCCGTTGGGGTCGGGGCCTCCGGCACGGACGGCTACGGCGATTTCGCGGCCTATCTTTGTGAAAACCTTGGCTCGCTGACCGTCGGTTTTTTCTTTTTTGCGTTTAATTGTGCTCCATTTTGAATGTCCTGACATTCTAAAAACCTCCAGATGAGTTTATACAAATAAAATTATATGCAAGTTATAATAGCACATAGTTTTTTTCTTGTCAAATCCATAAAGCATGTTTATTTCAATATTCTTCGGGCAAAAATAAAAGACGCAACAATATCGGAGGGCGGTGTGTTTTCTTTTGAAGGCAGAAAAAGGAAAGACCTCTTGTGCCGCGTTGCGCAGAGAGCTGAAAAGTCAGCTCAGGCATTTGCGCGCGGAATACAAAAAAAGCATGGAAAAGACGCACGGCGAATCGGATGAATGGCTGTGTGACAATTATTACATTCTGGAGCGCGAGGGCAGGGAGTGTGTAAAGCGTACCGGAGAGATGCCGCCGATGCCTTCGGGCGCGGGAGGGCTTCCCAGGGCATATCTCGCAGCGCTGGATATGTGTCCGGACGGCGTTTTACCCTCCCAGAGTGAAATGATACGGATACTCGGTGAGCTCGGTGCACAGTCGGCTGAGCTTGAGTATTTTCATGTTTTGCTAAAGGCTGCCCTGATACGCTGTGCGTGTCTCGGAGGCGCGGGAAAAACCAAAAACGCGCTGCTGTTGAGCAACGCGGTAAAATCGCTTCGCAACACTGCCGATATTGATTTTCAAAGCATAGTTGAGGACGCAAGCGAGGTTGAAAAAATATTTTCGCAAGACCCGTCGGGAGTGTATCCCGAAATGGATGATGCTACAAAGACTATGTATCGAAAGGCGCTCTCGTACAGGGCGCGTAAGCTTGGAATTTCAGAGGCTGCGGCTGCCGAGCAGGTGCTCAGGAAGGCCTCCGGGTGCAGCGAGCGCTGTGCGGGACATGTCGGGACATATCTCGGCATAAACGCCTCCGGACGTGTGCGCGGAGCGGTGTTTCTCGTGCTTGAGGCGTTGCTTCCGCTTGCGGCATCGGCGGTTGCGGCTGTATTGCTCAAGAAATGGTACATCCTGCCGCTTACGTATTTCCCGTTCTGGGAAATAATAAAGGTTTTCACCGATTTCTTGTCGATGCGTCATACAAGCGCGGCATTTTTGCCGAGACTCGAAAACAACGGCAAGGTGCCGGACTCCGCCAAGACTCTGATAACGGTTTCAACTCTGCTTCCGGCGGCGGCAAAGAGCGCGCAGCTGAAAAAGCAGCTTGAGCAGCTGTGGCGCACAAACGGTCAACAGAATGTAAAAATCTGTCTTCTTGCGGATTTAAAGGGGTATTCTTCGCCCGTGAAGCCGCAGGATGAGCTTGACGTGTCCGCGGCCGTGCGCGTCATACAGTCGCTGAACAAGAAATATTCCGACGGCTTTATTCTTGCCGTGCGCAAAAGGGAGTTCAGCTCAACTCAGGAGGAATATACCGGCAGAGAGAGAAAGCGCGGTGCAATAACGCAGCTGATAAAGGCGGTGTATTCCGACTGCGGGGATTTTCTCGCGTTTGAGGGCGACGAAAGCTTTCTGCACGATATAAAATATATATTTGCGCTTGATTCCGATACGCGTCTGCCCATGGATACGGCGGCTCAGCTTGTGGATGTTGCCGAGCATCCCCTGAACACTCCGGTGGTTGATTGTGACAGGGGTATAGTTACGCGCGGATACGGAATATTTGCTCCGCGTGTGGAAACCGATGTGGCGTCTGCGGCGGCGACACATTTTTCCCGTCTTATGGCAGGGGACGGAGGTATAAGCCTGTATGAAAACACGGTTTCGGACAGATATCAGGACTTGTTCGGTGAGAGTATATTTTCCGGCAAGGGTCTGATAAACGTAAGGGTATTTTATGAGCTGCTTTCCGACACCTTTGACGAGGAGCGCATATTGAGCCATGATATTCTTGAGGGCTCGTTTTTGCGTACGGCGTTCGTCTCGGACATTCAGATTACCGACGGCTTTCCCTCGCGTCAGGGTGCGTATCTTGACCGCCTCAACCGCTGGGTTCGCGGAGACTGGCAAAACACAGGCTATATATTCCGGCATGTGCATCTGCACGGAGAGCGAGTTAAAAACCCTCTTTCCTCACTTTCGCGCTTCAAGCTTTTCGATAATCTCAGACGCTCCTTTACTCCGGTGGCAGCCGCCGCGTGTCTCGCGTTTTCTGCTTTTATGCCGGCGCGCGCCGCAATGGTATGTATATATTCGGCTCTGCTTTGCACGGCGTTGCCGAATATATTTGCAGCCCTGCGCGCACTGTTCAACGGAGGTCCGACAATGTTTTCCCGGCTTTACTATTCCGGGACGATGCCGGTTGCCCGTGCATGCCTGCTTCGCGCCGGCGTGAATATTGTCATGCTCGCACAGACTGCCTATGTGTGCGCGAGCGGCATATTCAGAGCCCTGTGGAGGCTCGGGGTGAGCAAAAAGCAGCTTTTGCAGTGGACCGTGGCTGCCGACAGCGACAGGGCACAGAGCCTTCCCAAGCAATTTGTCAGATATCTGCCCTCACTTATCTTCGGCTCGTTTCTTTTGGTTTTCGGTTCTCCGTTTGCCGCGGTATGCGGAGTTGTATTCATGCTCAATTTTCCGTACGCACTGTTTTCGGGCAGGAAAATCATCTACTCCAACGAAGCTCCGGGAGAAAAGCAGCGCGAAAAAATGCTTTCGTGTGCGGCGGCGATGTGGCGCTTTTATACGGAATTTTGCACTCAAAAGGATAACTGGCTGCCTCCCGACAACGTTCAGGAAACACCGGTGTTCAGAGTCGCGCACCGTACCTCTCCGACAAATATCGGGCTTATGCTCGACTGCATTCTCGCCGCAAGGGATTTTGGCTTTATTGACTCGCATACGCTGTATGAGCGCGTGTCCCGCACCCTTGAGAGTGTGGAAAAGCTTGAAACCTACAAGGGAAATCTGTTGAACTGGTACTCGACCGAGACGCTAAGGGCGCTGCACCCGAAATATGTTTCGACTGTTGACAGCGGTAATTTTATATGCAGTCTTGTGGCTCTGCGTCAGGGTCTTCTTGAATATATCGGGGAGTGTCCGCAGCTTCGGGAGCTTACCGCGCGTATATCCGTAATTATTAACAGATGCGACATTTCCGTGTTTTACAACAAGCGCAGAAAGCTGTTTTGCATCGGTATTGACCTGGAAACCGGGAAGGCTTCGGACTCCTATTACGACCTGCTTATGAGCGAGGCGAGAATGACCGGTTATTATGCCGTGGCAAGCCGCTCCGTACCTAAAAAGCACTGGGGCGCTCTCGGAAGGACTCTTGCGAGCGCCGGGCGTTATACGGGACCTGTTTCGTGGACGGGCACAATGTTTGAATACTTTATGCCGTATATTTTTATTCCTGCGTATCGGGACACTCTCGGCTATGAGGCGCTGCGGTTTTGCTCGTGGTGTCAGCGCCGCCGGGTGCGGGGTCTGGATTTGCCCTTCGGCGTGTCCGAGAGCGGATTTTACTCGTTTGACGCACAGCTCAACTATCAGTACAAGGCGAACGGCGTGCAAAAGCTCGGTCTGAAGCGCGCCCTCGATTCGGAGCTTGTAATATCGCCGTATTCCACCTTTTTGCTGTTGCCCTTTCAGCCGGGAATTGCGCTTAAAAATCTTGAGCAGCTTGAAAAGCTTCAAATGACCGGACGCTGCGGCTTTTATGAGGCGGTGGATTTTACAAAGCAGCGCGTTGACAATCAGGATTACGCCGTTGTGCGCAGCTATATGGCTCATCATATAGGCATGAGTATGCTTTCGGTGTGTAACGCACTCGAAAATAATGTGATGCAAAAGCGCTTTATGCTTGATGAGCAGATGTCTGCCGGCGCGTTCATGCTTCAGGAGAAAATTCCCTCAGGAGCAGTGGTGTTCAAGGATGTGGGCAAGCGTGATGTTCCCAAGCGTTCTCCGAGGATAACCCGCGAGGTGACCGGGATTGACGATATAAGCCCTCTGGCACCTAAAATGAGAATGTTGACAAACGGTGAGTGGACGGCCTTTATTTCCGATTCCGGTGCCGGCGCATCGCTGTATTCGGGCTTGGATATAACGCGGCGGAACGGAGATTTGTTAAAATATCCTTCGGGAATCTTTGCGTTTTTTAAAAGTGAAAACAGTACGCTGCCCTTCACTCAGGCTCCGGCGTATATTGACGGATTCAAATACAGCGCGGAATTTTCACGCTGTGAGGCGACATTCGGCGTAAAGAGCAGAGGCGTTGAGGTCGAACAGGTTCTTACCGTTCATCCCCGTCTGCCGTCGGAGCAACGCAGATTTACAATAAAGAATAACGGCAGGTCAATCTTGCGCGGAAATCTGATTATATATTTTGAACCCTCTTTGTGCCGTGCCGGCGAGGAGGAGGCACACAGGGCGTTTTCAAAGCTGTTTATAAAGGCGTCCTATGACCCGGATAAACGCCTGATACTTTTTTCAAGGCGCTCAAGGCAGGACGGCAAGGGTGCCGCGGCGGCTTTCGGACTTATCGAAAAGCTTCCGTTCACCTATGAGCTTTCACGTGAAAATGTACTTGAGAGGCCGTACGGAATATCCTCAATAGCCGAAGCTCCGGACAGCTTTACAAACAATGTGTATTCCGCGGATTGTTGTGCCGCGATAAGCGTTCCGGTAAAAATCCCGCCCAGACAGCAGGTGTCTGTCACGGCATTCCTATGCGCGGCGATGGATACCGTTCAGGCGGCGGAATGTGCGCTTTGCGTCCGCAGACAGGGCGTTACCGAGCCGCGTAAGGGCGCACCGGTGCCGTTTGAGGACGGAAGTCTTGAAAGTATAATAGCCTTTTCTCTGCTCCCGTGCGTGCTTTTCGACAGCGTGCGCAGCTTGAATTCGCATTCCGACCGGGAGTCTGCCGTATCACGGGAAAAGCTGTGGGAACAGGGGATATCGGGTGATAACAAAATAATATACGTTGAGGTTCTCGGCAAGGACGATGTCAGCCGTGCCGTACCGTATGTGCGCGCGAACAGAAGGCTTTACAGGAGCGGAATTAAAACAGACGTCATAATCGGCTACCGTGAGGGCGGAGAATATGACACTCCGGTGCTCAGCGCTGTGAAGCTGATGCTCAAAAAAGAGGATGCGCAAAACGCGTTTTGTACGGACGGCGGAATCTTTCCGATAAACCTGAAAAACGCAGGCAAGGAAACCGAGCTTGCGCTCAGGGCGGCGGCGTGCTTTATCGCACCGGTTACCGGAGAACGGCTTGAGCTGCCGGGGGTAAGGTTTTCACTTAGCCGTTTTTTACCTCTTGAACCTGAGGAAACAGGCGAAAATTCGGTTGAGAACGGTGCGTATGTAATACGGAAAAAGCCGGTGCTTCCGTGGTGCTTTGCGTTTGCAAACAAAAGCTTCGGAACTCTTGTAAGCGACAGCAGCGCGGGCTTCAGCTTCGCGGTTAATGCTCACGAGAACAAGCTTACCCCGTGGTCAAACGATACAATGTCGGACAACACCGGAGAAATGCTGCTGCTTGAAACAGAGGGAAAAATTTATTCCCTGACTTTAGGCGGACGTACTGAATTTTCAAAGGACGGCGCTGTCTGGTCGGGAATTGCCGATTCGATTTCGGTTCGCGTACGTGTGAGTGTCCCCGCAAGAGGAATGAAGAAAAACACGGAGGTTGAGGTCTTCAACAGCGGAGAGCAGGAAAGGCAGGTAAAGCTTATGTATTACACGGAGCCGGTGCTTGGGAGCCAAAAGCCCCTTCCGCAATATGTAAAAGCCCAAAGGTACAGTAAAGGCTATTTGCTTTACAATGCCTGGAATACGGCGTTTCGCGGCGGATGTATGGCAGTGTCGTGTAATGGTCTGAACCTTTACACAACAAACAGGGCGGATGTGCTGTCGGGCAAGCTCAGGAGCAGTGAAAATCTGCGTTTCCCGGACTGTGCGGCAGTGGGCAAAACTCTTGTTCTGCCTGCCAAAAGGCGCGAAAAGATAAAATTTGTTCTCTCCTACGGCGCGAACAGTGATGCGGCGATGAAAATCGCAGATATAGGCTGTGAGGGCACATGTCTTGACGGTGACTGGATAAAAACAGAAACTCCGGATAAAAATCTTGATGTGCTTGTGAATGATTTTCTGCCCTCCCAGATAATTTACGGCAGAATACTTGCCCGTACGGGCTTTTACCAGTGCGGCGGCGCTTGGGGCTTCAGGGACCAGCTTCAGGACGTAATATCCGTGCTCGACACTCATCCTCAATACGCGAGATGGCAAATTCTCCGCTCGTGCGCGGTGCAATTTACTCAGGGCGATGTGCTGCACTGGTGGCACTCTCTGCCGGGAGGCGTGAGAGGCGTGCGCACAAGATACAGTGACGATTTACTGTGGCTTGTTTATGCCTGTGAGGAGTATGTGCGCGTGACGGGCGACGAATCAATACTTGACAAGCGCGTGTATTTCCTCGACGGTGAGCCGCTTGCACAGGGTGAGCACGAAAGATATTTTTCTCCGGTGCGCTCGGGCGAATCGGGCAGCGTGTATGAGCATTGTATACGGGCGATGAGTCATTCAATGCGTTTCGGAGAAAACGGAATGCCGCTTATCGGCGGAGGGGACTGGAACGACGGGTTTAACAATGTGGGAATAAACGGCAGGGGCGAGAGCGTATGGCTTGCCGAGTTTATGTCGATTGTGCTGGAAAAGGCGGCGCGCCTTTGCGAATACAGGAATGATTACGAGCGGCGTGACGCCTATATATGCGAGAGTGAGAGACTGAAAAACGCCGTGCTTGAAAACGCATGGGACGGCAGATGGTTTCGCCGGGCGGTATATGATGACGGCAGCTTCATGGGCAGCGCGGGCGATGCCGAATGCGAAATAGACAGCCTTTCACAATCCTTTGCGGTGCTTTGCGGATTGCCGGATGAAGAGAAATGCACGGTTGCACTCAACAGTGCCGTCGAAAAGCTTGTGGACGCGGAGCACGGTATAATAAAGCTTTTTTCTCCCGCCTTTACTCAGGACGGCAGACTGCCGGGCTATATAGCCTCGTATCCTCCCGGAATCAGGGAAAACGGCGGGCAGTATACCCATGCGGCGGTATGGCTTTGCCTTGCGCTTATTGAGAACGGCGATACTGACAAGGGCGTAAAGCTTTTGGATATGATAAATCCGCTCAACAGAGCGCAGACCTCCGAGTATATGACAGAGCCTTATGCCCTTACGGGAGATGTGTATTCGGCTCAGGGGATGGAGGGCAGAGGCGGCTGGTCGCTTTACACGGGGTCGGCGGGCTGGTATTACAGCACGGTGCTGCATAACATTATGGGGCTCAGGCGCGAGGGCGAAAGGCTGTATGTAAGACAGAGCTTTCCGTCCTTCTGGGAGTCGGCACAGGCAAGGCTGAGCATTTCGGGCACGCTCATAAATATAAAATACGAGCGTTCGCAGGAGAATTCACTTACGGTTGACGGAGCAGCCGCGGAGTATATTCCCATAGACGGAAAAGAGCATTCGGCTGTAAGAAAATTTAAAAATTAAGTGTAGACTAATTAAGCCTATTATGGTATTATTAGACAGTCAAAATTGATTAAAAAGGGAAGTCTTTGAAAAATGAATTACTCCTTTTCGGTGTCGGAGCCGGCTGCCGGTGTCAGAATGTGTAAAATAAAGGCATCGCAGTTCAAAACCGCGTGTATCTCCGTCAATCTTGCGCTGCCTCTCGGGGAGGATGCCTCGGCAAACGCCCTGTTGCCGTATCTGCTTCACCGCTGTACCGGAAAATATCCGGACATGAGAGCGATGAATATGCGTCTGGGCTCGCTGTACGGGGCGGATATAAGCGCATCTGTGGGAAAAATAGGTGAGGCACAGGTGCTTCAGATGTATGCCTCGTTTATAGACGACCGCTTTGCTCTCGATTCCGAGAGCGTGGCGAAAAGCTGCGCGGATATGCTTGCAGACATGCTTTTTGAGCCCAAGCTTGATGAGAACGGAAGATTTTTCCCGGAGGATATAGAGCGCGAGAAGCGTATGCTTTCCGAGCTTTATCAAAGCGAGCTTAACGACAAAAAGGTGTATGCGCTCAGGCGCTGTACCGAAATAATGTTTGCATCGGAGGTGTATTCCGTAGGAAAATACGGTACTCTCGCCGATATACAGGCTCTTACGCCCGAAAAGGTTTACTCCGCGTGGCGCAGAGTGCTTGAAACCGCAAGGGTGCAGATAGACGTAATCGGCAATGTGGATTTCGATTCCGTAGAGAAGCTTTTTTCGCAGAGGTTTTCCTGCATCAACCGCGCACCGGTTGAAATAAAAACACAGTTTATTAAAACCGCCGGCGAGCCGAAAAGGGTTCGCGAGCCTATGGATATAAAGCAGGGCAAGCTTGTCATCGGTATGCGCGCCGGAACCGCAAGTGCGCAGGAAAGCTATCCGGCTCTCAGGGTTATGTGCGACCTTTACGGAGGCAGTCCTCATTCAAAGCTGTTCAGCGTTGTGCGCGAGAAGATGAGCCTTTGCTACTATTGCTCGGCGCGGCTCACAAGGCAAAAGGGAATAATTATGATTCAAAGCGGCGTTGAGTGCGAAAATGAGGAAAAAGCCGAAAAAGCAATACTTGAGCAGCTTGAGCTTGTCAGGCGCGGAGAGTTTTCGGACGATGACCTCAAGGCCTCCGTTGACGCTCTCAGTGATGCTTTCCGCGGCGCCTCGGACAGCCCCGACGCTATCGACGCGTGGTTCAGCACGCAAATACTTGATTCTCAGCTTCGCTCCGGCGACGATTTTGCCGACGAGATGGAGTCCGTGACGCGTGAGCAGGTTGTTGAAGCGGCGAACGGCGTTACGCTTGACACGGTATATATGCTTTATTCCGGGGAAGGGGAGGCTGAAAAATGAGCACCGAAATAATTAAAAACGAGCTGCTCGGTGAGAGCTATTACAGCATAGACCATCCGTCGGGATTGAAAATATTTGTCTATCCCAAGGAAAACTACGAGTCCTCCTATGCGGTTTTCGGAACGCGCTACGGCTCGATAGATGTCTGCTTCAGAGCGGACGGTCAGCAGGATTTCATCACCGTACCCGAGGGGATAGCTCATTTCCTCGAACACAAGCTGTTTGAAAGCGAGGAGCTGGACGCATTTGCACGGTATGCGAAAACCGGAGCCTCCGCCAATGCATATACCTCATTTGACCGCACCTGCTATCTGTTCACCTGCACGGGCAATTTCAAGGATTCTTTTGAAATATTGCTTGACTTCGTGCAGTCACCCTATTTTACCGAGGAAACCGTGGCAAAGGAGCAGGGCATAATCGGTCAGGAGCTTACAATGTATAAGGATATCCCCGAAATGGAGGTATTCTACAACATGCTGCGTGCGATGTACAGTGTGCATCCGGTGCGTATTGATATCGGAGGAACCGTTGAGTCGATATCCGAGATAACCGCACAGCGGCTTTATGATTGCTACAACACATTTTACAACCCGTCAAACATGGCGCTTGCGGTTGCCGGAAACGTCACGCCGGAGGCTGTGCTTGAGGTTGCGGACAGGCTGCTGAAAAGCAAGGAGCCGGTCACTATCGAGCGGCGTTTTTTCCCTGAGCCGCCGCAGGTATGCACGGACTATACACAGCAGACCTTCAATATAGCAACTCCGTTGTTTTCACTCGGCTATAAAGAAACCTATTCCGAGCCGGAACGCAGCCTGAAGGAGATTATGGTCACATCCATGCTCCTGGAAATAATCGCGGGCAACACCTCTGTGCTTTATGAGCGCCTTCTGAAGGATGAGCTTATAAATACGGAGTTTTCCGCGGAGTATTTCACGGGCTACGGCTATGCTGCATGCATATTCAGCGGAGAGTCGTCAGACCCCAAGCGGGTACGCGAGTGCATAAATGAGGAGATTGCACGTCTTCGTCGTGAGGGCATAACAGATGAGCAGTTTGAGGTTGCGCGCAGAAAATATTACGGCAGAGTCATAACCTGCTTCAATGAGGTTGACGATATCGCAAACTCCCTGATAGTTTCGCATTTCCAGAAGATTCCGCTCTTTGAGGAGTTTGACCTTCTTCCGGGAATAACAAAATCGGATATTGAAGCAAGGCTTGAAGCCACACTGCGCGAGGAATACTCGTCGCTGTCGGTGGTAATATAAAACGGAGGTAAGCACAAGCATGAATTTTGAATTTCTGTCTGATTACACCTCAGTGAAGTTTACGGGGCTTGACAAGGTTTTTGACGTTGCCGCAACCGCGTTTTCATTCACAAATCCTTTTTCGGGCGACACCGTGAACGTAAGATTTTACGGGCTTATAATAGCCTTCGGCTTTACCCTTGCGGCGCTTTTCGGCGGAAGAATGGCATACAAATGGAAGATGGACCTCAACAAGATGGTCGATGTTCTCATTTACGGCACCTTCGGCGGAATAATCGGCGCGAGACTTTATTACGTAGCCTTTAAATGGGACTATTATTCCGAAAATCTTTCGGAAATATTTCAGATATGGAACGGCGGACTTGCAATATACGGCGGAATAATCGGCGGACTTATTGCGGCGTATCTTACATGCCGTGCCGAAAAGCTTAACTTTAAAAACCTGCTTGACCTTGCGGGAATGAGTTTGCTTATAGGTCAGGGTATCGGTCGCTGGGGCAATTTTACAAATCAGGAGGCGTTCGGCACAAATACCGATTTGCCTTGGGGTATGACAAGCTCGAAGGTTACGTCCTACATATTCAGACACATGGATGAATTTGAGGCTAACGGCTTCACAATGGACGCAAGACTTCCGGTACACCCGACATTTTTATATGAATCGCTGTGGTGCCTGCTCGGCTTCGTGATTCTGTATATAATCTGCAAAAAATTCAGAAAATTCAGCGGACAGATTATTCTCTGCTACGGCATATGGTACGGAATAGGCAGAACAATATTTGAGGGTATGCGCACCGACAGCCTGTATATCTCGGGAACAACAATAAGAGTGTCGCAGCTGCTTTCGGCAGTTATGGTGGTTGCCTTCACCGCGCTGCTGGCGGCACTGCTGGTAAAATACAAAAAGCATCCGCAGCCGATTGAGGGTGTGGATTTCTTCCCCGAGCCTGAGGTAAAAAAAGTAAAAGCCTCAAAATCCGAGAGCGGCGTTGTAGAAACCGTTCCTTTTGAAAAAACGGATGACGAAAAGCCGGACGATGCCGATGCCGCACAGGAGGAAGGGGAGGAGAAGACCGATGAATAAAATAATCGACGGAAAGGCAGTAGCCGCACAGGTAAAGGCACAGGTAAAGTCCGGTGTGGAGCAGCTTGCCGGACGCGGTATAAATGTGGGGCTCGCAGTGATAATAGTCGGCGAAAATCCCGCATCACAGGTGTATGTAAGAAACAAAAAGAACGACTGTGCCGAGGTCGGAATAACATCGTTTGAGTACGCACTGCCCGAAAGCACAACCCAGCAGGAGCTGCTTGCACTCATTGAAAAGCTCAATGCGGACGACAGCGTAAGCGGAATCCTCTGCCAGCTGCCGTTGCCGGAGCATCTTGATGAAAAGGCGGTAATAGGGGCAATCTCGCCGGAAAAAGACGTTGATGCCTTCCATCCGCAGAATGTCGGGCATATAATGATAGGCGACTATACCTTCCTGCCGTGCACTCCCGCCGGAATCATGGAGCTGCTTTCACACGAGGGTATAAGCGTAAGCGGAAAGAATTGCGTTGTTGTCGGCAGAAGCAACATAGTCGGCAAGCCGATGGCGATGATGCTTCTCAAGGCGGACGCAACAGTGACAATCTGCCACTCAAGGACGAAAAATCTTGCCGAAATAACCTCTCGTGCGGATGTGCTCATTGTTGCCGTCGGCAGAGCAAAATTCATAACCGCAGATATGGTAAAGCCCGGAGCCGTCGTTATAGATGTCGGAATGAACCGCGGCGCGGACGGTAAGCTTTGCGGCGATGTGGATTTCGATGCGGTTTACGAAAAGGTCTCGCGCATAACTCCGGTGCCCGGAGGTGTCGGACCTATGACCCGCGCAATACTTATGAAAAATACTCTTTCAAGCAAAAGATAACACATAATATTTTGCGGGCTGCAAGCCCCGAAAGGATGGTTGTATATGGCAAAATTTTTACTTTCCGCATTCGCAGACGAAGCAGGCGGCGGAATAGCCGACCAGATAGAAGCTCTTAAAGCCAACGGCTTTACCCACATAGAGCCGAGGGGGCTGGATCTCGGAAATATATCCGACTACACGCCCGAGGAGGCCGTTGAGCTGAAAAAGATACTCGATGACAACGGCATAGGAGTGTCCTCAATCGGCTCTCCCTACGGAAAAATAGAGATAACCGACGACTTTGCTCCTCATTTTGAAAGCTTCAAAAAAACAACAGAGGTCGCGGAGATACTCGGCGCGAAATACATAAGGATGTTCAGCTTCTTCTTTACAGATGATGAAAAGTTTGAGGATTACCGCGATGAGGTGCTTGAGAGAGTGGAAAAATTCGCGGATTATTCTCTGCGCAGCGACATACTCTGCTGCCATGAAAATGAAAAGGAGATATACGGAGATACGGCAGAACGCTGTTACGACCTGCTCTCAAGTCTCGGCGGCAAGCTCGGCGGCATATTTGACCCGGCGAACTTTGTCCAGACCGGTGTCGATATCCTTCCCGCCTATGACCTGCTTGAGCCGTATATAACCTATATGCACATTAAAGACTGCCGCTATGAGGACGGCTTTGTTGTTCCCTGCGGCAAGGGCGACGGTAAAATAGTCGAGCTGCTTCGCCGCTTCTCACTCAAGGACGGCGAGCGCTTTCTTACACTTGAGCCGCACCTGAAGGTATTCAAGGGTCTCAGCGCACTTGAAAACAAGGGCGGTCAAGCCGACAAGCTGAAAGATAATTATACCTATCCCACAAACAGGGCGGCATTTGATGCCGCAGCCTCCGCCATGCTCGATTGCATTGCTCAGGCGCAAGATAAAATATAAAGGAGCAGATGAAAATGTATACACATCCCACACTTAAAGGCAGAGTAGCTGTTGTCACCGGCGGCGGCGGAGTGCTTTGCAGCGGCTTTTCAAAGGATCTTGCAAATGTCGGAATGAAGGTTGCCGTGCTCGATTTGCGTCTGGATGCCGCGCAGAAGGTTGCCGATGAAATAAATGCGGCGGGCGGTACCGCAATAGCAGTGGCGTGCAATGTGCTTGAAACCGAAAGCCTTGCCGCGGCGAGAGCGGAAATCAATGAGAAGCTCGGAACCTGTGATTTGCTCCTCAACGGTGCGGGCGGAAACTCTCCCCTCGGCACCACCACAAAGGATAAGCTTGAGCTTTGCGACATAACAAACAAGGCGGAGGGTGTAAAAACCTTTTTTGACCTTGACCCCAAGGGCATAGAGTTTGTTTTCAATCTCAACTTTCTCGGCACTCTGCTTGTCACGCAGACCTTTGCAAAGGACATGATAGGCAAGGAAAATGCCGCGATAATAAATGTCTCCTCAATGAATTCCTACAAGCCGCTCACAAGAATCCCCGCCTATTCGGCGGCGAAGGCGGCAGTATCGAATTTCACACAGTTTATGGCCGTTCACTTTTCCGAGGTCGGCATAAGAGTTAACGCTATTGCACCCGGATTTTTCTCAACCATACAGAACAAAACCCTGTTATACAATCAGGACGGCTCGCTCACCGCAAGAAGTGAAAAAATCCTCGGACACACACCGCTCGGACGCTTCGGAGTGCCCTCGGACCTCACCGGCGCATTGCTTTTCCTGACAGACGAGCAGTATTCGGGCTTCGTCACCGGCGTGGTGCTTCCCGTGGACGGCGGCTTCTCGGCATATTCGGGAGTATAACTCAATAAAAAACAAAGCAGGTGTTTATATGGATTTGCAGCTTAAAAGCCGCGAAGAATGTGCGTTTGATATGATTTCTCTCGGTGAGATTATGCTCAGGCTCGACCCGGGCGACTCGCGCATAAAAACCGCACGCTCCTTCAGAGCGTGGGAGGGCGGCGGAGAATACAATGTCGCAAGAGGACTGCGCCGCTGCTTCGGGCTGAAAACCTCTGTTGTTACGGCATTTGCCGACAATGAGGTCGGAAGACTTATAGAGGATTTCATTCTCCAGGGCGGAGTGGATACATCCCTGATAAAATGGCTGCCCTATGACGGCATCGGCAGAACCGTGCGCAACGGTCTTAATTTTACCGAGCGCGGCTTCGGCCTCAGGGGCGCCGTCGGTGTGTCGGACAGGGGAAATACCGCTGTGTCAAAGCTGAAGGTCGGAGATATCGACTGGGAGTATATTTTCGGCACTCTCGGTGTGCGCTGGCTGCATACGGGCGGTATCTTTGCCGCACTTTCGGACAGCACCGCGCAGGTTGTCATTGAGGCACTCAGGGCGGCAAAGAAGTACGGCACTGTTGTTTCGTATGACCTGAATTACCGTCCCTCGCTGTGGAAGGATATCGGCGGCAAGCAGAAGGCTCAGCAGGTCAACCGTGAAATAGCAAAGTATGTTGATGTTATGATAGGCAACGAGGAGGACTTCACCGCCTGCCTCGGCTTTGAGGTCGAGGGCAACGACGAAAACCTCAAGCAGCTCAATATCGAGGGCTATGTAAAGATGCTCGGAAGGGTAACGCAGGAGTATCCGAATTTCAAGGTCATAGCTACCACGCTGCGCACGGTCAAAAGCGCCACGGTGAATGACTGGAGTGCAATGTGCTATGCGGACGGCAGGGTATATTACGGTCTTTCTTTGCCGGGACTTGAAATTTATGACCGCGTAGGCGGCGGAGATTCGTTTGCATCCGGACTCATTTACGGACTTATGACCACCGGCGATGCGCAAAAGGCGGTCAATTACGGGGTTGCACACGGCGCTCTCGCCATGACAACGCCGGGCGACACTTCAATGGCAAGCCTTAAAGAGGTTGAAAACATCATAAACGGCGCTTCGGCGCGTGTTGCAAGATAAAGGAGAACAAGCATGGATAAAGAAATTGTAATAGGAAAAATTCAACAGGCGGGAATTGTTGCCGTCGTGCGCGCCGGCAGCGCGGACGAGGCGGAGCGCATAACCGATGCGTGCATCGAGGGCGGAGTGGCGGCAATAGAGCTTACATTTACCGTACCGGGGGCGCACAGGGTTATTGAGGAGCTTGCCAAGAAGTACACACCGGAGCAGATAATTCTCGGCGCGGGCAGCGTATTGGACGCTCCCACGGCAAGAATAGCAATGCTTTCCGGCGCACAGTATATAGTAAGCCCCTATCTTGACCTTGAAACCGTGAAAATGTGCAACCGTTACCGTGTACCCGTAATGCCCGGAATAATGAGCGTACGTGAGGCGGTTATGGCTATGGAGGCGGGAGCGGACATCCTCAAGGTGTTTCCGGGCGACCTGTTCGGTCCGAAAATAATCAAGGATATAAAGGGTCCGATACCCTATGCGAAGATGATGCCCACCGGCGGAGTGGATGCCGACAATGTCGGCGAGTGGATAAAGGCGGGTGCCGTGGCGGTAGGCGCGGGCAGCTCGCTTACGGCAGGTGCAAAAACCGGCGATTACGCAAAAATAACCGAAACCGCCAAAAAATTTGTCGCTAACATTAAAGCGGCAAGGTCACTGTAAAACAGCTCAGTACTTTTTAAGGAGGCGAAAGCATGAAATTTTGTCCGAATTGCAGGTCGGGACTTTCCGATGATGTGCTTGTGTGCGGAATGTGCGGCTACAACTTCACTCAGCCGGGTGCCGCTGCAGGTCAATTCAATCAACCGTTTAACGACAACAGGAGCGGATTCTATCCTCCGCCCTACTATGCACCGCCGAGATATTTTGCGCGGCTCAACACCGGCATGCTTGTGTGGTCGATTTTGTGTGCCGCCACGCTGTTTGCGGGTAACTATATCACGGGAGTGCTCGGAATAATTGCCTCGGTATATACAGTCATGGCGAGGGATGAAAAAAGTCCTCAGGGGGAAGCGGACAAGCTTCGTATAGCAAAAACGCTTGATATTATCGCAACGATAGTGTTCTTCCTGTTTCTTATACTTGTTATAGCGGCGGCAGTACTTTTTGTTGTTATGTGCAATGAAACCGGATGGTATGAATACATATAAAAAAAGAGGAGGATGTAAAATGAAACGGTTTAAGCGCTTTTCATGCGCACTTGCGGCGTGCGTAATGTTGCTTTCGCTTTGCCTTCCGGCAAGCGCGGCAAACAAGGTGCCTGCTCCGGCGGAGTGGGCGGCAAACTGGGCGGAAATAAGCTCATCCGAGGGCAGAATGTCCATAACCCCCGGTGCGGACGAAACACAGATGCAATTTTCGTGGATTACATACCTGAGCGACTCGGAGGAGTTCATCTACGGCAGAGAGCCGAACCTCTCAGACGGAGTTGCTGCGGAGGTTAAAACCGTAAAGAATACCTCGCTGCTGATGTTCGTCAACCGCGTGCTTCTGACCGGTCTTGAGCCGGGCAGATACTACTACACCTACACAAGCTCGGGAAAAAATCAGGGTATTGCGTATTTTGATGTTCAGGATGCGTCTGACGGCTTTTCGGTTATGTTTTGTGCCGACCCGCAGCTCGGACGCTCCGGCTCCGATTCCGAGGAGGCAATAATCGATGACTGCTACGGCTGGGACAGAACGCTGAAGGCATCATATGCCAAGGCTCCCGATTTGAGCTTCGTAATGGTCGCGGGCGACCAGGTGAATCTTGCCTATTCCAACGAGCAGTACAATGCATATCTCTATCCGTCGCTCATGAGCAATCTGCCTGTTGCGACGGCGGTCGGAAATCATGACTTTTACTATTATCTCTATGCCTCTCATTTTTATAACCCCAACGTCAGAGAGGTTGAGCCGCTTTCAATGGGTGGCAGCGGCTACTATTATTCCTACGGTAATGCACTGTTTATAGTGCTCAACTCCAACAACTATCTTGCGGAGGACCACGAGTCGCTCATCTCCGAGGCGATAAACGCCTATCCGCAGGCAAAGTGGCGCGTGGTTATGCTTCACAACAGCGTTTACTGCGCGGGCAACGACAGCATGGAGATGCCTGTTGTCGGCGGAGAGCTCCCCATGATAGGCAGAGCCATGCTTACGCCGATTTTTGACAAATACGACATCGACCTTGCGCTGAGCGGACATTATCATATATACAGCAGAAGCGTCCCCCTTACAAACGGGGTTGAAAAATCGGACGGTGTTGTGTATCTTGCCGCAAGCTCCGCGTCGGGCAGCAACTATTATGCGGCGGATGCTGAGAAAATCCCCGAATTTGTGGACTTCTATCAGAACTGCTCGGAGCCTACATATTCAATACTCGACATTGACGACGAGTCAATAGAAATACGCTCCTACGGTACGGACACGGGTGAGCTTTTTGACACCTGTCTGATTGAAAAGGCTGCCGCTCCGGGTGATGCTCCGTCATATATTCCGAGCGCGTACTATGCAAAGATAGTTGAGATAGTGAAAATGGTGCTCAACATACTTTATACTAAGATTCCCTTTGATTTTAAAATTTTCATGTAATCACATAGGAGGAAACGGAGCGCCGTATTGCGTGCGCTCCGTTTTTATGAGGTAAATATGGATACGAAAAAATGGATGGCGCAGCTTCCCGACAGCACGCCGCTTTGTTCAATATCACTTCCCGGAACGCACGACAGTACCACACGGTATGTCGATTGGAGCGCAATAGCGCGCTGTCAGTCGCTTTCGGTGTCACAACAGCTTGAGCTGGGCTTCAGAATGTTTGATATACGTCTGAAGCTTGAGGACGGAGCGTTTAACTGCGTGCACGGCATATCATTTTGCCGCAAGGGACGCGGGAGACGTGCCGCGGCGCTGAGCTTTGATGAGGTGTACGCGGATTGTGCGGGATTTTTAAATGAGAATCCCTCGGAAACCGTTTTGCTTTTTATTATGGCGGACGCGGGGGAGCGCGGGGTGCCGTTTTTTCGTGAGTTTTATAAGAAATATGTAAAGGACAATCCTGTCTGGTACACGGAAAACCGTGTGCCGCTTCTCTCGGAGTGCCGCTCCCGTATAGTGCTTATTAACAGGTGCGCCGGGGATGCACAGGCATTTGACGATTCAAGCTTCGGAATCAATTTCTCACACTGGCCGTATCAGGGCAAGGCATCGCTTCCGTCCGTCATGGGCTTTGATGCCGCTTTGCTTTCGGGTAACGGCATTGCGGCAAGCATTGAGGTGCAGGACAAGTACACGCTTCGCCACACTGCGAAGTGGAGGGATGCGGCACTTGTGATGTTTGAGCAGACGCACAATGACGGTAAAGTGTATATAAATTGCCTTAGCACGGCAGGCGAACTCAACCCCCGCTATTCTTCACGCAAAATTATTCCGGCGGCTACGGAGTATCTGAAGAAACGCCGCAGCTTTTGCGGCTGGGTGATGTCGGATTTTGCCTGCCGCGAATTCAGCGAGTCGGTAATTGCCTGTAACTTTACGGAGGAAAAATGCTGATGAAACTTCCTGAAATGATAATATTTGATTACGGAGACACCCTGATGCGCGAAAAAAATGTTGATGTTCAGAGTGCGGCTCAGGCGCTGTATTCACACATAAGGCTCAATCCCGACGCTCTTGACGAGGAGGAGGTCTGCTCTGCTTTTGTGGAGCTGTATTTAAAAGCACAGTCCGCCGTCAAGGGCAGCGGAACAGATGTGCATGTTGCGGATGTCGCACGTCTCGCTTTTGCCGGAACGGGCATAGAGCTTGATATCGGTTACGATGAATGCGAGCTGTTGGTCTGGAATTCGGCGGTGAAAGGGGAGATACTGCCCGGAGCAGGGGCTGTTCTGAAGCTTTTGAACGAAAAGGGTATACGCAGCGCGGTAATAAGTAATATTTCGTTTTCCGGCGAGTCGATGAGAAGGCGGCTGAATGAGTATCTGCCTGAAAATCGTTTTGAATTCATAATCGCCTCGTGTGATTATGTGTTTAAAAAGCCGGAGCTGTTGCTGTTTGAGGCGGCACTGAAAAAATCCGGACTTTCCGCCGAAAGCGTATGGTTTTGCGGCGACAGCTTCAATGCCGATGTCAAGGGCGCGAGTGCGGCGGGGATTTATCCCGTATGGTATAACTCCGGGAACCGCAAGCCTCCGGACGATGCGGAAAAATATAATTATTGCGAAATCAGGTCTTTTGCCGAGCTTGAGAAAATATTGAGAGGTGACGGTGAAAATGCTTAAATACGCTGTTATAGGTACAAGCTGGATAACCGCATCGTTTATAGGCGGCACTGAATATGTTGACGGCATGGAGCTTTCGGCCGTATATTCGCGCAGTGCCGAAAAGGGTGAAAGGTTTGCGCGCGAAAACGGCTGCGGCAGAGTTTTCACCTCTCTTGAGGAGCTTGCGAAATCGGATGTCGAGGCTGTCTATATAGCAAGTCCGAATGTTCTCCACTATGAGCAGAGCCGGCTCATGCTTGAGAGCGGAAAGCATGTAATATGCGAAAAGCCCATAACCGTAAATCCGCAACAGCTTGCGTCGCTTCAGACGCTTGCGGACAGCCGCGGTCTTATATACATGGAGGCGATAATGCACATGCACACGCCCTCGCGCATATTGCTGCGGGACGCGCTCGGAAAAATCGGGAAAATCACAAGCGTGCATTTTGATTTTTCACAGCTTTCCTCGAAATATCCCGCGTATCTCAGGGGAGAGAAGCCGAACATCTTCAATCCCGAAATGGCTACGGGCTGCCTTATGGATTTGGGAATATACTGTGTGTATCCCGCGCTTGACTATTTCGGGGAGCCGCAGAAAATAACGGCATCCTCGCATTTTATGCAGAGCGGTGCGGATGCCTGCGGTACGGCGATATTTGATTATGAGGACAAGCAGGTGACGCTTACATATTCAAAAACCGGGCAGAGCCGTTACGGCTCGCAGATATTCGGCGACAAGGGGACGATATGCATAAAATCCCTCTCACAGCTCACCGAGATGGAGATAATATATTCGGATTCGACTGTTGAGCAGCTTGCGGGTGACACCGTCAAGGAGCAGATAATGGGTTATGAGGCGCAGGATTTTTATAACCTTATCAAGTGTCCTACCGAAAAGCTGCGAGCGGATTATCTGTATTCTTCACAGCTTGCGCTCAGGGTCAGCCGCGCAATGGCTGAAATACGCGCGCAGGCGGGGATAAAATTCTCATAAGCGCAGACGCTTGAATAAAAGCTTTCGACAATAAAAGCCTGCAATCCCGAAAAGAGATTGCAGGCTGAAAATTTTTGTATCAGATTACGGCGTAACAACCGTCGAGGCCGACATGAAGTCGTTTTCGTTCAGGTGGCCTGAGAGGAACAGCTCAAATATTGCGGCGTCAATTGCATCAACGGTGCCGTCGGCGTTTACATCGGCAGCAAGCTTGTTCGCGCCCTCAAGTGTTTCGATATCCACAGAGGCTTCAAGCACGGAGGAAAAATCGGTTGAATTTATAGTGGCGTCCCCGTTGATGTCTCCGCTTATTATAATGATGTATTCACTTACGCTTCCGCCGTTGTCTGCCTTCAAAACCATTCCTGTGCCGACCTGAGCGGTGTCCGTGAGCTCTGTTTCACCGGAATAAATTGTAAGCACCGCTTCGGACGAAATTGCTCCGCTTCCGGTAAGAATGGATTTGACAACCTCGGCGGTGTCTCCGGGTAATACGCGGCGCACGGTGGCGGGGGTGCCTTCCTCAGGAGCCTGTGCAACCGTGATGATTTCATGCTCCGGCAAAAAGCTTGCGGTGTATGTGATGCTTTCGGCTATATTTGCCGGGAAGTCCGCAGACCATGAGTCAAATTTATATCCCGCATTCGCTACGGGGGTAGGCACGGTTATATCAGACCAAGCGGAATTTTTCAGCACCTCAAATGACGGTGTACCGTCAAGTGTGCCGTTGCCACCTGAGGCAAAGCTTATCGTTGCCCACTGTGCGGCATCCTTTATGAAGTTAGCTGTGTACGTTGCGGCTTGTGTGACCGTTTCCGGGAAGTCAACCGACCATGAGTCGAATTTATATCCCGCGTCCGCTACGGGGGTAGGCACGGTTATATCAGACCAAGCGGAATTTTTCAGCACTTCAAATGACGCTGTACCGTTAAGTGTGCCGTTGCCACCTGAGGCAAAGCTTATCGTTGCCCACTGTGCGGCATCCTTTATGAAGTTAGCTGTGTACGTTGCGGCTTGAGTGACCGTTTCCGGGAAGTCAACCGACCATGAGTCAAATTTATATCCCGCATTCGCTACGGGGGTAGGCACGGTTATATCAGACCAAGGCGTGTTTTTAAAGACATTCAGTGCGGCAGTGCCGGTCAACACTCCGTTTTCACCGGCAACAAAGCTGAGAGAGAGCTTGGGTACGGTGAAGTTAAGTGAGTATGTTTTGGTTTGAGGAGAGGCCTTATATGCCCAGCCGTCCGCACTCGCGGTGCCTGTGCCGTCACTGAGAGTGACACCTGCGGAGTTGATAAAATCGCCGAGAGCATTGCTTGCCGTTCCCGAAACCGTTATAACTGCCGAAGGATTTGTATCATAAGGTAACAATATGTCATAAGTGAGAGTTGAAGCTGAGAACTCCGGCACCGGAACAGCCGTTCCAGAATCAATCGAATAGCTCAATGATGCCAGAGTGTTGTCTGCTGTTTCCTTTATTTCAGCTACTTCGCTGTTGAGGTTTGAAAACGTGGTTTTGGATGCCGAGTTTGCCGTGCCTGAATTTGAGGCTATTGTGTACAGCCCTGCGAGAACGGTTTCGTTGCTTATTCCGAAAACATCCGTTCCGGCAAGCTCTGAGGGCGACAGCGAGGCGTAATATGCCGCTGTGTCGCTGAGTATACTTGGGTCACTTTTCAATGCGGAGGTTATTTTTGTCTTTATTGCGGAGGCACTTTCGGCATACGCAATTGCCGCGTAAGAGGGAGAGGTGTATATTGTGGACGCTCCGATTCCTAAAAATCCGCCTGCGGTTATGGAAAAATGGTTATCTGTATTGTTGACGATTGTTCCTTTTTCCGGCTTCATTGCTCCGCAGACGGTTCCGCTGTTGAGTATAAGGCTTCCGCCGGATATGTCAATGTCCGCAAGCATACCTGTGGAGACAGCCAGTGCTGTTGATGACGACAGGACATAAAAGTCATTTGCCGTTACTGTACCTGCGCCGCTTCCGGTGACAAGGCAGCTTCGCTTGCTCCCGCGGAGAACAACATTATTAAAGGTCAAATCGGCACAAGAGGAATATACGCAGTCGATGGATTTGCCCTTACAGTCAACAGTCAGGTTTTCAATCGTGACCTTGGTTCCGCCTATACTCAGCATCTTCTGCTTTCCTGTTACATTGCTGTTGCCCTGCCATGAGGTCCAGGACTCTGAAGGCTGAAGGATTGCGCTTCTGTCGGCGGGACCCGTAATTGTAATTTCTTTTGATATGCCCAGAGCGCCCCGGGTGTCATTGCCCGCGCTCTCCTGGCTTGCGGTAATGTCACCCACATAGCCCTCGTAGATGCCGGACGAAAGCCTCAGCGTGTCGCCGGCGGTGGCTTTTGATATTGCCGTGCCGAGGTCTGTATAGGTGATGCCTGTACCGACGTTGGTAATGATTCCGCCTCCGAGCGTCTGCGAAGGCGCAATTATTGTTGCTCCGGTGTTAACAGTGAAGGACGGGAGCAAAAGAATAAGCATACAAAAGCTCAAAAGAATACTTATACTTTTTTTCATGATATTTTCTCCTTGTTTGAAAAAGGACGCGCCGCAACACGTGACGCGTCCTTTTTGAATTTATCAGGCGCTTACGATTTCAGAATAAGAGGCGTTGCCGGAAATATACATTTCCATTATGGCTACATCTATTCCGTCGACGACTCCGTCGTGGTTAAGGTCTCCTGCAAGTGAGTTCGGCTCGTCAAGCTCAATATTATCAACAGAATTTTCAAGAGCCTTTTCAAGGTCGCTTGCTATTATGTCGCCGTCTCCGTCAACATCGCCCTTTACGATTATTGTGTTTACCTTCTCGGTTCCGTCTTCGGGATTTATGATAACAACCTGCATGCCTGTGCCTATTTTTGAGGTGTTGTCGGTTATTTCCGTTCCCTCGGAGTCTCTGATTATGACGGTTTCCTCTCCCTCAAGGATTTGTGCGTTAATAATTTCGTTCTTTACGGAATCAACAGTATCGGTTATCAGAAGCTCCTGAACAGGTGCGGGCGCACTCGGCTCAACCTCATCCTTGATAACAAACTCACGATATTTTTCGTAGGATTTTGTTACAGGTGTGCCGATATCAATGCGTCTTGCATTTTCCTCAACGGGCTCGGTAATAAACAGGCGAAGGGAAATGCTTGCATCGCTTACGAGTGATTTTTCAATAGGAATGAATACGCAGTAGAAGTTTACCACATCCTCAGTGAGAACCTCAACCGAGGTAAATGCCGGGTCGTTTACAACTACATATTTTTCATTCTGGCGCAAAGCCTTGGTTCCTGCCTCAACCCAACCGTAGCTGCCGTAGTTGCCCAGGAATATGCCCTTTATGCTTCCGCCGGTTGCGGTAATTTCAAAATCAGCTATCCAGTCATCATAGCCCGCTCCTGCGTTATCAATGCTGAATACAGCTCCGATGGCTTTGCTCAGGTCATATTTGGTTGAATCTATGGCGCTGAATACGGGCGTGGAAGCGAAGTCCGCTCCCTGAACGCTGGTGATGGTTGCGGTGGGAATGACGCTCGTAAATGTCAGCGCTATGTTGTCAGAGGTTGAGGTGAGGGTGGGGGCGAGGTAAACCGGAGTCTCGCCGTCTTCGGGTGATTTAAACAGCTTGAGATTAAGATTGACTCCGAGGTCGCCTGAGAAGGAATCGCCTTTGGCTGTAAAGATGCAGTAGAAGGTTTCGACCGAGTTGGCGACATAGTTGAAATCTATTGCCATGTCCGCGGAGTTCATTATCATGTGATTTCCCTCGGCGGCATCATACCAGCCTGCCGTACCCTCAAGCCAGCCATAGCGGCCGTAGTTGCCGAAAAGACGTATTTTTGCAGCCTTGTCAAGGTTGAGAACGAAATCCGCTACATATTCCCCGTAACCCTTGCCGGGGTCGGAGACATTGAAAATCGCTCCTACCGTGAAATCGGAATCGCATTCAACCGCAAAGTCCTTAAAAACATCGGTAACTGCGAAATCCGAGGCGTTAATGAGCTGAACATCTACCTCGGGAAGTGTTTTGGTGAAGCACTTTTCCACGTTATCTGAATCAATGGTTTTTTGCGCATCGATGTAGACGGGGGCGGCTGAGTCAACAGGCTCCTCGTACAGCTTGAGCGCAAGGCTTACGTTAAGCGACTCATCAAAGGTGTAGGGGTCTGCGGAGAATGCGCAGTAGAAGGTACCTACCTCGTCTGCGACTTCCGCAACAGTCATAGGATAACCCATTTCGCTCATTACCGCATAGGTTCCGGCGTCAATTGCGGTGTAGGCGGTACTGCCCTGCCATGCGAAAGTGCCGAATCTGCCGGAATATTTTCCGAGCAGCTTTGCCTCTGTTGCGGCATCGAGAGTGAGCAGACAATCCACGAAGTAATTGTCATATCCGGAGCCTGTGTTCTCGAGCGTGAGAACCGCTCCTATGAGGTAATCGGTGTCATAGTTGCCGATGGGGAAATCCGTAAAGCCTTCAGTCGTGGCGAAATCCTTGCCCTCGACGAATTTCACGGATGCTGTGGGGAGAACCGCCTCTGATGACGGTGCGGCAAATGCACCTGCTACGAGCGCAAATGCGAGACATACTGCAAGCAGCAGGGAAAGTGAACGTTTCATATAGTTTCCTCCGGTAATTTTTAAGGCTTTTATGTGGTGGTTTATGACGTATGATTATGGTATATATTTATTTTCTATAAATATCTGTTACAAGTATAACACCGTCCGGAAAAAACCGAACATACACTTTAGTTTATTTTGTAGAAAAAAGGGGTATTTCGGCGATAATTTACAAATTGACAACAAGAACGCAATTCCCAGTTCACAAATTGTTCATATTTGTTCAAACTATAAAAAATTCCTCTTGATTATTGACAGAAAAATGTGTAAATGTTATACTTTTGATAATGCAGGTTGGTGCCTGCTTTTTGTACAAAGGGCTTGAAAACCGTGAAAATATCATTTTCCACACTCGGATGTCCGCGCTGGACCTGGACTGAGGTTTTTTCAACAGCGAAGGACCTCGGTTTTGACGGAGTGGAAATAAGAGGGCTCGGAGACGAGCTTTTTGCACCCGCCATAAAGGAGTTCAGGGACGATGCCATATCGCACACGAAAGCAAAGCTTGAGAGACTTTCTCTTGAAATTCCCGTTCTTTCATCCGGAGCGGTTCTCGCTGTTGATGAAAAGGCCGATGAGTCGTGTGATGAGGCGAGAGCGTATATAGATTTGGCTCAGAAGCTGGGTACGCCGTATGTGCGTGTTATGGGAACAGGCGAGCCGGATATTACCGCCGGAAATTTCCGCGGCGCAGCTTCGCGTTATCACGATTTGTGCGAATATGCCGCTCCCAAGGGCGTGACACCGCTTATCGAAACCAACGGAGCGCTTTCATCCTCGGATGCTATGGTGGCTTTTCTGAAGGCGGCAAACACCGAAAACAGCGGAGTGCTGTGGGATGTTCACCATACAGTGCGTATAGGTGAGGAATGTGTGGCTGAAACCTGTGAAATTCTCGGAAGCAGAATAAAGCACATTCATGTAAAGGATTCGGAGATGGTCAACGGAAAGCCGGAGTACCGCATGATGGGCTACGGCGATATTCCCGTGTTCGATGCGGTAAGAGAGCTGAAAAATATCGGCTATGACGGCTTTGCCTCTCTTGAATGGGTAAAAAGGTGGAATCCGGATTTGCAGGAGCCGGGCATAGTGTTTGCTCATTATGTATCGTATATGAAAATGCTGTCGGAGCTTTAAAAAATCCGGTCTTAAAATAAGGAGGGGTACTTATGGATATTGAGTTAGTAGGTCTTGCCAAGAAAATCGGGGCGCTTATTGCGTTGCTGTGCACAATCATAATCAACGTCGGAGGCGGGGCGCCTAAGCCCGAATATTACGCGCCTGTAAGCGAGCAGACTTTTTATCTTACTGAAGCGCTTCTCAGGGGGCAGGGTGTTACCAATGACGGCGAACATTATATTTTCAGCTCAAACTACGGGCTGACCAAAACTCTGCTTGACGGTATTACGGTTGTGAAATCCGATGTTGTCTCGATTCCGGATGAGCTGCTTGACCTCGGCTGCAAGCATATCGGCGGAATCTCGTGCGCGGACGGTGTTATATACGCTCCGATTGAGGACAGCAAGGTTTTTGAAAATCTGTATATAGCGAAGTATGACAGCGATACTCTCGAATGCCTCGGCTATAAGGCGCTTCCTTTGGATAAGCATGCCGAGGGTGTTCCGTGGTGCGTTGCGGATGCGGAAAACGGTGTTGTATATTCTGCACGTTGCGATAATATCGAGGAGCTTAACGTTTACGATATTGATACTCTTGAGTTTATAAAAACAATTCCCGTAACGAAAACGATTGACAATATTCAGGGCGGAGAGATGTATGACGGAATTCTTTATGTCTCGGTAAGCCGTGAGAAACAATCCGTATATGCGATTAACGTTGTTACCGGAGAGGTACAGACGGCATTTGACCGCAATCTGGTTGACGGCTGCGAGGGTGAGGGCATGACAATACTTCCCACTCCGGACGGAGCGCTTTTTCACGTGCTTGACATTGAGTCGGTCAGAATAGCCGTGAATATGAAAAATTATGACTTTGACCCGGCATCAATCGAGTGGGAGCTGAGCTGAAGGCCGGAAAAATATTAAAATCACCGCAATGGCTTGATTTCAAAGCCTCTGCGGTGATTTTTTATGCTTGTTTTACTTGGGCGTTACTTTTTAAGAGTAAGCTCTATGACGGGAACTATCTGGTCGGGCTTGACATACGGAAGCTCAAGCACGATTTTGCCGTCCTTTTCGCTGAAAAGAATCTCCGAATTGTCGTGCAGGAATTGTGCGTAATCCACCTTGCCGGCAAGCGAGTCAAGAGCGAGGAGGCGGTAGGGGTAGGCATACACATGGACGTAAAGCTTGTCGCCGTTTTGCGTGTAGCGCACATCCGTAGGAGCCTTGAATTCGGACTGAGTGCAGCCGTATATGCTGCGGGAGTTGTATTTCATCCACTCGCCGATGGCTGCCAGTGCGGAGCTTGCGCGGGAGTCAAAGCAGCCGCGCGCTGTGGGTCCGACATTCAAAAGCAGGTTTCCGCCGCATGATACTGTGTTGACGAGCATACGTATGAGCATTTCGGGGGTTTTCCAGGTCGATTCGTCGCGGTGGTAGCCCCAGGAACCGGAGAAGGTCTGGCATGCTTCCCACACAACAAGGTTGCCCTCGCTGTCGCGAACCCATTCGGTGGGCTGAACCTGCTCGGGCGTCCACAAATCCTGCTCAAGCTCGGTACGGTTGTCAATGATAATTCCGGGCATGAGGGTTCTGGCTGTCTTTATAAGCTCCTCTGCCTCCCAGTCGTCCTTACCCTTGCCCTTCATGCCGCGGTGTTCGGCGTTCGGATAGGAAAAGTCGAACCAGAGAATATCTATTTTTCCGTAGTTTGTAAGCAACTCGGTAACCTGGTCGCGCATGTATTTTGCATACTTTCTTACATCGCGGTTCTTGTTAAGCTCCTCGATATTGTCGTCGTCGCGGCGCGGGTGCAGCGGGTCAATCGGAAAATCCGGATGGTGCCAGTCTATGAGCGAATAATAGAAGCCTATTTTCAAGCCCTCAGCGCGGAACGCGTCCACATATTCACGCACGAGGTCGCGTCCGGCAAGAGTATTTGTCGCTTTGTAATCCGTGTATTGTGAATCGAACAGGCAAAAGCCCTCGTGATGCTTGGTTGTGAGTACGGCATATTTCATGCCTGCAGCCTTTGCCGCGCGCGCCCATTCCTTGGGGTCGTAAAGGTCTGGATTGAAGTGCTCGAAATATTTCTGATACTTTTCCTCACTGGTTTTTTCAAAATTTTTTACCCATTCGTGGCGGGCGGGCAGGGCGTAAAGTCCCCAATGGATGAACATTCCGAAGCGATCCTGTGTAAACCATGCGGTGTCTCCCGGAGTTTTGCGTACATTAAATTCTGTCATGATGTGCCTCCTTTGTATTTCATATTCCTGTTAATTCTATCAGCAGACGAGGATAAATTCAAGAGGGGGAAGCAATATTATTTTGAAAGCTCCGCGAAAAGCTCGGGAACGACCCCTACTATTATTGTTTCGGCGATGGTTACACTGGTTTTGACCTCAACGCCCAGGCGGTTCATCGGTATGTAAGCGTAGGTTTTGGCGGTAATATCGAGAATTACCCGGTGGTGCGTCTGGTTTATTCCCGCAGCTTCAAATTCGTTGCGGACATCGGTAAGTACAGCAGAGGAAACCGAAACGTAAAATTTCAATCTCGGACCTCTGCCGGTAAACACATCGCTGCCTATAAGTGTTCCTACGGGGATGCTTATTTGTTTTTTCTCAATATCCGATATACATTGAGCTGTAGTTGTGCTGATTTGCGCACGCAGCTCATTCATTTTTGAGGTGTTGGATTTGACGGCTGTTATGCGCATATCAGCATCCTTCTCAATCAGAACAAAGTCATCGTAGCCGAGTCCCGAATCCTCCATAACCTTCATTACCGCGTTGTTTATTGCCATGGTGGTGTGAGTTTCTATTTGGTATGATGCCATGCTTCTGATTATCGGACGGATTTTTGCATCAAGACTCAGCGTTGCAATCGCTGCGCAAAGCAACACGCATAAAAGACGGAAAAGCATGGTGCGCGCAAAGCCGCGGCGGCGGTACCTTTTTATGTAAAAGCCGCCGAATCTTTTCCTTATACGCATTGAACCGAGAGAACGCCGCATGGAAATCTCACCTCCGAATACATTATATGCCGTATTCGGGGGCGATGTGTTTTTTAATAAGGTTAAAATAATTGCAAATAATAACCGCGGTGATTATAATGAAAAAAATATGTGAATACGGTCTGGTGTTCGGCATAGGTGCCGCCTTGTACTCGCTCATTGAGGTGGCGTTCCGCGGCTTTACGCACTGGACTATGAGTATTACCGGCGGAGCGGCGCTTGTATGTATACATTTTACAAATCTTAAAATGAAGGCGCGCGGAATGTTCGGGCGCTGCCTTGCCTGCTGCGGAATAATTACGGCACTCGAATTTATTGTGGGATGTGTGGTCAATATCAAGCTCGGAATGAATGTGTGGAGCTACGCCGAAAGGAAATTCAATGTGCTCGGCCAGATATGTCCGCTGTTCTCGTTTTTCTGGCTGCTGCTGTCCGTTCCGGCACTTATGATATGCACCTTTATACGCAAAAGGATGAAATGAGGGCGCAAATGAAAAAATCCCGTCAGAAAAAGAAGTTTATTGTTGTAAACACTTGAAAAACGGCAGGTAATATTATACAATTATACTATTGTATTTCTTGGAGGGAGAACATGTTAAAAAAATACATAGCTTTGCTGATGTGCGTGTGTACTCTTGCAACCCTGCTGTGCTCGTGCGGCGGAATTACCGGCGGAGAAACTCAGGCTCCCGGTTCGGCGGTAAAAACGCCGAACAGCAATATAACAGTAAGAATAAACGAATATGCGTCAAAGGGCAGCCTTACCTTTACCGATGCCGATTCCGAATATGTTCCGTGGGTTGAGCTGTTCAACTCCGGAGACAAGGATGTTTCGCTTTCCGGCATGGTGCTCACCGATAAGGAGCTTGTAAAGGACGGCTGGAGCTTCCCGGATGTCTCCATACCCGCCGGCGGATATCTTATCGTTATCCTTGCGGGCAAGGCTAAGGCTTATGCTCCGGGCGGAGAGCTTCATGCGGATTTCACACTCAACGGCAAGGAGCCGGCGCTTACGCTTTACAGCGGTAACGCAGTGGTCGATTCGTGCGCGGTGCATGACCTTGTTTCAAATGTGACCTTCGGTCGTTCCGGTGAGAACGCGGATACCTGGCTTTTCTTTCCTAAGGCCACTCCGGGCGCGGCAAATACCGTCGCGGGCTTCCCGTCGATAGACAGTGCAAAATATCCGGCATCCAAGGATGTGGCAATAACCGAGGTTGTGGCGGTCAACGCCACACTCTCGGCTGCACCGGACGGAATGACCTATTCGCGCGGCGAGCTTTACGATTATTACGATTTATATGACTATGTCGAGCTCTGCAATACAAGCGGAGCCGATATTGTTTTATCGGACTATAAAATAAATGACAGCGAAAATCCTACCAAGGCGGTTGTTCTTCCGGAATACACTCTCAAGTCCGGGGAATACGCTGTGCTGTATTGCGACAATGAGACAAAATATGTCAAATCCACCGGCAAGCTGTATATTGATATGGGCGTTAACCGTTACGGTGAAACGCTGTATATACTTGATTCCTCGGATATCGTTGTTGATACGGTGAAGACCGGTACGCTTTTTGACGGCACAAGCTCCGGCAGATGCTCGATGTATGATGACACGGTTTATTTTTTCGAGCAGACAACCCCAGGCAAGGAAAATCCCGTAAGCGGACTCGGTGCCTCGTGCCCGGCTCCGGTGATAAATACCCCCGGCGGACGTGCCTCCTCGGGCACACAGGTGAGCATCACCGCGCCCTCGGGCTGCTCGGTTTATTATACACTTGACGGCTCTGCACCCGATAAAAGCTCAACGCTCTACACTGCACCCATAACCCTCAACGGCTCGCTCACGCTGCGCGCCGTATCGGTAAGAGCGGGATATCTGAATTCGGAGGATGTGTCCGCCTCGTATCTGGTTGACGAGGAGTTTTCGTTTCCGGTGGTGTTTCTGAGCACGGAGGATGAAAATCTTTTTTCTCCCAAGAGCGGAATTCTTGCCAACGGCGTTGAGTATAAGGATGTTTTCCCTTATACGGACGCGAATTATTGGGAGGATTGGGAGCGCCCGATACATTTTGATTACATAGACAACTCCGGTCAGCAGGTGCTTTCCTTCAATGCCGGAATCAAGGTTTTCGGTCAGTTCAGCCGCGCAATGGATCAGAAGAGTCTCGCAATAGTGCTCAAGGATAAATACGGTCCTAAGGAAGTCTGCTATCCGTTCTTTGACGATTGCGATGTGAATGTGTTTTCCGCACTTATACTCAGAAACGGCGGTCAGGACGGCAAATATGCGCATCTGCGTGACGCTTTTATACGTCAGGTGGTAAACGGACAGATTGACGTTGAGACAATGGCGTACCGTCCGGTTATAGTTTATATAAACGGACAGTATTTCGGAATATACGATTTGCGCGAAAAGGTTGATGAAAACTATCTTGCCAACCACAGGGGCATAGACCCCGAAAATATCGACCTGATAAAGGGCAGCAACATCGTGCTGGAGGGTTCAATGGACGAGTATCGCGAAATACGTGATTTTGTCTGCAACAATCCGATGGCGGTTGAGTCGAATTATCTGAAGGCTTGCGAAAAGATTGATATTGACTCGCTCATTAATTTCTGGATATGTGAGACCTTTTTCGGAAATACCGACCCGTGGAATGTGAAGTTTTATTGCGAAAAAACCGATAGCGGAAAGTGGCGTTGGATACTTTACGACCTTGACTGGGGTCTGTGGAATTCCACCTATTACAGCTATAATATGTTCAGCAGCCTCATAGGTAAACACGGTGCGGGTGCGCTGATAAAGAGCTTGCTTGAAAATCCCGGCTTCAAACAGAAATTCCTTACAACGTACAACACCTACCTCGATACCGTTTTCACAACCGAGCGCATGCTCTCGATATTCGAGCCTATGGTAAAGCAGCTTGAACCGGAGATGGAGCGGCATATACAGCGCTGGTCTGAGCAGGATGACCCGTATAAGCTTACCTGCACAACAAGCATGAAAAGCTGGTACAGCTATGTTTCGACCCTGCGAAAAATAATTAACGATGCCAACGCCGAAACCCGCAAGGATTTAGCCGAGTATTTTTAAAAGAAACCGGGCTTCTCGATTCTGAACGGAACCGGTAAAAACAAATAATAAAAAAACACCCTCCTATGGTAGAGCTGAAGAAGCTACCATAGGAGGGATTTTTTGTGGCTGTTAGCTGTTAGCTGTTGGCCTGTAGTTTGTAGCGGCGAGCGCAAGCCTCCTTTGGCAAAGGATGTGGCAGTGCGCAAGCACTGACGGAGGATTGCTTGCAGTGCTTTGCAGCTATCGCAAGACTCCCTTATCTAAGGGGTAACCGACGCGAATGCGGCGGTGGAGGGATTCAAATGAATAATTCCGGATGCTGACACGCTGTTGTCAAAATCCGCTTTGCGTTTGCAGGAAGGTTCCGAAAACCTCGGCGATTTTTAATATTCCGCCCTCTGAGTTACTTTCAATATTTATTACCGCCACGGGGTCGTGTACACTCATTCTCAGCAAAAGCCAGCCGTTGCCGCGCTGCTCGTCAAAATTGACCCGAACCCCTTCACAGTTGTCCGGAACGGCGCTCAGACCGTCGGTATCCTCGGCAAATTGTTCAAAATTGGCGCAAAGCCTTTCGCCGCAAAGCCTGTAATCCGCCTCAAAGCACGGCAGACGTACTTCGCGCTCCTCAAGCGGCTCGCGAAGGTCTTTTATAAGCTCGGAAAGCGTTCTTCCGTCCTTTTTCAGCTGTGCCATCTTGATGATTATTCTTGTCGCAAGATAAGCGCCATCGTCAAGATAGTGATTCTTCAGAAATGCCGCATGTCCAGAGGTTTCTATTGCAAGCGGAGCATTTCCGCCCTCGGTGGTTATGCGCATGGCCTCGTCTATGACGTTTTTGTAGCCGCGCTTAAAGCGGCGGTGATGTGCTCCGAGAGTGTTGTTTATGAAATCCGAAAGGCCGTCCGAGGTTACGGAGTCGGTGACTATTGTGGGCTCGTTCACGTTTTCGCTGACGATTGCCGCGGCAAGAGCGATAAGGCGGTTGCGGTCAAGCGGTTTTCCGCCCTTATCCACGCATGCGGCACGGTCAACGTCCGTATCAAATATTATTCCCAAATCCGCGTCCGAGCTTACAACTGCATCAACTATTGATGCCATCGCCTTTTTATCCTCAGGATTCGGCACGTGATTCGGGAATGAGCCGTCAGGCTCAAGGAAGCGGCTGCCCGAGGTGTCGGCACCGAGCGGACTGAGAATTTTTTCGGCGAAGAAGCCGCCTACGCCGTTGCCTGCGTCCACGGCTATTTTAAAGCCGCGCAGCGGACGTGAAAAATCATCGGCATTTACTTCGTCGCATATAAATGTGCGAAGGTGCTCGCAATAGGTGTTCATATAGTTTATGCTCTCAACAAGCGCCGCGTTTGACCCCTCAGGTGTCTGCGCGTTCTCGGCAATTGAGAGTATTTTTTCAATATCCTTTCCGGAGAGCGAGCCGGAGCGAAGGAAGAATTTCAAGCCGTTTTTATCGGGCGGCATGTGGCTCGCGGTTATCTCGACCGCTCCGCTGCAGCCGAGGTCAACTGTTGTGAAAAACATAGCCGGGGTCGATGCGAGGGCGCAGTCCTTAACATTCACGCCGAGGGCGGAGAGCGAATTTATAAACGTGTCCGCTATGCGCGGAGATGAGAGCCTCGTGTCGTGACCGACAGCGATTGTAAGCTCGGAATATTCACATTTCAGGCCTTTGGAAAGGAACTCGGTAAAACCGACGGCAATTTTGCCGACGATATCATCCGTCAGCTGTGTGTCGGCGCTTCCTCTTATGTCCGTTCCGCTTTTCAGTACAGAGAGTCTGGTCTCCATAGACTATCCTCCTCAGGTTTTGTGCTTTGCGGTTATAATCATTCTTTGCGTGTCCTCAACAGGAGCGCTGCGGGTGTTCTCACCGCATATCGAGAGCACCTCGAAGCCGTTGTCGCAGAGTGCACATTCAAGCTCCTCCGGGGTGTATGCTGTTTCGGTGAAAGCTTCGCAGTATCTTGCGTATTTTTGTCCGCTCTCGCGCGCAAAAATGTCGATATCTATCCCGACGCTTACCGTGTCGTCAAGCAGTGTGTTCTGCCATACGCAATATATATCATCGAGGTCGTAAACGAAGGTGTTGTTGCCGAGAATTTCACGGTGTTTATATATGGTATTAGCGTCAAAAATAAATATTCCTCCCGGTCTGACAAAAAGAGAGAGCCGCGAGAAGGTCTTTCGTACATCCGAAAGCGAGGGCAGATGATTTATGCTGTCAAGCGCGCAGACCGCGGCATCAACCGTGCCGTACAGGTCGAGATTTTGCATAAGCTGGCACAGCAGCAGGGGAGGGGGCTCCTGTGAGGAGAGCTTTGCCTGTGCCTCGCACAGCATTTCGGGTGATGCGTCAACGCCTATGACGTCGAATCCGGAACGGCAGAAGTGCTCGGTGAACGAGCCTGTCCCGCATGCCAAATCCAGAAGTATGCCTGAATTTATTCCGTTTTGCGCGAGTATTTCAATGTATTCCCTCGCGCGTTGCTCATAGCCGACGTTTTGAGTCAGCCTGTCGTAGAATGAGGCGAAGGATGAATATGAAGGCATAGCGTCAGTCCTTCATCCTTGCAAAGATTTTTTCATAGCCGTCACAGCCGTATTGCAAAGAACGGTTGACGCGGCTTATTGTGGCGGTTGAGGCCCCGGTTTCTTTGACGATGTCGCTGTATACGCGGCGGTCGCTGAGCATTTTCGCAACAACGATACGCTGAGCTATCGCTTTAAGCTCCGTGACCGTGCACAAATCCTCAAAGAAATTATAGCATTCCTCAAGGTCTTTAAGCTCAAGAATGGCATTAAAAAGAAAGTCGGTGTTGCTGTTTTTCAGCTTGTCGCTCATTACAATCAAACTCCGTTCATTTTATCTGAATTATTCGGGGATATTTTAGCACATTAAAACTTAAAAGTAAAGAATTATACGAAAAAATCTTGCTACTGCTGCTCTTTTATGGTAAAATTATCATAGTATTAACAGAAAACGGAGGGTTTAGCGTGAAAAAGTCATTAAGTATTTTTCTTGCGATTGTTATGCTTACGGTAATGTGCGTACCGTGTCTTGCATCTGAGGACACCTGCACCTGCGGCGAAACTCCCATAGTTTATGTTGCGGCTCTCGGCAGCGCAAAGCTGATACTCGACGAGGGCACCGAAAACGAGAGAGTGCTTTTCAGACCCGAAACCGACTATATGATAGCAAAATTTGCACGGCTGATACCCTCTGCGGTGGAGCTCAAGCTCAACGGCGATTATGACAAGTTCGGCGATGACCTGATTTCGGTTGTCAATGAGCTTTTCGGTCCCATGGCTCTTGACGGCAACGGTAATTCGAGCGCCCGCGTCACAAATGACCGTGAGCTGCCTACCGACCCCACGCACGGCAACGGACGCGATTATTATTTCGGCTATGACCTGCGACTTGACCCGATTGAAATAGCCGGTCAGCTTGACGAGTTTATTCAGCGTGTCAAGCAAATAACCGGTCACAGCAAGGTTTCGCTTCGCGCGTCGAGCATGGGCGGAGTTATGGCGATGGCATATCTTCACGAATACGGCACGGACGATATTGAGGTTTGCATTTTTCAGTGTGCTCCGATACTCGGCACTGCTGTCGCGGGCGAGCTGTTCAATAAGCAGGTCGTTATCAATAAGGATGCGCTTCTGCGTTACGCGGAGCAGGCGCTGTCCGATGACGCTACGGGCGGAGTCCTCTATGCTTTGATTGAAACGCTTGAAATCGGCGGCGTGTGGGAATACCTTGTGGGAATAGCCGATAAGCTTGTGGAAAATCTTCTTGAGCGTGTTTATGCGGAGTGCCTTATCCCGATTTTCGGCTCAATGCCCGGAATATGGAGCTTTGTGCCGGATGAATACTTTGAAGGTGCCAAGGAAATTATGGTTGACTCCGCGACACAGCAGGGTATAATAGACAAGATAAATTATTATCACTATGAGGTTCAGTGCGACGCCGAGAACATTCTCAAATCCGCACAGGCGGACGGTGTGCGCGTGTATGTGCTTGCCGCCTATAATATGCAAAGGACACCTCTTGTTGAGTCATATATGAACAACAGTGACGCGACGGTGGACACAAAATACGCATCTATCGGAGCGACCTGTGCACTCCTGGGTGAAACCCTCGGGGATGACTATGTTCAGGCGCGTGAGTGCTCTGGAGATAATCACATCTCACCCGATAATGTAATTGATGCCTCAACCTGTGTCCTTCCCGACAGCACATGGTTTGTCAAGGATATGCTCCATTGCAAGATACATGACGGACACAAGGCGCTTTACGCATGGATGATGGCGAGTGACGAGCAGCTCACCGTTTACGACAACGAAAGCTTCCCGCAGTTCCTTCAGAACAATGTCAATGCAAAGACTCTCACTCCGGTAGTGCCCGGCAACCCTGTCGGCTCACTTACGAGCCTGAGTATTTTGGAGGCCCTTACCAAGGTTTTCGAGCTGCTCAAATATATAAAAGTGGCGGTGTAACCTGTGAAAAGCTTCACAATAACCGATAAGGACGCAAATCAGCGCCTTGACAAATTTCTTGTCAAGGCGCTTCCCTCGTTGCCGAATACGCTGATGTATAAGTATATACGTCTTAAAAGGGTGAAGCTGAACGGTAAACGGGCGGAGATAAGCACACGCCTGAAGGCGGGGGATGTGCTGGATTTATATATCAATGACGAGTTTTTTGAAAAGCCGGAGCCGCATTATGACTTTATGGGCGCGTCAAGGAATATAAAGATAGTGTATGAGGACGATAATGTGCTGCTGCTCGACAAGGCGCCGGGTCTGCTGTGCCACCCCGACGGCAACGAGTATGTTGACACGCTCATTGCACGCGTAAAAAGGTATATGTATGACAAGGGGGAGTACGACCCGGATGACAGCGGACTCTGCTCCTTCGCGCCCGCCCTTGTCAACCGTATTGACCGCAACACCGGCGGAATTGTCATTGCCGCAAAGAACCCCGAGGCGCTGCGCATACTCAATCAGAAGATGAAGGACAGGGAGCTTACAAAGCTTTATCTGTGCGTGGTTTGCGGCAAGCTTGACAGCGACGAGGGAATACTCGGCGGTTATCTTGAAAAAAACGAGGCGCAGAACAGGGTTTATGTAAGCCGCAAGCGAACCGATAATTCGCGTGAGATTCGCACAAAATACCGCGTGCTCGGCTTTCTTGACGGGCTGAGCCTTATAGAGGTTGAGCTGCTTACGGGACGCACGCATCAGATACGCGCACATTTTGCTTCCGTGGGGCATCCGCTGCTCGGAGACGGTAAGTACGGAACCAACGAGCTGAACAAGCGCTTCGGAGGCTATAAAAAGCAGCTGCTTTATTCCTACTGTCTGGAGTTTAAATTCACCACGGACGCCGGAATACTATCCTATCTCAACGGTAAACGCTTTGAGGTTGAGAACGTATGGTTTCGCGATGCCTTTTTTGACGGCAACATAAAGTAAAAAAATATTTAACAATGGCTTGACTTTGTATAACATTTGTTGTATATTAGAGACACAAAAGCACGCGTTTTTTGTGTACATTGGTTAAAATAGCCAACATGGCTTGCTTAAATTTGTGCAAAATGTCAAAGTTTTGAAAAAATTTTAAAAAACTATGTACAAATCAAAAACCTTGTGCTATACTACAAACAGAAGTTACGGAAAGTTCACGTTCAATCGGGGCTTTCAGCGTGCTTCGGTTTCCGCGTTTTATTTCAGGATATTTTGATGTGCGGTGAACAGCCGTCATCATTATATACATATTCTTTAAGGAGTGTATTCAAATGTTCAAAATGCTTAACAGCAAAAAGGGCTTCACCCTCGTCGAGCTCATGATCGTTGTCGTTATCATGGCTATCCTCGTCGCAGTTGCAGTGCCGATTTACGGTGCAGTAACAAAGAACGCCCAGAAGAAGACCTGCGCAGCCAACATCCGTGAGATTGAGTCCATGGTCAGCCAGTATGCAATGGGTGTTACCACCGGTAACGCCGTAAAGCTTACAGCCGGTACTGCTACCCTTACCACCAATGCAAACGGTGACGGCGCAACTTATGCTGCGGGTACTGTTACCGAGCTTAGCGACACTGTTTTCACCGGTCTCTTCCAGAAGCTTCCCTATTGCCCCGTAGCAGGCAACATCATCACCATCACTGTTGCTGCTGCTGATGCAACCAGCGGTGCTCAGAAGATAACTGCAGCTTGCGATGGCAACGAAACAGGCGGCGAGCACGTTTAATTAACAGCATAGAAACTCTTTAGTCCGGAGGCAAAAGCCTCCGGGCTTTTTTTATGTTTTTTCCGCGGTTATCATTTTGCAATCGCTTTTTCTCAGTGCGAAAACCGAGCCGGTGATGAGAAACGCCATTGTGCCGCCCTCCGGGCTTATGTAAAGGCATTTTACGGTGCTGCCGGCGGTAAGGCCTATGTCGGCAAGCCTGCCGCACAGCTCAAGGCTGTCGCTTACGGCGGTTATGTATGCACTTTCACCGCACCTTAGCATGTCGAGCGTCATGAATATCCCCCTCGGCTATTATATACGGCTTATTGTCCGGCGGTGTCAATATGATAAAAATACAGCCCGTGCATTCAAACGAACGCACGAGCTGCTTTTTTTACCGTTTTATGGGGTTCGGTTACGGTGGGTTATTCCTCATTCATGCCGCAGCATTTTTTGTATTTCTTACCGCTTCCGCACGGGCAGGGGTCATTTCTGCCGGGCTTGGAGTTTTTGCGGACGGGCGCTTTCTTTGCAGAGCCGTCATCCGAACCGCTCGTTGCGGTGATTTTAGCCTGCTGCTTGCGCTCAAGGTCCTCGTCGCGCCTGATGTTGACGCGCAGTACGAATTCAACGGTGCCCTCGCGGATTTCGTTGGTCATCTCGTCAAACATGTCGAAGCTTTCCATACGGAATGCCACAACCGGGTCCTGCTGACCGTAGGCGCGAAGCCCTATGCCGCGCTTGAGCTCGTCCATCGCATCGATGTGGTTCATCCAGCGCATATCGACGTTCTGAAGCAGACCGATACGCTCGATTTCATCCATCACCTCGTCGCCGAACAGCTTGCGGCGCTCCTTGTATTTTTCATCCGCACGCTCAAGGAACAGGTCAACTATCTCCGGCTGAGAGCCGCAGCCCTCAAGCTCCGCCTCGCTGACAAGCCAGGAATATTTATTGGCAAGACCTGTGCGGTTCCAATCGGATTGCTGATTTGTTTCGGGGCAGTAAAATTTGACCGATTCGATGAGGCTTTCGTCTATCATCTTGCGGATTGTTTCCTGAAGATTTTCACCGTCGAGCACACGGTTGCGCTGGCCGTAAATAACCTCTCTTTGCTTGTTCATTACATCGTCGAACTTCAGAACGTTTTTACGGATTGCAAAGTTGTTGCCCTCGACCTTTTTCTGGGCGCTCTCGATAAGCCCCGTGAGAGGCCTTGCTTCAATGGGCATATCCCCGACGGAGGGGAACATATTCAGCGTGTTGTAGAAGCGGTCGCCCGCGAAAAGACGCAGCAAATCATCCTCCGCAGAGAGGAAGAAGCGGCTTTCGCCGGGGTCGCCCTGTCTGCCCGAACGTCCGCGCAGCTGGTTATCGATACGCCTTGACTCGTGACGCTCGGTGCCGATAATATACAGACCGCCCGCGGCGCGAACCTTGTCCGCCTCCTCAACAATGCTGTCCTTATATTTTCTCTCAAGCTGTGAGAAGGTCGCACGCGCGTTATTGATTTCCTCGTTATCGGTCTCCGCAAAGCCGGTTCCCTCGGCAATAAGCTCCTCTGAGAAGCCCATGCGGCGCATTTCAGCCTTCGCCATATATTCGGGGTTTCCTCCGAGTATGATATCCGTACCGCGTCCTGCCATGTTTGTGGCTATGGTGACGGCTCCGAATTTACCCGCCTGTGCAACAATTTCAGCCTCTTTTTCGTGCTGCTTGGCATTGAGAACCTCATGCTTTATTCCGCGCTTTTTGAGCAGACTGCTCAGGTGCTCGGATTTTTCAATGTTTATTGTACCCACGAGCACGGGCTGCCCCTTTTCGTTGCAGCGCAGGATTTCATCAATGATTGCCTTGTATTTTGCGTCCTCGGTTTTGTAGAGAACGTCGTCATTGTCCTTTCTTACCATGGGCTTGTTGGTGGGGATTTCAATTACGTCAAGGCTGTATATCTCCTGGAACTCCTGACTTTCGGTCATAGCCGTACCGGTCATACCCGAAAGCTTTTCATAAAGCCGGAAGTAGTTCTGGAAGGTTATGGTTGCAAGGGTTTTGCTCTCATGCTCAACCTTTACGCCCTCCTTGGCCTCAATGGCCTGATGAAGGCCTTCACTGTAACGTCTGCCGAGCATGATTCGTCCGGTGAATTCATCGACAATGAGCACCTCGCCGTCCTTGACGACGTAATCAACGTCACGCTGCATGGTGCCGATGGCTTTTATCGCCTGATTTATGTGGTGGGATATTGTCATATTGTCCGCATCGAGCAGGTTTTCAATATTGAAAAAGCTCTCCGCCTTGGCAACGCCGCTCTTGGTGAGCGTGGCGGTTTTCGCCTTCTCGTCAACCACATAATCCGCGTCTGCGTCAACAACGTCCTCTGCGTTCATCTTGTCGTCAAGCTCCGTAACCTTGACCATCTTGAGCCTGCGCGCAAATTCGTTGGCGATTTTGTATAAATCGGTGGAGGCGTCACCGCGTCCGGATATAATAAGGGGAGTTCTCGCCTCATCTATGAGGATGGAGTCCACCTCGTCAACAATGGCGAACGCATGACCGCGCTGAACCCTCTGGGCGGCATACTGAACCATGTTGTCACGCAGATAGTCAAAGCCCATCTCGTTGTTGGTGCCGTAGGTTATGTCCGCATTGTACGCCTCTTTGCGCTCATCGTTGTTTTTTTCATGGATTATAAGTCCGACCGACAGCCCGAGGAAACGGTAGACCTTTCCCATCCATTCCGAGTCGCGGCGGGCAAGATAGTCGTTGACGGTGACGATATGCACACCTCTGCCCGAAAGCGCGTTGAGGTAGGCGGGGAGAGTGGCAACGAGAGTTTTGCCCTCACCGGTTCGCATCTCGGATATTCTGCCCTGATGAAGAACAATTCCGCCGAGAATCTGAACGGGGAAGTGGCGCATATTCAGCACTCTTGCGGACGCCTCACGGCAGGCGGCAAACGCCTCGGGGAGAATGTCATCGAGTGTTTCACCCTTTTCAAGACGCGCCTTTAATTCCGGAGTTTTAGCCTTCAGCTGTTCGTCGGTCAGCTTTTTATACTCCTCCTCAAGGTCAAGAACCTTTTTTTGCAAAGGCATTATCCGTTTGAGCTCGCGCGAGGAATAATCACCGAATATTTTTTTGAATAAAGACATTTCAATCGCCATACGATACAGGCCTCGTGCAAGACGTGAAAAAAGCGTCCTTGCAGCCGGTATCTTTTCCTTCCGTATTATTTTTATAAGCAGGGAATGTTATATTTTTTTACATACGAGGCAGACCCAGCCTCCGTCATCGTGACGCTCGCAGATTTTATATCCGTCGCCCTCAAGAGCGGTGATAACCTCATCGGCGCGCAGGTCGATTATTCCGGATGCGATAAAGAGTGAAGCGTCATCCATGAACTTCAAGGCATCCGGCGCGAGGGCGATTATGGCATCCGCAACGATATTGGCAGTTATTACGGAATATTTTCCGCTCACCTTATCGGCGAGATTTCCCTGTATTACAGTGAATTCAGGCTCGGAAAAGCCATTCTCAACACCGTTTGCCACGGCGGTTTTTACCGCAAGTGCGTCAATGTCCACCGCAACGGCTTTTGTTGCACCGAGCAAGAGCGCGGCGATGGAAAGTATACCGCTGCCGCAGCCGATGTCAAGCAGGGTGTTGCCGGGCTTTACGCATCTGTCAAGAGCCTCAAGACACAGCCGGGTGGTGTTGTGTGTACCCGTGCCGAACGCGGCGCCCGGCTCGATGTTGAGCACAGCCCTGCCGTGAGTGTCTTCAACGTTTTCCCAGAGGGGGCGAATGAGCAACCGGTTTCCGATTTCCATAGGCTTGAAATATGCCTTCCAGCTGTTCGCCCAGTCCTCATCATTGCGCGACACGCTTTGGATTTCGTGAGCTATGCCCTCGGCTGAATATCTCTCTGAGAGAAACGCCACTGCCTCGGCGGGATTGTCCTCCGGAGAGATGTAAAGGTGAATTATTGCCTTTGTGCGCTCCTTTTTGAGCAGCTCCTCGTCAATCAGGTCAATATGCGCTATTTCAAGCGCCTGTGCTTCAAGGTCGCTGTAATCCTCAACATATATTCCGTAAGGCACTGCCATTATGGCGATGCTTTCGGCAAGTTCGATGTCCTTGACACCGACGCTGATATTTACCTCAGTCCATTGCATGAGCGTTGCTGTCCTTCCTTAATATTTATTATGGACATCCTCCGCAAAGCACAGCACGTCCTTGATTTCAAGCACGGTGCCGTCATCGAGCGTAGCTTTTCCGCTCATTTTGCCGAACACCTGATGCTGGTCTGTGATGATGAGCTTTACATCTATTTTTGCCGCGCGGTCAATGATGGGTACAAAATCCATCTCAAAGCGCCCGTCCGAGGAGGAGAAGGTCCACGGCTTCGTGTATTGCTTCACGCCGTTTTCCTCGGGGATGTTGAAGCTCACATCATCGAGCTTGTGGCATTTGCCGTCGTAGAAAAGAATGTTTTCGCTGGCGGCTGCCGTGTCGCCGAAGCCGTAGCCGATGTTGAAGCCGAAGCTCTTGCCGTTAAGGTCGCAGTTGCCCGAGCCCCAGTACCATGTGTTGTCATAGGTCCATACACCGCGTCCCCAGTCAAGAGTGCCGAAGTCGGTTGCAGGGTCAAAGACGTATTCTTTGCCGTCAAAGCAGACCTTTCCGGAAGCGCGCATGCAGTTGATTTTCTGATTGTAGTAAAAGGCGGTTTTCTTTTCCTTCCAGGGTGTCGCAATAACCATCGTGTCCATGTCGGGTTGTTCGAGGGTTATGTCCGCGGTGAGAGTTTTGCCGTCGCAGAAGTTTTTATAATCACAGGTGATATGCCGCTTGCCGCTTGAGGGGATAAAACGCATGTTCAGGCGCTTGTCCTCGTATACGGTGTTGCCCGACACGCTCGTGCAGGGCAGATGCAGCTTACCCTTGGGGAAGGCGTTGAGTATGGTTTCGGTGTGCTCCCACGGCTTTGAAAAATCAAGCAGAGTAGCACTCTGAAGTCCGATATATCCGTCGTCGGATATTGTAAATGCCACACCGAAATCCGATGAAGGGGAGAGGATAAGATAATAGTCCCATTCCTTTATACGCAGCTTGTTCGCCTTTATGTCGCGGCGGTCATACTGCTGCACAAGAGCCTTCGACCAGCCCGGCTCACGCAGACTTCCGTCCTCTTTAAGAAGCTTCTGGATATTGGTTACTTCATGATTACGCATGTGTCAACTCATCCTTTCAGATTTTATCAGTCAAGCTTTGCCTTGGGTGCAATCTCTTTTCTGCCGTGGTTGTATAGCTTGCGGTTGTCAAGCATTTTCTGACGTGTGCTGAATGAGAGCGGTTCGACGTTTGAAAGCGCGTCCGCCATCTCGTAGATGCGTGCGTCAAGCATGTCGAGCTGTGAGAGTATTTCCGCTTCGGGGAACATCGGATATACGGCTGCACCGTATTCGGGTACACCGTGGTGCGAGAGCAGCATGTGTTCAACGAGTCTGCGGGTTTCATCGGGTATTCCGAGTTGCTTTCCGGTTTCCTCAACGAACATGGCTCCGCGCACGATATGGCCTATCAGCTCGCCGTCCGTGGTGTAGGAGTCGGCAAGTCCGGTGTCGTTGACATTAAATTCAACAGTCTTGGCGAGGTCGTGAAGGATAACGCCCGAAAGCAGCAGGTCCGAATCTATAAACGGATAAACCTGTGCAATCGGCTTTGCAAGGCGCACAATTGAAAGCGTATGATAAAGCAGGCCGCCCCTCATTGCGTGGTGCAGCTTGTATGCCGCGGGGAAGGTCAGCAGCCTTTCTCTGTTGTTTTCAAGCATGGTTGTTACGAGCGAGCGCAGGTCTGAGTCCCTGAAATCCTCCGCAACCGACATCAGCTGGAGGAACATGAAATCCGCGTCATAATCCGCACTTTTCACATAGTCCTCTATTTTTACTCCGTCGGACTCGGCAACAGGTCTTATACGGGATACGGAGAGCTGGTCGTTGCCGTTGAACTGTGAGAGTGTGCCGCGCACTTTTACAAGGGAGTTTATAGCAGGCAAAGGCTGAATGTCCTCCTTGAAATCCCAGAGCTTGGCAACTATTTCCCCGCTCAGGTCGGAGAGCAGCATGTCGAGATATACCGAGCCGTTTTTGGCTGTTTTTCTGTCGCACTGGCGCACAACGGCAAAGCCCTCAAGGGCGCCGCTCTTATCGCATTTTGAAAAATTCATATTCATTACCTGCTTGTTTCAATATAATATCACTTTATTTTACCACAAAAGTAATCTGTACGCAAGGTTTAGACACAAAAAGATTGCCGCGGACACAAAGCGTCCGCGGCAATAAAAGCTGATTATTATTTCTTCTTTGAGTACTTCCAGAATTCGCCGTCCATATAATCGGAGAAGCCGATGGGACCGTAGTATTTATACAGCGCATCGTTCGCCGCCTTGAAGAACATAAGGGCGTATTCCTCTGTGTTGTCATCGGACTGAGAGGGGTCGGGGCGGGTCCACTTTCCGGAGGCATAAAGGCATTCGTAAAGCTCCGCCTTAATGGCTTCGACTTCATCGGTGGGAATGTTGCCGTACTCCACCATGTGGTATGCCTTTGCGAGGGCGGCGTTGGTGTCGGCGATAAGCTGAGCGTCATAAGTTCCGGGCGCTGCAGCCTCCTCGGAGAGGATACTTTCGGCAAGCGGAATATCGCTGTTGATAAAGCCGCGTGTGTTTCTCGCATACATGAACTGGGGATATCTTTCGTCTGAGTAAACATCCGTTATGGCATCGTCAACGAGAAGATCTATTGCCAGATACATTATGATATTGTTTTTTGCAGTGGATTCATGGTTCTGGCTGTAGAAGTACCATGAGGTTTCTGGAAGAATGCTTGTGGAGGCGTCAAGTGAGCCGTCCGGAGAGATGTGGTCATGTGCGGGATTTGTGCAGTTGAAGACCGCGCCCGCCTTGTAATCGGAGGTGCTCAGTGTGGAGCCGACAAGGCTTGTTGTGGCACCGGCGGAGGTGGAGTCAACATGAATAATTCCGTCTGCGTTATAGTCATCCCAGGATGCTGCGATGGAGTACATAGGAACGCCGTAATCAACAACGTCAAATATCTCCACACCGGCATCCCTGAGCGCAAGAATGTTGGCGTCGCTTTCAAGCTGTGCCTGATAGTAATCGCCTGTACGCTCCTTGAGATATGCGTGGTCCTCATCGCTCAGCCACATGTCGGCAAGCGCGGGATAATCCTCACTTGCAACAAGCGCCCACATGCTCGGACAGTTTGCAAGAACATCGGTGACGAGCTTACGGTTGACCTTGTCAAGCGTGTCGGCAAGCACCTGCTTGGGCAGAAGGCGTATAGCCATGTTGATTACATAAGCGAGATAGTCATCGGGCATGAGCGAGGGGATAAGTCCGCTGTAAAGCATTTCATCCTCAGTGCTCAGATTTAAACCGTAGACATCGCTGACTATTTTTGAACCGTCGAGAGCGGGTACGATAAAGACAATCCTGTTCAGGTCATCCTTGAGCTCCTCAGCGTAAAGATAGAGCAGTGCGTTGGCAATCGTGCCGCCTAGGCTTATGGGCACAATATTTACCTTGTCGTGACCTGTCTGAGCTTTGACCATCTGGATGTAGGCGTAAAGCTCCTCGGCTATTCCGAGGGTATCGCCGAAGCTGTTGTATGCGAAGTAATAGAGGTGGTCCGCACCGACCTCGTTCACATAACCGTCGAGAGGTATGGTCTTGAGGATGTACGCTCTTTCCTCCTCGGTGCACTCGGCAACACTCTTATAGTACTTTTCGACTACAATATTGTTAACGGGAAGTCCGTCAAGACCGCATGCGTTTACGGAGAGGGCATCGGCCGCAGTCTGGGCTACAATATCTGAAAAGCCGTTGTCCTGCTGCGTCGCTATTGCAGTTACAAGAGGAGCGGCAATCTTGTCAACAACCTCATCAACATTGACATAGAGAGGCCATCCGGTTACGACATCGCCGTTTTCATTCTTGACTTTGTTTCCGAAGGCGTCACACAGATAGGTGTTCGACTGGCCTATACCGGGAACAACAATTGTGGGGCAGTGCTCGCAATCCTCACCGCAGTCGGATTTTTTGCCTTCGGCGGCAATCGAGTCAAGCTCTTCAACGCATTCCTCCCAGGTTTTGTAGGTGGTTACCGAGCCCTTGTCCTTGTCATAATCATTGGTGAACACGCCGAAGGTGTTCAGCAGCGTCATGAGAAGAGTCATGAGGAGCGCTACATACTTGGATACATTTGCGTAAGACATAACTTTTACCTCCCAAAAAAATTTTTATTTTATAGCTTCTTGAGGTTTTGCGGAGTCGAGAGCCGCAGCGAGCCTTTCTGTGGCGTTTTGCGCAAGCGAGTTGTCCTCGACTATTGTATATGAAAACAGCTTCTCACATTCCGAAACAGCATCGCAAAGCTCTTTTTTCACAGCCTCCGGAAGACCGGACACGTCAAGCTCGCGGGCTTGCGGGAGAAGGTTGTATTTTATTTTGCGTATGTTTCTCGCGCCGTTGAACTGCGGGAAACGCGGGTCTGAGTATACGCTGTTGAATTTCTTGTTGGTAAGAAGCTCCCTGCATATAAGCAGTGCGACATCGTTATATGCGGTGTCATCGTGTATCTGCCCTTTAAAGAACCACACGGAATCGGGGATGAGGCTCGTTGAGGCGTCCACGGTGCGGTCGGGAGAGATGTGATTGTGTTCGGGATTGCTGCAATTGGAGTGTTCATTTTTGTAGTCTGCCGGCAAAGCTTCACCGAAGGCGGGGCTGTAAGCGCCGAGTGACGCCGATTTAAGGTCCACCACGGTGTCCGAGTTTACATCTCTTGAGCCGCAGAAGGGGATAAGCTGCCTTCCGTAACCGCAGATGCTGAAAAATTCAACGCCTCTTTCCTGCTCGCGTTTTACGAGTGAAGCAAGGTCGGAATGTGCACGATGAAAGCGGTCGGCCTTTGCGCGCAACGCCTCGTGCTTGCCGTCGCAAAGATATTTTGCGCGCAGGGAAGTGTATTTTTCGTGGGGCACAACAGCCCATATCTGAGGGGAGTTGCAGGCGATTACCTCAACGGCAGCCGCAACCGTTTTTTTCAGCAGAAGGTCCGCCATGCCGGACGGGAAGAATTTAAGATATGAGCAGATTTTTTCAGCGGTTCCCGAACCGAAAATGAATTCAAAAAGCTCTGCGGGATTTGAAAAATCAAGCTTACCCTCCATTAAATCGGCAACCACGGTCGAGCCGTTGACTGCGGGGACGAAATTTACCACGCGGTTAATATCGTTTTTGTAGCCGTAAGCATCGAGATATGCCACGGCAAGCGAGCCGCCGAGGCTTACAGGCACAAGATTTACTTTGTCATGCCCTGTTTTTTCTTTTACCATTTGTATGTAGCTGTGAAGCTGCTTTGCAGTCTCGTAAACCTGGCCGAAGGAATGATATGAGAAAAAGTAAAGATGGCTTTCGCCCACCACCTCAGAGAGCTGCTCAAGCGGTACCATTTTATAAATGTATCTGCGCTCCTCAGGAGTGCATTCCGCAAGCGAGTAAGGGTAGGACACCACCCTGAGGCGGTTTTTTACAATACCCTCATTTGTGCAAGCGAGGGGGTCAAGAGCTTTTTTGATTGCTGCCGCTACAGTGTCGGTAAAGCCGTTGTCCTTGCGCGTTGCGAGCATTTTGAGCGCAGAGGGAAGGATTTCTTTCAGGAGCGCCTTTTCGTCAAGGTCAAGCGGCCATGCGCTTTTTATTCGTTTCCCTTCATCATCGAGCAAATCGACCTTTGATTGACCGATGCCGGGCAATATTACCGTAGGACAATACCCGCACTTGCATTTTACGCCCATAATTTTTCTCCCATCCGTACAAGACTATATATAGATAAATATTACCACAATATTTTTACAAATACAATACATTTTTATTTATTTTAGCAGGTGTCTTGTAATTGCATTTTGGTCTGAATTGTGATACAATGAGTTATAATTAAATAAAAGGGGAAGGCTTTTATGGGAGAAGCCGCATATACCATTGCCATAGCAGTTGAAATGTTAATAGTGAATGCCGTGGTTACGGATTTTTGCTGTCAGCGCAAATACAGAAGGATAGTCAATCTTCTTGTATATGCTTTGGCATCGCTTCCGTTTGCTTTGGCGGCTCTTGCGATTCTTCCGCGTATCAACTACGTGGAAAACGGCAACGGCCTTTTCGCGGTTCTCGGCTTTTTCTTTGTATTTGTAACGCAGATGCTCTATAAAGACGGAATGCGCAAAACGGTTACTGTCTGGATGTTCTCATCCGTCTACACAATGATAATGTATACCGTTTCGGTTCAGCTTTCAAAGCTCATACCGCTTGAGGAATACGCGGTTTCGTTGCTCATAGTTCAGAGTATGCTTTACTGGTTCTCGATTTTCCCGCTTATTTACTGGATAAGGTCGGGGCTTATCTTCGTTCTGAAAAACACCGCCGACCGCATAAACATTTACCTGCTTCTCATAAGCTCCACCTGGTTTCTCGCCATTTTGTTCATAAATCTTTCGCTTCTGTATGAATATCTGATAATAAGAATAGTTACGCTTGCCCTGTTGCTTTTAAATGTCCTGTGGAGCTATGCGATAGTTTATTACCTTGTGCGCTCTAACAACGCTGTTGAGACAATAAAGGATGTTGCGTATACCGATGAGCTTACAAAGCTCAATAACCGCGTCAGCCTTTTTGAAGATGTCGCAAATATGATAAGCAAGGGCGTTCCTTTTTCTCTTGTATATATAGACCTCAACAGCTTCAAGAGCATAAACGATAAATACGGGCATCTGGTGGGCGATGAATATCTCAAGGCGTTTGCGGACAATGCGAAAAAAATTCTTGATGAGCACGGAACGCTTTACCGCGTGGCGGGAGATGAGTTTATCTGTATCGTTACGCGCGGCCACAGGGACGCTGTGTGCAGAAAGCTTGTGGAGCTTAATTTCAAGACCAAGAGCGGAATAGAATTTTTGGGCTGCGGAGCCGGTGCTTCGGTGTTCCCCAAGGATTCAAGCTCACTTGACGAGCTTATACATATAGCGGATGAAAAGATGTATCGAAACAAGAAGGAAATAAAAGGCGAAATGTGATTGCTGATTATAAATGATAAAAAAGCTCCGACCCGAACAATACGTTCGGGTCGGAGCTTTGGAAAGAGAAAATGAATTGAGCAATTGAATGCCTCACTTAATTACAGCTATATAATATAGGCGGAATATTGTATCAATTCAACGTAAATGTTAAGTTTTTGTTAACAAAAGAGCCGTACTTTCCTCCTTTGGAAAATACGGCTCTTTTTTATTCAACACCGAGTATATTTCTGAGTGTTCCGCCCAGAATATTTTCCTTCGCCTGCTCGCTTATCGGAAGGCTTTTTATCCGTTCGATTGAGGCCTTTATATCCTGCGAGTCGTTGTAGGGGAAGTCAAGGCCGAAGATGCTTCTGTTAGGTCCTGTTTGATAAATCACATCGAGCAGCTGCCTGTCGGTAAGCGACCATGCACCGTATTGCTCGTTGCCGTTTTCATCGATATCGACATCAATGCTCGTCCAGCCTGCAAAAACGCGGTCAAAATCCCCGCGCTTATTGTTGTTCATTACAAGCAGTGCTTCCCTGAAAAAGCTGTAGCCTCCGATGTGCTCCATGCTGAAGCGCAGGTGAGGAAAGAGGTATGCCACCTCATCGAAAAGCAGCTGATGATAGTCGGATATTCTGTGCCAGTGAAGACCGGTATGGAAGGATATAAACAGCCCCAGCTCCTCCGCCTTTTCATATACGCGGCAAGCCTGCTCGCCGTCCACCTTTATTTCCTGATAAGCGGGGTGGATTTTTATCCCCTTCAGACCGAGGTCATGTATGTGCTCGACCTGTGCGGAGATGTTGTTTTTGTCAAAGTCTATTGTGCCGAAGCCGAAGAGATTCGGCTCGTTTTTTATTTCGTTTGCAAGCCATTTCGGAGCATCGTCATCCGAAAATCCGGCATTTCTCAGCTGAGAAGCGAACGGGGCAAAGCATACGGCCTTTTCAATTTCCGCTTCGTCAAGTGTTCTTTTGAGATTGTCGAGTGTACCGGAGGGCTTTGCCTGCTCCGGGAAAAGATGCGCGTGATTTGCAAATATTTTGTATGACATCACATTATACCTCCCATGTCTTCATCCTCCGTGTCGAGGTCCTCCTCGTAATCATCATCGCCGGAGTAGTAATCCCACAGCTGCATTTCCTCCTCCTCGCTCATGGGAGAGTCGGGGATTTCACGTATTACCTCGAACTTTCTCGCGTGCGTCCATACCGAGGGAGTTATACGCACCGTATAGCCGCAGGAGGAGGGCATAAGCCACTCGCTCATGGCAGCCTCGGGAAGTCCGAAGGCGGCAAGCAGAGTCATAATTACGCCTCCGTGCGTGACTATTGCGGCAGAGGTTGTGCCTGTTTTGAGCAGACCGTCAATGATTTTTGAGAGGCAGTTGCATACGCGTGTCTGGAAATGGCGGTTGCTTTCTCCGTTGAGAGGGGCGCTGTCGGGTCCGCCTGTCAGCCAGTCGCTGAACTCCTTTACATCCTTTAAATCGGCGGCTGTAAGCCCCTCAAACTCGCCGAAATCACACTCCGTAAGCTCGCGCATGATAATCGGGGCTTTGTCATTGTAAATAAGCTCGGCGGTTTTTACGCAGCGCTGAAGCGGACTTGAAAACACAACATCCGCATAGGGGTAAACATACGCCTCAAGCATCTCCTTGAGCTGCTCCTCGCCCTGCTCGCACAGCGGCTCGTCGGTGTGACCGATATAACGTCCTTCGAGATTGCTTTTTGTGAGTGCGTGGCGAATAAAATGAATTTGATAAGTTTTCATTGCTTCCTCCGGAAAAACAGTGTATAGTATTATACATAAAGTATAATCGGGACGGGAGAGATATTTATGATAGAGGGCTTTGCGGAGCGCGTGACAAGCCTCCGCCATGAAAAGAACATAAGCCAGAAGGATGCCGCCGCTGCTCTGGGCGTTTCTCAGGCGCTTCTTTCGCATTATGAGAACGGTATAAGAGAGTGCGGACTTGAATTTGTCTGCCGCGCCGCAGATTACTACGGTGTAACCTCGGACTATATACTCGGCAGAACGCAGAGCCGGTACGGCCTCGGAAGCACCGAGGTTGACGACCTTCCCGAGGATGTGAACCTCACCCAGCACACCGTGACACGTGCCGCGGTTATGATTCAGGAGAGGATATCCTCCGGCGGAGGCAGCGAGCTTGAGAATATGGCGACGCTGTTTTTTTGTATGAGTGTATACAGAGCCGTGCTCGCCGCGGTGTCAAAGGGTATCATACCGAAAAAATGGATAGGTATAAATTCCAAATCCGCGGACGCGCTGGTCATAGGCTTGACCGAGGAGCTTGCCCGCGAATTTGTAATATCGGAGACATCTGTAAGGAAAAAGACAGGCCAGCAGCCGCTGTGCATCAAAACGGTTATAGACAGTGTTGAAGAATATATGCGGCATAAGCTTGCGGAAACGCTTTAAGCGACCGTTATTTTGTAAGCTCCTTGTAGAGCTTTATGTATTCATTGGCGGAATGCCCCCAGCTGTTGTCGCATTCCATAGCGCGCTTTCTGAGTATATTCCAGCCCTTGGTGTCGGAATAGCCCTCAAGTGCGCGACGTATGGCGTTGAGCATATCATGTGCGTTATAGCTTGAGAAGGTGAAGCCGTTGCCTTCGCCGTCACCGCTGTCTGTTACGGAATCCTTGAGTCCGCCGGTTTCACGCACTATCGGAACCGAGCCGTAGCGAAGCGCAAGCATCTGAGAAAGTCCGCAGGGCTCGCTCTTTGACGGCATAAGGAACATGTCGCTTCCGGCATAAATCTTTCTTGCGAGGTCCGGCACAAAGCCGAGGCGCAGCCCGAGCTTGTCGGGATATTTCTCCGCCATCTCCTTAAAGAAGCTCTCATATTGCCATTCACCGGAGCCGAGCACTATAAGCTGAACGTCGCTTGTTGTGAGAAGCTCCTCAAGCACAGCCTTTACAAGGTCGAGTCCCTTATGGGAAACGAGCCTTGAAACCATACCGATAAGCGGAGTTTCCTTGTTATCCGGAAGATTGAAAAGCTTCCGGAGTTCTTTTTTATTTTTAAGCTTGTTATTCGGCTTTTCCGCTGAATAATTTGCAAAAATATCCTTGTCGGTTGCGGGGTCATAGCTTTCGGTGTCAATACCGTTGAGTATGCCTCGCAGCTTCCAGTCGCGCTGCTTGAGTATGGTGTCAAGCCCGTGTGAGTACCAGGGGTCGAGTATTTCGTTCGCGTAGGTCGGGCTGACCGTTGTAAGCATGTTTGCGCACTCGATACCGCCCTTCATTATGTTGAGCGCACCGTCGTATTCAAGCAGGGAGGAGTATTTTTCATCAATACCCACAACATTTCCGAGCAGCTCCTTGCCGTAAACGCCCTGATACTGTATGTTGTGTATTGTGAGTATTGTTTTTATGTTTTCGTAACCCGGCTTGTCGGCATACATGGTGCTGTAATAGACAGGGGTCAGCGCTGTCTGCCAGTCGTTGCAGTGGATGATGTCGGGCTTGAAATCAATGTGCGGGATTATTTCAAGCACGGCTCTCGAAAAGAAGGCGAAGCGCTCCGCGTCGTCATAGTGACCGTAAATGCCGTCGCGCTTGAAATAGTACTGGTTGTCTATAAGATAGTATATAACGCCTCCGGATTTTGCCTCAAATATGCCGCAGTACTGTCTGCGCCATGCGACAGGTACGGAAATATGCGTTATAAACTTCATGCTGTCCTTCAGCTCCTGACGTATGCCGTCATAGAGCGGCATGACGATTCGGCAGCCTATCAGACGCTTTCTCAGCGCCTGCGGCAACGAGCCGGCAACGTCCGCGAGTCCTCCGCTTGCGATAAAGGGGAGAGCTTCGCTTGCAGCGTATAAAACCTTCATTATATATTCCTCCGTTAATAAATTCACATCTGACCGGCGAGGTCACTGATGGTGTTGAAGTAGCTGAACAGCGGGTCGAGCACGCCGCTCGCCATGAGTATTATGAAAAGTATAAGCGTGATGAGCAACGGTGCAGCGAAGCTGATTATTTTTGAAATAAGCAGCCTGCGCTTGAAGCCCTTTAAATCCTTTTCGAGCGCTGTTATGCGCTTTTCGAGCACTGCCATGCGCTCGTCCGGCTCGCCCGCCGGAACGTTGTGCGTTTCCGCCGCAGACTCAGGAACGTTTTTTTGAGCCGATGCAGAAGGCTGTGCCGCCGGAGCCTGAGCGCGCTTTACGGGGATTTGAGGATAGAGCTTCCGGATTCGGTTGAGCTGCGCAAGACATTGTGTGCTTCTTGAGTCAACAGGCCTCTGCGCCATGGAATCAAGCCATTCCACGGCGGCTCTTGTCTGCATATCGTTTGCAGTGTTCGAAGCTTCAAGCACCTTGAGCTGCTTGCGGCAATATCCGCAGAGCTTTTCCGTGTGACCGTCCTCAAAGACGAATTCCTCAACATCGAAATCATCTGTTTTACAGCCGCACACGGGACATACCGTATTCATTTTCCGCTCACCACACAAAAATCAGATTACTATACCCTTGCCTATGAACATAGGATAGTTTTCGGCGCCCGAAAGAACCTTTTTCGGTGTCACCACGGCGCTCTTGTCGGCAATGACACAGTTCAGGCTTACGCCCTCGCTTATGTAGGTGCCTTGCATGAGGATGGAATTCTTTATCACAGCGTCCTTGTCGACGCGTACACCCCTGAAAAGGATGCAGTTTTCAACGGTTCCCTCAATGATGCAGCCGTCGGCAATCAGTGAGTTTTTCACCTCGCAGCCGAGTCCGTATATAACCGGCATATCATCGCGAACCTTTGTGTATACGGGATGCTCAGGTGAGAAAAGGTCGCTGCGCGCGCTTGACTTGAGCAACTCCATGTTTGCGGCAAAATAGCTTTCAAGGGAGTCGATTGTGAAGCAGGAGCGGGCTGTCTTATATGCGCAGATATTCAGCTTTTTGACGTTTTTCTGAATGATATCCTTTTCAAAATTCGTCTTTGAAAAGCTTACGGCCTCGCGTATAAGGCGTTCGAGAAGCGATTTTCTCATCAGCGTGATATTTACCGAGTAGTCGGCTTTTTTATCGGAGTTGGGGGATATTGCTATTGAAGCGATGCGGTTTGAGCCCTCCTCGGTTTTTATGACCATCGTGTCATCGAGGTTGGGAATCTTGCCGTTTTTGCATACAATGGTAATATCTGCGCCGTTTTCCTCGTGAAAACCGAACACGTCGTTAAAGTCTATGCTGCAAACGTTGTTGCAGTCCGTGAGTATCACATATTCCTCGTCGCAGCGGGAGATGAAGCCGAGAATCCTCGCAAGCTCCTCCGCCTTGCCTCCGGTGTGCTCACCGTCGTTCGTGTTGAAGGGCGGGAGCAGATACAGCCCCTCACGCTTTCTTGCGAGATCCCACGGCTTGCCGGTTCCGATATGGTCCATAAGAGAATGGAAATTGCTTTTTGTGATTACACCGACTCTTGAAACGCCGCAATTGACAAGGTTGGACAGCGCGAAATCTATGAGACGGTAGCGTCCGCCGAAGGGGACACTGCCCATTGTGCGCATTGCGGTAAGCTCGTTGAGAGAAGCGTCATAGGAATTTGAAAAAACTATACCGAGTACATTCTTTGCAATCATGCTTCCTCGCCTCCCTTCAGGTCGGTATCAATCATTGATTTAGGCTTTACCTTGGCGTTTTTGCCTATGGTTACGTTTGCCCCGATTACGCTCACTCCCCAGTCGGAAAGCTCCTTCATATCCTCGGGACGCTTACCTACCGTGGCGCCGGACTCTATAACCGCGTTTTCGGCAACTATGGAATACTGTACCGTGGCGCCCGATTTTATCACGGCTCCGGGCATTACTATCGAGTAGCGCACCGCCGCGTTCTTTTCAACCGTTACGTTTGAGAACAGCACCGAATAGTCGATATCGCCTTCAATTGTGCAGCCTCCGGCGGCGAGGGAGTTCTGAATCTTTGCCGAGCCGGATACATACTGCGGGGGAGCTATCGGATTTTTACCGTATATTTTCCAGCTCGTGTCGCTCAAATCGAGGTTGACCTTGGGATTGAGCAGGTCGAGGTTTGCCTCCCACAGGCTGTCGATTGTTCCGACGTCCTTCCAATAGCCGTCAAAAGCGTAAGCATACATTCTTTCGCCTGCGGAATGCATGGCGGGGATTACGTCCTTACCGAAATCGTTTGAGGAGCCTTCCTTGGCCTCGTCCTCAAGCAGATATTGACGCAGCTTATCCCATGTGAACATGTATACGCCCATGGAGGCCTTATTGCTTTTGGGATTCTTGGGTTTTTCCTCAAATGCCGTTATGGCTCCGTCCTCGTTTGTGAACATAAGACCGAAGCGCGACGCCTCCTCCCAGGGAACTTCGAGCATCGCTATGGTGCACGCGGCGTTCTTTTCCTTGTGATAGGCGAGCATTTTCGAGTAGTCCATCTTATAGATGNNTATAGATGTGGTCGCCTGAAAGCACCGCCACATATTCCGGGTTGTAACGGTCAATGAAGTTTATGTTCTGGTATATTGCGTTTGCTGTGCCCTTATACCACGCTGTACCCTTTATCTGCTGATACGGCGAAAGAATGTGCACTCCGCCGTTTTCGCGGTCAAGGTCCCACGGCTAACCGTTTCCGATATAGTCGTTGAGCTCAAGCGGCTGATACTGTGTGAGTACACCGACGGTATAAATGCCGGAGTTCACGCAGTTCGAGAGGGGAAAGTCGATAATACGGTACTTCCCTCCGTAGGGCACTGCCGGTTTGGCGATGTTTTTTGTGAGTATTCCGAGGCGGCTTCCCTGTCCGCCGGCAAGCAGCATCGCAATACATTCGGTTTTGCGGGGCATAAAATCAATCCTTTCCGTGAGTAATTGTATTAGTTGATTTTTTCTTCGTATCTCTGCGTTTTTTCTTTATATATATTGTGGAAAGCGGCGGGAGCGCGAGTGAAAGGTATTGGCCGAAGCCGTGCATCTGACCCGCTTTGGTTTTAAAGGTCGTACCCTTCAGGAGCGCCTTGCCTCCGAACTCCTCGTCATCTGAATTGAAAACAATTTCGTAGGAGCCGCCTTCGGGAACCCCGATTTTATAATCCTCGCGTCCGACGGGTGTAAAGTTGGATACCGAAATTATTTCTCTGCCGTCATCGTCCATGCGGCGGAAGGCAATAACCGAGTTCACATTGTCATCGCTTATTATCCATGAAAAGCCTTCCCAGCTGTAATCTATCTGCCAGAGCGCGGGGGTGTTTTTGTAGAACATGTTCAGACTCCGGACATATTCCCTGAGCATACGGTGCATTTCAAAATCAAGAAGCAGCCAGTCAAGCTCCTTTTTATAATCCCACTCTATGAACTGACCGAACTCCTGACCCATGAACAGCAGCTTTTTACCGGGATGGGCGTACATATATCCCAGAAATGCTCTCACACCGGCGAACTTCTCCTCGTAGGTTCCGGGCATCTTTTCTATGAGGGACTTTTTGCCGTGAACCACCTCGTCGTGGGATATGGGAAGCACAAAATTCTCGGAAAACGCATAGAAGAAGGAGAAGGTTACAAGGTCGTGATTGTATTTTCTGAAGTAGCCGTCAAGCTCGCAGTAGCGCAGGATATCGTTCATCCAGCCCATGTTCCATTTGAAATTGAAGCCCAGACCGCCGAGATGAACGGGCTTTGAAACCAACGGCCATGAGGTGCTCTCCTCCGCGGTCATCATGATGTCGGGAAAATCGCGGAAGACCAGTTCATTGAGCTTTTTAAAAAAGGCGACCGCCTCAAGATTTTCATTGCCGCCGTTCGCGTTGGGACACCATTCGCCGTTTTCTCTGCCGTAGTCAAGGTAGAGCATTGATGCTACCGCGTCCACGCGCAGACCGTCTATGTGGTACCTGTCGAACCAGAACATTGCGTTTGAAATAAGGAAGCTCTGAACCTCGGGCTTGCCGTAATCGAACACGCGGGTGCCCCATTGCTTGTGCTCGCCCTTGCGAAGGTCGGAGTATTCATACATCGGCTGACCGTCAAACTCATAAAGTCCCTGCTCGTCCTTAGGGAAATGGGCGGGTACCCAGTCGAGAATTACTCCTATTTCGGCCTTGTGGCACTTTTCAACAAGATACATGAAATCCTCCGGAGTGCCGAAGCGGGAGGTTACAGAGTAATAGCCCGTAACCTGATATCCCCAGGAGCCGTCAAACGGGTGCTCCGCCAGAGGCATAAATTCAATGTGCGTATAGCCCATGCTCTTGACATAGGGAACAAGCTCATCTGCAAGCGCACGGTAGGAGAAGGGGTTGCCGTCCTCATAGGTGCGCCATGAGCCGGCATGAACCTCATAAATATTAACAGGACGACTGTAGACCGGTGTCTCTCTGCGCTTTTTCAGCCAGAGACTGTCGCCCCAGTCATAGTCGTCCTGAACATATATTTTTGACGCGGTCCCCGGGCGCGTTTCCGTGTGCAGCGCATAGGGGTCGCTTTTTAATAATTCTCTGCCGTCGGCGGCAATGATATGGTATTTGTAGGCGTCAAACGGTTTTACGTTTTCGGCATAGCCTTCAAACACGCCGGCGCTGTCAATTTTGGTCAGCGGATTTGCTTCGGGATTCCAGTTGTTGAAATCGCCGACAACGCTTACGCTCTTTGCGTGCTCCGCCCACACTCTGAAAACAAAATCGCCTTCTGTATTGAGAGGGTGAGAACCGAAGTAATCATACGCGCGGGTATCGTTTCCCTGATGGAAAAAATAAAGAGCCACATTGTTTTCACTGCTCTCCTTCTTCTTTTTCAAGCGGACACACCTCACACATTATTGGATATTTTCCGAGTATGTCCTTATTTTACCAAAACGCGTTTGATTTTTCAATAGCTTTTTTACTATTTTGTTCAAACCCCCTCCAAGAGATTTGTTGGCTTTTTGTGCATATTGCCCAAAGAAACGGCAGAATAGCTTAAAAACCGCAGTTAAACTATGTCGGAATTCACTACAAACCACGCCGGAAGGTACAGTGAATCTGTATCTCTTACAAAGCGCGTTCTTCCGCAGCCGGAGGTGTCTACCACAAAGCTGTCCGAGCCGAGAAGCACGTCAAGCAGACGCTTATATACGGTGTGGCAGGTTTCTCCGCCGAGGCTTTTCGGCACATGTATTCCGAGGCGCATTTTTACGCTCAAGGTGCGGTTTCCGGTTATGGTGGTTTGTGTGCCGTCCTGATTTTCTATTACACTCACCGGAATCTCGGTTACGGATATGCTCTCCGTGCCGATTGCCGCAGTCGCGCACGAGAGCGGATACGGTAAAGTGTTGTTGGGGTATTCAGTGATAAAATCAATATCGTTCAGATTCGCGGCGCTGCCGAAGAAGCTGACGAGTGAATTGGGAGTAATTGTTGTTATTGACATCATCGCCATGCGATACAGTCTTCGCACGAAAAGTCGCGGTAAAACGGCTGCTCATGCCCGGTATCGTTACCTTTCATAGTTTTTTATTATCATTCAAACCCTGTTGCTTTTGTGCCGATTATCCGTTACGAATAATTCAGCGGACGCAAAACCGCCCATACATACACCGGGGCAGTACCGGAATATACCTTCTCAACCTTGCTGATTTTGTAGTATTTTCCGCTTATGCGTATGCGGTATTCCGGCGGCAGCACGGTAAGGTCTCTTTCCGGAGGACCGATATACAGCGAATAGTCCTGCGGATTGAAGCCGAGCTCTGTGGGAACGCCCTCAAGATACATTTTATTTTTATATCGCAGAGGCTGCAAAAAAGCTCTGTACGGCTCCTGTTCAATATCCTCGGGGGTCACAAGCACGACCTCGCGTCCGTAGTCTTCAAATATTGTGTTCATATTCATAATATTCGGAATTCCTTTCTTTTAAGCCTGCAAAAAGCCGAAGCCGGAATCCCTGAGCAACGGAGCTGCTTCAAGCATCATATTATCCATAAGACTTTGTGCAAGCCGTACGTTTGCGTCCGATGCTTTTTTAACGGTTATATCGCCGGCCTTGAAGGAGTCGGGCGAATCCGATTTGACTGCGCGCAGCAGCATAAGCTTATAAAACGCACATGCTGCCGCGGCGTTTATCAGGCGCTCATCGCAGTCATCGGCTCCGTCCCTTGTGCGCTCGCTTATTCCCAGTGCGGCAAGAGCGCACAGGGGCAGCGCTTCGGCTGCCCCCTCGCTGTCAAGGGCGGTGATTTGTCTCAGTCGTTCAAAAACGCTTTGAGAGCTTATCATTATATCACCCTTTCGGAAAATCAGATATCAAGAAGCTTTGTCGCATCGCTGAATATTTTTGCAAAGCCTGCGGTGCAGGTTATGGCGGCTCTCTCAAGCTGACGGTCAATGAGCTTGTCGTAATCGACGTTTACGCCGTCGGCTATTACCATCTCAAGTGCACAGCTTCTGTCTATGCCGAGGACGTATCCGGATGTCACGGCAGAGGATTTGAGAAGAGTTGCACCGAGAGGTGTGACTGTCTTGCCGGTTCCGTGGAAATCCTGACCTGCGGCAGCGTCCTTGAATTCGCTGAGAGTGAGTATGGTGGGCATGAGCGCCGGAGGCACAATGATTGTGTTAAGGTCATAGGGGTCGAACGCATTCCACAGCGAAACGAGGTCGGCATAGGTGAGTGTGCCAGCAGTGGCAACATCAATCTCGGTTGCGGCGTTGTTGTTGCCGTCGCCGTTTATGAGAACTCCGACGGCGTCCTTGAACTGCGAGCGCGCAATATAAGCGCCTATCTGCTTGAGCGTTACCGTGAAAAGGTCGAGACGCTGAAAACGTATTGCCTCATAGGAGGCAACGAGCATTCTGCCGCGTTTGCGGAGTGTTACAAGGTTTTCCTGTGTCTTGACAACCGTTGAGGGTATTACGGCACCCTCCTCAACACGGTTGAGCTGCTTTTCCGTATCGCCGGGAACGGAGGTTATTGTGCGGTAGTCAAGCGATTCCGTTTTAGTGGTCGCGGCGACTATTTTTGAAAGCATATCCGCGCCGTCAAGACCCTGCCTTACGGCACGCGAGACATATTCGGGAAAGAGTGCGGAGCTGTCGGAGGTTTTGAAGAATTTTTCGACGGTATCGCTGCCCGCGCCCGAAACCCTTATATCAAAACGCTTGAGCTGGCGCTGGAACGCGTCAAGCCCCTCAAGAGCCGTGCCCTTGTAGTTTTCGGAGGGGTCAAGCCCCTCAAGTGCGGCGGNNCGGCGGTAAGACCGCCGTTGTGTGCATACATGCCTTTTTCAAGGCGAAGATTATCATAAGAGGACATATTATTCTCCTTTCCGTTTTGCGGATTTTACAGTATGATTCCGACCTTTGATGCGGTGGTGTCCACGGTTGCGACGAGAACGCTTCTGCCGTTGGTTGTGTCAACCTTGACTCCGCCGTTTCCGTTCGATTCGAGAAGCGCATAGCCGACAGCGGGAGCCGTGCCCGAATATGGCACCTCGATATAGCCGCATAGCTGCACACCGGCAAAGCCGTCCGAGGAAACGGTTACGGCTATTCCGCAGAAGGATGCATCATTTGCGCTTGCGGCCACCGTCCCGCTTGAGGTGAGCTGTACGGGAGCACCGGCTGCCACCGTGCCGCTCGTTTTAAAGGTAAGTATTTTTTCATTGAAACCGTTGAATGAAACTGACATTTTTCTTCCTCCTTATCAGATTTTAAATTCTGTATTGGATATTGTTTTTGCGGCGCTGCCGGGCAGTGCGAGCTGGGCTGAACAGGGAAGTGTCCGGGACGCTTCCTTTTCGAGCGCCGCGGTGAATTCGCGAAGCTCGCCTACCCTCAGCTTTTTGCATATCTCATCTGCGCTTTCGCGGGAAAGAGAGGGCAGTGCCGTTGCGCACAGACACAGAGCGTTTTTCACAAGCTCGTTTCTGTATTCAATGCCGTCATCCGCGAGGGCACCGAGCGAATCAAGGTGCGCAAGAAGCCTTGCGGCTTCGGCCTTTGAAAGGAGCACACCCTCATCGGTTGCGCCTTCAAAGCGTTTGAGTATTTCCTGCATACTGTTTTCACCTCTGTTTTCTTTTTTCGTAAAGCTTTTTATCACTCCGGCGGCAGGCTGAGCGGGCACTGCGACAAAGGACCATTCGTAGGCGTCGGTGGGGTCGCAGAGTATGGTGTGGCAAAGCTTTCCGGAGTATGTTCTGCCGTTCTTGTGTGCGCATCCCGTGAGATGCACGTCCGCACCGCATACGGAGCATATTTTCCTTCCCGCCGCACAGCCAACGCTTACCTCTTTCTTTATTCCCGCCTCAATGTCGGCTATAAACGAGGCGTTGCCCTCGTTGCGCGGCGTATACGCCTTGGCTTTAAGCCTTGAGTATACCTCTCCGGCACGTGTTTTCATGTCGGGGAAGGTTTCAACCTCGGTGTCGTATATACGTGCCACCTGGTCGGACGCCTTCATGCTGTGGTCTGAAATTCCCGTCTTACCTTTAAAAAGCTCGGCGAGAGTTTTCAGTGCCTGAGTTGAAAAGCGTTCTCCGTCGCGGTCAATTTCGTTGTCGCACAGGACAACGCTGAAGGTGTATACCTCATCTGCGCACAGCGCCTTTTTTGAATACATATTGATGAGCGCAAGCTCATCGTGGCACAAAACGCCGTTGCTTTTCGGAGAGTTAATTGTTTTGTTCAGTGTTTTCACCTCCGTGTGTAAATGCTTCCGCCTCAAGCTCGAGCTTTGATGCCTGAGCGTTGAACAGCCTTGCCCGTGCAAGCTCCACCTCATCCTGAAGGGTTATGTCATTCCAGATTATTTCCGGTGCGCAGGTATAGCCCTCAAGACGCAGAAAGGTACGGCATATACGCTCGATGACGGGAGTAAGTATGCGCCGATAGCCCTCAAGCTCGCTGGTGAGAATGTCCGCCTGCTGTGATGACATCCGTTCCGTGCTCGACCAGCTTAAACCCAGCATAAACGGAGGTATTCCGGTTTTTGCTACAATTTGTTCAAGCATCTGCCGGACGGGGGTGTCGCTGTCGGGTATCTGATTTTCAGCGCCGATAACCTTAATGGACACATCGCCCACCGCAACAAAATCCTTTATCTGGGAGCCGCTTTGCATCGCTCTCGACCACTCGTCGGCTATTTGCGTGGCGCGTTCGCGGGCGTAGCTTCGGTCAAGAGCGTCGTTCTGCGGCTTGTAGGTTACGGCAAAGCGCACGTTGCCCACCCGCTCCCAGTTAGTGCCGACGGTGTTGAATATTTTCATAAGAATCGAGCTTACAAACGGAAGCGAGCGCAGCAGTGAGGTTCCGTAGACGCAGCCGGGCTCCGGAGAGAGCACAGAAAGCAATGTAAAGTCAGGATACTTTACAGGTTCTGCGCTTGAAAATCCGGAACCGTTTACAGCGCAAATCTGTGTAAGCGTTGAATCTTCGGGATTTGCGCGCAATTCAATGTTGCGCAAATCCGCATTGTAAAGGCATTTAACTTTACGGTCTTTGCCGATAACAATTTCTCCGACAGCTGTTCCGAGAGTCAGAAGCTGCTCAAAATATGCCGTCAGAAATGAGTCTGCCCCTGTTCCGGAGCAGCCTACCGGCACTGTATTCAGGAAGCCTTCAAGAAGCTCCTGTGCTCTGCGGTCTTCGCACTTGACGGAAAAGCCCATTGTCAGCACGCAAAGCTTGCGTATCGCCGCGTCTATAACCGGAACATTTTCACGCAGAGAGGAAAACAGGCCTATCTGTGCCGGAGTGAGCGCGTTCCGGGCGTATGCCTGAATAAACGGCTCATTGGCCGGAGCAGTCTGAGGAACAGCCGCACACGTCGGCAGGGGAGGTCTTTTTTTATTGAAAAGGGTCAAACTTTCACCTCCTGTTGATTGCTATTGCGTAACAGCTCATGTCCGTTTCACTCAGCGCCGTGGTGACGAAATATCTGATATCGTCCATGGCATGGTCGTGCTCCTTGCGCGGTGCATCACGGGCGGAGCTGTCGTCCCAACGGTACATTCCGAATTCACGGAGCGTGTCGCCGCAACAGGGACATATAAGTATTCTGCCGTTTTTGAGGGCGTCGCCGACCTTGCGTATGCCGTCGGTGACCTCGTTTTTCGCGGGGACTGCCCGAAACTCCGCATGCCTGCGTATGCATTCGATGAAGCTTGCGGCGGACGGGTCCACAATGACCGCCTCAATCTCGTATTCCGAGCACAGCCGCTTCAGGTCGGTGTAGTATTCCTCGTCGGTTTTCTGAAAGCCGTCGCGGCGGGAGTCATGGTAAAATTCCGCGATGCGGTACCATTTTTCGCCGTATTCGCCCCACAGCCCGAACGATGCGGGATTTACTGTGCCGTAATCGCAGGACACGAAGCATTTGGAGGGCTTTCCGGGGGGCGCGCTTTTCACATGAAGCCGCTCGCTGAAGAACGGATACACAAGACCCTGCGCCGCAACCCATTTGCCCTCGACAAAGCGTTCATAAAATGCACCGCTGTAAAGCTTTTTGTAGCGCTCCACAATCTCAGGAGTCAGGGAGGGATTGTCCTCCATCCGAAAGTGAAGATACAGGCAGTTTTTCTGCGGAGCTTTTTCTATCCACTCCGTATGAAACCAATGCCGGGGATTTTCCGGATTGCAGTTGAACCAGAATTTCGAGCCCTCAACGGAGCAACGGGCGAGTGCCTGCTCCACAAACGAGCGCGGCATAAGCGCCACCTCGTCAAGAAGCACTCCGCCGAGCGTCATACCCTGTATGAGCGCGGCGGACGACTCATCGCGTCCTCCGAAAAGATAGAAGCGGTTTGTGCAATCTCCGCGTTTTATTTCAACGAGATTCTTCGAAAGCTGTTCGCGGCAGGTGAAGCCGAGCTGCTCAAGAACGGGAAGGAGGGGAGTTATCACGTTCCTGCGAAGCGAGGTGACAGTCTTTCCGCATACGGCAAACGAAGTGCTCTCAAAACGGTAAAAGGTCCATGCGATGAACGACAGCGACATACACAGTGTTTTTCCGCTGCGCACGGCACCGTCGCATATTATCGCATCAAAGTCCGAATAGGGACTTGAGGAGCACCACCAGGTGAGGGCGGTGAGCTGTTTTTCGGAAAAAGGAGCAAATTTCATATATCCTCCGTTACGTCCGGCTTTTTGTTCTTGTCTGCATAGAGAAGCCTCGCACCCTTTTCCATTGCTTCGTAAAAGGGCAGCGCACGGCTTTCTCCGGACGCTTCACAAAGTGTCTGAAGCTTTTCAAGAGCTTTTAAACGGTCGAAGAATTTTATCTCGGTGCCGCCGCCCTTGGGGCGTTTTATTTCCGAAATATTAAAAAGGTCAAGCTCCTCGATTTGTCCGCCGGAAAGAGGCTCCTCGCTGTAAGCGAGCTTTACCGCATCTGCAACCGAGCCGAACGCAAGTCTGCGTAGACCGGCGCATATCTCCTCGATGCGTGCTGCGTTTTTTGAGTCTCTTTTTTGTATTTCATCACTTATTGCGCTTTTCAAGAGGAGCTTTGCTCCTGCACGTGCGGGATTGAGTGAGTAGCCCGCGTATATCGCCGCTTCCCGCGGGTTGCGTGTTGCGAAGTAGTAATCGCAAAAATCCTGTTCTTTTTTTGTAAGTGTCTTTGCCATAAACATTACCGGTCCTTTCTGCTTTTTCATTTAGGGCGTTTCGCTTTTCACTGATGCAAAAAAACAGCCGTTTTGTTGTCCTGTGTAAGGCAACAAAACGGTAAAATCCGGAAATATTAACACAATGTTCATAAAAAACGCGGCCTTTATTTCATACGGTAAAAAACAATACCGTGAAACAGTGTAAATTAGTTAATCGGTTGATAATTAACCGGCTGATTTTTATTTTCGGGAGGTGCTTACGTGAGTTTAAAGGAAATTGTGCGAGAAATGAACCGTACCATGTTTATGCACCGGTATGTAATCCATAAAACCGCATCTGCAAGCGGACTGTATTACGGCCAGCCGCCGATACTTGAATATCTTATGGAAAACGGCGAGTGTACACAAACCTGCCTTGCGGAGTTTCTTCATGTTTCGCCGGCGAGCGTGGCGGTATCAATTAAGCGGATGCAAAAATCCGGCTTGGTGAAAAAGGTTGCGGATGAGGGCGATTTGCGCTGCAACCGCATAAGTATAACACCTACGGGGAAAGGGCTGATAAGCGATTTTCGCAAAGAGTGTGATTCGGTAGATAAGCAGCTGTTTGCGGGCTTTTCCGATGAGGATATTGCTCAATTCCGCTCATACCTTGAACGTCTTCGCGGGAACATATCAGACCTTGCCTCGCCGGAGGAGGCAATAAATTATTTTTCACGGGTGTCGGAGAAAAAGCCTAAGGAGGACAATGCAGAATGATAAAGAAACTGCTTCCCTATGCAAAAAAGTATAAAATTTACGCCTTGCTGTGTCCGATAGCAATAATTTTTGAGGTTGCAATAGAGGTGCGCATACCGTTTCTGATGGCGGTCATAGTCGATGAAGGAATCGCAAATATGTCAATCGAAACCGTTGTACAGACCGGAATAAAAATGATTCTTATGGCGCTGCTGTCGCTGTTTTGCGGGGCAATTGCCGCGCGGCTTGCCGCGGTTGCCGGCCTCGGCTTCGGCTGCGAAATAAGACAGGCGATGTTCGGCAAAATTCAGGATTTTTCATTTGCAAACACAGATAAATTCAGTACAGCCTCACTCGTAACAAGGCTTACCACAGACACCAACATGGTGCAAATGGCGTTTACACAGGCGGTACGTATATGTGTCCGCGCTCCGTTTATGCTGGTTATGGCGATTTTTTATGCCATACGTATAAATTTAAAGCTTTCGCTGGTATTCCTCACGGTTACCCCTATCCTCGGTGTGATGCTGTTCACAATAGGCTATATGGCTCACCCCCGCTTCAGGAGACTGTTTGAAAAGTACGACCGCTTCAACGCCTCTATTCAGGAAAATCTGATAGGCATAAGGGTAGTCAAGGCGTTTGTCAGGGCGAAGCACGAGAAGGAAAAATTCCGTATTTCCAACGATGAGCTGCGCGACGCCTCAGTGTATGCCGAAAAACTTGTAATCGTCAACGGTCCGCTGATGTCGGTGGCGGTTTATGCATGTATAATCTGTATTTTGTGGTTCGGCGGAAATCTTGTGACTGCCGGAGCGATGCAGACCGGAGAGCTGATAAGCTTTATCTCCTATGTCAATCAGATACTCATGTCGCTTATGATGGTATCCATGATATTTGTTATGACGGTAATGGTAAAGGCATCGGCATCAAGAATAATCGAGGTGCTTGATGAAGAGCCGGACATAAGCGATGCGAATGCGGATGAATCCCTCACCGTTTCGGACGGCAGCATAGAGTACAAGGACGTGTGCTTCAAATACAACAAGTCGGCGGAAAAAAACGTGCTTGAAAAAATAAATCTTTCTATTCGCTCGGGTGAAACGATAGGCGTAATAGGCGGAACGGGCAGTGCAAAAACGACCCTTGTTCAGCTCATACCGCGCTTGTACGATGTCACTGAGGGAGAGGTTACGGTGGGCGGAGCTGATGTTCGCAGCTATACGCTGAAAACGCTGAGAGACAGTGTTTCAATGGTGCTGCAGAACAATGTTCTGTTTTCCGGCACGATAGAGGAAAACCTCCGCTGGGGCAACGAAAACGCGACGGACGAGCAGCTTGTTCAGGCATGTAAAATTGCGCAGGCGGACGGCTTTATACGTTCGTTCCCGGATGGCTATAAAACTGAGCTCGGACAGGGCGGAGTAAATGTTTCAGGCGGTCAGAAGCAACGTCTTTGTATAGCGCGTGCCATAATAAAGGCGCCTAAGATACTCATTCTTGATGACTCAACGAGCGCAGTTGATACCGCAACCGATGCAAAAATACGCGAGGGCTTCGCCGGACTTCTTCCGGATACCACGAAAATAATAATCGCACAGAGAATAAGCTCCGTTGAGCATGCCGACAGAATAATCGTGCTTGATGACGGTAGAATAAACGCAATCGGAACACATGAGCAGCTGCTCGAAACAAACGAAATTTACAAAGAGGTATACAATTCTCAGCTGGAAGGGAGTGTGGCATAAATGGCAATGAACAAGCCCGTGAAGCCCTCCGGAGGACCCGGCGCGCGTATGCGCTTTGAAAAGCCGAAAAATGCCAAGGTCACATTAGTGCGTCTCCTTGCCTATATAGCAAAAAGTAAATGGCTCTTGGCAGCGGTTGCCGTGCTTGTAGCGATAAGCTCATTTTCGGAGGTTGCGGGAACCTATCTTCTCAAGCCCATAGTGAACCTTCTTGCCGATTGCGTCAAGACCGGAGATATAGCAGGGGGACTCAAGCAGCTTTCCCGAACGCTGATTATGCTTGCCGTGATTTACGTGTGCGGAGCTATTGCTCAGTATGTGTATGCACGAATGATGCTCAGCATCTCCCAGAATACTCTTAACCGTATAAGGAGAGATTTGTTTGAGCACCTTGAGGATTTGCCGATAGGCTATTTTGATACGCATACTCACGGTGAACTGATGAGCCGTTTTACGAGTGATGTTGATACCATCCGTGAGGTTATAAGTCAGGGCATGGTGCAAACAGCCTCATCTGTAATAACGGTGGTTTCAACCTTTGTTATGATGCTTGTAATAAGCTGGCAGCTTACCCTTATAATAATAGGTATGCTTTTCGTGATGTTCTTTGTGATAAAGTTTATAGGCGGAAGGTCCTCAAAGCTTTTCCGCGCACAGCAGAAGAATATGGGCATAATGAACGGTTATGCCGAGGAGTATATTGAGGGACAAAAGGTTATAAAGCTGTTTTGCCGCGAGGAGCGCACAAAGTCGAATTACGCCGCGCTGACCGATGAATACCGTATTGCGGCGACGGATGCAAACACCTATGCGAGCATACTTATGCCGATTATGGGAAATATTTCCTACATAAACTATGCCGCAACCTCGATAGTCGGTGCTATACTTATAATAAACGGAGCCAAAAACATGAGCATCGGCTCATTGGCTTCCTTCCTGCAATATACCAGACAGTTTTCGCGCCCGATAACCCAGGTGTCGCAGCAGTTCAATAACATCCTTGCCGCACTCGCCGGAGCGGAACGCATATTTGAAATAATTGATGAGGCGCCGGAAACGGATGACGGCTATGTTACACTTGTAAATGCGGTTCAGGAGCCGGACGGCACTCTTCGCGAGACGAAGGATTATACCGGAATCTGGGCATGGAAGCACCCTCATTCCGCAGACGGCAGCATAACATACACCCGGCTCAGGGGCGATGTCCGGTTTGAAAATGTCGTATTTTCCTATGACGGCAAGAAGGATGTCCTCAACGGCATTTCACTGTACGCAAAGCCCGGGCAGAAGCTTGCGTTTGTCGGTTCAACCGGAGCCGGAAAGACCACAATAACCAACCTCATAAACCGCTTTTACGATGTAAGCTCCGGAAAGATAACCTATGACGGAATCAATGTGAAAAAGATAAAGAAGGACGATTTACGCGACTCGCTGGCGATGGTGCTTCAGGATACGCATCTTTTTACCGGTACGGTTGAGGAAAACATAAAATACGGTAAGCTTGACGCAACACACGAGCAGGTCGAGCGCGCGGCGAAGCTTGCCAACGCTCATTCGTTTATTTCCAGACTTCCTCAGGGCTATGATACTGTTCTTACCGGGGACGGAGCGAACCTGTCTCAGGGGCAGCGCCAGCTTATTTCCATTGCAAGAGCGGCGGTTGCAAATCCGCCCGTGCTTATCCTTGACGAGGCTACAAGCTCAATTGATACGCGCACGGAGCGCCTTATTGAAAAGGGTATGGATAAGCTCATGGAGGGCAGAACAGTGTTTGTTATCGCTCACAGACTTTCAACCGTGCGCAACTCCGACGCAATAATCGTTCTTGAGAACGGCGAGATAATCGAGCGCGGCAACCACGACGAGCTTATAGAGCGCGGCGGGAAATATTACAGCCTCTACACAGGGCAATTTGAATTGTCGTAATGTCAAAAAAAGGTTACACATTTATTACAGTTGCACAAAAATGGACCTCATTTATTGACATTTTAACCAAAGAGGGTTATACTGTGTTGCACGCTGAAAAAGCGGCGAATGCGCTTAATGGTAAAACGGAAACAAAGTTTTATCTGCGAAAGGAAACATATTATAATGGGAAAGACTACTCTCAAGGAGTCCGCAGCGAGCTTTGCAATAAAGCAGGCGCTTAACTATGCCCGCAAGGACCCTGACAAAAATCTTATAAAAGTTCTCAATCTTGTTGAAAAGACAGACAGACGCGGCGTCAACCGCGTAACCTATGCCGGTCTTCACAAGGCGCTTGTGGACCCGAACAACAACTGGACACGTTTTTTCAAGAACATGCTCACCAATGTTGATTCGGATGTGCTCAGCAAATTCGTTCCCGTTGTGCTCAACATAGCCATGCACAGCTATGATTTGCGTACCGCGGCAATCGAAAAATACAAATGCAATATTCCGTGGGCAATCCTTATTGACCCCACCGCGGCATGCAACCTTAAATGTAAAGGCTGCTGGGCGGCGGAATACGGCAAGAACTCAACCCTCGGCTACGATAACCTTGCAAGCGTTATAAGGCAGGGTAAGGAGCTGGGTACGTTCACCTATATTTTCTCCGGCGGCGAGCCGCTTGTCTGCAAGGATACCCTTATCAGACTTTGCGATGAGAACCCCGACTGCGCCTTCCTCGCATTCACCAACGGCACGCTCGTTGATGATAAGTTTGCTGATGAGCTGAAAAGAGTCGGCAACTTTGCACTCGCCTTCAGCATTGAGGGCTATGAGGATGCAACCGATATGCGCCGCGGTGAGGGAACCTACCAGAAGGTTATCGACGCTATGGCGCTTCTCAAGAAGCGCGGAGTCATCTTCGGGTATTCTGCCTGCTATCACTCAAAGAATGTTGAGGAGGTATGCTCAAGCGAGTATATAGATTTCCTCATAGATAAGGGCTGCATGTTCGCGTGGTACTTCACCTATATGCCGGTCGGCAAGGATGCCGTTCCAGAGCTTATGGTAAGTGCCGAGCAGCGCAAAAGGTCGTATGACCTCATCAGGGACGCAAGAAGCAAGAAGCCGATATTCCTTATGGACTTCTGGAATGACGGTGAGTATGTTCAGGGCTGCATAGCCGGCGGCCGTCATTATCTGCACATAAACGCAAACGGCGATGTTGAGCCCTGCGCATTCGTGCATTACTCAAATGTCAACATAAAGGATGTTTCTCTCATAGAGGCGCTTCAGTCACCCCTGTTTATGGAGTATTACAAGGGTCAGCCGTGGAATGAAAACCACCTGCGCCCCTGCCCGGTGCTTGACAACCCCGATGCAATTGTCGGAGCGGTGGAGCGTTCGGGTGCTCACTCAACCGAGATGCTCTCTCCGGAGAATGTCAACGACCTCGCTGCGAAGACGAGAAAGGCATCGGAGAATTGGGCGAAGGTCGCGGATGCTGTCTGGGCGGACACCGATATTGAGAAGCATAACAATCCCACGATAATGTATCAGGACAAATAAGAGAAATTGAAGAAAGCAGGGCTGTTCAAAACAGCTCTGCTTTTTTTGTTTGCAATGAATGATGACGGCATAAAACTCAGGCTTGTCCTTTTTCAAGAGCAAACAGCGCAGCTCCGAGCGCACCGCATAATTCGGGGTGCTCCGGAATCAACACGGGTTTTCCGACAAGCTTTTCAATTTCGCTTACAACGCCGAGGTTGTTTGCAACGCCTCCGGTCATTATCAGCGTGTTTTCCTGTTCAAGCTTTCCGAGAAGTGACTTCGTTTTTGCGGCTACACTCTTGTTGAGCGCATGTATTATATCGGGGATGGATACGTTTTCCGCAATGAGCGAAACGACCTCGGATTCGGCGAAAACCGTGCACATGCTGGAGATAGTAAGGTCGTTATCATACTTAATTCCCCTAATAGCCATTTCATCAATGCTTATCTCCAGAACCTTTGCCATGTTTTCGAGGAATCTGCCTGTGCCCGCGGCGCATTTGTCATTCATCGAGAAGCCTTTTACGCTGCCGTCCGGGTTGAGGCGTATGATTTTGCTGTCCTGACCGCCTATGTCGATTATTGTATCCGCGTCGGCGTTGAGAAAGCGCGCACCCTTTGCGTGGCAGGTGATTTCGGTTATGCTTTCATTTGCGAGGGTGATGTTTTTTCTGCCGTAACCGGTTGCCACGGTGTAGGCAAGCTCGCTTGAGTCAATTCCCGCGGCTTCGATAGCCTTTTGAGCGCCTGCGGCGGCATTGGCTCCCGTTCTCACAACGCTTGAGGCTGCAATTTTCCCGTTTTTGTCAAAAGCCACAAAATTTGTGGTTGTGGAGCCGCTGTCGATTCCGGCATAAAGGCTGCCGGAAGGATTTCGAGCCGCCGTTTCCTTTTTTTGACCGGAGGAGGAGAAGCCCTCTGAGAATCCCTCAAAGCGCGTTGAAAGCTGACCGGCTGCCTGAGTTGTAAAGTCCGTCTCGATTTTCAAAACAGGTATGCGGGAGGCTTTTGCTACACGTTGAAAATCAAAGTCATAGTAGTCACAGAATTTTACTGTGTGATAAATTATACCGGCGCAGTTTTCGTCGTTAAACATATTCTCGCGTGCGGAAATACCGGTCATGCGCATACACGGCATCTGTGAAAGAATTGACCTTGCATACATAAGCATGAGAGCGGAAAAATCCCCCTCATCGGGAATCTGCCCGACATGCCGGTTGCCGGAGCATGTCATGTCAACGGTTTTGAACGGCATACGAGCCTGTGCTGTTTTAAGAAATTGCTCACCGGCTCTCGCTCCGGCGACGGCAATATATTTTTCATCGCTCAAGCCTTTTTCATCCTCGAACGCGTCAAAAAAAGCTGTCCTTGAAAATGTTTTTCCGCAAAAGCTGCTGTATTCTCCGGCAAGACGTTCAAGCTGCGCCGCAAGCCGTTGAACCGCACATTCGTTGTCATCGTGCGGAAGGTCGAGCAAAAAAACAAAATCGAGCGAGCCCTTGAGCACATCGTACACACGCCTGACGCTGTCGCAACAATTGACAAGCACAAGGCTGCGGATATTTTTCCTGTGCACCTCCTCGATTAGGGCTTTGGCATGCGTACAGAAATTCGAATGTGTAAGAGCTTGCGAATATTCAAAATTTTCCGCCTCCTCACCGAGGAAAACACATTTTTCGGAGAATGCGGAAATAAGCTCAATCGGAGTGTATTTACAAGTATATCCTGTCATTTTTATCAATCCTTCCACCGGCGACAGGTCTTAAAGATTTCTCTTTCAAGCCTTTTTCTCCAGAAGTTCAATGAACGCCTCCATGCGTGTTGCGGTCTGACCGTCGTTTACGTTGTTTCGGTCGCAGCCGTCGCCGTCAAGTATAAGCACGGGTATGCCCGCTTGTTCAAAATATTCCTTTGCGCTCGCAGAAGCACCCGCGGTCTGCTTGCAGCCCCAGTGGCAATACCATACCACACCGTCGGCATTGAGTTTTTTTGCATATTCCGCAACAAGCTCTATGCGTCTGTCGCTGCTGCCGTTAAAGCTGTTGCTTATCAGCCTTTTCGCCATATAGCGGTACGGGTCGCTTTCCTGTGTGCCGCACAAGCCGTCAAAGGTCATGTCGCACGCGACCACCTCACAGCGGTCATTAAGATTAAGCAGCTCACGCAGGACGGGCTGCCAGAAGGGGAGGGTGTGCACCCATAAAAGCCGCACTCCGCTATGCTTTGTGACGGGTATTTTACGGGTTTGCTCGACGAGGTCTGCGGTGAATTTTTCCGCCTGCTCGCTTCCGAGCAGAACATGAGTTGCGAAAACGGCAAGCATTTCCGAGGTCATGTTGTCATAGATATGCCTGTCTGCGCGAAGCTCAAGATATTCCTTGTAGTTTTCGATTGTCCGCTTACTTCTTGCTATTGCAAGCGCAAGCTTTTCTTCGGTGAGCGTTTTTGAGGAGTTTTCCTGAGCAAAAATTGCCGTTTCTTTAAGCTGACGCACAAGATGTTCAAGATTCTCCTCGTTGTCCTCATACGGAACATCAATGACCTTGCGCTTGATGCCGTAATACTCCTCAAGTCTTCTGAAGGACAGCTGGTTGGCGTCGCACGCTAGGGTGGTGTTGACAATAAAAAGAGGCTTGGGCATAACCCCGGTAAGTGCAAGGCCTATCAGGCATTTGTGATATGAGCAAAGCGTAGGGGGGATACCGTTGGCCTCTGCTGATTCAATAAAGGCTCTTTGACCGGATATAAATGCAAGACAGCAGGCAATTGCCTCAGGAAACATTATGTTCATTTCAAGTGCCTGAAAAATTTCGCAAGGCATAAATATGTTTGTAAGCATTGCGTTTTCGGGATGGCGCAGAGGGCCTACCGTTGCACTTGCGGCAATGCGGTTCATGTAAAGCCGTGCGGGCATAAATGGCTTTTTGGGCAAACGGCAACGCAGCCCGAAGGCAGAGTAGCCAAAGCTCATGATGTTGAGCGCTTTTTTCGGATTTACGGGTACTGTTTCGTAAACATAGTCGCTGAGCTTGGCAAGCAGGTCACTCATAATTTTTCGCCTCATCCTTATTAATGAAAAAACTTTATCATACCCGGGTGCGAAAGTCAAGAAAGCTTCATTTCAATTGACTTTCCCGGAAAGATTTGTTATGATAAGCTTATAAAAAATCGGAGGTAATATTATGAGTGCAGCGTTAAGTATTCTGAAAAGGATTTTTTCAATTTTTTCTGCGGTTTTTGTCCTTATAGCAGGTGCGGTTGATGCCCCCTCGCAGACACGGCGCTATGCCGAGGTGTCCGCCGAGTATATGGTGCTTCAATCCGCTTATCTGCGCTCACAGGACGTTACTACGGACGGCAAATTCTGGTATTTCAGCTGTAAGAGCGGACTTGAAAAGGTTGATATCGAAACGGGTAAGACTGTTCTTGTTGACCTGGATGCAATACCCTCCGAGCTCAAGGAGCTGGGCGTTGACCACATAGGCGGAATAAGCTTTGCAGGCGGAAAGATATATGCCGCGCTTGAGGATTCAAAGGTCTGGAATAACGTCACTATATGCGTTTTCAATCCCGACACCTTCAAGGCGGAAAAATACGCAACCATGAGCCTTGAGCTTCAGATAAAGGGCGCTCCGTGGCTGTGTGCCGATGAGGCAAACGGTATGATATATTCCACGCAGCGTGACAACGCGCCCTGCCTTATAGCGTACAGCCTCGATACTCTTGAGTTCGTAAAAACAATAGAGCTCAGCGAGCCCGTTCACAAGATACAGGGCGGCGATATGCACGGAAACGAGCTGTTTGTTGCCACAAACAACGACACTCAGGCGGTTTACAGAATAGATGTGCTGACGGGCAAAACCGAAAAGTGCTTTGACCGTAATCTTGCAACCGGCAGCGAGGGCGAGGGTCTTGCCGTGCTTGAAACTCCGGACGGTGCACTGCTGCATGTGCTGGATATGGGGCCGTTGTTCGTCAATGCCAATTTCAGACATTACAGCTGCGAAATTGCTGAGTAAAGAGTGAAATAATATGAGTGTAATAACCATAATCGGCGCAGGAATGATGGGGAGCGCAATGTGCTTCCCGGCGTCGGATAATGCCCACGAGGTTCGCCTCGTGGGTACTCCTCTTGACAGGGAGATAATTGATGCCGCGGGTGCGACAGGCAGACACATAAAGCTGAACATGAACCTGCCTGAGGGAGTTAAATATTATCAGACCGAGCAAACCGACGAGGCGCTTGACGGCGCGGATTTGCTCATAGGTGGGGTCAGCAGCTTCGGCGTGGACTGGTTCGGGGAAAATATACTTCCGAAAATCCCCGAAGCGCTTCCGGTGCTTTCTGTAACGAAGGGCTTGCGCGCACTTGAGGACGGCACGCTTGAGCCCTTCCCGCACTATCTCATGCGGTGTTATTCAAACGGCAGAAGGCTTTCTCTCAACGCCATAGGCGGACCCTGCACAAGCTATGAGCTTGCCGCCGGTCATCAGACGCATGTTGCTTTTTGCGGGGAGAATTACGAAACCCTCGTAAAGCTTCGCGGTATGCTCTCAACCGGATATTATCACATAACCGCCTCAACCGATGTCAGAGGCGTGGAGTGCGCGGTGGCTATGAAAAATGCCTATGCGCTCGGGGTAACTCTCGCGGTGGGACTTTCCGAGAAAATACGCGGCGAGGGTATGGCGGATGACTACAATGCTCAGGCGGCGCTGTTCGGTCAAAGCGTGTATGAAATGGGAAGGGTGCTTGAGCTTGTCGGAGCGGACAGCGGAAATATAATCTTCGGAGCAGGGGATTTGTATGTCACAATATTCGGCGGCAGAACGCGCAAAATCGGCACACTGCTCGGCAGGGGAATGACCTATACCGAGGCTGCCCGGCAGCTTGAGGGAATAACCCTTGAATCCGTAGTGATAGCCCGCGAGTCGGTAAAAGCGATAAAAATACTTTCTCAAAACGGTAAGGCGGATATTAACGATTTTCCGCTGCTCATGCACATAGGCGAGCTGATAAACGACGGCAAAACAGCAAACGTGCCTTGGGAAAGCTTTACGCACGACAGAAAATAAGCTTCAGGCTGAAAAGCGAAAAAATATCACGTCAACAGGACTTTTAAAGTCTTGCTGACGCGATTTGCTTTTGAGGTAATGCAAAGCAGGGGAATAGCTGTAACCCTTGCTGTGCCTATGCGACCTTGCCGTCCGCGGTGAGAGTTACGGTTTTGCCGTCCTTTACGGCGGTGAAGCTGCCGTCGTCATTTGCGTTGAGGCTTTCATACGCTCCGGTGAGCTTTTTTCCGTCCTGATTGACAAGATAGCAAAGCTCAGGAGCTTTTCCGCCGTCGTTAAGCTCGTATGCGATACCGGTGCTTGCCGTTGTACCGCTTTTATAATCATGTTTATACTGTATGCCCAGAAAACGCCCGTAGGGACATACGATTTTCCCGTCTGTGTCATATATCGCCGCCTTGTCGCCTGCCTCAAAGCCTCCCGGGTAGCCTTGCTGAACATAAATTCTGGTTTTGCCTATCAAACTGAGCTGATAATACTCACACGGAACGATTGTCTTTCCGCTTTTGTCGGCAACTCCGAAGCACACCCTGCCGTTCGCAAGTGCTGTGGTTTTAACAAGGCTACTGTTCGGAAGGTTCAATACAGGCTGCGGCTGTTCGCTGTAAGTAAAAATGGTTTTACCGTTGAAATCCAGCAAATATTTATTGCTGCCGCTGCTTGCGAAAACGCATTTACCGTAATAATCACTTTTTTCATTGTGAGCATCTTCATATGAATAGAAATCAATATAATCAAATATATCAGTGATATATTTTCCGTCGGTATCTGCAAGGCGGTAACCGCGCTCATCCCCCTGAGTTCTTTGAACGACAACCGTGCTTGTACTTGTGCCGTCGGGAAGCTTTATGCCGTAGATACTTCCTGCCGCAAAGGGGATAAGAAATTCGTTCTTTTCATTTACCAAAGCGTCTTCATAATTACCGTTCAGCATTCTTTGCGCAATGAAGCGATTCTTACCAGCGGGAATTATGCTCGTGTACTGCGGGGCGATAATTACGCTTCCGTCCTCGGCGGCTATGCCGTAGACATTTGACTTTTCGGTCGGGTCTTCCTTTTCCTGCGGATTTGTGTAGCAAAGCTTATAGCCGAGAGCAAGCGGTGTTTGGGTGTCGAAAAACAGCTTGGCTTGGGTTGTATTCGAGCCGGAGGTCGTTGTCGGCTCGGCGGTTTCAGAGCCTAAGCAGCCGGAAAGCAGCAAAATTGCCGCTAAAATCAGGGACAAAGCAGATAATTTCTTTTTCATGTTTTCCTCCTTTCGGAATCTGTAAAATACAGTTTTTATATTTCGTTATGTAAACCGAAAAATCCTATGCGACCTTGCCGTCCGCGGTGAGAGTTACGGTTTTGCCGTCCTTCACGGCGGTGAAGCTGCCGTCGTCATTTGCGTTGAGACTTTCATACGCTCCGGTGAGCTTTTTTCCGTCCTGATTGACAAGATAGCAAAGCTCCGGAGCTTTGCCGCCGTCGTTAAGCTCGTATGCTATGCCTGTTGAGGCTGCGAAGCCGTTCGCGTCACGCCGGAACAAAATACTCAGGAATTTCCCTTCCGGACATATAATCTTTCCTGTTGCATCATATATAGCGGTGGTATCGCACGATTCAATTCCGGCAATGCTTCCGTTCCAAGCCAAAAATCTGTTTTCACTTAACGGCCACGCCTGAATATATTCACACGGCACTATTATGTTGTTGTTTTTGTCGGTAATGCCTATTCGTACTGAACCGTTTTTCAGACCCATTGTTTGCACAAAATCAGTCTCAAAATATGTTCCGGTGGCTTGAGGTTGTTCAGTGAATGTGAAAACTGTTTCTCCTTCAAAATTTACTAAGTAAAAGGCATTTTCATTTTCCACAAAAACGCATTTACCGAAGTAATCATTTTTAACACCGTACACCTCTTCGTCGGGGCCAAAACTCATATAGTCGTATATTTCGGAAATGATGTTGCCGTCATTGTCTGCAAGATAGTATAAATCGTTTTTCGGAGAGACTCTTTGAACAATCAAGCGATTTGCGCTTGTGCCGTCCCAAAAGTATAAATCATATATGCTTCCTTCGGCAAAGGGTATAAGAACTTCATTTTTTTCGTTTATAAGAGCCATCTCTCTTGAAAAGGTTTCCGAAGTTTTTTTCGATATCAAAAACCGATTCTTTTCTGTGGGTCTGATGTAATCATACTGCGGGGCGATAATTACGCTTCCGTCCTCAGCGGCTATGCCGTAGACATTTGATTTCTCGGTCGGGTCTTCTTTTTCCTGCGGATTTGTGTAGCAAAGCTTATAGCCGAGAGCAAGCGGTGTTTGGGTGTCAAAAAACAGCTTGGCTTGGGTTGCGTCCGGGCCGGAGGTCGTTGTCGGCTCGGCGGTTTCAGAGCCTAAGCAGCCGGAAAGCAGCAAAATTGCCGCTAAAATCAGGGACAAAGCAGATAATTTCTTTTTCATGTCTGTTCCTCCAGTTTTTTGCTTTTGCTTATTTCAAGCAAAGCTGAACAGCACATCGGACTCACCTCCGTTTATGTTTATTTATTAAACAAACGTTATGCTTCTTTTGTAAAGAATATTACTTTTTGTTTTATTATACGCGAAAAAAGATAAAATGTCAACGGAAACTTTTCAGACTGAAATAAAATTTTTTCGGATTGAAATAAAATTCAATTTATTTTATCCTTGTTGTATAATAATTCATTTATTGTTTCCGTTTTTAATAATTGTCGCCGTTTTACAAAATAAAAAACGTCGCAAAAGCCGAACGGCATTTACGACGTTTTTATTTATATCCGGTTTGTTAAATGACCTTTATGGTTTTTATAATTTGAGGCTTGAGCGGACGGTCATTTGAGCCTGTTGGGGTCTCCGCGATTTTATCAACCACATCCATGCCCTCCATGACTCTGCCGAAAGCAGCGTACTTTCCGTTGAGGAAGGTGCCGTTGCCGTGCATGATGAAGAACTGTGAGCTTGCGGAATTGGGGTCCTGCGCGCGCGCCATGGAGATAACTCCCCTCGCGTGGGACAGGGCGTTGTCGTAGCCGTTTTCCATAAACTCGCCGTATATTGTTTCATCGGAGCCGCCCATACCTGTTCCCGTGGGGTCTCCGCCCTGAATCATAAAGCCGGGAATGATTCTGTGGAAGGTGAGGTTGTCATAAAACCCCTTTTCAACAAGCTTGAGAAAATTCTCAACTGTTTTGGGTGCAATTGCGGGGTAAAGCTCGATTTTTATTTTCCCGCCGTCTCTCATAGTGATTTCTACCATAAAAACATCCTCCGAAGCCCTTTAATAATTTCAGTCTACCATATTTTTTCCTATATTGCAACCGAAAAAGTGAAAATAATTCGAGTATTACTCCGCAAGTCCTTCTGCAACGCCCAAAAGCGCAATTCCCGCAATGACAACCGCCACTGCGGCATATTGTGATTTGCGAAGTTTCTCCTTGAGAAAGATTGCGGAAAGCAGAAGCGATATTATGCTGTATGATGCTATCATGGGTGCCGCCGCGGCGGAATTTCCGCTCATTGCGAAAACATAGGTGGATTGTCCGGCGGTTTCGAGAACCGCCGCCGCAATTCTCGGCTTTTGCATATTGAAGCCGAAGCTTTCCTTTTTGATAAAACGCACATAAACAAACAGCACAATTGCGATAATCAGGAAGGTGAGCTCATAAGAGATGTTTGCGACATTTTCAAGATTGTCCGCGTTAACTCCGACAAGCGGTGTCGAGTCAACATCGTCAAGATAATAAGCGTCAAAGAAGGTTCCCAGCGCGTCGATTATGCAGTAAAGCACGGGCATCATAAACGCCTTGAGTCCCTTGCTGTGCTTTGTGTCCGTAAGGTCGTAGGTCTGACCTTTCTTTTCAAGCAGTCCCAGAACAAATACGCCTAAGCATATCATCACCACTCCCGCTCCGGAGAGCGCATCGAGCGTTTGACCGAGAATGAGCAGACACATAATGCATGTAACGGCACCGGAGGAATTTTGTATGGGTGAGGATATTGAAAGCTCAAGGTATCTCAACCCGAAGTATCCCACCGTCATAGAACCGATATACATTGCCGAAACAGGCAGATAAACAAGAAGGTTAACCGGGTTATAGCCGACATCCGCCGTAATCAGCGTAAAGACGGCGTGCAGACCCATTACCGCTCCGACTGCAACGGAGGTTTTCAGGTGGGTAAAGGCCTCTGCTTCGTTTGCGCCTTTTTTATAGAAAAGGTCGGCAAAGCCCCATGCGAGGGTAGTAGTAAGTGCGAAAATAAACCACATATTAAAAACAATACCCCGTTCAAAAATTTTATATAATAAGTGTGATGTCCTTCGTGGGATACGCCATGCAGGGATGGATGTAGCCGTAGCGCGCATCCGCCAGACGGCGCTTGTCTGCCTCCCGCGGGATGAAAACCGAGCCGGAGAAAAGTCTGGCACGGCAGAGTCCGCATTCGCCGCTGCGGCAGCCGGACGGGATTTCGATTCCGGAGCGTTCAAGAGAGGTAAGCAGGCTTTCCTCGCACGAGCAGGTTATGCTTGCGAGTGTTTCACCGCGGTGCATCAGTGTGCAGGTGATGCTCTTTCCGAGCGCTTCGGTGGGAAAGCCTCTGAGCGCTGTCGGATTTTTTATTTCTCCGAACATTTCATAGCGTATATATTTCTGCTCAATGCCCATATCTGCGGTTTCTCCGGCGATGAACTTATAGAGAGCCGCGGGACCGCATACGAACAGGCTGAACTTTTCCGGCGAATACTTTTCGATTATCTTGCGGGTTACAAAGCCGCGCTCTGCGTCCGCAACCTTTTCATCACTGAATACATAAACAACGTGAATCTTATCGCAGCTCTCCTGGAGCTCATCAAGCAGGTCGCTGAAAAGAGCGTCCTTCCGGGAGCGGCAGCCGTACAGCAGCACCAGACGTGCATTTTCCGTGCCGTCGGCTATTGCCTGTGCGAGTGACAGGAACGGAGTTATTCCGCTTCCTCCGGCGACACCGACGATTGTTTTTGCATCGCGCAGCGGCTCATAGCAGAAATTACCCTCCGGAGCGGAGACGTCAACCTTCGTGCCGGGACGCCATTTGTCAAGTATATAGCCGGACACAAAGCCGTCCTGAATACGCTTTACGGTGATGATGTATTCTCCGTCAAGCGCGCGGGCGGGGGAGGAGGATATGGAGTACGGACGCGTTACGATTGCTCCGTTTATGCTTACGCGTACGCTGAGGTACTGCCCGGCTCTGAAGTATGCGCATTGGGTTGTGCCGAGTGAGGCATCGGGTGTGAGGACATAGCTCTTTACTCCGGGTGCAACGGATACAACCCTGCTTACCGTCATGTGCTGAACCTCGGGGTGCAGTGCGCGTGCGGTTTTGTTGACTGCAAAATCCTTTACGGGTACAGCCTCCGCAGCCTGTGCAATTATGCCCTTGCGTACGGATATGAGCTTGCCGAAGGCGAGCACATCCTTGAAGCCGGAACGTACGGTAACTCTTGCTTTACTCATTTGTGCCGACCTCCTTTTCGATGTCCTTTATGGTTTGAACCGCCGCGTCATGTCCCGACGTGAACGCCGAGGAGTAGCCCGAAAGCTGTGTTCCCCAGCCTCCGGCGAAGCGCAGACCCGCAATATCGTTGTCGGCATCCTCCATCATTGTTCTCGGAACAACACCGTCCCAGTCCTCTGCGAGATAGCCGTATATTGTGCCCTGCGGGGCGTCCGTATAGCGGGCATAGGTCATGGGGGCGGCAATTTCGATTTCCTCTATATGTTCCTTGATTTTTACTCCGGTTTTCGCCTCATAATCGGCTATCATTTTCGCTGCCACGGCGCGCTTGGTCTTCACATAGTTTTCGGGGCGTACCTTTGCCCACACATCGTCGAAAAACAGTGAGGTCATATAGAGTATGCAGGTGCCCTCGGGAGAACAGTCGCTGTCGGCGAGATTAAGGCAGACTGTTGCCTGCCCGTCATTCCCGTCAAGGTCACACATGTGACGGAACTGCTCCCTTGAGTCGCTTGTGCCGTAAATGAATACGGAATAATCCTTTATGCCCAGCTCCTGAGCGGAGCGGTTAAGTCCGAGAAAGACATTGAAGCCGCGTGCGCCGAATTTCCGGGCGTTTGCACGCTTGAGTGCGGACTGCGGAACCATGTCCGCATCAAGCAGTCTTGCGTATGCCGTGTTCGGCGAGCAGTTGCATATTATGTGCCCGGAGTAAACCTTTTTACCGTCCGCAAGCTCGACTCCGGTTATTTTACCGCCATCCGAAAGGATTTTAGTAACGGTGCTGTTATACCATATCTCTCCGGAATTTTTCTCAACCACCGATGCAAGCGCGAGACTCATATCGTGGCTTCTTCCCTTTGGAACGACTGCCCCGAGGGTGAGATAAGAGTAAACCATTGACATGTAGTGAATGAAGCTGAGATTGCCGCAATCGGCACCGAGATAGCACCAATATGCGGTGAAAATGTCCTGTGCCTTCTTGGGAACCTCAAGCGCCGCAAGCACGTCATTGACGCTGTACGGAGCGGTGCGTACAAAGTTGAGGTGCTCCTTGAGTATGGTCTTTATAACCTCAAAATCGTATTTTTCAATTGTCCCCATAAAAGCTGTCGCGTCGGAAACGTCCTTTGCGAGTGCAAAAAGCTTTTCCATGGAGGGGCGGGAGCCGGGGACGTATTTTTCCATCTTGTCTATGTACGCCTCAACGCCGAAGGGCATTGCCGCATCAACAGGGTTGCCCGAGCTTGTCGAAATCACACGGTAGGCTTCGGGGACGTCTGCCCATGCTATGCGGTTTGAAATTCCCAGCTCGTCAAAGAGCTTTCTTGTGCCGCCTTCGCCCTCATTCTTACCGAAGCCGCACAGCTCATGAAGCGATGCTTCAAATTCAAAGCGTCCGCGCACAAAGCTCGTGGCAAAGCCGCCGGGAACATTATGTTTTTCAAGCACGAGCACGGTCTTTCCGGCGGTTGCGGCGGTCGCGGCAGCGGCAAGTCCGCCGTTACCGGCTCCGATGATGATAATATCCCATTTATCCATAGGGTATACCATCCTTTCTTTATCTTAGTCTATTTCCGAAAGCTTGACCGGACGGTGCTCGGCTACGCTCTTTTTGGCCGCCAGACCGATTTTGACGGACTGGAGTCCGGCGTGAATTCCCACGGGAACCTCGCAGCCGGTTTCGACAGCATTGACAAACTGACGCATTTCCTCGGAGAAGGATTCCATATATCTCTCAAGGAAGAAGAACAGGGGCTTTTCGCCGGTTACGCCGTTTGCATCCGCAACAACAGCGCTTGAAAGTGTATCATTAGAGGTGGCAACCATACCCTTTGAGCCGAACAGCTCTGCTCTCTGGTCGTAACCGTAGGCAGCTTTGCGTGAGTTGTCGATTACCGCAAGAGCGCCGTTGGACATCTTCATTGTGATTATCGCTGTATCCACATCGCCCTGTTCGCCTATCGCGGGGTCAACGAGAACTGCGGAATTCACATAGATTTCCTCAACGTCGCTGTTGGTAAGGAAGGTCGCCATATCAAAATCATGTATGGTCATGTCAAGGAAAATACCGCCGGAAACCTTGATGTATGCCGGATTGGGCGGCTCGGGGTCGCGGGACGTTATCTTGAGAATATGCGCGTCGCCTATGCGTCCGTCGTCATACGCCTTGCGTATTGCGGCAAAGTTATGGTCAAAGCGGCGGTTAAAGCCGACTTGGAATTTGCAGCCGGGATGTGCGGCGAGAGCATCGGCAACAGCCTTTATTTTTGCTGTGGAATGGTCAACGGGCTTCTCGCAGAAGACATGCTTTCCGGCGTTTATTGCCTCAATTGATATCTGAGCGTGTGTGTCTGTTGAGGAGCATACAAGCACGGCATCGATAGCCGCGTCATTGAGTATCTCATGATAATCCGTATAGATTTCCTTTACTCCGAAGCCCTCGACGAAGGCCTTGGTCTGCTCGTTCATGAACGGGTCGGCAACTGCCTTTACCTGAGCATTTTTTACGTGATAGGATATTGATTCAAGATGCACCTTGCCGATTCTGCCTGCACCGATTATGCCTATGTTAATCATATTTTTATCTCCTTATTATTTTATATGGTTCCGTCCCAGGTTGAGACTTCTGTTTTCTTCATTTCTTCCTCATCGAACCAACGCGTGGTGACGCACTTGCTTTCCGTGAAGAAGCGGTATGCGTCCTTGCCGAGGCAGTGCAGGTCGCCGAAGAAGGAGTTTTTATGTCCGGCGAAGGGGAAGAAGCCGACCGGTACGGGAATACCGACATTGACTCCGACCATGCCGCCGTCTGTATGGCGCACGAACTCGCGCGCATAGTAGCCGTTCTGGGTGAAGATTACCGAACCGTTGGCGTAGGGGTTCGCGTTCATTTCCGCAAGACCTTCCTGAAAATCCTTGACGCGCTTTATGCAAAGCACCGGACCGAACACCTCATCGGTGCCTATGCTCATATCGCCTGTTACGCGGTCAAATACCGTAGGACCGACATAGAAGCCGTTTTCATAGCCCTCAACCTTGCAGTCTCTGCCGTCGAGCACAAGCTGTGCGCCCTCTTTTACGCCCTTTTCGATATCGGCTATAACCTCAAGCTGATGCTTTTTATAGGTTATCGGACCGAGCTTTGAGCTTTTGTCGTATGCGGGACCGACCTTTATATTCCTCGCCTGCTTTACAAGCTCTGCGACAAATTTGTCGGCAATGCTTTCCTCAACAACACAGCACGAAAGAGCCATGCAGCGCTGACCGGCACAGCCGAAGGCTGAATTCACAACACCGGCTACAGTTCTTTCAATCGGAGTGTCTGCAAGCACGAGTGCGTGATTCTTGGCCTGGCAAAGGCATTGCACTCTCTTGCCGGAGGCAGCTGCCTTTTCGTAAATTTTTCTTCCCACCGGCGTTGAGCCGACAAAGGTTATGCCCTTGACATCCGGATGCTCGAGTATGGTGTTTATCTCATTTCTGGAGCAGGTTACAACATTCACAACTCCGTCGGGAACTCCGGCATCCTTGTAAAGCTGAGCCATGAGCATAGCGGTTTTCGGAGTAAGGCTTGCCGCCTTTAGGACTATGGTATTGCCGCAGGCTATGCAGGTGGGGGTCATCCAGCCGAAGGGAATCATAGCGGGGAAATTCACGGGTACGATTCCGGCGAATACTCCGAGCGGCTCGCGGTATTTAACCGTGTCGTAGCCGGTGGACGCGTCCATCGTGCTCTCGCCCATCATAAGCGAAGGAACCTGTGTGGCAAGCTCTGTGCCCTCCTTGGCCTTGAGCACATCGCCCTCGGCCTCGGACCACACCTTGCCGTTTTCCGTGGCAACGCACATGGTCAGCTCGTCCATGCGCTCGATTATGAGGTCGCGTACCTTATAAAGTATCTGTGCTCTCTTTATTGCCGGCGTTGCGCTCCACTTCGGGAACGCCGCCTTGGCTGCGGCTATCGCAGCGAGAACCTCGTCGTTTGTGCAGCAGGGGGAGTGGCCTGTAAGCTCTCCCGTGCTGGGGTTGTACAAATCGTAATAGGTGTCCGTTGAGGACTCCTTGAACTGACCGTTGCAAAAATATTTAAGTTTTTCAGCCATGTTTTTCACTCCTTGAGGCGGCGGGTGTTGAACCCGATGCGCCCAAAATAAAAGTATTCTCGCACATCAGTGCGTTTTTTGTCTTGCCGTACGGCAAATTCCGATGCTTAAAGATTAGCTGTTTCGGCAATGTATTTGCGTGCCTTCTTGGCATATTCAAACGGATTTGCTATTGCGGGGTCCTGCTCGGCTTCAACGAGCACATAGCCCTCGTAGCCCGTTTCGGCAAGAACGTCAAATACGGGACGGAAATCGATTGCTCCGTCGCCGGGTACGGTGAATGCGCCGAGTCTTACACCCTGAAGGAAGCTGAGCTTTTCGGCCTTTACTCGTGCGACAACCTCGGGACGTATATCCTTGAGGTGAACGTGCTTGATACGCTTGGCATATTTCTTGAGTACAGCCATGTAGTCCTCTCCGCAGTATGCGAGATGTCCGGTATCGAACAGAAGGGAGAACAGCTCCGGGTCTGTGTTTTCCATCATGCGGTCGATTTCCGCGGCAGTCTGAACAACCGTGCCCATGTGATGGTGGAAGGTGAGTGCGATTCCCATATCCTTTGCAACCTCGCCGAGCTTATTGAGCCCTGTGCACAGGTCGTCCCACTCCTTATCGTTCATGACGTGCTTTGCGTCAAATATCGGAAGGTCGGTGCCCTGAATCGAATTGCCCTGCTCGGACACACCGACTACCTTTGCGCCCATCTCCTCGAGGAAGGTTATGTGCTTTATAAATTCCTTTTCGGTTTCCTCATAGGGCTTGGTGGTGAGGAAGGTTGAGAACCAGGCGTTGCATATCTGCATTCCGCGCAGGTCGAGAGCCTTTTTGAGAACTGCTGTGTCCTTGGGATATTTGTTTCCGACCTCGCAGCCGGTGAAGCCTGCGAGAGCCATCTCCGAGACGCACTGCTCGAAGGTGTTCTCCGCGCCGAGGTCGGGCATGTCATCATTTGTCCAGCCGATGGGAGCTATGCCGAGCTTAACCTTGTTTTTGTCCAACATCAATATTTCCTCGCTTTATTTAAATTTTCTTTTTTCGCTTTGTATGCCTCGTTTACGGCGGGGCTTTCCGATTTTGAGGCTATGCCCACATGCCACCATGCGCCGTAGCCGTCGGTCATTGTTTTGGGAAGCACCTTGATATCTATGAGGGTGGAAACCGTCTGCTTCTTGCTGTCCTCAAGTGCCTCTTCAAGCTCGGCAAGTGTTCTCGCGGTATAGGTTTTTACGCCGTAGCCTGACGCGCATTTTGCAAAGTCGATGGGCATAAGCTCACCGAGAAGTCTGCCCTCGTCATCGCGGAAGCGGAACTCTGTCGCAAGGTTGCCGATTCCGTTTGACATCTGGAGGTTGTTTATGCAGCCGAATCCGGAGTTATCAAACAGCAGGACGTTTATTTTCTTGTGCTCCTGAACGGAGGTTATAAGCTCGCTGTGAAGCATGAGGTAGCTTCCGTCGCCGCAGAAGGCATAGACCTCTCTGTCGGGACAGGCGAGCTTTGAACCGAGCGCGCCTGCAATTTCGTAGCCCATGCAGGAGTAGCCGTATTCCATATTGTAGGTGTAGGCGCTGTCGGTTGTCCACATTCTCTGAAGGCAGCCGGGGAGGCTTCCCGCCGCGCCGACGGCTATTGCATCGGGAGCGATAAGCTTGCGTATAAGAGCGACAGCGGCAGTCTGTGTGACGGTGCCGAATTTTTCCGCAAATTCGGGTATCGTTTTTTCGTTTCTCGCCTTGATAAGCGGCTCAAAGTCCTCCGAATAAGTGTATGAGGCAAGACGCTCCATCTCCTGCGCCCAGGCCCTTTTTGCGCTTGCGGGCTCGTCGGTGTATGCGGATTTATATCCGCCGAGAGCGGCGGAAAGTGCTTCGACGGCAAGCTTCGCATCGGCAACAAGCTTTGTTGCTCCGAGCTTGTAGGCGTCAAAGCGGTCGGTATTTATCGCAACAAACCTTGCATCCTCGCGGAAAAGCGATTTTGATGCCGTGGTGAAATCGGAAAATCTTGTGCCGATGCCGATAATGACATCCGCCTGCTTGGCGATTGTGTTTGCCGAGAGATTTCCGGTGACTCCCACGCCGCCGAGATTGAGCGCGTGAGAGGAGGGGACGGCGGATTTACCGCTCTGTGTTTCGGAAAACGGAATATTGAATTTCTCGCAGAAGGCGGTTACGGTGTCGCCCGCCTCCGAATATCTTACGCCGCCTCCGCAGATAACAAGAGGTTTTTTGGCGGCGCTTATGATTTTCGCAGCATCCGCGATTTCCTCCGCAGAGGGTGCGAGACGTACGATTTTATGTACCTTTTTCTCAAGGAAATAATCGGGATAATCATAGGTTTCAGCCTCGACATCCTGAGGCAGGGCGATGCAGACTGCACCTGTGTTTGCGGTGTCGGTGAGCACGCGCATTGCGTTTGTCATAGCGCTCATAAGCTGCTCGGGACGCACTATTCTGTCCCAGTAGCGGCATACGGGCTTATACGCGTCGTTGGTTGTTACCGACAGCGAATACGGCTGCTCGAACTGCTGAAGCACCGGGTCGGGCTGACGGCAGGCAAAGGTGTCCGCCGGGAACAGAAGAAGGGGGACGTTGTTCACCGTGGCGGTGGCTGCGGCGGTTATCATGTTTGCCGCTCCGGGGCCTATGGAGGAAGCGCACGCGATTATCCTTCTGCGGTTGTTCTGCTTTGCAAAGGATGCCGCAACATGAGCCATTCCCTGCTCATTCTTGCCCTGATAGACACGAAGCGAGCCGGGATTCTCATCGAGAGCCTGACCGAGACCGCAGACGATGCCGTGACCGAACACGGTAAAGATGCCGTCAACAAGCTTGCTTTCCTTTCCGTCAAAGGAAACATACTGGTTGTCGAGAAAGCGCACAAGCGCCTGTCCCATTGTCATTATCATAGCAAAAGCTCCAATCCGTAATTTATGTGTTTACAAGCCATTCGTGCTCGGGGGAATACAGTCTGGTGGTTTTGTACCACGGGTCGCCGTCGATGTGACGTATCATCCACACGTAGTACATCTCATAGCCGGGGGCGGTCACCTGTTCGTGGTCGTTTCCGTCGGTTATGCATACATAGGAGCCGTCCGTGCTCTTTTGCACATCATCACCGGTAAAGCATGCGCCGAAGCCCTGAGGCTTGTCGAATTGATAGTAGTAAACCTCGGGCTGCGGGTGATGGTGAGGCGGGTAGCTTGACCAGCGGCCGGGGAGATTGAAAACCTCACCCATTACCATGTTTGAATACGGTGCGTTGTCGTAATCGAACATCGTCGAGCATATTCTGTGGCCGGTTCCGTCCCATTGTCCCTTGCCGAACTCCTGATAGAGGCAGGTTTCCGGGG
>LFSB01000034.1 GCA_001513045.1 Clostridiales bacterium DTU089
AGGTTTTTCCTATTCGCTACTCTTTTTTTAATTTTTGTAACACATCTATTGTAATCCTACACCGCTTTGCGGGGCTGTTTGCATTTTTTTGTTGTATTAAAGGTGCTGATTTGATATAATGTAATTATACATCCGTACAGAAGAGTTTGGCGGCATGTTGAACGGAACCGATACCGGAATGAACGGCATATTCAAGCTGTCATATGTATTCGGACGTGCCGGCTGAGGGGAAATTTACGGGCGATAATGGCAGGTGCGGCAAGAAACTGCCTCTTGGAGAACAGCATTTCCGCCGTTTTTTGGTATTCCGCCAATAACTGAAGCGTTTTTGCTTGGAGATGACAATGAAACGTATTTTGATAATGGAAGATGATGCGGTAATTCTTGACGAGCTGCGCCTTTTGCTCAGGGCGAACGGCTATCAGCCCGTGTCCGAGCCGCCGTGTGAGCTGGCGCTTCTCGATGTCAATATGCCGGGCGAAAGCGGCTTTGAGGTTTGCAGGAGACTCAGGCAGACATCCGACATACCCGTTATTTTTCTTACCGCGCGCAGTTCCCCCGAGGATGAGCTGCTCGGCTTTGCCGTGGGTGCGGACGACTATATTCGCAAGCCCTACAACTCCTCGGTTTTGCTTGCAAGAATCAATAAGTGTCTCAGGCAGGAGTCCGGCAGTATTATGCAGAAGGACGGACTGGTTCTTAATGTTGCCGATTTGACCGCTTCCTCGGACGGCAACAGCGTTGAGCTTACGAAAAACGAGTCTCGCATCCTCGCCTGTCTTATGAGCAAGGACCTGTGCTCCAAGGATGACATTATTGAGGATTTGTGGAACAATAGCCTCTATCTGGACGAGAATACACTGTATGTCAACATCAACCGTCTGCGGGAAAAGCTCAGGCGCATCGGAGCGGGCGAAATGATAAAAACCGTTCGGGGGGTAGGGTATCGCTTATGAAGCTCAAGGACTATATTTCATATAAAAAGCTGCCGATAGCGGTCTGCGTATTTGCGCTGACGGTCATCGGCTTTGTTCTTTTTGCATCCGGCGTAAAGACGGATACTCTGTGCTTCGTGCTCTGCTTTTCAGCCGTTCTCTTTGTTTTATGCCTTGCGGCAGGCTTCATAAGCGGCAAACGGCGTGTCGATTTTATCGAAAGAAGCATTGCTCAGCTCGATAAAAAATATTTGCTCGGAGAGATATTGCCCAAGCCCGGCAGCGAGCTTGAACGGGCGTATTATTCGGCAATGCGGGTGATGTCCTACAGCGTCGTGGAGGAGGCTGAACGTGCAAAGCGCGAAAAGCAGGAGTACCGGGAATATGTCGAGGCTTGGATTCACGAAATCAAAACGCCTCTGACTGCGTGCTCGCTTATTCTTGAAAACGGCGGCGACCGCGCAAAGCTCAGGCGTGAGCTCAAACGCGCCGACAACATGACGGAAACAATCCTCTATTATGCAAGGCTTTCGGAGCCGGAAAAGGACAGGCTTATACGCACATTCGATGTTTCGGATATAATTGAAGCCGAAATAAAGAACCAGATGCCGCTGCTCATAGCCTGCAAGGCAAGTGTGGAGACGAGCGGTTCGTTTATGGTTTCATCGGATGACAAGGCGCTTTCCTTCATCATAAGCCAGCTGCTTATAAACTCGGCAAAGTACTGTTCGGGCTGTCATATAAATATTTCCGCGCAAGCCGGCGTGATAACCTATGAGGATGACGGTATCGGAATTCCGTCTCACGAGCTGCAACGTGTTACCGAGAGGGGATTCACCGGCACTAACGGCAGGAATCTCGGCAACAGCACGGGGATGGGACTTTATATTGTTGCGTCGCTTTGCAGGGAGTCGGGGATAACTCTTAAAATAGAATCCGAGCAGCAAAAGTATACAAGATTTATTCTCGAATTTGACTCTCTTACAAAAGTGTAAGGTTTTTATAAGACTGTGTTAGAACGATTTTAGCTTTTTGTGCTACAATCAGGGTGAAAAAAGGAGGCGCGAGAATATGAAATCAAATCTTGTTATTGAAAATCTTACGAAATATTACGGCTCAGGCTCCGTGGTAACGAAGGCTCTTGACGGAGTTTCGTTTGAGGTCGAGCAGGGAAGCTTCACGGCGATTATGGGAGCGTCCGGCTCCGGAAAAAGCACGCTGCTCAACTGTATATCCACAATAGACCGACCGAGTGCCGGAGACATCAGAATTGAGGGCAAGTCTATAACTCAGCTGAGTGAAAACGAGCTTTCTGTTTTCAGACGTGACAGGCTGGGCTTTATTTTTCAGGAATACAATCTTCTGGACACTCTCACGGCCGGAGAGAATATTGTTTTACCGCTTAATCTGCGAAAAACCGATGCCGCGGAAACCCGGAAAAGTCTTGAAAACGTTGCCGGACTTATGGGAATTGCCGACATTCTTGACAAGTTTCCGCGTGAAATGTCCGGCGGACAGCGGCAGAGAGTCGCCTGTGCGAGAGCTTTGATTACGCAGCCGGCGGTGGTGCTTGCCGATGAGCCTACAGGCGCACTCGATTCCGCAAATTCACGTCAGCTGATGAAGACCATGCAAAGAATGAACACCGAGCTGTCCTCTACGATTCTTATGGTTACACATGATGCCGTTGTAGGCTCGTACGCGGACAGGGTGCTGTTCCTCAAGGACGGAAAGCTGTGGAATGAAATTCTCAAGGGGGAGCGCACAAGGGAGGAAGTCTATGCCGACATTCTTGCCGTGACGGCGTCACTCGGAGGTGAGAGCGATGTTGGTTAAGCTCGCCGAGCGTAATGTTAAGCGTCAGCTGGGTAACTATCTTATCTATTTCGCAACCGTAATGCTCAGCATCGCCATGATGTTTGCCTTTTGTAATCTGATTTTTTCCGAGCAGCTTTCTGAGATAGCGTTAAAAAGTCAGGGTATTTCAAGCGGAATGACCGGCTTGACGGTGCTCGTTTCCGTAGTTACCGCGTTTGTGCTCTCTTATGCGTCATCATATATGCTCAAGCTGCGCAAGAAGGAGTTCGGAACATATCTTACTCTGGGAATGAAACGCGGAGATATACTTAAAATATTCACCTGCGAAACCCTGCTTATTTTTGCGGTTGCTCTGCTGTGCGGCATAGCCGCCGGAGCGTTTATCAGCCAGGGGCTTACGGCGCTGCTGTGCATGCTCATGGGCAGTGAGGTCGGTATTGCGTCTTATAATCTCAAAGGGCTTGCCCTTACAGTGGCTCTTGCCGCCGGAATGTTCATCTTCATGTTGGTCATATCATCCGGATATCTGAGGAAGGTGAGTATTCACGAGCTGTTGCTTGCGGAAAAAAGCACGAAAAAAATAAAACACACGGCACTGCTGGGCGTTGCAACAGTAATCGGCTTTGCTGTGATGAGCGCAAGCTTTTTCGGGATTTATTACGGTACAAAAGTCTCTTTGAAGCAGGACAGCGCTACTCCGCTGCTTCTGTACATGTTCACCATGAGCGTAGGAGTGTTTGTGTTTCACTCGTGCTTTTCGGCAAGCATAAACGCCGTTTTACTCAAAAACGAAAAGCTTAAATCGCGCCTTACAAACACGTTTCTCTTTCGTCAGCTTTCCGATAAGGTGGGCGTGAATTCCGCGATGCTCGGCCTGATAGCGTTACTTCTGGTATTTACGGTTATGGGCACAAATCTCTGCTTTACGGAAAAGGTAATGAAGCAGGCTGTGCTGGACCGTGAAACCCCCTTTGACGTGACCGCAAGATTTAATGTCAACAGTGAGCACGGCATATCAATCGAGGAGGGCGAAAGGATAATCGAAAAATACAGTCCTATCGCGGCAAAGCAGAGCTATTCGCTGTGGACCTCCGGGAAGAATGACCTCGGCAAGGGTATTGCCGGAACGGATGACGAGGCGACAGACAGCTATATGTCTCTGAGCGATTTTAACGCAATTATCACACTTAACGGCTTTGAGCCTGTTACTCTTGAGAACGGCTGCATGATAATTACTCAGTACACCTCGATTGCAAGCAGCGAAATTCTCGACAGAGAGGTAACTCTGAACGGAAAAACCTATCAGGTGGAAAGCTCAAGCATGATATATCCGCTGTATTCCTATGTGTTCTTCTACGCTGTTGTGCCGGATGAGGCAATCGCGGGCATGGAGCCGGAGACAAACTATGTGGCCTACGACCTTGAGAATGACCACTATGACGCCTTTGCGCTCTCGGATGAATTGACGTGGCAGCGCCGTGCCGAGGACGGGCACTATGAAGAGGAGAACGATTTCAACCTGCGCGAATATGCAAGACTGGAGTCCGATGCACAGGTGGGCGTGCTCGTAATAGGTGCGATGTATGCTGCGGTGGTTTTTATATGCATGGCATTCGCGATACTTTCCATGAAAACGCTTTCCTCGCTTGATGATGACAAAAAGCGCTACGAGCTGCTTTTCCGCTTCGGAGTTTCGCCCGACGGACTCAGACGCACATTGTTCAAACAGCTCTTTTTCTACTTTGTAATACCGTTTGCTGTCCCGTTCATTATAAGTCTGCCGACCGGTCTGGCGCTCGCGGACCTTATGAAGCTTATGGCATTGCCGGCTCTTGCTCCGGGCATGATAACGGTTTCCGCCGTTATAGCAGCCGTCTTCACTGCGGTGTATCTGCTGTACTTCTTCATAACATACGGTATAGCAAAGAAAAACATCTTTTCGGGTCTGTATTCGTAATATATGCCCTCATAGGGGACATAAAAAAGCCCGCAATCTCAATGAGGTTGCGGGCTTTGAATGTATCAGCCTGTCAATCGACAGATTCCCCTTTTTGTTTAAAATGCCATTTTGACACATTGCAAACGGATATCAGCCGTCATCTTCGTATGAGTTTTCTTTGAGCTGTTTCACCTGGACGATGGTTATAATTACAAAAATCAACGAAAGAAAGGTGCAAGTATAAAACAAGGTATTTATTATAAGCGTGTCGGCAGTTTCAAACGGGTAGCCGTAAAAGCGCACGTGTATCAGCGGGTCAAGCACATCCCATATAACATGTGTAAGGCTCAACGGTAAAAACAGAATTCCTATGGTAAAGGCATATATCCAGGAGAAAATGTTTCCGTCATCGGAAAATATAGAAGAAAAGATTATGTAAACAAGAGGATACGTCAGCGCGATAAACGCGGACAAGGACATGCAAAGCATGTTTTTGAATTTGCCGATTATGCAAATCGCCAGAGTTACAACAGGCGGAAGCATCAACAATACCGATGACAGAAGGTCATAAAACAGATATGAATCATACGTAAAGTCTTTAAAGAGCAAATACTCGGATAGATAGTTGCATACCAGCATGTTGATTATCCACAGAGTAACTATGCTTCCTGCGCCGATTATAACCTGAACAGATTTTCTCATGGCAGTTTTAACCCCGCTTTATCGATAATTGTGCCGGAAAGATGTAAATATATCAGTCATGCGAAAAGCAGAAATTGTTTTTGCCGTGTTCCTTGACCTTGTAAAGCGCCGCATCGGCTTTTTTGTAGAGGATTTCAAAATCGGTTCCGCCGGACGGTATCATAACCACACCGCAGCTTGTTGTTACCGGAGACTCTGAGCCGGCGGGGCGGATATCCAATGAAATAATCTGATGTGCCTTTGTCTTGGCTATTGCTTCGCCGGGAATGCTTTTCAGAAATACGCAGAACTCATCTCCGCCGAATCTGCCGATAAGGTCGCTGCGTCTGAGTATTGCGCGAAGCCGGATTGTAAGATTTTGCAGCACCTCATCACCTGCGGCGTGACCGAGGGAGTCGTTGACATGCTTGAAATTGTCAATATCCAGCATGTATAAAGCATGATTTTCATCCGGTCTTGAGGTGCTTATTATCTGAGTCATGCGCGAAACAAACGCCTCGCGGTTGAGCGCGCCGGTGAGAGGGTCGGTTTCTGAGCGCTTTAGTGCAAGCAATTCAGCCTGCTTGCGTTCGTCGATGTTTTCATACATCAGGTACGCCTCAATATCCCTTGAATTGGGATATTCGACAAGGTCAACAGACAGGCGCAGCCATCTGATTTTGCCGTCGGGCATTTGCTCACGGTATTCGAGAGTGCTTGAGCGTATTCCGCGGTAATAGTTTGCCAGAAGTGTATCTGCGTTTAAAAAGGCTATATATAACTCCTTGTCCTCGTCATAAACACACTGAGAAACATATTCTCCGGTGCGTTCACCGAAGCTTTTTTCTCCTGAAGCAAAATCGACGCTCAGCAGCTTGCCGTCCCAGCTGTCGTATGAAGCATCTCTGCTGAGATTGCAACGGAAGAGCGTATAGGAATCCTCCCTGCGCTCATCGAGGGATTGCTGCCATTTGTTGTAGACAACCTCCTTCTCAAGCTGCTCGGTTATATCGGAAAATGAGATTACGGCCGATACCGGTTCTCCGCTGTCGGAAAAAACCGTGGTATACTGCGCCTTCAGCCAGCGCCAGCCCTCTGAGGAGCTTTGCTGAAAGCTTGCCGAGCCGGAGGCACTGCCGCGAAGTATGCTTTCAAACAGCTCTGTATAGGCGTCGGCTGTTTCGGGTGAAATTCTTCCGAGTTTTATTTGCTCCTCGGGCACGTTGTTGAGAATAGGGGGCAGAACAAATATCTCGTTGAAGGAGGCGGGAAGGGTGAGCGTCCGCTTATGAACATCAAATCTTGTTATGATGTTGCCGCTGTGCTCAAGAGCCAGGCGATTTTCCTCCTCGCTTACGCGCAGACCTTCCTCGATAACACGTTTTTCGGTGATATCAACAAGTGTTACATAGTACCAGGATTTACCCTCATGGTCGGTTATTTTTATGCCTTCATCATGAAACCAGCGCAGACTTCCGTCCGCCGCCTCGATGCGGTAATCGAATTTCCCTATTTGTCCGTTGTTTTCCTGCCTTACAACGTTTGCCTCCGTCTCGTCCCTATCCTTGGAGTACACCATATTGCAAAATCTGTTGTTGAATTTTTTTCTGAACTGCTCCTGGGTATATCCGAGATTTTCTATAAGGTTTTTGCTGACATATGCGAACTGTTCCTCTGAGTCCGCTGAATATTTTAATATTCCGCTCGGAATCACGTTTAAAAGGTTGTTCAGCTCAAAATCCGCCTTTTTTTCTCCGGTTACATCGCGGCTGGTTCCGTATATTCCGATGACCTTTCCGTCGGTGTCTATAATGGGGAATTTTGAAGTGACAGCAAGACACAATCTGCCGTGCTTTGATTGGATTTTTTCATTTTTTTCGACAATGGATTTGCCGCTTTCGATGATTATTTTGTCATCCGCAATAAAACCGTCCGCCAGCTCTTTATCGAACAGGTCGGAATCTGTTTTCCCGATGATATCCCGCTCGCTCGCAAGGCCGAGCATTTGAGCCGCAGAGGCGCTGCAGCAGACATAGCGCGAGTCCCTGTCCTTGAGATATGCCAGGTCTCCGGAGGCGGACATGACGGTTGACAGCGCTATCGGTATCATCTCCTTCATGGACATCACCTGCTCGGAGACGGAGGTGTAGGAGACAAAAAATTTGTATTTTCCGTCCGGCTCCGGGGAGATGTTTGCGGCCACTTTAAAGGGCTTGTAGCCTCCGGCTCCGCACATGATACGCATATCTATCGCGGCGTCCCTGTGCTGACGTATAGCGGCGCCGATTTCCTGCATAACGGGAGTTTTATCCTCCGGGTGAATCGCATCGAGAACGGAGGTGTCCGAGTAGTCGGTAGGCCCACGTCCGACAAGCTGCCAGTAGCGTTTATTGATATGAAGCACCGAGATACGGTTGCCGTCATATTCATAAAGCGCCGCTCCGCACGGAAGATTGTCGAGCAGCTGCTTTTGCATTTCCCCGGAGTCGCCGGTTATGCTGTCTGTGAAAACCGGCTCCGTATCAAGTATTCCGTTCTTCTTTTTTTCCATAGATTCACGCTCCGCTTGTAATAGGTTGTCATATCAAACTGCCGAAATGATACTTTAATATGGATATATACAATAAATGATATCATAGTGTCGTAATAAAATCAACAATATTAGAGAATTTTTGTTATACTTCAACTAATTCGTGCAATTATATTTCCGTTATGAATTTAAAAGTTGAAATGAAGATGGCTTTGTTATTTACTTTTTGAGAGCGCTGTGATAATATTATGAGAAAGGGGAGATGGTTTTATGGCTAACAGCGAGGTAAAGAAAAAAATAAACATAAAAGAGTCTCTGCGCTCATTCCGTGAGTCGGGCAAGAATCTTGACCCGTCCGTATCGCTTGAGCAGCAGAAAAACGTTACCGCAATAGAATATGTGAGCATATGTCTTGCGCGTATCGGCTCAGTGCTGGTGAGTACCCTTAGCGGTCTTGCGGCAACCTTTGCTTACGAGGTTTACTACGGCTCGATAAATGTCGGCAGTGAGGAAATTGCGAGAATCAACGCCGTCCAGACGACGATTACCACCTTGCTTACCTATGCCGTGGGCTTGCTCGCGGCGGTTGTGGCATACAAGTGGAAATCAAAATGGGGACGTTACCGCCAGTGGTATGTAATCTGTCTTGTGCCTGTCTTTGTGCTTACGGTGCTTAACTATTTTGTTCCGACCGGCATGGATAAGGAGGGCATGATAGCCTTCAAATACATTCTGGCAATATTGAGCACCTTCTTTTCCGCCTTCAACAATCTCGGACTTAACATTCCTCAGGTTATATCGCCTAACTTCAAGGAAAAAAAGATTGTTGCGACGGCGTGGCAGATGTTCTATTATCTCGGCTACGGCGGAGCATATCTTTACACCTTCGTTTTCGGCGCATTCAGTGAAAACAAGCGGGCAATGTATATGTCTCTTGCGGTTGCCGCCGGCATCATCACAATGGTGGGTAACGTAATGTGCGCAGTGTTCTGCCGTGAGCGTATTGAGCTGCCCAAGCAGGAAAAGGTCAAGCTTTCCGGCGCGCTGTTCTCTCTGTTTAAATACAAAAACTACCGTGCGTATTATTATATGCAGTGGGTAAATGTTCTTGCCATGCTCGGCAAGATGTCAACCTATCTTGCCGCAATAACCGTGGGCTCGTCCAAAAACCTTCTGCTGACGTTGCCGACGGCGATAGGAACCGTGGTCGGCAACGTTATCTGCGCAAAGATATCCAAGAAGAAGGAACCGACTAAGATACTCAAGTTTTGCGGAGCCTACTCAATGGTATGTGCCGCGATTATATTTGTGGTTGCATATATGCAAAAGGAGTTCGGTCTGTTTTTCTATATATTCTACTTCTGCTTCGGCATCGGCGTGGGAATGCAGGAGCTCTCCACAAGCCATTTTACCGTCGAGTTCAACGACTATCTCGAATGGGAAACCGGAGAGCGCCTTGAGGCAATTCACGGTACGATTCCTACATATATCACAAATGTTCTCAATTACTTCAAGGAGCTGCTCATCCCCTTTATGCTCGCATGGGTGGGCTATGAGTCGTCCAATGTTGACAATCTTGTTGAAACGATGAAGGCAAAGCCCGATTATTGGGACACCTGCATGTGGCTGCTCGCGTTCCTTGTGTTCGGCTATGCGCTGTGCAATCTGTTTAAAGCAATCATATTGAAGTTCTTCTATGACGTGGAGGGCGACAAGAAAATACGCATGTATGAGGAGCTTGAGCAGAAGCGGCGCGAGCGCCATGAGGAAAACCTCGCCGTCAATGCGTCAGCGGTCGAAACCGTAAATAAGCAGTAGCTGAAGGAATGTATAAAGCTCGAAAGGGGGCATGGCTGTGATTGAGTTGCCGGAGGCGCTTTCACTACCGCGTCTGATAAACGAAAGGCTTGCCGGAAAAGCAGTTGTACAGGTATTTGCGCCTACCAAGCCGCACCGGTTTTGCTGGTTTAGCGGAGATGCGTCGGAATATGATGCCGGACTCCGGGGCAGCACACTCACCGGAGCAGAGGGCTTCGGCATATATGCGGAGCTTGCGTTTGACAACGGCAGAAGGCTTTGTGTGAATGACGGTGTGAATATGCGCCTTGTCTGCCGGGGCGACGTGCCTAAGGATTATCAGCTGCTTATTACCTTCGATACCGGAGAGGCACTTGTTTTCACGGTTGCGATGTACGGCGGTATAGTTTTACACGCGGGCGATTATGACAACGAATATTACCTCAAGAGCCGGAACTTTGTTTCACCCTTTTCTCCGGATTTTGAAGCGCTGTACTATGATACTCTCAAAAGCAGCAAGCCCTCGGCAAGCGTAAAGGAATTTCTTGCAACGGGGCAGCACTTTCCCGGCATAGGCAACGGTGTGCTTCAGGATATTCTGTTTGATGCGGGAATAAATCCCAGAAGTAAGCTTTCGGCGCTGGGCGAGGAAAAACTCCGGAGCTTGCTGAAAAGTACGGTTTCGGTTCTGCGTGATATGACCGATAAGGGCGGACGCGATACCGAGAAAAATATTCTGGGAGCTCCCGGAGGATATATCACGAAAATGTCAAGGAACGCTCTGAAAAACGGTTGCCCCGTTTGCTCGGGGGCAGTGACCAAGGAGGCATATCTCGGCGGTTCGGTGTATTATTGCAGTCACTGTCAGCCGGTTTTAAAGTAACATTAAGTAAAAGGACCTGCGAAAAATCGCAGGTCCTTTTTTATGCAGTAAAGGGGCTGAGCTTTTATACCGCAGGCTCAAGCGTTACGGTTATTACCGCACTTTTTACATTTTCAAGATGAACGGCGAGCTTGGTTATGCCTGTGTATTCCGAATCGTATTCGTACGCTCCGGACAGCGCCCTTGCGGGCATGACGCAGAAGGTTCCGTCATCGGGAAGTGTTGCTCTGAGCTGCTTTCCGTTGAGAGTGAGCAGGGCGGTTTTGCCGTCCTGTGAAATTTCCGCCGCTGCTTTGGTGTGCATGAACCAGTATATTTCGCTCTCGCTGCTGCATTCAACGGTATCCTTGATTTTCAGACAGGTTCGTCCGTTGTAAAGCTCGAATTCCCTTGTGACGGATTTTGCCTTGTTCATGCAGTAGGCATCAGTCATGTCAAGAACGCATTTGCCGCCGTCGGATGTTTCCTCGAAGGAGGAGAAGGAGCATTTTGCAAGGGCGTACTGGTCCTCACTTTTTAAATCGGGATTTATAAGCAGAGTGTTCTGACCCTCGGCGCGCTTGCAATAGTTCTTCCAGCGTCCGCCTCCGGGCAGACCGAGGAAATAATCAGGTGCGTCATAGCTTCCGGGGCCGAGCTCTTCAGCCCATCTTTCGCCCATGGAGTCAAATATAAAGGTTCCGATATCAAGGTCGCCGTGGTTTGTGTAGTTATAGCCGCCCTTTATTGCGGCGCAGGTTGCGTTTTTGTCAAGATACGCGCTGCGCATGAGTGCCAGAGTCTGACCGGCATCGGATTTCAGCAATACCGAAAGCGGCTCACCGTCAAAGACGGCGTTGTCGGTGGGAAGGCTTCTGTTATACCACAGCGAGCACAGAGCATTTTCCCGTCCTCCCGAATTGCGCTCTGTGTTATCCGAGGTGTCCGCGCTAAAGGCTGCGGGTATCTCCTGCATCTGATATGCCGCCAGCAGGGGAGCGTTATATTCCGAGGCGTACCAGTGCAGAGCCGGTGAAAAGCCCATCTCGTCCTTATTGTCGCCGAAATTGAAAACTCCGGCGGGTGCGGTTACATATACAGGAAAATTGCCGAGCTGACGGAAGCCGTCAATTTCGGACATTCCGAAGTCGGTTCCGAAAAAGTTTCTTGAGGAGGCTATAAAATTAACGATGGCATTTGTGCCGGATATTGAGTATACAGGCCCCTCAATATATACACCGTCCGGGGTGAAGCTTGAAAAGGCTATGGGCATATTTTTATAGCACATTGCAAGGAATTCGGCGGCCTGCTCCGGATAGTATGAAGCGAACGCCATGCACGCCGTGCCTATGCCGTTATAGCAGATGCTGTTCCAGTTGTTCTTGGACCAGGTAAACCAGTTTTTCAAATAGTTTTTGGAAAGCGCGGGAGTTATTGCGTAATCAAGGGTCTTCTGAGCGAGCATGTCTTTTTGTGCCTCACTCAGATAATCGAAAAGCCAGTCGTAGCCGACGGATACAGCCATTGCCATTTCGGCGGTTGCGAGGAAGTGTGTGGGGCACCAGTCCGGATACGAGCAGACCTTTTCAAGCTCAAGCACTGCCCGGTCGGCATACTTGGCTTCTCCGGTCACCTGCCAGGCATATCCGAGAATTACAATGCGGTTTATAACCTCGCGGGATATCGGCAGGATGCTGTCCTCCTCATCAAGCTTGTATTCCATCACGGGGAAGCTGTCCGTGTTCAGCAGAGCGTCGGCGTTTGCAAGCACATAGGTGTTGAGTGCTCCGGCGTATTCGCCTGCGCTTCCGGCTTTGTATTCGGAACGTACGGCGGCGAAATTCTCCTCATCCGCAAGAACAAAGGGGTGCTTTGCCGTGCTGACGGCAGCCGATATTGCTTCGCTCAGCTCCTTTTTGCCTACCGCGTTTTTATCCCTGTCAAGATTTACGTAATCAATTCCGACCTTTACCATGTCGGGAATCACCGAAAGCGCGGGAACAAGACCGGTGCATGAAAGGGCGATAACGGCGCAGAGAATGATTGCGACAACCAGCAGAATCCTTTTGAAAATACGCATAAGCGGGTCCTCCGTTCGTTTTTATATAAATAAATTATTTACCGGACAGGAAGTCGAAGGCTTGCTTGCCGCTGACCTGATGCTTGCCGTCAAAAACATCTGTATGCAGCTTATCCGAGGCACCGACGAGCGAATATATTTCGGCAATCTTTTTATGTGCGAGACGGCTTGCTTCAATCGGGAAAATTTTGTCGCGGGTTCCGGATTCTATAAGAAGCTCACGCGGAGCGAGAGCACAGGCAAAGTCGTATATTTCGCCGATGCTGAGTATTCCCGGAATGTAGTTGTCGGGGCAGTGCCACAGCGAGAGTATGCTGTCGCGGAAGGTGTTTATGTAGCCGCTCACGACAATTCTTTTAAACCGTTCGTCAAGCACCGAGGCGTAGAGCGCGGTAAGACCTCCGCCGGAAATTCCCATGCAGGCAAGGCGGCTTGTATCAACCTCCGGCTTTTCCGAAAGTAGGCTTGCGCATGCGATTGCCTGAAGCACGCGAACCGATGCGGTTGTGAGAGAGTAAGGCAGAAGATGGTGTGACAGCTCTTTACAGGAGCTTGCGTAAAACGGCTTTGCCAAATCCTTTTTCAGCCTTGCTTCGCCGAAGCCGAAAAGCTCGGGAGCGGCAACTATGCAGCCGCGCCGTGCAAGCTCAAGAGCAAAGCTTTTCTGGTAGTTGTCGAAATATCTCAGGTGCTTTTTGCGTCCGTTTCCCGATATGCCGAGAATCTGGCGCACTCCGTAGCCGTGTCCGCACAGAGCGACAACGCCGGGGACGGGCTGTCTGACAGTTTTCGGGGTAAGTATGTAGACGGCTGTTTGAAGGTTTTCACACACCCGCACCGAATACTTTTGCATGGCAAAGCTTCCGAAATCGACAGGCTCGCCTCTTTTTTCAGTCGAAAAAGGGGCGCTTATGTCGCAAAGAGCGTCAAGGTTGAACAGCTGTTTTGCCCTTTCTCTGATATCGGCACCGACCTTCAAAGCCTCCTCGGCGTTTTTTGTCTGCGCATAGGGCTGTGCACGGTGTGAGGCGTAAAGCTTATCCATAAATAAATCCGGAGAATATTCGCTGTCCTTCAAAACAAGACCTCCCTGTTATCTCGTGTTACCCTGTGCCGCGGTTACGGGTATTTTTCCTTAATTCTGCCCTCCGTCGGGGGAGTTAAAAAGCCTTCAGTAGCTTTTCAGACGTTTAACGTCCTGCATGAAATATTCGGCGCTTGCCTGCCGTGTGAATTCTATCATAACCACGCCTGCAAAATCCTTCTCAAGAAGCTTTTTGAGCAGGATATCTATATATTCCCTGTTCTTTTTCTTGAAGCGCTGTTCACGAGTAAGCTCGGAATAGGATATATGCACATCGCGCGTTATTTCAAAGGTGCGCTCGATTCTGTCAAGGTCATAGTCGAGCGAGTGATATCTCGATTGAAAATAGGTGCGGAAATTTTCACATTTCAGCTCGTCACAAAAGCGCAGTATGGCATCGGTGTTGTTGTTGAAGGTGTTGCCGTGGCACTCCGCGCAGACGGTAAGACCTGAACGTTCTGCGGCGGAGCACATGGAGCGGGTGTCCTCAAGCAGCCGCTCATATTCCGCGGCGGAGGTTTTCTCGCTGTTTTTGTTTCCGAGCCATATTCTTATTGACGGTGCGGACATCTCGTGCGCAAGAGCGCATATACGCAGCCACTCATCCTTATCGCCGCAGCCGGCGGTGTAATAGCTGCCGCAGGAGCATATCCCGATTCCCGCAGCATCGCACAGCGATTTGACATTTGCGGCATCATCGGGTGTTTTTACGTGGATATCCGTACCCCATTCTATGTATTGCGCGCCGGCGTCCTTTGCGATTCCGACAATCTCGCTATGGGATTTTTGACGGAAGGTGGTGCTTGTAAGACCGATTTTAAAATTGTCCATAGCTCAAACCTCGGTTTCGGCAAGATATTTTTCAAACGCACCGTCCGGCAGCGGCACCGGAGACGTTTTTTCAAAGCTGATTTCCTCGCCGTCGGTAATCGTAAGATATTCTCTGTATTTCCGGTTTTCCGGCACAATTTTGCCGCCATCGGCAAATACGGCTCCTCCGCGGCTGCCTGTGAGAGGCATTTCGAGAAGAACGGTTTTCAGCAGAGCCCGTGCACAAATGAGCATATCAAGGTCATAAAAATACTGTTCAATGCCGCGGTGCTTCGCGGGGTAAGTCTTTAACAGAGCGGTTATTTCGCCGAGCAGTGCCTCACATTTTTCTTTGTCCCTTATAAATGCGGCAAAATTGCTCATTTTACGGGGGATGTATGAGTAATCAACCTCCGGGGCCGTTTTAAAGCCGGATACCTTCGCCGCATAACGCTTTTCCTCGTCAATTACGGCGTCACGGTTGATTTCCCGGCTGATATGATTTTTTATACGGCGCGCGCATACAAGTGCGCCGACCTGTGTATCGTTGAGAGCGGAGCCGCCGGGTCTTGCAAGCCCGAAGGAGCCTGCCGCCTCACCGATGACATAAAGCCCTTCGATGTTTGTCTGATAATCGCAATCGGTATACACTCCGCCGTTGTTGTGCTGGGCGCACACCCCTATACGCAGTCGCTGAGAACGCAGGTCAATACCGTGTCCTGCATAGACGGCAATTGCCTTGGGATTGAGAAGCGCAAGTCTTTCAATCGGCGTTTCCGCCTCGGCACCCGCGTTTTCCAAGTATCCGAGAGCCTCGTCGGAAAGCGAGGAAAACGCAAAGCCCTCGGGATTTTTCGTATAGTCGAGGTATACTCTTCTGCCGTTGCGGATTTGCTCATCAACGGCAAGGTCTATCTTCGACGAGCCCTCTGTCCTCTCCGAGCAGAAGGGCCACTGATAGCCCTTGAGAAAGACAAGATTGTTCGCAGCCTCTGCGCTGCCGGCATATTCCGGCAGGAATTCACGCTCATCCGAGTCCTCGCCGACACTTACAAATCTTGGTATGACCTGCATGAAGCTTCCCGATACATTCCAGCGGAAGTCGGTTGAGGCAAGGCCGTACTGCCATTGCGAAAAATTGCACAGCCTTACGCCGGCGCTGATAAGCACGCCTGTCATTCCGTGCTGCGATTCGGGATATACCGAGCGCTCGTAAATACAGGCCGGTGCACCGGATGCGACGATTATATTTTTTGCAAAAATGCTTTCCGGCTGTCCGGTTTTGCGGTTGAGCGCAACAATACCGCATACCCTACGGTCTTTAATGCCTTCGGTTACGATTTTTATTACCTGCAGATTGTCAAGCAGAGGGGTGGCGTTTTTGTTCAACACCACATCCTCGAGAGCCTGTGTCATGAATTTTGAGGTGAGAGGTCCGGCGGAGGTTGCGCGCATGGAGCTGTCGTGGTCGGTTTTATAGCCCGGAAAGCCACCGAAGCTGTCTGTGGGAAATTTAACCCCGTATTCGCACAGACGCAAGAAGCAGCGCTGGCTGTTGACGGCCTGAATGTACGCTTTTTCGCCGTCACATGAGCCGCCCGAGCAGATGTCGAGAGCCATTTTCCGGGCGCTGTCCTCGGAGCAGCCGTCCATAGCGAGCTTGTAATAGGTCTGCTTATCGCTGCCGGTGTTTCTTGAGGTTCCGGAAAGCCTGCCTTCGGTGACAACGGCTATGTTCGTGACTCCCTCGCAGAAAAGCCTGTCTGCCGCGGCGTATCCGGCTGCGCCGCTGCCTATTATTATTGCATCGTAAATCTTTTTCATAGGCGTCTTACATTGAAGCCTCCGTCACAGTCTATAACGGTGCCGGTACAAAAATCGAAATCTCCGCGCGCAACAGCCCGGACGCATCCTGCGATGTCCGAGGGCTGACCCATGCGATTTATGGGTGTGACACCGTCGGCGATGAGCTTGTCGTATTTTTCCTTTACGCACGCCGTCATGTCCGTTTCAACGATTCCGGGGCGTATTTCAAGCACGCTTACGGAGTGCTCGGCAAGCCTTGCCGCAAACAGCTTGGTAAGCATGGAGATTCCCGCCTTGGATACGCAGTATTCCGCTCGGTTTACAGAGGCGGTGTATGCGGAAACAGACGAGATATTGACTATTCTCGCTCTGCCGTTTTTTATAAGCAGCGGCGCGAATTTTTGTGTTACAAAGAAGGTTCCGCGCAGGTTTATGTCGAGCACGGAATCAAAATCCTCCGGGGATATTTCAAGAATATCCTTGCGTGAACGGGGAGCAACTCCCGCGTCATTTACAAGCAGGTCAAGGCTGCCGTATTTTTCTCTTACAAAGCAGACGAGCGCCTCTATGCTTTCGGGATTTGAAATGTCCGCAGGTACAAAGTCAAACCTGTCCGGAAAAGCGCTTTTTAATTCGCCGACGGTGTCCGACTCTTTTCTTGATGAGCCGACAACACAAAAGCCGTCATCAAGCAACGCCTTTACCGTTGCGGCTCCGATTCCCCGGCTCGCTCCCGTTACTACTGCAACCATAATATACTCTCCCTTTTATTTTAAAACATATTTTTTGTAGTAGGGCATATATGTTTCGCTGTCCCTCACCGCGCAGCCCGACACTGTTCCGGCGCGCATAAGCTCGGTGCATTTCCCGCATTTAAGGCATACCTTTGACGGGTCGGGCGCTCCGTGTTCAATACTGTCTCTGAAAAACTCCGGATAAGCGAGTGTCATTCTGCCGAAGCCGGCAAACGAGGCAATTGAGTTCCGAATTATGCGCGATGCGTAGGAGACGGCGTTTTCCCCTTCATAGCTCAAGCCGGACATTGCAAACTTTAAATCCGGAAATGACTGCGATATGCTTTTTGTAACCTCGTATATGCGCTCCAAGCTGACGCTTCCGTCCTCCGGACCCTTGTTCCACGGGCGATTGACATGTGGTATGAGATAAGGATTTCCGAGGGTTATGTTTATAAGCTCAATACCCCTCCGACGCAGCTGCTCAATGATGATTTTTGTCTCAGAAAGGTCAATTTGATTTTTCTCGTCCACGCCGAAGCCGAAGGGATAATCAAAGCAATCACAGGCGTTAAGACGGGTGGTGACAAACATGTTATCGGGTATGCTTTTCTTTACACTGTCTATACATTCAAAAAACAGCCTCGTCCTGTTTTCAAGACTTCCGCCGTAGCGTCCGGGACGCTGAGTTGCACTGAGGAACTCATCAAGAAGGTATCCGTGGCAGCACTTGACATCAATTCCGTCGAAGCCGGCATAGGAGGCGAGAGCGGCGGCGCGTGCGTATTTTTCGGGAAGAGCGGCGCAATACTCGTCACTTGCGATGACATAGGGCTGTTCGAGCTTTCCTTTTTCCCACAGGCTGTTGCGGTAGGCAACTATCGGTGCCGGGGTGCCCTCAGGCTTGCTGAACCTTCCGCTGTGAGTGAGCTGCGCGATAATGACGGGCGAAAAGCCGTGCTCCTCAAAGGATATGCGTTTGATATCGGAAATCAGAGAACGAAAGCTTTCCTTGGTGCTGTCGTTTAAAAACATCTGTCTGGGATTTGCTCTGCCCTCCGGAGTGACAGCGGTAGCTTCAAACCATATTATTCCGGGAGCGGCGTGGGCAAATCTGAGATATTTTCTTCTCGCAAGCTCGCCGACTGCTCCGTTTTCGGCGTCACACCCCTCCATGGGCTGAAAGAGGATGCGGTTTTTTATTTCTCTGCCGTATATTGTTACGGGTGTTTCAAGCAAGCTGTTCATTTTCTGTATCTTCCTTTCGCAACGGCTGAAAGATTGGTTATTTATGCTAAATGTACCACGGTAAAGGGGGAGTTTGCAATAGTAAAAGGAAAAATACTTGTTTTTTAGGAGAAAAACCCTGTTGCGGTATGCCCCCGGATGCTGCTGTATGTTTCATATTCCGCCTTGCAATCCTGATAAGAATGTGATATAATAATTTTAATTGTAATTTCATAAAGCGTTATCGGGATTTTAGAAAAGAGAGGTTGAAAATGGGAAGCAAAAATCAAAACAGCCCGCTTAAATATATAAAAAGCTCACAGTTTGTCCGCTCGGTTTTTATAAGAATTGCAGTAATATTTATGCTTGTGCTTATTGCGGTGGTTGCAATTGTGTTTTCCTCCTTCACGACTGAGATAAACAAAAGCCTTATATCGGAGAGGGAAAAGCAGCTTGATGTAATGGAAAACACCATATCAAAACGCATGGCGGAGGTTTCAAGCATAGCCTACAGCATAGGAAACGACACTTCGTTTTTCCTCGAATCCCCCGACAAGGCAAGCTATTACGGCTATGAAATGGCCGAGACAATGAAAAGATATCTCATAGGAAACGATTTTATAGAATATCTCGCGTATTACAGGCTTTCAGAGCCGGATACAATTTACACCTCCAAGGGCGAAATGTCCTTTAAGGGCTTCTGGAGCGCCTATCTCGGGCTTAATGAGGATTCGGCTGAAAAATATATCAGCATGACACAGTCGGTTACCAAGCCCGGTGTAAGATTTATGAACTTTGAGAGCACGGGAAAGGCTTATTTTTCATATATATGTCCGTTGCCGCAGTTTTCCGAAACTCCCCAGGCGTTCGTGTTAATGCTTATTCCGTTTTCTCAGGTTGAGCCTATAATAGAGTCTCAGCTCACAAACTGCTCCGGGGAGGTAGCCGTGTTTGATTCGTCGGGGAACGAGATATACCGTACCGGAAACCTTGAGGAAGGCGTACCCGTTGAGCTTTACACAACAGAGAACGGGGAGTCCTTTATGCATGACGGAAAAAGGTTTGTTGTGCAGAAAAAGATTTCTGAGAATAACAGCTGGACATATGTTTCTGTCATACGTCTTAACGACATAGTTTCAAGGGTTGCAGTCAAGCAGCTTGTTTTCATAGCGCTGATGATGGTGTTGATGATTGCGGCGGTTTTCGTGCTTCTTCGCAGTGTGGTCAAGCAGTATAAGCCCATAAACGAGCTTGCCGTAGGGCTCAGCTCGGAATCGGATGACGGAAAGGAAGCAGGAGCCGTAATCGATGAGAAGAGTCTGCTGTCGGATAAATTTGCCGTGCTGAAGGATGACAGCATGCAAAAGCAAAAGTTTGAGGAGGCTTATTACGCGGCGGAAGCGGCAAACAAGGCAAAGTCGGCGTTTCTGTCAAACATGAGTCACGACATAAGAACTCCCATGAATGCAATAGTGGGCATGACGCAGATAGCGCTCAAGCATCTTGATGACCCGCCGTACGTGAAGGATTGTCTGCAAAAGGTCGGCGTGGCATCGCAGTATCTTCTCGATATTATCAATAACGTGCTTGATATGAGCAGAATCGAGTCCGGGCACTTCACGCTTTCGCAGGACGTTATAGAGCTGCCGAGGTTTATAGGCAGAATAATCACCGTGCTCAATCAGAGCCTTGAGGTAAAAAGCCAGCGTCTGATAGTTGAGGTCGGTGACGTTTCGGACGAGAAAATCATAGGTGACAATGTCCGTCTTACTCAGGTGTTTATGAACATCCTTTCAAATTCCGTAAAATTTACGCCCAACGGCGGTACGGTCGGCTTGAGAATAAGCCAGGAAGCATCTGAAGACGAGGGCTTCGGGAATTATGTTTTTACCTTCTCGGATAACGGAATAGGAATGTCACCGGATTTCGTGCAAAAGGTATTTGACACGTTTACGCGCGATGAAAAATCCGGCATCTCGAAAATAGAGGGAACCGGACTCGGAATGGCAATCGTAAAGAATTTTGTTGACCTTATGGGCGGAACCATAGTCTGTAACAGCAAGCCCGGAGAGGGAACCGTATTTACCGTGCGTATGCACATGAAGCTTGCTCAGGGCTCGGATGAAAACGAAGCTGAGGATTATACCGATACGTCTGTGCTCATATTCGGCGATGAAAAGCGTGTGTGCGACAATCAGAGCCGGATGTTCGAGAGTGTCGGCGCTAAGACGGATTGTGCATTCAGCCTGCTTGATGCCGTCAAGCTTTCATCACGGGCGGCGTCCAACGGGAAGCCGTATAAATATGTAATAATTAACCAGAGCGAGAGCGATAAGAGCGGCATACGTGCGGTGGCGCAGCTGTCCGGGGCGGCACTCGGCGCTGATGCTACATATATTCTTGCGGCGCGTGATATGTTCTCGGTTGAACGTTCCTCGGCGTACAATGCCGGTATAGCTGCCTTTGTTCAGATTCCTCTTTTCAAAAGCACGGCGCTGAGCATACTCAATAATACTGTAAAGCGTCAGGATATGACCGACAATGAAAACACGGTCAAACTTGAAGGGGCTCATGTGCTTCTGGTTGAGGATGATAAAATCAACCGTGAGATTGCACGTACGCTTATCAGCGAAACCGGAGCTCAGACAGTGGAGGCGGTCAACGGCAGGGAGGCAGTGGATGCCTTCAGAGAGCACGGTGAGGGATATTTCGATGTCATTCTTATGGATGTGCAGATGCCGGTTATGAACGGATATGACGCAACTGTCGCGATACGCTCAATACAGCGCGCTGATGCTTCCTCGGTGCCAATTTATGCAATGACGGCAAACACCTTTGATGAGGATGTGCGGCAGGTCAGAGAGGCGGGGATGAACGGCCATCTCGGGAAACCCTATGTGCCATCCGAGCTGTTTGAACTTCTTGCAAACGCCGTCGAGCAAGGCGGCGGAAAAAACAGCATTTAAAAGATTTGCAACAAAAAGCGCTCCGCCTCACCTGCGTGGGACGGAGCGTTATTATTTATGCAGGGGCTTGCGTGTAAAGCTTACTTAATGTTGCTTTTTATGTCCGTATATCTGTCAACGGCGTTTTGATAGAGTCCCACAAGCTCATCGGAGCCGAGCTTGTGAAGCTGTGAAAGGTATGAATCCCATTCATCGAAGCTCTTTTTGCCGGTAATAAAGTCCGTCATTGATGAGGAGATATGCTTTGAAATATCCGCTTGAAGAATGCTTATGCGGTCATTTTCCTCATTTGTAAAGGTGAAGCTCGGCCAGAACTCCTCGGGACGGTATTCAAACAGCTTTCTTGCCGCCGCCGCGGGGATTTCAGCCATCTCACCGCCCATGAAGTAAGGGGCGATTTCAACCGTCGGGTTGCCGCCGCCGGGATACGGAGAGTATTTTGCAATTATGGCATCGAACGATTTCCCGGAGCTGTTTATTTCATCATAAATCTTCTGAGAGTAATCGTAGCTGCCGTCCTCTTTTACAACAAAGGTGTCATTTTCAATTCCCATATGATAGAAAAGCGTACCCTCATCTGTCCAGAAGTAGTCAAGCCAGCGCAGCACAAGCGCGGGGTCTGTGCAGGTTGAGGGAATGAGGGCGGCTCCGGTTGAGTGGAAGTTTGCTCTTACCGCAGAAATCTTTTTATAGCCCTCAGGTCCCTCAAGAGCCTCCTCCACGGCGACCCAATTGTCCGCCGCGCCGGAGGGAAGGGAGGCGAGATTTGTGCTTGAAAAAACGCCTATACAGTCGTTGGCGGCATAATTCGTCCACTGCTCAAGGGTGATGGTGAACACGGATTTGTCGAGTAAGCCCTCGGAATACAGGCGGTTCATGTATTCAAGATAATCCCTGTAACCGTCGGTTCCGGCAATCAGACGAGCCTTGCCGGTGGTTTCCTCGGCATCGACAAATAGGTTGTGCACACCCCTGTTGCCTATTCCGAAGGAGCCGTATAATGCTTCCTCAAGGCTGAGTAAATCCTGAGAGCAAAGAGGTATTTCGTCGGAGGGGTCGCCGTTGCCGTTGGCATCAAGCTCTTTAAAGGCTTTAAGCAGCGCATAAAGCTCCTCGGTGGTGGAGGGAAGCTGCATATTCACATTTTCGAGCCATTTTTTATTGATGAAAATCTTTCTTGATACGCTCAGCTCGGCTCCGGAGTTTACCTGTGGCAGCGCATATATGGTTCCGTCGGGATTTGTTACGGAGGCGAGAGCTTCGGGATGGGATTTCAGATAAGCCCAGCAATTCGGGGCATATTTTTCGAGCATGCCGTCCTTGGCAAGGTCGAGAATCAGTCCGCTTTCGCCGTATTGCATCAGTCTTCTCGCAGAAACCTTGCAGCGTATAACCAGGTCGAGCGGGGTTTTGTTCATGAGTGCGTCATATAAAGCCTTTGCGCGCTCATCCTTTGTTACGGTTGTCCAGTTGACATCTATGCCGGTCATTTCCTCGTATTTTTGCCAGATGTAAATGTCCCCGGCGCTTACACCGTTGCTTTCCACATTCATGATATTGAAGGACGCGGTATTGTTGACAAGCGGAAATTCACACGGGATATTTCCCACAACAGACGGCTTTCCGGCAAGACTGGTGGTTACAACAATTCCGTTTTTTGAGTTGTCGGGAGCTTTATCGCAGGAGCTGAAAAAAGTGCACATGATAAGCAAAACGGCGACGGCGCTTGTGAGCTTTTTCATAATTATCAATACCCCCTTCTGACGAAATACGACAAGGTGTCACATTTTTGTTATACTGTAACATATTTAAGCGGAATTTTCAAGCCCCGTCTGAGTATGATAAAAATCACTCTGAGACGGGGCTTTGTGACCGGATTTTATTTTTATGTATCAGGGCTGCTCGGTTATAGGCTTGTCCTCGCTTTCGTGTTCAAAGGACAGGAAGTTGTTTCTCGGAGCATATGCCCAGCGCATTCCGAAGGCGGAAACAGCGTCCGCCGGAGCATAAAGCTGGCCGCGATGGCTTCTGTATACCTTTGCGGGAAGAATTACATTACCCGCGTCGGTTTCCATTATGTCGCTGCCCTCGGTGAGCACAGCCTTGTGTCCGTAAATTTCAAGCTCAAGCTTTCCCGGAGCTTTTCTTACCCCTCCGCCTATGTAGCCTATAAGCACGGAAAGCGGAGCGAACCAGACCCCGGCAATGTTTTCGCACGGAGTGTCTGCCTGACAAAGTCCGCAGTCCATGCCCTTGAACATCATTCTTGTGCGGTTGAATATGGGCGCGACCGCATACGGAAGAATGGTATCCGAGGCTTTATCAATGACACAGCTGTCTACGGTTCTGCCGTCGCTGAGCACGGAGGTCAGCGTCATTTTGTCGCCTTCAACTTCAACGATGGCAACCATGGCATTGTCTTCCTCCTGCGGATAAAATGCCGCATGCCATACCTTTGAAAGCGTGCGCGAGCCGGGAGGGTTCTGATTTGAGTTTCCGAGCATGTAGTGAACGGTTCCCTGCGAGGGACGGTCAAAAAGCTCCTCGTTCTTCAGCGGAAAGCTTCTTGAAAAATTATGCTCATGACCTGAAAACATCAGGTCGAAAAGCTCCATTCCCTCTCGCATAACCGGATAGGCGTCATAATTCTGGCAGTCCTCACCCGAGTAGCATATCGGAAAATGATAGGTTCCGATTTTCCAGGTCTGTTTGCAGGCGCTCAAATCCTTTACAAGCCAGTCATTTACAAGCTCCGGCTCATTTATTCCTATAACGCTGAAATGAACATTGCCGTAATCGAAGGTGTAGTTTTCGGTCTTCCAGCCTTCGGGACCGTCGTCGGCGTAGGAGCCTTTAAACTGCTTGTCGAAATATTCCGCCGGCTCCGCGTAGTAGCGTCCGATGCATTTTTCGTAATCCTTGAAGCCGCGGTTATCATGATTTCCCACAGCCATCATCAGCGGCACGGATTCGGATATGCCGACAAATCCCGAAAATGCGCCGTTCCACTGAACCTCGTGCTGTCCGCAGTCTGTGTTGTCACCTCCGGTAAGTATAAAGCGTACATCCGGATTCTTTTTTAGCACATCTTTAATAAAGCGGTTAAAATATGAGTAGTCCGGGCAGTCGTGCGGCTCGCCCTTCTGCTGGTCTGAAACACAGATGAATTTGAATTTTTCAAGCTTTTCCGGCTGTGTGGAGAAGGAATATTCCGCGCTGCGATGAGTGCTGTCACCGCAGGTGTAGTAATATTTTTTGCCGGGCTTGAGATTTGTAAGGCGTGCCCAGAAGATGCTGCTTATGTCGATGTCGCTTTCAAATATTTCGGTATCAGCATATACCTTTCCGGTAACGCCGTCCTCTCCGCGATATTCAACATAGCCCTCGGTGATTTCCGCACAGGTGCGCCAGGTGACCGCCATGGAGGTTTTTGCATCTCCGTTTATGCTTATCATGATATGATCCGGATTTTCGCCTGAACCTCTGACGGGCTTGGATTTTGTAGTCATTGTTGTCCTCCGTTATAAAGAGAGCCATACGGGGCGTACGGCTCTCCTTGTTTATTTTATATGTATTTGATTTTATTTAAAGGTTTCCACAAGCGAGGTGATTAGCATTATTACCTGCTGAATAAACTGCTTGATTCTGTTTACAAGCGTAAGCTGCTCAAACGGAGTCGGCTCCGCGGGATTAGCATCCTCAAGCGGAATGAGACTGCCGTCAACGCTTGCAAGGAACTGAGGGAACTCGGTATAGGTGCCTACATCTATCTGCTTGTCGCCGTAGAGCACAAGGTCCACAAGATTCTTGAGCAGCTGCCTGCTGTCGGTATGATTCATATATTTGCCGAACCAGGTAATATCGGGGAAGGCGCAGGTCGAAGCATCAATCTGGCGGTCGCAAGAGATATGGTTGAAGCCGGAGGGGCACTCAACCGCCTGAACATATCCGTCACCGAGAACATCATCCACTTCGGCACAGGTAGCTCCGAAGCTTTCCGCTGCAGTGGTTATTACGCTGTCGGAGAGGCGTTCGTTATCGGAGGTTACCGGAGCCATCGTATAGCCGTATTCGGCAAAAATGCCCACTCTTATGCCATCGGAGAGCATACTGCGTATTACAGCGACATTGTTGTCCTGAACACTGTCGTGATAATAATCGTTCTTTGCGATAAGACCGGCATAATGTTCAAGCTTTTCGGGAGTGTCGAAGATGGCCGCCCGGCACGCGTCATATTCCTGAGGTGACATCAGAGCGTAGAAGCCGGGCATGGTCGCGAGAGTCTTTAAGAAGCCGTCATCCATGAGCTGGTCTATAAGCGCATCGGTGAGCTTGTTTGCATAGTTTGCAACAGGCTCAAGAACACCCACGGCATACATTGACTCAAGCGCATAATATACGGCCTGAAGAATTGCGGAGCCCATCATCTTCTCGGACATAAAGCGCAGCAGAGAGGTGGTGTCTATTGAAATATTTCCGGAGAATGCGTCGCCGCAGCAGGCGACACCGTTCATTGCTCCGGCAATGAACATAGCAGCCTCAACGGTTCCGTCATAATCGGGGTCGGTATAATAATCCTCATAGAGATAAGTGGTCAGAACACAGTTACCCATGCTCATGGCGGTAATAACAACACGGTCAGAGCCTGTGATTTCCATAATATCCTTTATATACTCATCGAGCTGGGCGGAAATCGTGTGCATATCAAGCCGCCAGTCATAGCTGAAGGAGTAGCGGTTTTCAAAGCCGTAGGCTTCCTTTGCCTCATAGTCATTAACGGTTTTAATTCCGGTATCGGGATTCGGAACACCGTTTTCATCGCATGCAGCCTGTTGGAATATCGGAAGCAGAGCCTGAGACAGAACAGCTGCCGCAGCGTCATAATTTTCCGTGGCAATCCATACTGCGAGCTGAGGACCGTAAACAGCAACGGATTTTGCTATTACCTCTGCCGAGGGTGCCCATATCTGTTCATCGTCATCCTCCGAGGGGGTTGAAAGACCCTTGTAGATTGACGTTCCGAAGCCGTTAACGGTAATGACAGGAACATCACGCTCAATTGAGGCGAGGTCATTTTCGCAGGATACGGGTGCCGCCGCCGACGCAGCGAGCGCAGGGCAAAGTGTTACCGCAACCATACACAGACACATAAGAATCGTTGACAGCTTTTTCAGTGCAGATTTCATTTTTATGACCATTCCTTTCCGCCGAGCCGCAAACTTTGTGGCGGTTTCGGCTTGCCGAAATGACGGTCGTTGACCGTCAAGGCACAAATTTGCCGTTTGAAAGATTTATCTTTCAAACTTTAGCCCCCGTTTTATATAAATTTAAAAACCCAATTGTTATTGTATGATATTTTTCGGAAACAGTCAATAGGGATAAGGATTTTCTTGACAAGGCATCTGTATAATGTTAAAATCTAACTAAATATTAAGAAAATGCGGCGTCGGTTGCGGATACCTGATATGCTTCTGCGTCCCGCCGCGAAAGGAACGATTGCAAGCATGAAAAAACTCATATCTGTTTTCCTTTGTATTTCACTTTTGGTATCCGTCACGGGAATATGTGCCGTTGCGGCGCAGCCCGATGAGGGGATAAGCTTTGCTCTGGCATCGGATTTGCATTACAATGTTCCCCGCGATGCTATCGAGGGGGAAATTGACGACCCGATATTCTGGTATTCAAACCGGCGTGCGGCAATGAATGATGAGAGCGGCTTTATTATAGATGAGTTTCTCAGACAGTGCGCGCAGGACGAAGAGTGCGAATTTGTGCTCATTTCCGGCGACCTTGCCGACCACGGCAGAACAATTCCTCAGGAGCATTACGATATGGCTGAAAAGCTGCGTGCCTTTGAGGAGTCGAGCGGCAAGCAGGTTTATGTAATAAACGGCAACCATGATGCAAGCGAGGATTCACAGACCACCTTTGCGGATTTCATGAGAATATATGCCGATTTCGGATACGACAAGGCGCTCGCGACCGATGAGGGAACCTGCTCATATACGGCAAACCTCGGAACAAAATACAGGCTCATAGCTCTCGACAGCTGCGGAAAGACCGCCTCGACGGAGGACGGAATGTCGCAGGAAAAGCTGGACTGGGTTCATGAGCAGGCGGATGCGGCAAAGCGTGACGGCAGATATCCCATACTCATGATGCATCATAATTTGCTCGACCACATGCCGCTCGAGAGGATAATATCCAGGAATTTTATTGTAAGATTTCACTATACCACGGCAGAGCTGTTTGCCGACTGGGGTATAAAGCTTGTGTTTACCGGACATGAGCATTGCAGTGACGCCACCTCGTTTACGAGCGCTCTCGGCAATGTCATATACGATTTTGCAACCACGGCGCTTACAATGTATCCCCTTGAGTACAGGATGTTTTCAATTACGGAAAATGAAATAGAATACACCGCAAAAAGCATTGATTCCATAGATACCGATGCTCTCACTGCAAGAGTGAGCGGGTATTCGCCTGAGCAGATAAGCCTTATGAACAGTGATATGCGCGCGTATTCAAAGGGCTTTTTGAAGAAGGGCATAGAATATCGTCTGAGTCTCTCGCTTTCAATGGAAAAGCTCGGCATTGCGGAGGATGCGATTTATTACAACCTTGTAAAAACAGCGGTTGAGGGCATAACCGATATTCTTTCAATGCCGCTTTACGGAGACAACAGCGTTCAGCAGATTGCCGAACAGTACGGCACACAGCTGCCCGACAGCGATTTTGAAACCGGCTGGGACCTTGTGACGGATGTCGTTGCCGCGCACTATGCCGGTGAGGAGGCGTACGACCTCGACGGTCCGGAGGTTACTTTACTGCTGAAAACGCTTGTGCTTATACTTAAAACCGATCTCGCCGCGGTGAGTGACGAGCTGTTTCTCGGTGTGGCGCGTGATATGCTTGAGCAGCTCGGTGCGGACGTCATTTCGGATGAGCTTACCGAGCTGGGCAATTCAGTGTACGGCTCCGTTGAGGCGGGTCAGTATTTCATCCTTGCGCTTGTATCTCCCTTGCTCTACGGCTTTGCTTATGATGATGACGGCGTGAACGATAACAACGGAATACTTCCCGGCTACGGCAGCGTGTCCGCCGGAGAAAACCTTGCGAATATAGGAGCAAATGTTACCGGTATTGCGGCAAGAATTACGCATTTTGTACAAATGATTATGAAGTACGTCAATATGCTTGCAAACCTGAAAGAGGCATTTTAAACCGCCGATATATGTGTATAAAACCGCCCGGCTGCACTTATAGCAGTCGGGCGGATTTTTCTTATTCGGCGGCCTTTTTAATTGTTTCAACCGCTTTCTCAAGCAGAGGCATCGGTATGTTGAGCGCGGGTAACAGACGAACCTTGTTTTTCGCGGTCAGAGGTATAATGCCGTTTCTTATACATTCAAGCACAACCTCTTTTGCGGGCTTTTCTGTTTCTATTCCGAGCATAAGACCTATTCCGCTGATGCTCTTTATACCCTTTGCTCCGGAGAGGGCGGAAATTATATACTCGCTCTTTTCCCTGACCTCACACATAAGCGTATCATCAAGTCTTTTCAGCACGCTCAGTGCTCCGGCGGCGCATACGGGATTGCCTCCGAAGGTCGAGCCGTGACTTCCGGCTCCGAGAACAGCTTGAACCCTTTCGGAAAACATTGTCGCACCCAGCGGCAGACCTCCGGCAAGACCCTTTGCCGTTGATACAATATCGGGATGTATGCCGTAATTCATATAGCAGTACAGCTCACCGGTGCGCCCGTTACCCGTTTGCACCTCGTCAATTATCAGGAGTATATCGTTATCGTCACAAAGCTTCTGAACCTCGGCGACGAAAGACCTGTCGAGCACGAGCACTCCGCCCTCGCCCTGAATAAGCTCCATCATGACGGCACAGACCTTGTTTTCGCACAAAAGCGCCTTTACGGAGTCGATGTCGTTCGCCTGAGCGTACACAAAGCCCTCCGTGAACGGGCAAAAATCCTTATGAAAAACGTCCTGACCTGTTGCGGAAAGCGTTGTAACCGTGCGCCCGTGGAAGCTGTTTTTCAGCGTTATTATCGTGCTGCGTCTCTCGCCGTATTTGTCGGAGGAGTATTTGCGCGCAGCCTTGATTGCGCACTCGTTTGCTTCGGCTCCGGAGTTTCCGAAAAACACCTTCTTCATGCCTGATTTTTCACACAGAAGTGCCGCGAGCTGCGCCTGAGGAGCGGTGTAGTAAAGATTTGAGGCATGCTGGAGCGTGTTCAGCTGCCCGGTAACCGCCGCTGTCCATTCTTCGTCACAAAAGCCGAAGGTGTTGACTGCTATACCGCCGCCGAGGTCGATATACTCAGTGCCGGACTCGTCATACACAAGCGAGCCCTTGCCGCGTACAAGATACAGGTCAAACCGCGCATAGGTGTTTGCTATATAGGTGCTGTCGAGCTGTTTTATATCCATATTTTTGATTATTCCTTTCGCTTCGGGAAAAAGCAGCTTCCCGCTTTCAGAATCTGAACATCGTTCCGACGCCGGAATCCGTAAGAATTTCAATGAGAAGCGAGTGGGGCTTGCGTCCGTCGATTATGAACACGCGTCCGACACCGAGACGTATTGCCTCAACGCAGCATTCCGCCTTGGGAATCATGCCTCCGGAGATAACATCCATGTTTATGAGCTTGGGAACCTGTGAAACGCGGATTTCCGACATGAGTGTGTCCTCGTCCTTGGGGTCCTTCATAATGCCGAGGGTGTCGGTCATGAGAATAAAGCTCTGCGCTTTGAGGCTTCCGGCGATTCTTGAGGCGGCTGTGTCTGCATTTATGTTGTAGACATTGCCCTCGGAGTCGGTTCCGACCGTTGACACCACGGGGATATATCCCTTATCGAGCAGGTCGAGTATCGGCTCGGTGTTGATTTTTGTTATATCTCCGACATATCCGAGCTCCTCACTGACAGGCTTGGCTTCAATGAGGTGGTCATCCATGCCGCTGATGCCGATTGCCTTACCGCCCATACTGTCTATGAGCGCAACGAGGCTTTTGCTTATTTTTCCGGCAAGCACCATCTGGACTATTTCCGCAGTTTCCTTGTCGGTTACACGCAGACCGTCGACAAATTCGCTCTTTTTGCCGATTTTATTGAGCATTTCGGTGATTTCGGGGCCTCCGCCGTGTACGAGTACAACCTTTATGCCGATAAGCGAGAGCAGAACAATATCGCCCATAACCGCTTTTTTCAGCTCATCGTTTATCATTGCGTTGCCGCCGTATTTTACCACGACGATTTTGTTGTAGTATTTTTGAATATAGGGGAGTGCTTGAGTGAGAACCTCTGCCCTCTGAATGTCTGAAAACTTTTCCACTGTATTTTCCTCCTTATAATCAGGTTCTGTAATCGCCGTTTATTTTGACGTAATCGTATGTGAGGTCGCAGCCCCATGCGACTGCCGAGGCGTTGCCGTCCCCGAGCATTGCTTTTACGGTTATTTCATCCTCGGAGAGGATTTTTTTCGCGTCCTCCTCGGAAAAATCAATTCCGGAGCCGTTGACGCATACCGTTATTTCTCCTGCACGCGAGACAAAGGATACCGAAATTTTTGTTACGTCTGTCTCCGCTCCGCTGTAACCTATGGCGCAGAGCACGCGTCCCCAGTTGGCATCCGCGCCGAACATCGCGGCCTTGAAAAGGCTCGAGCAGATAACGGACTTGGCTATGAGCTTGGCATTTTTCTCATCAAGCGCACCGGTGACCGCACATTCGAGAAGCTTTGTGGCGCCCTCGCCGTCCTTGGCAATTGTGCGGCACAGCTTGACCATAAGCAGGTTCAGCGCCTTTTCAAACTCGCAGAGGCCTTCGTCAGGGCAGGTTATTTCCTCATTACCTGCCATGCCGTTCGCGAGAATGCTTACCATATCGTTTGTAGAGGTGTCACCGTCAATGCTTATCATGTTGAAGGTGTCCTTTACCGTGTCCGATAACGCTTTTGAAAGCATTGCCGGCGATATGGCCGCATCAGTGGTGAGAAAGCAAAGCATTGTTGCCATGTTCGGATGTATCATGCCCGAGCCCTTGGCTATGCCGCCTATAAAGCACTCTTTGCCTGAGAGAGAAAACTTTACGGCGTACTCCTTGAGCACGGTGTCGGTTGTCATTATTGCGGTTGCGGCGTGTTCGCTGCCGTCCTGAGCAAGATTTTTAACAAGCTCGGGCATACCGCTTTCAATGGCGTGAACATTGAGAGGCTGTCCTATTACGCCGGTGGAGGCGATAATTACGTCACCTGAGGGAATGCCGGCGTATTTTTCCACGAAGCCGCACATCTTTTCCGCAATTTCCACTCCGTCGGCGTTGCAGGTGTTGGCATTTCCGCTGTTGCAGATTACGGCACTTGCGTAGCCGTCGGAAATATTCTTCTTTGTCACCGCTATCGGCGCACCCTTTACAAGATTCTGAGTGTATACTGCGGCGGCTGCGGCTCGTTTTTCGCTCACTATGAGGGCGAGGTCCTTTTTAGTCTTGTTTTTGCGCAGTCCGCAGTAAACCCCGGACGCCTTATATCCCTTTGCGGCACAAATGCCGCCGTTTACAAACTCCATGTTGTTTTCCTCCGATTTATATTATATAACAAGCCCCGTGGCTTCGGGGTTGCCGAGAAGTATGTTCATGCATTGAACCGCGGCGGCGGATGCGCCCTTGCCGAGGTTGTCAAATCGCGAAACAATCAATATTCTGTCATCGTTCCCCTCCACGGAAATCACCATATTGTCCTTGCCTGCGAGGGTGTCGGCGGAAAGGGAGGCGTTTTCTCCGGTATACGGTAAAACCGTCACAAGCGGCTGCGAATCGTAATTTTGTGAAAGTATTTCACAAACGTCCTGCGCGGTGAGCTTTTTATCGAGCAATCGGGGAATAAGCGGAACAGTTACCTCCATGCCGCGTGGATAATTTGCCACCACCGGACAAAATACCGGCTCGTTTTCAAGTGACGGAATGGCCTTCATCTCTTTCAGATGCTTGTGCTGCTGCGCGGTAGCGTACTGACGGGGCGCGTCAAGCGAGGAATCGGTGCAGCTTTCATATTGAGCTATCATCTTTTTGCCGCCGCCGGTATAGCCTGTTACGGAAAAGCAAACGAAAGGATAATCTCTGCCGACGGCGCCCGAGGCGACCAGAGGATATACCGCACTTATAAATCCGCTCGCATGGCAACCAGGCACGGCAATTCTTGAACCGGAAGCTATTGCAAAGCGATAGGCGCGGGAAAGCTCCGGAAAGCCGTAAGCCCAGCCGGGAAGCGTACGATGGGCGGTAGAGGTGTCTATGATTTTCACGGCATCGTTTTCAACAAGCGATACGGATTCGCGCGCAGCATCGTCCGGAAGACAAAGAAAAGTGATATCGGATGAGTTTATCATCTCCCGGCGTTTGGCGGTTGATTTTCGTTCCTCTTCACTGAGGGTGAGCAGCTCTATGCCCTCAAAATCAGCGAGCCTGTCATATATCAGCAGTCCGGTTGTGCCCTCTCTGCCGTCTATAAATACCTTTTTCATTTTACTTACCGGATTTCAATATGCACGGTGCACGGCACGGCATAAGATGAAAATTTGTTGCGGTATGCCGGAGACGCAAGGTGTATATCTGCCTTTCTTGTAATATTTATACACAGATTATACACTCAAACCTGTAAAAATCAAGGGTTTTATGAATATTTATTCAATTTTTTTGCAAGTTCATTACATTTGTCAAATAATTTTAGAAAATTTCGCGATTTTCTATTGATTTAACCGAAACTTTGTGTTAACATATCAAACGCGTTAGGTTTGCAGGCAATGTTCCGGCACGCTTAACCGAAAAATAATTCCATGGGGCATTAGCTCAGCTGGGAGAGCGCTACACTGGCAGTGTAGAGGTCAGCGGTTCGATCCCGCTATGCTCCACCAAAAACCGTCAATCGGCTTTAGCCGTTCGGCGGTTTTTTTAATTTACCCGGTATCGAACTATACTGCTCTGTCTTTTGTCGGGAGGCCGCAGGCGACGCCGAAATGGGCAGGAACCAAATAACGTGACTTGAAGCGGTCGGCCGCATTTGTTTATTATAGCAAACAAGTTGCCAATTTCATTAAGGTATGGTAAAATATATAAAATAGCTATTATCGGTTGTTTTGAGAGGTACCGTAATGACTGATTTCATTGAGACAAATTTTAATATGATTATTTGATTCGATTCAAAGCAGGCTCCCGAAAGATTAAAACTTTCGGGTTATTTGAGTTGCGGCGTAAGCAGCTCTTATCTGTTATTTGAATCGAATCAAAACATATTTTAAGGAGTTTCATATGAAAAACAAAAAACTTTCAAGTCTATCAAAGTCGAAGTATATCTTATTTCTCCTCAAGCCTTATTGGAAATACGGCAAGGGATATATGCTTACGGTTTTACTGATGTCAACCCTGCTTCAGCCTGTTTCAGCATATCTAACCGCGCTTCTACCTCAAAAGGCGATTGATGCCGTTATGAGCGACACGCCTCGTAACGAGGTTATTTCCGTCATTGTTATGTTTACCCTGTTCATCGTTTTTGTTGCCGCTTCGGAGAAGGTCATACAAATGGCATACACGCAAATGACTCTTGTGAAAATCAGTAACAGAATAAAGAATGATGTCAATAAAAAGGCTCTGCGTACCGATTATAAATACTATGACAGACCGGATTTCTTTGTGAAGTTCATTTTTGCGCAGGAAACATATCCCATTCATGCTCAAAATGTTGTGATGCTTTTCCCCGATATTTTGCGCGGAGCTTCAACAATGATTGCTATGGTTGCAATTATAGCGTCCGTCGGTCCGGTTCTGCTCGGGATAACCGCTTTCTTTGTGGTCCTCAATGCGGTGGTGGGAATTCCCGTAATAAAACCCTCTGCGGATTACGATGTGAGCCTTACCGACGCATGGCGTCCGCTTGACTATGTGAGCAGGATGCTGAAAATTAAAGAAAATGCCGCGGAGCTGCGTTCATCCGGTGCGGGTCTGAAGCTGCTTTATACAATCAATGCGGCAATGGCAAATTTCCAAAAAACGTATAAGCAATACATGAAAAAAGTCGCTCCGTTTTATCTTTTACAGGGAGCGGTTTCGCCCATTCAGGCAGCTTGTGTTCTTGCATATGTGATATTTTTCGTTATTGCCGGTGACAAAACGCAAATCGGATTATACGCTTCGCTTACTATCGCCTCAACGGCCTTGGCTGAAAGCTTGAATGATGCTGCGGGCGGTATTATGCAAATGCTTCAATGCATTGTGAACGGTGAGAAGGTTGCGGAGTTTTTTGAAGCAAAATCAGATATTGAACCCGTGAAAGAAAACGCTCTGCCGGCTCCTGAGGGAAAATATGAGGTCGAATTCAAGGATGCTTCATTCGGATATGAAAACACGTCATTTTCTATCGAAAACCTTAATCTCAAGATAAAACCCGGTCAGAGAGTTGCCATAGTCGGAGAAAACGGTTCAGGTAAAACAACGCTTACAAAGCTTCTGTTGCGGCTGTACGATGTGAGCAACGGCGCTGTGCTCATTAACGGCAAAAACATAAAAGAATATGATATTCATCAGCTGCGGCAGCATACGGGCGTGGTGTTTCAGGATGTCAGACTTCTTGCAATGAGTCTGCGCGACAATTTAACGGTATATCACGATGTATCCGATGAAAAGCTGCTTGAAATAATTGACAAGCTTGATTTGAGCGAGATACTAAAAAAGGCAAACGGAGATTTAGATACAATGATTTCCCGCGAATTCACGCAGGACGGCATAGCACTTTCCGGCGGAGAAGCACAAAGGCTGATGATTGCAAGGCTGTTCACAGGCTCATTCGGGCTGCTGATACTTGACGAGCCGTCATCGGCTCTCGACCCGTTGGCGGAGGTTCGGTTAATGCAGAATATTCTCGATGCATCAAACACCGCCACAACAATTATGATTGCGCACCGTCTTTCTGCCATACGGGATTTTGATATCATTTATCATATGGAACACGGGAAAATTATCGAAAGCGGAACGCATGACGAGTTGATGTCGGCAAGAGGAAAATACTATGAGATGTTTGTCAGACAGGGCGAAAATTATCAGAGTCAGAGAGATTTATCTTAATGCGTTGGAGTTCTTGACAAAATATATACCTAATATGTCAAGAAATCGTTTTTGTCTTATGCTATAGTGAGAGCACCAAAATAAAGGAGGTAATGAAATGAGAAAAAGAAATGTTTTTAATGTTGTCATGGATTGTATCGATGAAAACATTAGGGACGAGGTAGAACAGATTAAACAACATATTTACAGGGTTTCCGGTTACACAAGCAAGGAGTTCGGTGAATACTTTTCAATGCTGACGGAAAACGAAAGTTTGTTTAATTATATTTCATCGAGGAAAGTGTATTTTTTATGTCAAGAACTTAGGGGCGACTCAAGCAAAACCATAACAGATATTGCGTACGATTTCAGCTATTCCAGCCCACCGGTTTTAAATCATTATATGAAAAGCTTTTACAACTGCACTCCGACTGATGTGAGAAAAGGAAAGATAGAGATACCAAACAAGAAATACCAATTTTCTGATTTTGATGAAAAAATCCTCGAGAAAGACAATCATTACAACAGCGTGACAAGAAAACTTAAGAATGCAGGGTGGGTTTCTGAAATGGATTTTGACTATATTGAAGCGTTTAACGTGGCAGAAAAAGAGTATGGATTTGACATCGACACTTGCTATGCAATTTCTGAGGTAGCGGAAAGACTCGGCTTGCCTTTAAAAGAGGCTTTGGAAGGATGCTATGAACTGATGATTGACATTCGTTCAGACCCGGATTATTTGCCTCCGAAAACAAGAGCGGCAATTGAATACGGTATAGAATCCGATGCAGAGTTGAAAGAAATATGTAAATACTATGATTGCAAGCATTATGATTTGGATTCTTTTATGGTAAGAGCATATCGGGAACGAAATAAATGAAAAAAGGTTGCCTTGAAGAGAATAAACCATTGGGTCAATTTTTGGGAAGCAAGTCATAAGCCACTGTTTCGTGGATTTGTCCAAACAACAATTGCCGTCCGGAGAGTGATATGATCCCCTTAGAGTAGACAGTGGAAATAAAAAAACACTGCTACGGAAAGGGGATC
>LFSB01000008.1 GCA_001513045.1 Clostridiales bacterium DTU089
TAAAAATAATCCATCCGTTTTTTATTTATTTTAATTGTCTACTTGACAGGGGGCGGTTCAATAAAGCGGGGGCGGCGGCTTGTTTGATGTTATTTACTGGAGCTTGTAATCCGTTCCTCCGGAGATTGCCATTTCGAGCATTGCCGCATCTATGGCGTCAATCGTTCCGTCACTGTTCAGGTCACCGACAGTAAGCTCACTCAAGCCTCCGTCTGCGTAGCCGAATCCCACAGAAGCCTTCATGAATCTTGTAAGGTCAACGGAATTGACCGTGAAATCGCCGTTGGTATCTCCGAGAACCTTGCCGATATTGTAATAGGGCGTATCTCCGCACTCAACCTTGCGTACCCGCCAATTTTCGGAAGTGTAAAATTTCGGATAGCTGGTTAACGAGCTTTGACCCCATACCAGAACCGTTGTGTCGGGCTGACCGTTTTGGAGCAGCCAGCAAAGCTCGCCGGATTTCATGCGCTCGGCGCTCATTGAAGTGCTCTTGCCCGCTGTAGCGAAAACAGTATCAATATAATATGAGTTGGTCACCGTGGTGTTGAAGCCCTCGCTATATACCAAGGCGCTCCCGTTTCTGGAGCGCGTAATCGTGCCGTTAAAGAAGCTGTCTTCAATACTGCCCGCAAACGCCCCCGCGAAGCCTGCTATGTAGGTGCTGTAGGAGGTGGAGGAAGAGCTTATTACGCTTGATGAGAAGCAGTTTTTAATCATGCTGCCAGAGCTTCCGGAGCCGATAATACCGCCGAAATAGCCTGTGGCTGCGTCGGCTGCAAAGCTTCCCGAGGTTGAGCATTTTTCAATTGTACAAATCCCGCTGCCGACAAGTCCTCAGACATATTTATTGCCGCTTGTTCCCGTGCCGCTCACATCTATGGGCACCGAAGAAACACAATTGATTATCTGTGAGCCCGACAGTGCATTACCAACCGCAAGACCCGCCCAAATGGTATTACCGGTAAGCGAGGATGTAATTATCATACTTCCGCCCGTGAAGTTGATGTTTTTGATTACTCCTGTGCTTCCGAGCGTGGCAAAAAGTCCGTATTTTTCATTACTCAATGCAGCCGCTCCGCCGTAACGGACTCCGCTGATAGTGTTTCCGCAGCCGTCAAAAATACCGGAATAGGTGTAATTGGCGGGCTTCCATTGGTAGTTGTACTCAGTATATTCACTTGTCATTCCGGATATCATTGACAAAAAAGCCCTTTGCTGTGTGATTGAAAGATTTGCCGCATATGACCTGATAGTCTCCAGTTCCCTTGTCGGTCTTGAGACAAACGAGCTTGCGCGAGCCTCTGTAAGTTCTACTTCTCCGGTTTTGAGGTTTACTCTAAACTGCGGATAGCTTATCTGAATCGAACAAAGCTTTGCATTTGCGGAGGGGCTCGTGCGAATAAGTCTTGAAAACTCCTCAAGATGCTCAAAGGTATAAATTATTCTGTATACCTTGCCGTCCGTTCCGGTCTGCTGCTCAAGATTCCAGTCGGCATATAGGGTTACATTGTTATAGCCTAAAGTCGAGGTTTTAACTTGCGACACTGCCGTGCCCGTGCCGTCAGCTGCTGTATTCCAGCCGCCGAACACCCAGTACTCCCTGCTGCTGGTTACGCCGGAAAGCGACGGCCATGAGCGTAATGAAAAGGTTGTGGGAGCACCCGTCGGATTTATTGTTTTTGTGCCGCTCTTGTACGTTATTGTATATTCCTTTACGTAAAGCTCCACCTTTACAATATAGCTTGTGCGATAGGTGGCGGAATCCAGCACAAAGGAAGTATAATCATTCAGGGCATAGGTGTAATCATACGCACTTCCGCTTGTGGAGGTTACATGAATCTTGAAATCCCAGCCGGGGTCGGCAACCGCGTTAAATGCACCGGTCTGACCGACATTGATATACATTTCCCGGCGCAACGATGAATAATACGCGCCTGTCACATCTATCCCGGTAAAGGTCAGGGTTTGAAAATGCTTTGCCTGCGGAGTACCGCTCGGAATGTTAACATCATCACACCAAAAAACAGCTTCTGCCGTGGCATTTGAAGACGAACCGGGAACGGGAATTCCGGATATAAAATTCCCGTTTTGCTGAGTGTAATAATACGGGTAATCGACTCCCATCTTTGTGCTGAGTGTTTCGCGGGAGACATTGAGCAGCGAGGCAACATTTCCGCTTTGAAAATACGCTACCGACGAAACCGGTTTGAGATAATTCTCCGATATATTGTTTCCGGAGTTGGATGTACCGTCACCGGTGGTCATTCCCGCAGACAAAGCCAGATAGTAATTTCCGTTGCCGTATGTTGCAGAAGTCGAGGATGAGGAGTAAATTCCCGAACCGCCCTCATTCTTGCCGACAATTGCTCCGACATATCCTGCGGAGGAGCCGCGGAATACGAAGTTTGAAATGAGCGAGTAGCAAAGCCTGATTTTTACCGTACTGTCTGCAACGAAGCCGAAAAGTCCACCGACCTCGTTATCCGTTGAGCCTGACATTGTACCGTTGTCGGTAATACTTGTATTTGACACGCAGCAGCCGCTAACCTCGGTGTTGTCGCGAAGAGCAAAGCCAAAACCTCCGATATAGTAAGCGCCCTGAATCGTGCAGTTAAGAACCGCACACCCCTTATATGTGCATGTCATGCTTGAGCCGCCGTCCGTCATGTCTCCGAAAAAGCCGCCGATACGGGGCGGGGTGTTTGCGTTTGTATGCTGCGCGATTACCGTAAGTCCGTCAACCGTGCAGTTGAGAAAGCTTTTGGTTCCGCTGCCGTAAACCTGGCCGACAAAGCCGCCGAGCCACGACCAACCGGAAATCGTTTTCTTGTACTGATTTGTAACCTTAACACTGCAGTTGGAAATGCTCGCGGCATCGCGCACTCTGCCGAACATGCCGCCGATACATTCAACCTGTGAGGTCGGGCTTGTGTTGCCAAGGAAAATATAGCCGTTTACATGGCAGTCTCTGGCTGAGCTTCCCCCGCGGAAATTTCCGCAAAGCGAGCCGACAAAGCCCTCGGTATTGGTTATGCTTACATTGGTAATGGTGATGTAGGAAAGATAGGCTCCGGAGGCAACTCCGAACAGACCTCTGTTTTCAAGAGAGCTGCCCGCAGTAAGGTTGCTTATCGTATAACCGATTCCCACAAAGGTGCCCTTGAAATAATTGCTGCTCGTACCGATGGGAGTCCAGGAAACATTGTTGAGGTCCAAATCGGCACCCAGCCTGAAATACTTGCCTGATGTGTCCAGCGTACCGTTGTTTACCACCTGAGCAAGCTTAGCAAGCTGCTGCGGAGTGGTTATTATCCACGGAGAATCGCTTGTTCCGGAGCCGCTGTTGTAATAATTGCCCGCTACCGTACCGTCCCACACAACGGCGGCATCAGCCTCCGGCAAAAACGCCGCGCCCTCATCGAATCCGAGCATCGGGCTGAGTGCAATCAGACCCACTGCAACAAGAATAACGCAGAGCGATTTTAATATGCGGGTTGTTTTTTCCTTTGACATAATTATCGCAATCCCCTTTTTTATTTTAATGATGTATAATCTTCTCCATTGTTTACTTCACCATAGCATATTTTTCCAAAAATATCTACACCCGTTTCGGGTGTGATATTGATTTGGAGCAAAAAATGTAGTATAATAGCATCATGAAACAAAACCCGAACACAGAGGAGGAGAATGTTTTGGACAGAGAACTTCAGGCAACGCCTTCGCGTCGCCTGTCTCCCGCCGTTTGGCAAATAATTCTATTTGCCTTTTACACCACCTGGCAAATGGGCGTAATCTTTTTCTCCTCAACCTCTCTATCGATTAACTCAAGAACCTCTTTGCCTTTATCGGCGGATGCCACGGATGCGATTATCGTTATGGGGTATATTGTTTCCGCAGTTGTTATCGGTATCTTTCAACAGCGGCTTTTGTTTATTCTGCGTTCGGTTATGTGCGTATCCCTCGCGGCAACGCTGGCAATGTATGCGCCGCTGTCCTATGACCTGCTTACGGTATTATTCTATGTTCAGGCCTTTTGTTGCGTGTTTATGATATGCGGCTATATGACCGTTGCAATAACTCTGTTCAGCTCAGAGGCGGAATTAAAACGTATTACGGCATCGGTTGTAATACTCGGAGCATTCAGCGCTGTAATGCACTCGGATGCGTTTGCGCTGCCGTTTTCCGTGTTCAACGCAGTATCATGTGTTTGCCAGATATTCATAATCGTCTTCCTTTTCACACTGCCCGCGCACAATGAGACTCCGTTTTTGAAACGAACTCAGAAGGTGTTTTGTCCCAAGCTGCAAATCTTCGGACTGCTTTTTATGGCATTTTCATCAGGTATGCTTATATGCTTTTCAAACACAATAAGTGAAAGTGTGCCTCACGGGCTTACCGTGTTTTACGTTTGCAGCATTCCCGGCGCAATCACGTTCTCTTTTCTTGTAAAAAAGCTCAGACTGGGCATCACCAGAATATTCCGGCTGCTGATGGTTGCAAGTACACTCGGCTTTGTCCTCGCACTCTCGTCATACGCGGTAAAGCCGCTTTTATACGCGGCGTGTGCGGTGCTCGGAGGGTCAATGATAATCGGAGAAGTCTTTACATATTACGGAATAGCCGTTTTTGATAAATACCCTTCCAAAGCCATCACTCCCCTGATAATAGCAGTCACAATACCTGCGGCGGCGCTTCCCATGATAGTGCTCGATGCGTTTCGCACAAACACGGTAATGCTTTATGCGATTTTTTGTATAATTGCGGTTATTATGCTTGTGGTTTATACCGTGCTTGAGCCGTTTTTCAATCGCGAGCTGAACCTCGCTTGTGCGGAACCGGAGCTTGCGCCCCGGGAATCCGCAAGTGCTCCCGGATTCATATTCAATGAGCTTTCAGAGCAGGAAAACAATCTCGCCGCGCTTCTTCTCAAGGGGTACACGGAAAGCGCCATCTGCGAGGAGATGAATATTTCAATAAACACTCAGAAAAGCTACAGAAAATCCGTGTATGTCAAGCTTGGAATTCACTCCAAACGCGAGCTTTTTGAATTGGCTGAAAAACAGGTAACTGCAAACATTTAAATATCCATCCCGATAAAAACGATGCAAAAAAGCCTCCCAAAAGGGAGGCTTTTTGAATGTTTTACTGTTAAAGTATTTCGCCCATAAGACCGGGGGTGGCAAGCGCTGCGTTTGCCTCGTCCGTGTCAATATGCATCGCGGGGGAGAACTTCTCACTGACTCTGATAACGACATCGTCAAAAATGAGCGACCTCTCGGCAGTGGGAAGCTTGACCTGCACAACCTGCTTGTCCTTAACGCCGAACTGCGCGGCAGCCTCGGGAGTAAGGTGAATATGACGCTTGGCAACAATAACGCCCTCGGAAATTTCAACCTCTCCGCAGGGTCCCACAAGCTTGCATGCTCCGCTGCCGGCAATGTCACCGGACTCTCTTACGGGAGCACTTACGCCTATCGAACGTGCATCGGATGCTGAAAGCTCAACCTGGTTTGCCGAACGAACCGGTCCGAGAATCGAAACTGCCGGGAACTGCGATTTGGGACCGACAACACCGATTCTTTCCTCACAGGCGAACTGACCGGGCTGTGACAAATCCTTTTTGGGTGTAAGCTCATGGCCGGCACCGAAAAGTATATCAAGGGTTTCCTTGGTAACATGAACATGACGGGCGGAGGTTTCCACAAGTACTTCTTTTGCCATAATAATTCTCCTTTTTTGGTTACACTCGGCGCACACTGAATCGTTTCGCGTTTGTGTATGCAATTTTCAGGTGTTTTAAGCGTCTTAAAACAATTTTAAATAATTTTCAGAGGGCGTGCAGCACGGATTTTCTTGACGCCCGAAGCGTATGTAGATACGCGAGTTCGGCGACAAAAATTTGCGATTGCGGTGATTGAGAAGTGTTTGAAAATAATTTTCAGAGTGCGTGCAGCACGGATTTTCTTGACGCCCGAAGCGTATGTAGATACGCGAGTTCGGCGGCAAAAAATTCGTGATGTGCGTGCTATGGGAATTATTTCACGCCTTCCTCTACTGCAACTGCACATGCCACTGTCGCTCCGACCATGGGATTGTTGCCCATGCCTATAAGTCCCATCATTTCAACGTGAGCGGGGACGGAGGAGGAGCCGGCAAACTGGGCGTCGGAATGCATTCTGCCCATGGTGTCGGTCATACCGTAGGACGCGGGACCGGCGGCGACGTTGTCGGGATGCAGAGTTCTGCCTGTTCCTCCGCCGGAAGCGACTGAGAAATAGGATACGCCGTTTTCGATTGCCCACTTCTTATAGGTACCGGCAACGGGATGCTGGAAGCGGGTGGGGTTTGTGGAGTTTCCGGTAATGGAAACATCAACGCCCTCATGGCGCATTATTGCAACGCCCTCAAGAACGTCATTTGCGCCGTAGCACTTAACCTGTGCACGGTCACCGTCGGAATACTTGACGGTATCAACAATTTTAAGCTCACCGGTAAAGAAATCATAATCGGTTTGCACATAGGTGAAGCCGTTTATTCTTGAAATTATAATTGCGGCATCCTTGCCGAGACCGTTAAGGATAACGCGCAGGGGATTCTTGCGGACCTTGTTTGCAGTCTTCGCTATGCTTATTGCACCCTCTGCCGCCGCGAAGGACTCGTGACCTGCAAGGAATGCGAAGCACTTGGTTTCCTCTTTGAGGAGCATTGCGCCGAGATTGCCGTGGCCGAGACCGACGCTGCGCTGTTCGGCAACGGAGCCGGGAACACAGAATGCCTGAAGGCCTATTCCGATTTTTGCCGCCGCTTCCGAAGCTGTTTTTACTCCGGACTTTATCGCAACCGCTACACCGAGAGTGTATGCCCATGAGGCGTTCTCAAATGCGATGGGCTGTGTGCCCTTGACGATTTTTTCAACATCTATACCCTTTGAAAGGCAAAGGTCTCTCGCTGCCTCAAGGCTGTCTATGCCGTATTCTTTAAGGCACGCCTCGATTTTAGGCATACGTCTTTCCTTGCCCTCGAAAATTACATCATTTGCCATTTTTTCGTCCTCCTTCTAATCAGTCTTCACGCGGGTCGATGTAGCGGACAGCTTCGTCGAATCTGCCGTACGTACCCTTGAACTTCTTGAGCGCCTCGTCGGCGGACATACCGTGACGAATTGCTTCCATGAATTTGCCCATATTTACAAACTCGTAGCCGATAACCTGATCGTCCTTGTCGAGAGCCATACGGGTTACATAGCCCTCTGACATTTCCATGTAGCGCACGCCCTTGGCGTTTGTGCTGAACATGGTGCCGACCTGCGAGCGCAGACCCTTGCCGAGGTCCTCAAGTGCGGCGCCTACAAGAAGGCCGTCCTCCGAGAACGCGGACTGTGTTCTGCCGTATACAAACTGAAGGAAGATTTCACGCATTGCAACGTTGATTGCGTCACAGACAAGGTCGGTATTGAGGCATTCGAGAAGCGTCTTGCCGGGAAGAACCTCCGCCGCCATAGCCGCGGAATGAGTCATACCCGAGCAGCCGAGAGTTTCAACAAGAGCCTCCTCGACAATGCCGTTTTTGATGTTGAGAGAAAGCTTGCATGCGCCCTGCTGGGGTGCGCACCAGCCCACTCCGTGAGAGAAGCCGGATATATCCTTAATCTCATACGCCTTTACCCATTTGCCCTCTTCGGGGATGGGAGCGGGTCCGTGATGCGGTCCCTTGGCAACCTTACACATTTTTTCCACTTCATGGGAATAATTCATGATTTTTTGCTCCTTTCAATGCTTTATGAATCGCATGATTTTCCACCGTAACAATGATACCCCAGACAAGCCTTCAAGTCAACAAAAAAATCCCCCGCGCAGCTATTTTCTCCCCTTTGCCGAAAACCCCGACACCTGTTTGCGTCAAAATTGTTTATTTTTTAACAAAAGATGCTCGATGTGTCCCTCACGTCACATATTGTCTCCGTCACAGGACAAAACAACCGCCGCTCCTCACTAAGAGGCGCGGCGGCTCTGAAAATATTCTACTGCTGAACAACGTAGTCCATGGCTATCCAGCCTGTATTTCCCTCGTAGGTCGTCTTTCCCCACCTGCGTCCTTCCGAATCCACCGAAACAGAAACGATTATTACCGTGCGTCCGTGTCTCACATGGTCAACAATTTCCGCGTTGATATCCGGATATTTGCGCATGTTAAGCGAGTTGTCCGGCGTGTTTACAACGCATGTAAGATTCACGGACTCCCCTGTAACATAGCTGTATGTAGTCTCCGGCGGCTGCGAAGCGGTTGAGGGCGGAACCGTAGTCCATACTGATGTTGTTGTCGAGGTCTTACCGCTTTTCTTTGTGGTTTTGTCCGTGGTTTTGTCATCATTTTCCGTAGTGCTTTCGACGGTTGTGCTTTCCTTTTCAAAAAATGAGCCTATGCTGACGGGAATACCTCCCCTGATTATAAACCATACCAGCACTGCCGCCGCAATCAGAAGCAGAACAATAAGAACCGAAAGTATTGCAATAAGAGCTTTTTTTCCGGAGGAAGCACCCTGCTGCACCGTCTGAGTTCCCATCTGTACCGGCTGAATGTCCGTAATCCGAGGCTGATTGTATTGCACAGGTTCGGGTGTGTATTCCGTATGCAGGTTTTCCGGTTCATAGGTTTGCTCCTCGGGCACGTCTGTAAACAGCTGCTCGGTGTGTGCGCCGGAATATATGTCGTTTGATTCATTTTCCGGCTCGTGAGTCAATTCAGCTGTCTCCTCCGGCGGCGCAGACGCAACCAGCCTCTGTCCGCATATAACACAAAAATTTACGCTGTCGTCATACTCTTTTCCGCAGTTTTTGCAAAACATAGCTTTCCCTCCGAACGCTCATTGTGCTTTTATGTTGTACCTATGTGTAAAATCAGCCTATTTTGAAAACGAGCATGTCAAATGTGGCGGAAGCATCACCCTTGCCGAAAATCGAAGCCAGACAGCCGGATTTCTTGTTGAGGGTAACCGGATAAATCGTCACCAGCTCCCAGCCCGCGGAGGCTTGCTGGTTGATGATATTCTGGTATGTGTTTGCCCCTGTTTCAAGTGTGAAATTCTTTGCGGTTGCTACCAAGCTGCCTACCGGTACGCATTTGTACTGTGCCATGTCTTTTCCTCCCGTTTCGTAATAAATTTTTATTTAATGTATGCTTTTACCTGATACGTTGCATTGACCGTCCGTATTTAAGCCCGTTGAAATCATTGTATAATCGCCTTTGAGCCCTGCGGTATGCCAGTCTCCGGCATCTACCGAAATTATTCCGCTCCAGCCGCTCACATTGCAGCGGCCGTCATCATTGTAGCCTACGGCAACTGCGGTTGAATCCTTCACGAGGCCGACGGTGTGAACATTTCCGGCACTTATCGCCACTATATCTTTCCAGCCCTGAACATTGCACTGATTATATATGTTATAGCCTGCAGCCACCACCGTGCCGTCTTTTTTCAAGCCTACGGTATGGTTGGTTCCTGCGCTTACGGCAACTATATCTCTCCAGGTTCCCACGTTGCACTGTCCGTATTCATTAAGTCCCACGGCAACCACTGTTCCGTCGCGCTTCAAACCCACAGTATGAAACGCACCCGCGCTTACAGCGATTATATCCGACCAGCCGCTCACATTGCAGCGGCCGTCATCATTATACCCGACGGCAACAACCCTTCCGTCGCTTTTCAAGCCGACCGTATGGTAACCGCCCGCGCTGATTGCTGTTATACCTGTCCAGTCTCCGACGTTGCAACAGCCCTCGCTGTTGTCACCAACCGCCGTAACTGTTCCGTTGCTTTTAAGCCCTACCGTATACGAAAGTCCCGCACTGACAGCTGCAATATCGCTTCAGCCGGATACGGCACACTGATTATAAGCATTGCTGCCGACGGCTGATACGGTTTTGTTATCTCTGATAAATACCGTATGCGAGCCGCCCGCGCTGAACCTCTTTGCTGATGTTGACGATGCACCCGGAACAGGTGTCGAGACATCAGCATAAAGTGACGAAGGGGTTTTGCCTCCGCTTTTTACGCTCTCTTTTCCGGTATCTGATTGTGTAACAACGCGGTTGTCGAACATACCGCTGATATTCCCCGGTACTCCGTTCTTAAACACAAGCCAACCCAGCGCGGCAACTATCACCGCAAGCAGAACAAAAATCACCGCAAGCAAGGCTATAACCGTATTGCTGCGAGATGAGCCCGCGGGAGATGATGTAGCAGGCGGCAGGGACTGCGCCCGGGGCGGACAGGCTTTTAATTCTTCAATGCTGCTTCTGACTGCCGATTCCGCCTCCGGTGTCAAATAGGCGTTGCCCGGCACGTACATAAAGTTTTCCTCCCCGCGGACGAAAACCAACATGTTGATGCCCATGGAAGAGCCCGAGCCACGGGAAAGCAGACTTTTCAGACAGCCCTGCTTTTCATGAAGTGAAATTTTGCGGATTGAAAGCAGCATCCAGCCGTCCGAAGCGTGTTCGTTTATGACCTTCTGATAGATGCCCGCTCCGGTTTCAAGCGTGAAGCTCTTTGAATTCACCGCCGGATTACCCACCGGCACACATTTGTATTCAGCCATAAAAACCTCCCTTTTTCACGCATAATGCCGCCTTACGGATAATCAACTCCTCCGTTCGGCTCATGACAGCGTAATATTCTTTTTATTCCTTTAAAAAGGCCTTTAAACCATCCGTACTTTTCAACCGCCAAAATCATATATTCCGAGCACGTAGGCTCAAACAGACAGCTGCTGCGCATTGAATCCGGCGCCTTTCTCTGATAAAGCCTGACAGCATTCACAATTAAATTACTCATTCTCATATCATATAATATTATTTTCCGTATTGCGTTGATGACTGTAATCTTCGGTTTTCTTATTGTAATTATAACACACTTTCCTTTTGTGTCAATAAGCGACAAAAATCGAGGACACACTAAAAGGTCCGCAACCTCAAAAGAGATTGCGGACTTCTTTTCGGCGGGATGTCATTGACATCCGAATTGTCATCCCCTCACCCTGCCGCACTTGCGCCAATACGGCAACCGCATCGTCCGGCTGCGCTGCAAATGCATGCTTTGTAAGGTTCTCGGCAATTCTTCACCGTTTCCGCGGGATTTTTAATCCCGCGATGCGAGGTAGCGGAGAGAAGCGCGGAAGGAAATGAGCTTTTGTGTTGCGGTTGTCGATGGTTTCGCTCCCCGCGTTTCTCTCCTTAAAGGCGGTGGGGACCGCCTCATCCTGCCGGTGAGAGCAGGACCTTTGGGGGGGGTAGTAAACAGGGCTTCGGAATGAGGGGATTCAACCGAAGCACAGATGTTTCCGCATAAAGCCTGAAGACAATCTGCTGTATTCCTGTTTGATTAAATTATAACCTGTCCTTAAATATAATCAATAGTTTTTGTCAAAATGGCAATTGATAAACCTGCAATAAAATTGACACTTTATCAATGCGTCCTTGTTTCTCGAAAAATATAAAAAGAAAGGGCTGTTGTTCTACAGCCCTCTATATAAATTGCAAGCCTCTTACCGCTTTCATCTCTGCCGTGCCAATACGGCTGCCGCACAGTTTTCGCCGGACTCGTGCCCGGCGGCAGCATAACAGCAAAGCGGAGCAGCAATTTAAAGCTTTTGCAGGCCCGGTAACGCATGTTGAAAGCGGTCGGATGTGTGGAAAAAGAGGATTTTTCACCCGGAACAAAGCTATTTGAAGGAGAGGAACGGAAAACATCGTGAGCTTTATTTTTCTGTGTTGTAAGTCAGTGATGATTTGCGACGCTTCCGTTCCTCTCGTTTCCTGCCGGTGAGAGCAGGATTCCGGGGATATATGTATCCTCTCAACCGACCGCAAACGTTGTTGCGTCCGGAAAGATACCTGCGTTTCCGCCTTTCGGCGGAGATAACGGATTTCCGGAAAATTTGCGGGGACTCCGATAACGGTGCCGTTATTTCCGGCAGCCGCAGACTGTTTCATAATGCAAGAGATTCCCCGCGCATCTTCACCATCCGGATATCCTTTGCCGACATTTTTACGCGCCTATAGCACCGCCGGCATGTAATACAAAAATGTGTTGCTTCCTATTGTTTAATGAACCTGTTGATTTAAATAGGATGTTAAATTAAGCCACCGCCACGGTAAAGGTAAGAATATCTGCGTAATCACCTGAAATAGTGGGCTGAGCAGCCTGGAATTTAAGCTCGGCAGAGTTAGAGGAGCCGGCATATGCGTCCGCAGCCGCAACGGAGAGTATCTCTGCGTTGTTTGTGCTCACAGCAGTGTCGCCCTTCTTAATTGTGTAAGAAAGATAGTTGCTGGCGTTATCATTATCTTTCATTCTGTAAGTAGTTTCAAAATTCAGACTGCTTATTGTAACAGTAAGCGTCTCACCGAAGTCTATGAGAGCACCGGAATTCAAGGATACTATGTTTCCGGTAACTTCCGTTGTGTCGCTGAACGCCACATCATCGGGGATGCTAACTTCGTATGTGGATGCCACATCAAATGTGATGTCCATCACGCCAGAGGTTGCGGGGGAAGAAATTGCAGTGTTTGCACCTGCTGCCATTGCAGGAACTGCAAGAGCACACAGTAATACAAGTGCCAGAGTTAACGATATTGCCTTTTTCATTGAGTTTTCCTCCTGTTATTTTAGGTTTATTTTCTATATACAACAAGGTCTGTTTCCATATCCGCGTTGTTGGTCGAAGTCCGGTTTTCGTCCATTTTATACGGCTGAACATGAATAACCGCCTTATATGTACCTTCGTTAAGCGTCCTTGAAAGGCTTATTTTCTGTATGGTCTGACCCGGGGGAACAAGCCCCGATTTATATAAAACCTCTCCGCTGTCCTTGAGTCTGAGCTCAAAGGAGAGATAGTATTTTCCGGCATTCTTTTCCGGATTCGGAAAATCCACTGATATGTCCTTTTCGCCTGCGGGAATAGATATTTTCGCCCATCCCGGTATTGAAATTCCGCCATTGCTCTCCTGAGCGGATTGTGTTGTAACATATTCTCCGGCATCCGGGTCTATCGGCAACGTTGTTCCCGTGGATTCACCGGAGCCTATTCTGCCGGAGGGTCCTACAGGTGAAGCACCGAACCACTTTTCATAATTTGTTGCGACAAGTGCACCTCCGAATAGGAACAGGCAGATAACCACCGTGGTTATTATAGTTCTTCTTGTATGCTTTTCCATAGCTTCCGACTCCTTTAATTAACAGTTTTGACCATTACCCCGGGGTCCGCCTCAAGTAAATGCAACGGTAAATGTAAGCGTATCCGTATAAGTGCCGGAATATTTCGACGAATCTATGGTGTAATAAAATACTACCATTGACGATGCATTGGGATTAAAGGTTGCTATCGTCGCGCCGGAGGATATTGCGCTTGTCAACTCTGCATCACTGTAAAGAGCATAATCTAAAGCCACGTTGCTCTCGCTTATCAGCTTAAAGCTGTTATGTGAATCAAGTCTGACACTGACCGTTTCCGAAACGCAGTTGTATGTGTCTCCGTTTATACGGAAGCTGCCCACATCCGAAACTATGTTCAATGCTTCCGGAATCGTCACCGTGAATGAGGGTGAGACTCCTCCGGAGCCCCCCGATGCCGTCGGTATGACGCGCAAACTGTCGGATATTATGTTAAGGTACGATTGGGAATCTGCGTCAAGCAGCTCTGCGGTAAGTATAATCACACAGCTTTCATCGGTAGCTACGGTAAGTGTACAGCTTCCGTCTGCGTTTTTGATATAGTGTGTATTAGCATTAAGAGTTCCGCTCTCCGGAGCTATCGTCCAGCTTATTCTTTCGGAGGGGAAGCCGGCCGGAGTGACAGCGGCTATGAAAACATGTGAATCGCCCTTTGTAATTTCAACGTCGCCTCCGAGCTCGAGGGTGGGGACAAGCAGATTAACCATTTCGGCAAATTCGGATTCCGAGGTGTTCAGGCTGCTGCCGTAAGCGTACGCCTTAACCTTAAAATATTTCGTACCGCTTATACCTGAAAAAACGTTTGTTGACTGATACGTATACGGGCCGTTCTCATTGTTGCTTATTCCGTATTCTATTACGCCGTCCTGCCCATTCCCTGTTCCTGCCGCTGCAATGGTTACACTGCTTTCGGTCTGTGATTCTATAACCGGCTTAGTCATTGTGCGCCCTGTAACGGCGGCGGTGAATGTATAGGTGTAGGTCGTATCAATTACATTGCCCAATTCATCCATCTTTTCGTGCTTGGTTCCGGTACGCACAGTGTCATCGGGAAGAACCATACTGCCCTCATGGTCAATATCGGGTATTTCCACCGTAACGACGTAGGTTTTCTTCATTGAACGGGAAACAATCTCAACTTCGTATGTACCGTTATGGAGCAGCATATGCAAGCTTGTGTTCGGTGTGCTCAACGTACCTATACCGTTGGTATCGACTGCATATTTCGTTACTCCTGCGGAGGTTGCTTTCACCTGAACAGTTTGATTGCCGGTTGCGTTTACAGAATTTTCAATGGTTACTGTTTGAAGCTTGGAGCCGCCGGGATAGCTGTAAACGACTGTGCTTGTAATATTGTCATCATTTTTCCCTGTAAGAGTAGCTATTTGTCCGCCGTATATATTTACAGTTCCGTCACTTGAATTCATTCCGAGAGTATCAATTGAACCGCCGAAAAGGTTCAGTTTGTTTCTTCCGCTGCTTATTCTGATATCCGCCGAATGATTTATTCCGTCATTACTGCTAATCGCACCGCCGTACATATACAGTGTTGATGAATGTGTCGATGAGGCTGAATATGTTGAAATTGCCTGTGCGGGATAGTCCTCGTCGCCATACGAAAAATTGTCGTACACCGAACCGCCCAGAAAGAACAGCGTTGAACCTCCCCATTGGCTTATTGCAGAGCTGTTATCGGATTCACACTGTGTTATTGTGCAATCGTATATATAACCAAACGCTGTCTGACTGTTGAAGAGAAGCGCTCCGCCGTCTCCTTTTGAGGAACCGGTTTGTCCCGAAGTAAATATATCTGTTTTACAGCTAACACATCGCCTGATTGTTCCGCCGTAAAAATAAATTTTACCGCTTTGCAAATTAACGGCGCTTCCTCCTACTGAATCCACACCCGGGGTTTTATTGTTCTGTAACGTTACACCGCTCCACAACGTAACCGTTCCGTTTGCAACCTTTATCATGTTTCCGGTCGAATTGCTTTGGTCATCAAATGAATAACCGGTACCTGTGTAATCTCTTTCGTATTCGGCACCGCCGTCAATCGTAAGCGTTCCCGTCATGGTGTTATTTATTACGGTGTTCACCTTTGTGTGTGTCACATATCTTTCCTGAACGGATTCTGTAAGCTCCGAAACGTCTCCTACGGGCCAGATTTCCTCATCACCGTTGCTGAAATAATATGTAATCGTGTCGGTTTCAGCTGTTACTGACCCGCTGCCGAGCGTCAATCCCGCAGTGGAAGATGATAAATAAAACATATAAGATGTTTCATTCCCGAAGCCGAAGCTGCGCTTTATTGTGTAATCACCGTTACTGATAAGCTGAAGCGTCACATCCGAACCTATATTTACTGTGCCTGTGAGGAGCATATTACTCTTAACAGTAACAGTAAAACCTGAAGCGTTCTTTACAACAACCACATTATCCGTAACAGCTACTGATGCTCCCTGCTCAAACATTGCCGCCACCTGTGAGGCGGACAATGACGAAGTTATGTTTCCGCCGGGGGCGTTGATGTATTCCCCTGCCGCACGCACCGTAACTGCGGCCCGAATACACATGAGCATTGTTAAAGAAGCCATCAGCAATGAGAATGCCCGTTTTTGAATTGACGTGTCTTTTCGTCCGAACAAGTTTATGAACCTCACCGTTCTCCACCTCTCGACATTTTTATTGTTCGACCTAATTATATCGTGGAAAAATGACTATGCAATAGATTTTGGCAAAATGGCAATTGATAAATCTACAATAAAATTGACACTTTTTGTTGAACCATTTACTTTTTTAAGCTTTTTCGACCTGATATTCACTGTTTTGCATGTCTTTAAACCCTTTTGTGTCAAGTTATTGCGGTTTTTTGCTTTTGTGTGCTCTTTCGGCTTGACACGCCGACTTAAATGTTTATTCCGAAAATAAAAATTAATGACATTTTATTGACTATAAACCAAGGTTTATGGATTTTACGGTTAAAAAAGAAATTCCGGGCATTTGACAAAGCCGGTCTTAGGTGTTATATTTTTAAAAAAACATGAACGGAGAAGCTGTATGTCCGAAATTATCGAAAAAATGGAGGATTTTTTTGCTGCGAGAGCAGACGGCTACGATGAGCACATGCTTTGCGAGGTTGAAGGCTGCCGCGAGGGATACAAGCTGATGGCACAGCTTGTTCCGTCCGGAGCACATTCGCTGCTTGACCTCGGCTGTGGTACAGGTCTTGAGCTTGATGAAATATTTTCTGTCATGCCGGATATTGACGTCACCGGAATTGACCTCACACAAGAAATGCTTGACAGACTGCTTGCAAAGCACCCCGAACGCAGTCTTCATCTTATATGTGCAAGCTATTTTGATACACAGCTGGGAGAAAGCATGTATGACTGTGCGGTTTCCTTTCAGACCATGCACCATTTTTCTCACGCTTCCAAAACCGCTCTGTATAAAAAAATATTCCGCTCTCTTAAAGAGAACGGAATATATATAGAATGTGACTATATGGTTGAAGAACAATCGGAAGAGGATTTCTGGTATTCGGAAAACGAACGCATACGCCGCGAGCAGAATATACCTGCCGATGCGTTTTACCACTACGATACGCCGTGCACCGTAAGCAACCAGATATCCATGCTGCTTGAGGCAGGCTTTACGCGCGCCGAAAAGGTTTTCCGGATGGAAAATACCACAATTATCGTTGCATATAAAGCCGCACGCTGAAAGCCCCGAATCAGTCATTCAATGTTCTCCGAAACAGTCGGAAGCTTTGATTCCGCTCTGTTCCGTGAGGTTATCATTCATGATTTTTCGCGCGAAGCGCGTGCGGTGCTATTTATATCATCAGCGTAGCCATAACCGCCTTCTGAGCATGCAGACGGTTTTCTGCTTCGTCAAATATCTCCTTGGCGTGAGCTTCAAAAACCTTCTCGGTTATTTCCTCGCCCTTATGCGCCGGCAGGCAGTGCTGAACCATACAGCCCTCGTTCGCCGCCGCCATAACAGCATCATTAACCTGATAGATATCACAGAACGCCGCTTTTCTTGCCGCCTTCTCGCTCTCCTGCCCCATTGAGGTCCATACATCCGTAAAGATTACATCGGCATTTGCCGCCGCCTCAAGAGGATCTCGCACAAGTGAAAAGTCGCCCTCATAGCTTTTGGCAAAGGTAAGAACTCTCGGGCTCGGCTCGTAGCCCTCGGGACAAGCCACGCTGACGCTCATTCCGGTTTTGAGTCCGCCCACAATAAGGGAGTTCGCCATATTGTTTCCGTCCCCTATGTAGCAAAGCTTCAGTCCTTCAAGAGCACCCCTGTATTCGCGAACCGTCATAAGGTCCGCAAGCACCTGACACGGATGGCAGAAGTCGGTAAGTCCGTTTATAACCGGAACCTCACTGTTCTTGGCAAGCTCCTCAACGTCGGAATGATAGTAGGCTCTTATCATTATACCGTCAAGATATCGGGAAAGCACCCTTGCGGTATCGCTTATGCTCTCGCCGCGGTTGAGCTGCATGTCGTTTGAGCTTAAAAACAGCGCGGTGCCTCCGAGTTGATACATGCCCATCTCAAAGGATATTCTTGTACGCGTGGACGCCTTCTGAAAAATCATTCCGAGCGCTTTTCCGTCGAGCACCTTGTGAGATATTGAATGTTTGCTTTCATATTTAAGTCTGTCTGCGTAATCAAGCAGCTCCGTTATTGTCTGAGGAGTAACCGATGTCAGACTGAGAAAATTCTTCATATATACACACCTTGCCTTACTTTTGTAATTTGCCGAGTATCGCCTGTGCCTGAGCAACCACGTTTTCGGGGCACGGAGCGCCCTTGCATTTTCTGTCGCGCACACATTTTTCAAGATTTATCGCATCGTACACGTCATCCGAAAACAGCTCACAGGCTTGCTTGTATTTTTCGAGCGGAAGACTTTCGAGAGTTTCGTCCGCCTCAATGCAAACCGCAACCAGATGTCCCACGCACTTATACGCGTCGCGGAATGGCAAGCCTTTGCCGACAAGATAGTCGGCACAATCGGTCGCGTTTATGAAGCCCTTCGCAGCCGCACGGTACATATTATCTGTAAGCGCGGTCATGGTTTCAAGCATAGGTATGAACGCAGTCAGACACATTTTCACGGTGTCGAAGGCATCGAATATAGCCTGCTTATCCTCCTGCATATCCTTGTTGTATGCAAGCGGAAGCCCCTTCATAACCGTAAGCAACGTCATAAGGTCGCCGAATACTCTGCCGGATTTTCCGCGCACAAGCTCCGCTATGTCGGGGTTCTTTTTTTGCGGCATTATGCTTGAGCCGGTCGAAAACGCATCGTCAAGCTCAATAAATTTAAACTCATGCGAGCACCAGAGGATTATTTCCTCCGAAAAGCGCGAAAGATGAACCATGATTATGGAGAGTGCGGACGCAAGCTCGATGCAGAAATCCCTGTCTGACACGCCGTCAAGCGAGTTTTCACACGCCGCCTCAAAGCCGAGCAGCTTTGCCGTCATCTCGCGGTCTATATTATATGTAGTTCCCGCAAGCGCGCCGCTGCCGAGAGGCGAAATATTCATACGCTTTGCCGCATCATCAAGTCTGCCGAGGTCGCGCAAAAGCATCTGTGCGTAGGCGAGAATATAGTGCCCGAAGGTGACCGGCTGAGCACGCTGAAGATGAGTGTAGCCCGGCATTACCGCATCGGAGTACTCCTCCGCCTTTTTGCATATTGTTGCAATAAGCTCTGCAACAAGCGAACGAAGCTGAGTGCATTCGTCACGCAGATACAGCCTCACATCAAGCGCCACCTGGTCGTTACGGCTGCGCGCCGTGTGAAGGCGTTTTCCCGCATCGCCCACGCGCTGTGTAAGCTCCGCCTCAATAAAGGTGTGAATGTCCTCACAGCCTTTGTCTATCTCCAGCTTTGAGCTGTTTATATCCTCAAGTATGCCTGTAAGACCGTCGATTATCGTGTGCATGTCGGCATCCGATATTATGCCCTTGGCTCCGAGCATCGTAGCATGGGCTATGCTGCCGGTGATGTCCTGAGAAAACATGCGGCTGTCGAAGCTTATTGAGGAGTTAAAGTCGTTGGTGGTTGCGGAAAGCTCCTTTTGAAAGCGTCCTTCCCAGAGTTTCATATATCCTGCGCCTTTCGTTGTTTTTTTATTTGTTTCTCTCCGCCTCGAGAATTGCCTTAACCTTGAGCGGCAGACCGAACAGGTTGATAAAGCCTGCGGAATCCTTCTGATTATAAACCTCGTCCGCGTCAAAGGTAGCAAAATCCTCACTGTAAAGCGAGTAGGGAGAGGTGACGCCGGCATTTATCATGTTGCCCTTGTAGAGCTTTAACGTGACGTCGCCCGTAACGGTTTCCTGCGTTTTATCGACAAATGCCGCAAGAGCCTCACGCAGAGGTGTGAACCACTGGCCGAAATACACAAGCTCCGCATAGCGGTTAGCCACAAGCTCCTTGTAGTGCTGGGTATCGCGGTCAAGCGTTATTGTTTCAAGCACCTGATGTGCTCTGTAAAGTATCGTTCCGCCGGGAGTTTCATACACACCCCTCGACTTCATTCCCACAAGCCTGTTTTCAACGAGGTCTGCAAGACCTATTCCGTTTTCGCCGCCGATTTTGTTGAGCGCTTCAACCATCTCAACTCCGCCGAGCTTCTCGCCGTTAAGAGCAACCGGAACACCCTTTTCAAAGGTAAGCTTTACATAGGTGGGCTTGTCGGGCGCCGCCTCGGGAGAAACGCCCATCTCAAGGAAGTCGGGCTTGTTGTACTGCGGCTCATTTGCGGGGTCTTCAAGGTCAAGCCCCTCATGGGAAAGATGCCAGAGGTTCTTATCCTTCGAGTAGTTTGTTTCGCGGTTTATTTTAAGAGGGATGTTGTGCGCCTCGGCGTACTCAATCTCCTCCTCACGGGATTTAATATCCCATATTCTCCAGGGAGCGATTATTTCCATCTCCGGGGCAAACGCTTTTATTGCAAGCTCAAAACGAACCTGATCGTTACCCTTGCCGGTGCAGCCGTGGCAGATAGCATCTGCACCCTCTTTTTTGGCTATTTCAACGATTCTTTTTGCAATTATCGGACGTGCAAACGAGGTACCGAGAAGATACTCGCCCTCATACACCGCACCCGCCTTGAGTGTGGGATAGATATAGTCCTCAACAAACTCCTTTTTGAGGTCCTCGATATACAGCTTGGACGCGCCGGTCTTCTTTGCCTTTTCCTCAAGTCCGTCAAGCTCGGTTCCCTGACCGACATCTCCGGAAACCGCAACAACCTCGCAGTTGTTATAATTCTCTTTGAGCCAGGGGATTATTATAGAGGTATCAAGTCCTCCCGAGTAGGCAAGTACAACTTTTTTTATCTCTTTCATGACGTTTTTTCCTCCGTTATGTATATTATGGGTTGTATTATACACCAGATATGCAGAAAATCAAGCGTTTTTGCATAAATATTCTAAAATTTATAAGTTTTTATAAAAATGTATGAAATTTTATACAGTATATGTGCAATATTATGCATAATCTTCCACGAAAGAAGCCGCCGCTTACGCGACGGCTCCCGTCTTATTCCGAAAACAATTTATTTAATGCTGTCTTCGTAAGACTTTATCATTTTCTTAACCATCTGGCCGCCGACAGAACCTGCCTGCTTAGAGGTGAGGTCACCGTTGTAGCCATTCTTAAGATTAACGCCTACCTCGGAAGCTGCCTCCATCTTGAACTTGTCAAGAGCTGCGCGAGCTTCGGGAACCATAGACTTTCCGCTTGCCATATCGTTTTACACTCCTTACATTTTAAAATGTTTGCGTTTGCATTCATATTATGCTGCCGCGATTCAAAAATATAAGAAACAATTTATGGAATTGATATTAATCAAGCATTAATCTCGTATTTTTCCAGCCACAGCTGAAGCAAAGCTTCAAGGTCGTCGGAAAATTCTTTGTCGGTTTGAGTCTCCTTCTTCTCAAGCTCCTCAAGAACTGTAAGAGAGAAGGATTTTATTCCGAATTCATCGCATTCGTTTCGCATGCCGGGATCCGGAGCGGATTTTGTCGCAACGGCAAAATTAAATCTGTTTTTAATAGCGGCAATATTTTCCGTCGCTCTTATCCATCGGCGTCCGTTACCGCTGCATTCTATGCAGTAAACCCCGCCGACAACCGCCCTGTTTCTGTATGCGTTTTGAAGTTCTTTTTTCTTTTCCGAATTCATTGATTCCGCTTCCTTTCATGCTTTCGCACAGACCTTGTCGGGAAATGCGTTTGCCGCAATTTATATTGTTTCAAAAAAATCGCGTGCAATAACGTATGCCTGCTTTCCGTCGTGCGACATATACGATGAGTGGCTTCCGCCGTTTATGATTGCCGATTTTGCTCCGGGTATGCTTTCGCAGATGAACGCTGTGTCGGAGAGCCACATTATATCCGACTCTCCCGCAACTATATATGCCGGACATTTAATTTGCGAAAGCTGCTCCTTGCTTATATGGGGTTGAGTAAGCATCATATCGTTGAGCTTTTCATGCTTTCCCATATCCGCAAGCTTGACGCCTATTGTAAAATACGGCTTGAATTTGTCCGGAGCGGTATTGGCACCGCACGAAATAAAGCCGCCGAGCAAATCAGGATATGTGTAAGCCACCGTGAGGGCGTTTATTCCGCCGTCGCTATGCCCCATCAGATAAGGTTTTTCAAGCCCCATAGCCTCCGAAAACTCCTTGATGTCCTTTGCCATCAGGTCGTATGATATCTCACCCGGGTCGCTGCTCTGCCCGTGACAGCGGCTGTCAATTGCGTAAACCGTGTAATCATTTGCAAGATACCGCGCAGCCTCCTCGAGTGACTTATGGCTTCCGCCGTTCCCGTGAACAAGAATAAGTGCGTGTCCGCTCTCGCCGTAGACGGCATAATGCATCTTGACCTCGCTGAGCTGAACATCGTCCTCCCTGAGCGGACCTTGTACCGGTGCGGGAATCGACGAAACATCCGGTGTTATGAGGTTGTATTTTTTAGATTGCTGATGTACTGCAATCTTCCATGCCGCGGCTCCGACAACAACCGCCATTGCCGCGCAGCCTATACCCAATAAAACTTTTTTGCATTTTTTCATAATATTCCCATCCTCCGGTAATCGCAAAGCCTCTTTTTCGGCTTATGATATCACACTGTCCCCGGCGATTCAATACCGCCGGGGAAAGATGAAAAATATTTTTGTAAAAAACAAATTTAACGCATCACAAACGGCACGGCTCAGAAAACCGCCCTATTGCTTTGAGTCCTCATCCGTTTCCCTTGTTAAAGCATTCAACAGCTTTATACAGAGAATAATTACGGTTGTGACGGTAAAAATACCCGTCATTCCCGTGAGCATGCACCGGAGTGCATCCATGATTGCTTCCGACATATAAATTCCTCCTTGAAGCGACGAAAGTCGCCTTATCCGAAATAGTTCATTATCATTCCGCCGGCTATTACCGAGGCTATCTGCCCCGATACGTTTACACCGACGGCATGCATAAGCAGAAAGTTCTGGTTGTCCTCCTTGAGCCCCATTTTATGTATAACTCTTGCCGACATCGGAAACGCGGAGATTCCCGCCGCACCTATCATCGGATTGATTTTTTTGTCGCTCTTGAGGAAAAGGTTAATAAGCTTTGCAAACAGCACGCCTCCCGCGGTGTCGAAGACAAATGCAAACAGGCCGAGGGCAAGAATCATAAGGGTTTTTGTATTGAGGAACGCGTCCGCCGTCATCCTTGCGGCAACGGTAATTCCCAGAAGCAGGGTTACAAGGTTTGCAAGGGCATTCTGCGCTGTTTCGGACAGAGAATTGAGAACTCCGCACTCTCTTATAAGGTTACCGAACATCAAAAAACCTATAAGGGCAACCGAACGCGGTGAAATGATGCCTGCAATAATTGTTACGATAATCGGGAACATTATGCGGGTTCTTTTCGATATTTTGACATCCTTATATTTCATGCGTATGCAGCGTTCTTTTCTTGTTGTCAGCATGCGCACAACAGGCGGCTGAATAATCGGCACAAGAGCCATATAGGAATATGCCGCAACTATGATGGGTCCAAGATAGTTTGATTGAAAATAGTTTGCAACGAATATTGAAGTCGGACCGTCGGCAGCACCGATTATTGCAATTGACGCAGCGTCCTTAATCGGAAAACCGAGAAGCGTTGCAAAAATCAAGGTTATAAATATTCCCATTTGCGCAGCCGCACCAAACAGCATAAGCTTAGGATTGGCAAGAAGCGGCCCGAAATCTATCATCGCCCCTATGCCGATAAACAGCAGCAGCGGAAAAAGCTCATTTGAAATGCCGGAGTCAAACAGAATGTCGATAACGCCTATTTCCTTTATTCCGTCAATCACCTGAGTCACCGCGCCGGACATCGGCAGGTTAACAAGTATCGCACCGAAGCCCATAGGCAGCAACAGCGCCGGCTCCATATCCTTTTTTATTGCAAGCAGAATAAGCACTCCGCCGATAATCCACATCACTATCTGCTGCCACTCAATATTAAATATGTTACTGAATAATGCTTCCATTTTTATCAATTCCTCCAAGATATAATACGGGACACGCCGCTCTGCTGCGGTTTTAATTTTCTTCGGGATTCATGCCTCTGCGTTTTGCCACTTCCCCGTTTTCACATAGTCATCAATAGCGGCTGCAACCCGCTTTGATACCCGCACCGCTTCAACAACTGTCTTTGCTCCCGTAACAACATCCCCCGAGGCAAAGACCCCCATTCTCGTCGTTCTGCCGCTCTCGTCAACGCTTACAAGCCCGCTGTCACCTATGCCTATGCCGCTTGTCGATGAAACTATAACCGCGCGCGGTGCCTGACCGATTGCAATAATAACGGAATCTGCGGGAATCAGCTCTTCCGTTCCTTGTAAAGGCCGGATTCCGTTTTCATCCTGTACGGAGTCGGCAAAAACCGCTCCGTTTTCCCTGAATTCCACAACGGATTTTTTGTATCTGAAGCTCACACCGTCAATTTTTGCGTAATCAAGCTCCACCGCTCTTGCCGTAACAGCTTTTTCATCCCAGTTACACACAACGCTTACCTCGCGGCAACCGTGCCTTATGGCGGTTCTTGCAACATCCATGGCCGTATTTNNTCCCGAGCCGATAACAATAAGCGAATCACCCAGGGAGTAAGCATCGGGATTTCTGAGATACTCAATGGCATAGTGAATATTTCCCAGACTCTCCCCTTTAATATCAAGCCTCTGCGGCTTCCAGACGCCTGTACCGATGAATACCGCATCAAAGCCGTCACGGAAAAGGTCATCAACGGTAAGGTTTGCGCCGATTGTGGTGTTCGGCCGGATAACCGCGCCCATATCCGTAAGCATTTTTGTCAGCTCGTCAAGATTCTTTTTCGGCAGCCTGAATTCCGGAATACCGTAACGCATAACGCCTCCGGCATAGTCGCTTCCCTCGTATATTGTGACGCTGTAATTCAGCCCGAGAAGCAGGAATGCAATCGTCATTCCCGCCGGACCCGAGCCGATAATACCGACCTTGCCCGCCCATTTGTCTGATTTTTTTCGCGAGCAGGTGCTCAGATAAAAGCTTGAAATATACTTTTCAATTTCGCTTATGTTCACCGGCATACCGGTTTTATTCATCACGCAGTGACCTTCGCATTGGTTTTCCTGCGGACAAACGTGACTGCAGGCAATCGATAGCGGGTTGTTGTCAAAAATCATCTTTCCCGCCTGTTCGATTTTGCCGTCAAGCAGCAGTCTTATTGCGTCACGGATGGGCGTATGAAGCGGGCAGCCCTCCGAGCATTGCGGCTTCTTGCATTGCAGGCAACGTCGGGCATCGTCAATAACATGTTTATTCATATCAAGCCCCCATTATTGTATGGTAAAGAAAATCACCGCTTCGCAATACAGCGAAAAGCGGTGTTCTGTCAAAAAAGCCGAAAACAATACAACGATTGACCGACTGTTAATCAAAAAAGACAGAACCAAACGGCTCTGTCTTTGACGGTACTTATAAGTACAGACAATCTAATCGAAATATCGTTCGACTATCGGTATAAATAAAGCAGCAATATAGGCCGCTCTATGACAGACTCCACCACTTATACCGCTTGTAATAATATCATATGTGACGCCGATTGTCAATATGCCGGCACTGCGGAATACATGTGTTTTCGCTCGTGCCGCTCCGGAAAATCCATCTTAAAAAGGCTGCCGCATTGTCTGCGGCAGCCTTTCATAGAACATGTTTTTACATCAGAAGCTTTCAAGCCCTGTTGCTACACGAAGAATCGCTCTTGCATCCGCCGCGGTCGGTTTTGCTCCACCCGATATTGAACCCGCCGAATTCTGAGCCGCGTTAAGTGTTTCAAGTGAAGTTGCGCAGCGCAGCGCAAGGCGTGCATCGGCTGCCGCTGCAGAGCCGTCGCCGTTGAGGTCGCCCTTAACCACCACAGTAACCTCGTCAACAACATTATTATTGCCGTCGTAAAGCTTTATCACAAAGCCGGTGCCCATTTTTGCGGATGTGTTAACAACCTGCACGTTCTGTGTGTCGAACACCTTGAGGCTTGCTGCATTGTTTGAAAGCTTTTGAACCGTCTGCTCAACCGTGCTTCCGGCAATTATGCCTGAGGCGAAGCCTTGCGAAACAGTAATTTCGGAGGACGAAATCTTATTTTCCGCATCGAGCGCTATAAAGGTATTGCCTCTTTCAAGCGCATAGGTCTGCGCCTGCGAGCCTGTATAGCCGTAAACCGTAAAGTCTGCTCCCGAGGGGAAGGAATACTCATATATTGATGTAACACTTCTCGGTATCTTCACGGATTTTACCAATCCCGGATTGGTATTGGCATATTCAATGCTTGTTACCTGCTTGCCTGCGAACTCCTCGGGAACCTCAAGCTGACCTGCGCCCTTCATCTCTATGATTTCAAGCGTACCGTATCCAAGACTTCTGAAGAATATACCGTTTTCATCTGTAATTATTTCCGAATTCGGATTTACCTGTGTACCCTCCGGGTCATAGAGCTTTCCGCCGGTTCTGTACCAGCAATACAGATTGAAGTTATCCAAAAGCTCCTGAACCTCCGCAAGGTTTTTGCAGTCAATAACCGTGTATGCGTCAATGGCATATTCTCCGAGGAATTCGATGCTCTCCGGCAGTTCCACGCTGACCATTCCATCGCAACCGTAAAACGCCCACGGACCTATGGATTTTATGCCTTCGGGCAAATCAACCTCCGTAAGTGCCGTATTGTGGAACGCCCATGAGCCTATGCTTGAAATGCTGTCCGGAAGAGTGATTTTTTTCAGGCCGTAAAGACTTGAAAATGCACTTCCCGCTACACCTTTTGTCCCTTCATTGAGTGTAATTTCAAGATTTTCCGGTTCATCCTCAAGCCACTTATAGTCATATGCGAAGCCGTCAAGATAAACCATTCCTTCGGGCTGCGCGTTATACCACGCTGTGTTATAGAATGAGCTTCCGAGACGTTCAAGGCTGTTCGGAAGGTCAATCTGACTGATTTTTACACATCCGCTGAAAGCACCGTCGCCTATTTCCTTAATTCCCTCGGGGAAGGTGATGCTTTCAATTTCTCTGCACAGATAAAAGGCATAGGCGGGTATAGTCTGTACATTTGCGCCTATGTTTACCGTATCTATTGCCGACGGAGAACTTTCATCGGCAAATACGGGTGCCACATAGAACATGCTCATGTTGTCTTCAAAATATCCCCATGTTTTGCAATCGGTAGCATTATAGTTGACGGTTTTCAATTTGTCACAATCAACAAATGCGTTCGCTCCGACATATTCAACCGCCTGCGGTATAGTGATTTCGGTTATGTTTCCGCAATTATAAAATGCGTTGCTATCTATATTTCTGACAGTTGATGGTATGTCCACGGAGGTAAGAGCGTCGCAGTCTTCAAACGCAGACCAGCCTATAACCTCAAGTCCTTCGGGGAGCGTTATTTTGCTGATGCCGTTGTTTGTGCTGTCCCATGAAATCCCACTGAAGATTCTGTTTGCAAGCACTCTTGTGCCGTTGCGTATCGTTACTTCCGAATTTTGAGGAAGCTCGCCTTTCATGAGCGCTACATCACCGAGATATACTACGCCTTCGGGCTGTGCATTGTACCATGCGGTACCCTCGAAGGAATAGGAGTCAACGCTTGTAAGGGTTGAAGGCAGAGATGACAGTGAAAGCTTTTCGCAGTCTGCAAACGCACTCACGGATATTATTTCAAGTCCCTCATTAAAGCTTACTGTTTCAAGCGAGCTGCACGATGAAAAGGCACTGTTTCCAATCTCTTTAAGACTTTCCGGCAGCACAACGCCGGTGAGAAGCTTACAGCCTCTGAATGCGCCTTCTATTATTGTGACCGTTCCGTCCGGAACCGTATAAACCCCCGCCCTGGCGGGTAAGCAGCGAATAAGCCTCGACTTATCTAAGCAAAACAGCACTCCGTCAACAGAAGCATAATTCTCATTGTCCGATGCAACATTTATCTCGGCAAGCTTATTGCAGCCATAAAACAGCTCCCAGGAATATTCTTCCATTTGTTCTATGCTTTTCGGAATATTGAGCGTTGTGAGTTCCCCGCAGGATGCAAACGCTCCGCCCTCGATGATTTCGGTTCCTTCGGGAACGGAATATGCGCCCGACTTGCCGGTCGGATATTTGATAAGGGTGCTTTTATCCTTGGAAAAGAGCACGCCGTTGACCGATGAATAATTCTTATCGTTCTGCTCAGCCTTTATTGCAATCAGGCTGTCGCAGCCATTGAGATTGTTTATATACGCACGGTTCTCAATTGCGCCCGAAACTGTCAATTCCGTAAGGTTTCTTGCGTTTTCAAAGGCTGCATAATCCACCTTCGTAACGCTCTGCGGGATTGTGTAAGCGCCTTCACGGGCCTGGGGATAATACAAAAGCTCTGTTGCGTCGGCATTAAAAAGTACGCCGTCAATAGCCTTGAAGGCTTCGTTTCCGTTGGCAACACTGATTGATTTGAGGGAATCGCTGTTTTGGAACGCATCGTGATAGAACGTATTATTCATGGGCAGCCCGTATACAGTTGCCGGAATCACAATACTTTCGAGGCATCTGTTCACGCTGCTCAGACAATATGTGTCCGAATACTTAGAAAATACCAGTCCGTCACCGTAGGTGCACTCCTGTGAATCCGAACTTTGAACATCGCCGTTTTTGTCGTACCAGACTCCTCCGGCACAGCAAAAAATATTTTCCTCCTTAGCATAGGCCTTTGCCGGTGAATCCGCCGAACAGTACAGTACAACAGCATACGAAGCACCGCACAACTGATTAAATGAGGTCATGCTGTCCGGAACAACCACGCTCAGCAGCTTGTCATTTTCACCTAATGCCACGTAGCCCATTGAGGCTGTACCTTCGGGAATTGTATATGTACCTGTTCTTCCGCCCGGAAGAGCCACAAGCACTTTCCCGTCGTTCTCAAACAAAACGCCGTCTGTCGAATAATAATTCGGATTTCCCGATGAAACATTTATATCCATGAGTGAGTCGCAGCCGAGAAAGCAATCGCCCGACAAGCTTGAAACACTGTTGGGTATATTGATTTTTGTAATCTCTGTGCACAGGCTGAAGGCTTTATCGCCGATATGCGTAACACCGGCGGGCACGGTATATTCGCCGGTCAAGCCCGCACCCACAAGAAGCAAGCTTGTCCTGTCCTTGCTGAAAACCACATTGTTTTCCGCACAATACGCCTTATTGCCGGCAGCAATTGTTATTTCGGAAAGGTTTTCGCAGTAGTTCATTGCGTATACCGGAAAATATTCCACGCTTTCCGGGATGCTCAGGGCAACGAGATTGCCTTGGGGAAAAATCGCGCCGATGCCTATGCTTTTTGTTCCCTCTCTTACCGTCAGCCTTGTGTTTTTCGGCATAAGGCCCTTATAGCTGTTAAGTATCGTTCCTATGTACAGCGGTCCGTCAGGAAGCCTCTGATACCACGGTGTTTCATCAAATGCATCATCGCTTATATAGCTCGGAGAGCCGAGGAAGGTAATTGTTTCCAACGCACTGCAGCCGGAAAATGCCGATGAATTAACAGAGGTTATGCTATCCGGAATTACAACCGAAGTAAGCTGTGTGCAATATGCGAAGCCGTTATAATCTATTTCGGTAACCGGCTTGCCGCTGTGAGTGGAGGGTATCACAAGCTCTCCGCTTATTTCCCTAGAGGCGGCGCTTACATACCAACTGTCCTCGCTTTCGGCTGGAGAAAAGCTGAGCTCAGACTCGCTTACCGCAAATGCCGAAATGGGAAATGACGGCAAAAGCGTCACGAGCATTGCAACCGCCATCATCACCGCAAGAAATTTTTTTGTTCTTTTCATTGAAAAATCGCTCTCCCTTTTTGCGCCGCAGCGCCCATAAAAATATATGCTTTAATATAGCACTTTTATTTAAAAGTGTAAAGTCCTTAAAATAAAAAAGCAGTCCCGCATCGCAGTAAAAGCGCTCCGAAACTTCACAACCCAAAACACCTTGCAATCGTAAAATCAAAACACAAAAAAGCTGCAGGGACGGTTTTCACACCGCCCCTGCAAACCGGGCTTCAGTATGGTCGTATTTACCGCCTGCTTATTCTTAAATTCTTCTCAAATCAATTTTTCACTTTTGCTTTGTCAGTCCGCCAAAAGATAATATTCCTTCGCCATCTTTATTTTTAATGTAACTAATATTCCAATCCTCTGTCAGATAGATGCGCTCCCATGCAGCAACACGTTTATCGTCTCCTATTTCAAATTGTCGTGCTGTCTCGCAATAACTCGCCCCTTCTTTACGCATTGTTTCCACTACCATCACCTTGAACTCCGGTGTGTAGCGTTTGTTTGGTACTCCTTTTGGCATAGAAAACACCCCCATCATTATTCAGTATGCCATACTGTCTAACAAATGGGGGGCATTTCAAGTTATTAACATTATTGCTTCCTGTATTAATAATTTTATGTTTTCTTTTTTTATTTCTGTCTTTTGCGCTTTCGCTAATTCTTTGTACTTTTCTTGATATATCGTCATTTTGGGCTCCTCCTTGATTTTATTTTGTGAAATATTTTCACAATTTCATCATCTCACGAAGCGGCAGCGGTGTTTTGTTCTCCAGCGTTTTTCTCTGCGTTTTCTTCCGCCCTCTCCTCGTCTTCCAGTTCTTTTTGTTTCCTTTCCTCATACGCCAAAGCTTTTTCGGGGTGCTCGTTGTAATAGTTTATCCACCACGGGCTTTCATCTCTGTTAATTTTTTCATCGAAGCGACCTATACCTACAACTTCACCGCTGTTTTCCTCTACGGAAGCAATGGTTTCACACATAGGATAGCCCGCATACTCAATATCAATAAAACCTTTTTCCGTAATATCGTATCCGTCAATTTTTTTCACAATGTCCAATAAATTTTCGCCATTAACAACCCTTTCTAATATTTCATTAATCAGATGCTTTTCTGTTATTCTTATATCCGGTTTTGAAAGTTCGGGGTAAAACATTAATTTCAATGCCGCAACTTCGTTTTTATCGAATGTAGGGAATTCAAAGCCCCTCTTGATGTAGTGACCGTAGTAACTCTCATCAAACCAAATGAAATTTTCGGAATCATCCTTTACTCCGTACAAAACACAATCCTACGGAGTAAATAGATTTAAAAAACGCTCAAGTGAAAAAAGATATATTCGTTCTTCTTCGTTTTTGTCGTTTATGCAATATGGGTATGAATAATATCCCTTTAAATGAAAGAACTCCTCATTTAAAAAGCTGCTTTTATCATCAAGTATACAATACTCCTCTCCGTTATATTTAAAGCCTACTATCTGCGTGCCATCGTAACAGACTTCGCTTACTCGGTTCTCTTTTTTCATCCATTCCCCGCTGCAAACACGAACTATATATGCGGCGAACAACACCAACGGAATTGAAATAAGTATTCTTTTTATTACTCGTTTTTTCATCTTTTCTCACCCTCTTTATGTTACAGGGCATTTACGCTCCGCGTTACTGCGTCTGCGCTTGTCCGGGCTTTTGTGAAATATTTTTACACTCCGAGTACGGAGCTTATTGGAATCCCACCCAAAAGCCGTCCGCATTTCTGCCGGTAATTTCAATTTTTATGTCTGCGTTTTCCATATTGTTCTGTACTTTTTCATAATCGTCCTTGCTGATTATTATCCATATTGAGTACCTTGTATTTTCGCCCTTTTCAAACCCTACCGTATAAAAAGAAGGGTTAATATATCCCTCTTTCTGAGCGAAAATTCCTATTTTTTCACCATCGCAGTTGAAGTCCGAAACACCTTTAAACTTGATATAAAACATAGTTTCTTCGTTAGGGTTTGTTATTTTTGTGTTTATGAAACAGACCGCATAGTCATCCGGATGCTCAAGCATAGCCTTGTATTCATCTGATGAAACATCAAAAGCTGTATCTTCCTCCGGATTTTTAATTGTGTTGTCATATTCAAGAAGATTGTCGTACAGCTTTTCTATTCCCAAAACGCTGCAATCCAGATTTTCCTCTGCAATGGGTAATATTGAATATATGTCGGACCAATACAAAAAAATCAAAATCGGCACAGAAATAATAAGAATAACAGCTGTAATAATAAGTATTTTTTTGCGTTTCATAACAATCCCCCCCTGAATCAACAAGCATTATTTCGGATTTGACAGAAAGCGCGGCGCCACCTGCTTGGCTTTGTGAAATATTTTCACAATTTTCCTGTGTTTATATTGCTGCGCCCCGGAGGGGGCGGAAGCGGTGTACCAAGCCGATGGCACCCTCTCCGGAGCGGTTGCAACCTTGCGCGTTTGAATTTTTGCTGTCGGATTTATGCAGCGGTGTTTTCGGTGTTTTGTTCCCCGGCGTTTTTCTGAATCATTCTTTCCGGGAAAAACTCCATTGTGTCAGAGTTGATATACCCGATATATTCATACAGCGGCGAATTATCATAATATACAAATAGATCATATTTACAATTTTCTTTCCATGAAGCCGAGTCCTTTATGTGCTGCGAAAAATCACTTTTGCTTTCAAGGCCGCTGATGATTTCGTTTATCAAGCCTTGGTCTGTTATCAAAATTTCCCCTTTATCGGTCGTTGAATATACTTGTAATTTCAGAGTTGAAATTTTATCGACATTATATGAAGGAAATTTAAAGCCTTCTTCCAGGAAAATTTTTTGGCCTGAGCCGCCCGTTTCTATCCACATCGTATGATTCGGGTCATCCTCCACGGCACAAATTGCCATCTCCCAGGAAAACCAACCGTATGCGTAGGCTTCACCTCTGTAAGGGTATATTTTTGTGTCATAATCAATCCCTTTTATGCCATATGGACTAATATAAGTCTTGCATGTAAAAAGATTTGGATTTTCCTCGGTATATTTTTCTCGCGAATAGTATAGGTCGTAATATTTTTTCCCGTTGTATTCTATTCCTACTTCTGATACCGGATCCCGATTTTTATCATATATAATCTGAGCTTTTTTGCTTGAAAAATGCCATGAGGGGCCGTAGGTATAGATAAATGCTCCCCAAAAAATTAAAACAAAAAGCCCTGTTACTATTATCAGTTTTTTTGTTGAATACATTTTCATCACCTTTCAATACATATTTCGCACAAAGACATGTGAAAATTTACGCAGCGGTGTTTTCGGTGTTTTGTTCTCCGGCGTTTTCCGCTGTGGTTTCGGTGTTTTGTTC
>LFSB01000057.1 GCA_001513045.1 Clostridiales bacterium DTU089
ATCTGACCGTAAAGCTTTCCCCATACCGCCTTGCCCCAGCCCGTATCGGCTATTGTAAGGTGCAGACTTTCGGAGTTTATCTGATGCCAGTATTTCGCGGTGGTGAGATGCGAAAGAGCGTAGGTGTGCGTATGAAGCACCATCTTGGGGTTTCCCGTTGTGCCGGATGAGAAATACATCAGCATAGGCTCATCTATGTGTGTGGGGACGCGCTCCATCTCGGTTGAGAAACCGGAAATCGCATCGTCAAAGGCTTCCCAGCCCTCACGCGTACCGTTGACTATAAGCTTTGTGTGCACCGTAGGGCAGTCGGGCATAGCGGCGTCCACATGCTCGGCGGTGTCGCCGTCCGCCGTGCAGATTATTGCCTTGACACCGGCGGAGTTTGCTCTGTATTCAACATCGTGCCTTGCAAGCATAAACGTTGCGGGAATTATGACCGCACCGAGCTTGTGAAGCGCAAGAATCGTAAACCAGAACTGATAATGACGCTTCAGCACCACCATAACCATGTCGCCCTTGCCGATGCCCTTTGAAGCGAGCATATTTGCCGTTTTGTTGCTGTAATCGCGCAAATCCGCATAGGTAAAGCGGCGCTCCGAGCCGTCTTTTCCGCACCAGAGCAGCGCAAGCTTATCCGGCTCCGCCTTTGCTATTTCATCCACAACATCGTAAGCAAAGTTGAAATTATCCGGACATTTCAGCTTATAATCACAGACGAAGCCCTTTGAGTCGAGTGTTTCGTCAACATATTTTTTATTTAAGTCCAACATATATATCCGCCTTATTTTTTCAGTATTATTGCAAGGAATTCACAATCCGAGCCGCCGGTGGCAATCATTCCGTGACCGTGAGAGGAATCATAGAGCACGCAATCCCCTTCTGAAAGGACTTCAATATGGTCCTCAAGCGCAACCTTGAGTGAGCCCTTAACTATAAAATCAAGCTCCTGCCCCTCGTGGCGCGAAAGTGCTATGGGCTTGGTATGCTCCTCGGGCTTGTACGGAGCCGTAACAAGGAAGGGTTCGCATTTTTTGCCCTTAAACCGCGCGGCAAGATGATAATAGTTAAAGCCGGAACGGCGCTTCATGGGTAAGCCCTCACCCTTGCGGACGATGGAATAAAATGAAAGTCTGGGATTTTCGCCCGTGAGCAGCTCTATCATATCCACGCCGAGCTTTTCGGCGCACTTATAGATGAATGTGAATGAAAAATCGGTCTGCCCAGCCTCCGCGGCAATATACTCCTCGGGTGAGCATTCAACAGCCGTTGCCATCTCTTCAACGGAAAACTCCATAATATCGCGCAGACTCCGTATTCGCTCGGCTATTTCATTGATTTTCAGTTCCATTTGTGCCATCCTCCCTGAGATATATTAAGGTAAAACCGATATTGTCGTTGAATAAATATTTTATTACCTGCTATTTGATTTGTCAAGCACAGCAGAGAAATATATACATATAAAGCGCAAATCGGGTTTTGGTCAAAATCGAAAACAAAACCATAAATTTGTATTGCTATTAAGACAACAGGAGACAGCAAAAGCCGTCTCCTGTCAGTTTTTTCATATCTCCGGGTCAGGACCGGGGGCATATACTCCTTCATTCCACCAAATGTTATTCATCATTTCATAGCGTTCAAGAGAAAGTCCGGTATACACACAGTTTGAGGTCGAAAAAATATAGCCGTATCCCGGCATACCCTCGCGCAATGCGCGCCGTACATCCGCAGCGCACTCCTCATCCGTGCCCGTTTGCAGCAAGCCGCAATTGACATTGCCTATAAGACACAGCCTGTTGCCGTACAGACGCTTTACCTCAGCGAGGCTCACTCCGCCCTGAGGGTCAAGCGAGTGCAGGGCATCCGGCTTGCAATCCGCTATCTGGTCGATAATCGGCATTATATTGCCGTCCGTATGCTTTATGCTGTAATAGCCCATGTCACGGTATTCTTTTAAAACCCCGGAAAGATAAGGTGCGACAAATTCAGAAAACATATCGGGAGAGAAAAACGGATTTATATTGAAGCAATAATCCGAGCACAGGGCAAAGCCGTCAAGCAGACCGGGATGCTTTGCCATGTTTTCGGCGAATCTGAGAGAGCCTTCGAGTCTGTTCTGTGCCTCACGCTTGAGAGCCTCCGGCTCCTCATACATACGAGCCGTAAATTCAAGCATATTGTCACCGTTGGGGATTTCAAAGGTCGGGTCGCCGTGACACATTATAAAAAATTCGTCTCCGCTTTTTTCGCGTATCAGCTCAATCGTACGCACAACACTGTCAAAATCGCCCGGATTTGCCTGAACAAAAATAGCGCTGTGGTGATATTTACGAGCCACCTGAACATAGGTTTCCGCAATATAATCAAAATGCGCCTCACGCTCCGAATCACTCATCTGCGACCACTGGTAAAAATGCTGCTGCTCAGGAGCTATTCTGCCGAGAGCTTCAAGCGTCAGAAAAAACACAAGCTCAAAGGTGGGAACATGTCCTGTAAGCGGCTCACGACGCAGTGCTTTTATGAATCTTTCTTTTTCTGTCATTTATAAACCACCCTTACCGTATAAAAGCATGACCGAAGCTTGCGCTCCGGTCATTAGAAATCAATACACGTCACTACCGAACCCGTACGCCGAACTTGTTTTCAAACTCGGCATCGGACATGCAAAGATATAAAATGCCCTCAATAAGGCCTATAATTGCGGGTATTCCGCACCATGCAAACAGCACATAGAGAACACCCATTCCGATTTTCCCCATGTAGAATTTGTGAATGCCGATGCCGCCGAGCAATATTCCGAAAAGCCCTGCCGCGAGCTTGCTCTTGACGGGTCTGTCGTCCACACCACCCGGATAAGGAGGCTGGTATCCCGGCTGTTGATACTGCTGCTGATAAGGCGGCTGCTGATATTGCTGCTGATAAGGGTCATTCCCCGGAATCACCGTTCCGCATGCCGGACAAACCGTGTCGCCGGGCTGCAAAGGGCCTCCGCACTGCTGACAAAAATTAGCCATAATATAATCTTTCCTTTCGTAGAAACCGTAAACCTTGTGCTGCTTTTTATAAACGCACCAAAGCTTCGCTTTAAATTTGTTCTGAGCTTTATTTGCAAATTTCAAGCCCGTATAACTTATTTATACGCTTTTATTATAACGCATTTTTGCAAAAAAAGCAAGACTTGTCGACTGATTACGACAATTTTTTTATCATAAGCTTTGCCGCCTTGTATATATCTCCGCAGCCGAGAGTAATGACAATATCCCCGTCGCTTGCGTTTTCAACAATGTAATCCGCTATCTCTTCAAAGGTTTTAAACCACACGCTGCCGGGCACGCCGTCGGCGATGTCCTGAGTTGTAACTCCGCAGGTGTTTATTTCACGCGAACCCATTATTTCACTCATAACTACCCTGTCCGCAATGCGAAGCACACTCCTGAAATCCTCAAGCAGCATGTAAGTACGCGAAAACGTGAAGGGCTGAAAAACCGCCCAGACACGGTTATAGCCCATGGCCTTTGCGGCATTGAGCGTCACCTCAAGCTCCTTGGGATGATGCGCGTAATCGTCCGCTATCGTTATTCCGCGATAGGTTCCGAGCATTTCAAAGCGTCTGCCCGCTCCCCTGAACTGCAAAAGCGCCTGTATGCACTGCTCGGGAGATGCGCCGCAGAATATCGCACACGCAATTGCGGCAAGCGAATCTGAAACGGTGTGCTCCCCCGGAACATTCAAAACGACATGACCGAGCTTTTTATTCCCGAAAAAGAGGTCATACTCCGGAAATGCCCCGCCGTGCATGGTTATGTTTTCTGCGCGGTAATCACAGCCCGCGGAGGTTCCGAAGGACAGCATTACAGGCTTATTAAGCCCCGCTACGGCATCGAGCGTGTTTGCGTCATCCCCGTTATATATCACAGCCGTACCCGCGTTTTCCGCAAAGGTCCGGAAGGATTTTTTCAGGTTGTCGAGCGTTTTGAAATACTCCATGTGGTCCTTGTCTATATTGAGTATTACCGCCGCGTTAACGGTAAGGTCAAGGAAGGTGTCCTTGAATTCGCACGCCTCGCACACCAGGCAGTCGCTCTTTCCGACTATTCCGTTAGTACCCGACAGCGGAAGCTTTCCTCCGATAACCGCAGACGGGTCAAGCCCTGCCATCAGGAGAATCTGAACCGTCATTGAGGTTGTTGTGGTCTTGCCGTGCGTACCGCATATTCCCACACAGTTCGGATAATGTCTGGAAACGGCTCCGAACAGCTTTGAGCGCTCGAAAACAGGTATTCCGAGCTCACGCGCGGCAACAAGCTCCGGATTATCCGGCAGCAGTGCAGCCGTGTGGACTATCATGTCCGCACCCTCCACATTTTCCCTTTTGTGCCCTAAGGTAACGGGTATGCCCAGCGAGCGTATACGCGCAAGGGTATCGCTTTCGTTATTGTCTGAGCCCGTAAGGTTGTAGCCCTTGGCGTGAAGTATTTCAGCGAGCGGGCACATACCGGCTCCGCCTATTCCGATAAAATGTATGCGGCGGGCTGTTTTAAGAATATAATCTATGTCGTTCAAAAAAGCTCACATCTTTCCGAGATATTGCACTCTCAAATATATTATGTTCATTATATTGCAAACAGACGAATAAATAAACCCCCTTTTTATATTTTTTATCCGTAACGCGCCGGCGAGTGCGCTCATAATATGATAACAAAAAGCTAAAAGGGGCTTAACCTATGAAATACATAAACGATTTTCTCATTCTCGGCGGAGATATGAGAGGAATATACGCGGGAGAAATGCTCAAAAACGAGGGCTTTGCGGTTGATTATTACGGCTTTTGCGATGTTGAGGGGTGCCGCGGGACATACCGGAACATCGATTCTGCAATAAAAAATGCCGCGATGCCGTTGCTGCCGCTCCCGGTATCGCGCGATTCTCAACTGCTGTTTGCGCCGTACTCCGAACGCGAAATATCGCTCTGCGAAATAGTAAACAACCTGTCTGCGGAGCAAACGGTTTTTGCGGGTATGGCGGACAAATATTTAATTGATTTGCTTGAACAAAAGCATATTACCCTCAATGATTATTTTAAGCGTGACGAGCTGGCAATACTCAACGCGGTGCCCACCGCGGAGGGAGTGGTTCAGCTTCTAATCGACAACCTGCCCGTTACAATCAGCGGTCTTCGCTGCGCCGTGCTGGGCTTCGGCAAAACCGGAAAGGCTATCGCGCGGACGCTACATGCCCTCGGCGCACAAGTAACGGTTGCGGCAAGAGGTGCGGCGGATGTCGCTTATGCGTCAGCAGAAAATATTCATGCAATAAATCTTGAGGATTTTGCCGATTATGCTCCGGATTTTTCAGCCGTAATAAACACTGTGCCCGCAAGAGTTCTCGACGAAAAAAGGCTTTCTGCGTTAAACGGTGAATGCCTCCTCGTCGAAATTGCGTCAGCGCCGTTCGGCATAGACTTCGAGTGCGCTCGCGCGCTCGGACTAAAGGTTATAAAGGCAGGCTCCCTACCGGGAAAAATCGCGCCGAAAACAGCGGGAGAAATAATAGCAAAAACCGTAATTTCAATGCTGAAGGAGGGAAAGAAAACATGAAATATACCGCAGGCTTTGCAATATGCGGCTCCTTCTGCACCTTTGCGGAGGTCATCCCTCAAATTGAGGCTCTTGTAAAAAGCGGAGTTGATGTTGTGCCGATAATGTCTCCGGCTTCATATTCAATCGACACTCGCTTCGGAAACGCAGAAGACATAAACGCACAAATCAAAAAAATATGCGGCAAGGAAATAATACACACACTTCGCGACGCCGAGCCGATAGGCCCCAAAAAGCTCCTTGACCTGCTGATTGTCGCTCCGTGCACCGGCAACACCCTCGGCAAGCTCGCCAACGGCATAACCGACACCTCTGTAACTCTCGCCGTGAAGGCACACCTCAGAAACGAAAGGCCGGTGCTGCTCGGGGTATCCACAAACGACGCGCTCGGTGCGGCTGCAAAAAATATCGGTCTTCTTCTGAACTGTAAAAACATATTCTTCATTCCGATGCGCCAGGACGCTCCCCAAAGCAAGCCGAAATCGGTTGTTGCCGACTTCTCCATGACGCTGCCCGCCGCCGACGCCGCACTTGAAGCCCGACAGCTTCAACCGATATTTGTGTAAAAATCAAAAAGCGCTTCGCCTGTTAAAGCGGAGCGCTTTTGTTCATTTCATGGTTTCCTGTTTTACTTTCCTGTCTATTACATGACGCGAGGCAAGCTCGGTTTTAATATCGTCAACGCTTATTCCGCTCTCAACCATGAGCACGAGAAGATGATAACAAAGGTCGGAAATCTCATATATTGTTTCCTCGCGGCTGTTCTTCATTGCACCGATTATAACCTCGGTGCATTCCTCGCCGACCTTTTTAAGTATCTTCTCCCTGCCCTTTTCAAACAGATATGTGGTGTAGCTGCCCTCGGGGCGCTCCTTGTTTCTGCCCTCAAGCAGGGAATACAGCGCCTCAAGAGAGAAGCGCGCAACCTCATCATCGTTGAAAATGAGGTTTGAAAAGCAGCTGTCGGTTCCGAGATGACACGCCGGACCGTCCTTTATTACCTCAACAACAAGAGCGTCATTATCGCAGTCGCTTTTCACGGAGACTATGTGCTGAACATTGCCGCTGGTTTCCCCCTTGCGCCACAGCTCCCGGCGGCTGCGCGAATAGAAGCAGGTGCGTTTTTCTTCAAGTGATATCTCAAGGCTCTCGCGGTTCATATACGCTACGGTTAGCACCTCTCTCGAATAGAAATCCTGAACAACAGCCGGTATAAGACCGTTCGCGTCAAATTTTATGTTATCAAGTGTCATTTTCTTCTCTCCTTTATATTCTAACCCTCACGCCCGCGGCGTTAAGGTAGGCCTTCAAATCCGAAATACTCAGCTCCTTGTAGTGGAAAATGCTTGCCGCAAGTCCGGCGTCAACGCGTTCGAGTGTATTGAAAAGCTCGGAAAAATCCTCTTTTTTACCTGCCCCTCCGGAGGCAATTATCGGAATTGACACCGCGTCCGCTATTGCCGAGAGCATTTCAAGGTCAAAGCCGTTCTTCACCCCGTCGGTATCTATACTGTTGACGACAAGCTCGCCTGCTCCGAGGCTCTCCCCCTGTTTTGCCCATTCTATCGCGTCAAGGCCTGTAAGCTCTCTGCCGCCCTTGGTGTAGACTCTGAATTTGCCGTCATACCTCGCAACGTCCATCGAAAGCACCACGCACTGGTTGCCGTATTTTTCAGCCGCCTCCGAAATGAGTCCGGGATTTTTTACGGCTCCCGAGTTTACGCTTACCTTATCGGCACCCGCCTTGAGCACACGGTCAAAATCCTCCACGGTATTTATGCTTCCGCCCACGGTAAGCGGGATGAATATACGGGACGCCACGCGGCGCAGAACATCCGTAAAAAGAGGTCTGCCCTCAACGCTGGCGGTTATATCGTAAAACACAAGCTCATCCGCACCGGAGGCATTATAAAACTCCGCAAGCTCAACAGGGTCCTCCACATCGCGTACACCCTTGAAGTTTTTGCCCTTTACAACCCTGCCGTCGCGGATATCAAGACAGGGTATTATCCTTTTTGTAAGCATTCTCAATCCTCCCCGGCACAGCGCAACGCATCCTCAAGCTTTACGGCACCGTTATATATCGCCTTACCGATTATCGCTCCGTACAAGCCCGTACTACGCAGTGCTTTTATGTCCTCAAGTGACGAAACTCCGCCGGACGCTACAATATTCAGTCCCTTTACCCGCTCCGAAAGCGTGGTGTATATTTCACGGTTTGTGCCCTTCATTGCACCGTCACGGTCGATGTCGGTATAAATAACGGTTTTTACTCCGGAATCACGCAATCTTCCGCAAAACTCCACGCTGTCCACTCCGGTTATTGTCAGCCAGCCGTCAATCGCCACCATGCCGTTTTTTGCGTCCACGCCGACGGCAATTTTTTCACCGTATCTGTTAACCATTTTTTCAAGAAACGCATAGTCGTTTATCGCAGCCGTACCGAGTATCACACGGCCGACACCTATGTCGAGATATTTTTTTATGCGCTCCTCATCGCGGATTCCTCCGCCCACCTGTGTAAACATGCTCTGCGCCTTTATTATACGCTCTATGATATCGTAGTTTGAAAGTCCGCCGTCCTTTGCTCCGTCAAGGTCAACCACATGCAGAGCCGATGCTCCGAGCTCGGCAAAGCCCGCAGCCACTGCGGCGGGGTCATTGTTATATACCTCAACCTGTCCGTAATCGCCCTTTGTAAGACGCACCACCTGCGCGCCCTTTATATCTATCGCCGGGAAAAGCTTCATATCAATCTTTACCTTTCGGATTATTCACAGAATGCCCTGAGTATTTTCAGACCGGTTTCCCCGCTCTTTTCCGGATGGAACTGGCAGCCGTACACATTTTCGCACGCGACAGCCGCCGGAACATTCACTCCGTACTGCACCCGCGCAACAAGCGACGCCTCACAATCCACCGCATAATACGAGTGGACGAAATAAACAAAATCACCGTTTTTGATGTATTTGAGAAGCTTGTTTTCCGGGCGGACGAAATCCAGAGAATTCCAACCCATCTGAGGCGTTTTCAGAGAAAGCCCCAGAGCCTTTATATCCGGCTCAAGCGGACGTATTTCACCCTTTATAAGCCCAAGCCCCTCGTGCTCGCCGTATTCAAAGCTCTTCTCGAAAAGCAGCTGCATGCCGAGACATATTCCCAGCAAGGGCTTACCGCCGGAAACGAGACGCTTTATCACCGGAACAAGCCCGGTTGAGTCGAGCATTTTTCTGGCATCCCCGAAGGCTCCGACTCCTGGCAAAATCAGCCTGTCCGCCTTTTCAAGCTCCTCTGCCGAGGAGGTCACCTTCGCCTCAAAGCCGAGATATTCAAGCGAGGAAAGCAAGCTGAAAAGGTTGCCGACCCCGTAATCAATTATCGCTGTCATTCAATGCCCTCCAAAAACTCGGATGTGACCGAAAGAAATTCGTCCATATCACTGCGCAAGCCGACCGTTATACGGACAAAATCGGTTGTGCGCGGCTCGCCGAAATGACGCACAAGTATTCCGCGGCTGCGCAGAAAATCATAATAAGCCTGACCTGAAAAGCGCTCAGGATAGCCCGCAAATATAAAATTCGTGCTGCTGTTGGGAACGGTGAAGCCGAGACATTTCAGCTGCGCTACGGTATACTCGCGTATTGCCATAATTTCCTTGCGGCAGGAATCAAAGTACTTCACATCCGCCATTGCCGCCGCTCCGGCAAGTATACTCAAACGGTTTACGTTGTATGGATTGAAGCTGAATTTCATTTTATTAAGGTCTGCAATCAGCTCATCCGAGCCTATTGCAAAGCCGAGCCTCGCACCTGCGAGAGAACGGGATTTTGAAAACGTCTGCACAATCAAAAGATTGCTGTAATACGGCAGCAGCTCCACGGCGCTCTGGGCACCGAAATCAACATAGGCCTCATCAACAATAACCAGTCTTTCGGGATTTTGCTTCAGAAGCCGCTCTATCTTATCGAGCGTAAGCGCAATTCCGGTCGGTGCGTTGGGATTTGCAATAAAAACCGTTCCTGTCGCCTGTGCGTAATCGTCAACCTCTATTGTAAAGTCATCACGAAGGGGTATGATTTGAGCGTCTATGCCGTAAAACTGTGCAAAAACCTTGTAAAAGCCGTATGTAATATCCGCGAACACGGCTCCGTTCGGACAGAACGCCTGAAAGCAGAACGAAAGTATTTCATCGCTGCCGTTGCCGGTTATAACATTTGAAGGCATTACCTTGTAGAATTTCGCTATCATGTCCGTAAGCGGACGGCATTCGGGGTCGGAATAAAGGCGAAGCCTTGAGGACTGCTCAGGAGTTATTACCTCAAGCACCTTCTTGCTGGGAGGAAACGGGCTTTCGTTGGTGTTTAGCTTAATCAGCCGCGGCATATCCTGCGGTTGCTCTCCCGGCACATAGGGCTTGAGAGAGCTGTATTTTTCGTTGAGAAATCTGCTCATAATGATGCCTCGATTTGTTTTGTATTATTTGTTTTCAAAACGCCGGGTAACACTTCTGGCGTGCGCCGAAAGACCCTCACGCTCGGCAAAATCCGCCACAGCGTCCTTTACCTCTCCGAGCGCCTCACGCGTATAGTAAATAAAGCTGCTCTTTTTTATAAAATCGTCCACGGACAGCGGGCTTGAAAAGCGCGCCGTTCCGAGGGTGGGCAGCGTGTGGTTCGGACCCGCAAGATAGTCGCCGAGTGCTTCCGGCGCGTTTCTTCCGAGGAATATGCTGCCGGCATTTTTGATATCGTTGAGATAATCAAATGGCGAATCCACACAAAGCTCAAGATGCTCCGGCGCTATTTCGTTCGCAACGGTTATACCGGCGGAAATGTCCGGAACAATGATTATTTTTCCGTTATTGTCAATTGAAGCGCGCGCTATTGCCGCTCTGGGAAGCTCTGGAATCTGTTTTTCCAGCTGCTCCGAAACGGAATTTGCAAACGTTTCCGAGGTGCAAATGAGCACAGCCGAGGACATTTTATCGTGCTCCGCCTGACTCAGAAGGTCCGCAGCGACGCACACAGGGTCGGACTTATCGTCCGATATAACAAGTATTTCGGAGGGGCCGGCTATCATATCTATATCCACAATACCGTAAACCCTGCGCTTGGCGGTTGCGACAAATATGTTTCCGGGTCCGACGACTTTGTCAACCTTGGGAACGCTCTGCGTTCCGTAAGCAAGAGCGCCTATCGCCTGAGCACCGCCGACTTTGTATATATCCGTCACCCCGGCAACCCTTGCGGCGGTAAGTATGGGCGCTGAAATTCTGCCGTCTTTTCCGGGCGGTGAAACCATCACGATTCTTTTGCAGCCGGCAAGCACCGCCGGAACGGAATCCATAAGCACACTTGAGGGATAGCTCGCCGTTCCGCCCGGCACATAGATGCCGACATTTTCTATCGGTGTTATCTTCTGGCCGAGTATAACGCCCTCTTTTTCATTGATTACAAAATTTGTTCTTTTCTGACGCGAGTGGAACGCTTCGATATTTGAGCGCGCAAGCTCAAGAGTTTTTATAAAATCCGGGTCTGCCGAAGAGTATGCCTCGTCGATTTCCGCCTCGCTCACGCGCAGCTGCTCAGGTGCTGAGCCGTCAAACTTCAGGCAGTACTTTCTGAGCGCATCGTCGCCGCCGGACTTTACATCGGCAAGTATGGCTGCAACAGTATCCTCAATCTCGCGCGATGCCGAGGTATCGCCCCTGAACAATATTTTTTCAAGCGGCATTTCACCGTATTTCAGTATTTTTATCATATTTATGCCATTCCTTTCGCAGAGATATAAACCCCTATGCGGTTTTCATTCGTGCCGGGCTTCAGCCTTCAAATTTTCTTCTCCAGCTCTCTGCATATATCGTCTATTATTTTACTCTTGAACTGATACGCACTCTTGTTTGCAATAAGCCGTGCACTTGAGGGTGCAACCGTGCTGAACACCGAAAGATTGTTCTCCTTGAGCGTGGTTCCGGTCTCCACAATATCAACAATGACATCCGAAAGGCCGAGTATCGGTGCGAGCTCTATGCTGCCGTTGAGCTTGATTATCTCAATCTGGCGGTTCAGCTGTGCGTAATATGCCTTTGTAACATTCGGATACTTTGTGGCTACACGAAGCGGCAATGCAGTATTGTCGCTCCAGCTGTTCTTCGCGGCAACCGCAAGGCGGCACTTTCCGAAGCCCAGGTCAAGCAGCTCATATATATCCGGATTCGTTTCAAGGATGACATCCTTTCCCACAACCCCTATATCCGCCGCACCGTGCTCGACATATATCGCAACGTCGGAGGGCTTGACAAGCAAATAGCTTACACCCTTTTCCGCATTTTCAAAAACAAGCTTACGGTTATCCTCACCTATTTCGGGACAATCATAGCCTATGCCGGAAAACAGCTCGTAGACCTTGTCGCCGAGTCTTCCCTTTGGGAGCGCTATGTTAAGCATTGCCGACACCTCCCGAAATATCAATTATATGCCTTGCGCGCACGCCCTCAGGCACATATCTTTCCGCCCTGACGCTCGAATATTCGCCGAGCAGCTTCTTCATATGCCCGAACACCTCGGATGCATCCGTATCGCCGTAAACGAGAAGCGCGTCAACATCGTATTCACTGACCGCCGCAAGAGCCCTTTCAAGCTCCCCCAGATACAGTGCAAAACCGAGCGCAGGCAAAGGCGAGCCGAATTTCTGCATAAGCCCGTCGTAACGTCCGCCCGCAAGCACGGCTCCGGGAGCACCTGAGATATACCCCTTGAAGACGATACCGTTGTAATAGTCAATATCGTTGAGAGCTGAGAAATCAAGCTTCATACGTCCGACATCGGCATTTCCGCCGAGCACGCCGTACAGCGCTTCAAGCTCGTCAACCGCCGAGCTCATTTCGGGGCATACGGCAAGCTCTCTCGCCTGTGCAAGAACCTCGGCAAAATCACCGGAGAGCGCCGGAAGGCGGCGAAGCAGTGCAGCTGATTTTTCATCAATTCCGCATTCAAGGGCATACGCATAAAGCTCATGCGTATTTTTATGCTTGAGCATTTTCAGGACGGCATACCGCTGCTCATCGTTAAAGCCCAGAGCGGTAATAAATGAAGAAACAAAGCTCATGCTTCCGATACTGAGCATATACTCACCGCTTATCGCCGCAAGAGTTTCAAGCGCAAGCGCAACGACCTCCGCCTCTGAATAGCCGGTTTCTCCGCCGATATATTCTATACCCATCTGGGAAATCTCACGGTACTCCTTGTTGGCTGTATCAAGACGGAAAACATTCTCCGCATAATAAAGCTTCTGCGGCTGTGTCTTGCCGCGCGAGCTTTTCACTATACTTATTGTGACATCCGGCTTGAGCGCCATAAGCTTCCCCGAAAGGTCTGTAAAAGTGATTATTCCGTCACTTTCGAGAAAGTTTTTATTCTCGCGATAGAGGTCATAGGACTCAAATTTGCCCATACGAAAACGGCGGTAGCCGTACTTCTCATACAGTCCGCGAAGCTCAAGCGGTATCTGCTCCTCCTTGGGTAAAAACAGCAAAATAAACCCATCCCTTCGATGATGATGGAAATAATATACACCACTTTAGCGTGGTAGTCAAGTAAATTACTAAAATATTTTAAAAACTTTTTGATTTTATTTTTTACAGTATACAATATATCGCTTGCGTTTGTAAAGAATAAAGGCTATATTATAAAAAGAGTATAAATTTTTCATGAACGGAGGCACAAGGCATGAGTGATGTAATCATTATCGGCGCAGGACCCGCCGGAATATCCGCCGCAATTTACGCCGCAAGGGGCGGAGCTGACGTTACGGTTATCGCCAAGGACTCCGGGGCGCTTTCAAAAACGGAAAAGATTGAAAACTATTACGGCTTCGCCTCCCCCGTGGCCGGAAAAGCTCTCTTTGAGGCGGGAATCGAGCAGGCTCGCTCGCTCGGCGTTGAAATCGTCACCGACGAGGTGCTTTCTCTCGATTTTGACGGAGGCTTCACCGCAAAATGCGTTAACGGCGAATATCGTGCCGCATATTCGGTAATCGCAACCGGCGTTTCGCGCGCCGCCCCGAAAATCCCCGGCTTTAAAGAGCTTGAGGGTCGTCGCGTAAGCTACTGCGCCGTATGTGACGCGTTCTTTTTCAGAGGAAAAAGCGTGGCTGTTCTCGGCAACGGAGAATACGCTCTTGAGGAGGCAAATGTGCTTTTGAAAACCGCCGCATCCGTAACGGTGCTTACCGACGGAAAAGAGCCGCAGGCGGATTTTACGGACAATATAAAAATCGTCACCGCTCCCCTCTCACGCATCTGCGGAGAGGACAGGGTGACGGGAATTGAGCTTGAAGGCGGAGAGCTTCTTCCACTTGACGGAATATTTACAGCCATCGGAACCGCCGGCGCAACAGCGCTTGCGCGAAAGCTGGGTGCGGCGCTCTCCGGCAATTCAATTGTGATTGACGCCAACGGTGAAACAACCGTAAAAGGCCTTTTTGCCGCCGGAGACTGCACCGGAGGAATGCTCCAGATTGCCAAGGCGGTTTATGAGGGTGCAAGGGTCGGGCAATATATCAGCCGCAATTTACGAAATCCGAAGAGCGGGGCTTCCTCTTGATTTTTAACGAAAGTGCCGAAAGTCCCTTTGCCGATTCGGCGGCCGCAAACGGAATGAACGCTATTGCCGTGCACACGCCGAGCTGCGGCAGCGAAAGGGACACCGTTTTAAATACAGCGCACAGGGGTTCAACCGTAACGGCGGAAACCTGAAGCGCACAACAGACCGCGAACGCCGCGGTCATTTTTTTGTTTGAAAAAATCCCCGCTTTTATTATGAACTCATCACTGCGCACGCTGAAGGCATAAATAAGCTCGGATACGGAAAGCACACAAAACGCCATTGTGCGCGCATAAAGGCTCTGTCCGGGAATGTCGAAAAAGCTTCCGCCGACCCTGTAAGCTATCAATGCGGCAAGGGCAAAAAGTCCGCCCTCGAGAAGCATATCAACAAAAAGCCCGTTTGCAAACATACCCTGCGACGGGGAAAGCGGTTTTCTCTTCATTACATCCCTGTCGGGTCTTTCACTGCCGAGAGCCATAGCCGGAAGCGAATCCGTAACAAGGTTAAGCCACAGCAGCTGCACGGGAAGCAATACAGCCGGAATACCGGCAAGCGTTGCCGCAAATATCGTGAATATTTCACCGAGGTTACACGATATAAGAAAGCGGACCGATTTCTTTATATTGTCGTAAAGTCCTCTGCCGATTTCGACAGCCTTGAGGATGGTGGCGAAATTGTCATCGGTGAGAATCATATCCGCAGCGCCCTTTGCGACCTGTGTACCGCTTTTGCCCATAGCGCAGCCGATATCCGCCGCTTTAAGAGCCGGCGCGTCATTAACTCCGTCACCCGTCATGGCGGCTATTTCCCCGTTGTCCTTGAACGCCTTTACAATACGCATCTTATGCTCCGGACTTACCCGTGCAAAAACCCGGCAGCTTTTCACCGCCTCGCGCAGCTGCGGCTCCGACATCGCGTCAAGCTGATGTCCGTCAAGTGCCGTGCTTGATTTTTCCGATATTCCGAGTCTTGCCGCCACGGCCTGAGCCGTGCTCAGATGGTCCCCTGTTATCATCACCGGTATTATACCCGCCTGCTTACACACCGCAACAGCGTTCGCCGCCTCCTTGCGCGGAGGGTCACACATGGCTGTAAGACCGCAGAAAATCAGATTTTTCTCGCTCATTTTCTCGCCGGAGCCCAGAGGCTTATACGCAACAGCTATAACCCTGAGCGCCTGCGAGGCAAAAGCATCGTTCTCTCCGTAGGCGGCGTTTTTTCTCACAGCGTCAAACTCACGCACCCCGTAAGGGCTTTCGGTTCGGCTGCACAAAGGTATGAGTACATCCGGCGCGCCCTTTGTTATCTGTAAATTTCCGTCCGGTGTGCGCACGCATACGCTCATAAGCTTGCGCGAGGATTCAAACGGCAGCTCGCCCTCGCGGATGTATTTCCCCGGCTGCGCGCCCGCCTTTATCGCCGCGGAAACTATTGCCGCCTCCGTAGGCTCTCCGGAAACCCTGCCGGATTTCACCGTACAGTTACAGCATACAGCTCCCAGCTCGAGCACGCGTCCTTCGTCCGAGCCTGCGGCATAGGTCTTTTCAACCGTCATTTTATTGCGCGTGAGAGTGCCGGTTTTATCCGTACATATAACCGTGGCACAGCCGAGAGTTTCAACGGCGGGCAGCCTTCGGATTATGGCGTTGCTTTTCGCCATTTTTCCCACTCCGCCGGAAAGCACTATGGTTACTATCGCCGGAAGCCCCTCAGGTATTGCGGCAACGGCAAGACTTACCGCAAGCATAAAGCTTTCATTCAGCGGCGTTCCCCTTGCAACTCCGAGAGCAAATATTCCCGCGCATATTAACAGCGCACCGAAGGCAAGAGCCTTTCCGACCTTTGAAAGTCTTTTTTGAAGCGGCGTCTCCTCGTTATCCTCCTCGGCAAGGAGTGAGGCGATTTTTCCCACCTGAGTGTTCCCGCCCGTAGCATACACAACCGCCCGCGCCCTTCCGGACACCGCAAGAGATGATGAAAAAACGCAGTTGCGCATGTCGGCAGACTGAGACACTTCACTTAAAACCGCCTTAGCATCCTTTTCACACGGGAGTGATTCACCCGTCAGGGCGCTCTCATCGGTTTTGAAGCCGCTGCTGCTTATAAGTCTTGCGTCCGCGGGAATCATGTCTCCCGCAGAAAGCTCAATAATATCGCCCGGAACGACCTCGGATGCCTTTATGCTCACGGCTTTTCCGTCCCTTATGACGCGGGCGGTAGGAGCACTCAGCTTTTCAAGCGCCTCAAGCGCGTGCTGTGCGCGGCTCTCCTGAAAAGTTCCAATAACGGCGTTCAGCGTTACTATTGCAAGTATTATTGCCGTGTCACCGAGCTCGCTCTCTCCGTTCATGCGCGACACCGCATAGGACACAACCGCCGCCACAAGCAGAATTATAACCGTAAAATCCGAAAATTGCGCCAGAAAACGCAAAAGCAGATTCTTCTTTTTCGCACGTTCAAGCTCATTTTTTCCGTCCCGTTCAAGTCTTCGTGCGGCCTGAAACGCAGTTAATCCCTCCGCGCAGGTTTCGAGCGAGGAGAGAACCCTCTGCACAGTAAGCGCATGATAATTCATAAGCATTGCCCTTCCGTTTTTTTACAATATATTCCGTGTTATTAACAAAAATGAGCAAAGGGTCTTGAAAAGATAAATTAAAAATGTTAATATATAGTAATAAAATAATCTTCTCGGAGGAAACAGGTTTGTTAAGACTTTTCAAGCTCCTCAAGCCGTATAAAAGCTTTGTCATAATAACGGTAATTCTCGCCCTTGTCCATAACGGTCTTCAGCTTGTTTTGCCGCTGCTGATGTCGCTTATGATAAATGACGGAATAACCGAGGGCAATCTTGATTATGTTCTTGAAATCGGAGTCGTCATGCTTTTGGTATCCGCCCTGAATGTTGCTGCATCCATACTTTCGAGCTACTGCTCAAGTAAGGTGTCGGCAGGCTTTTCCATGCTTTTGCGCCGCGAGGTGTTTTTAAAGGTGGAAAGCTTTTCGCAGAGCGATATCGACAAAATCGGTGTATCCTCGCTTATAACGAGAACCACAAACGATATCCGTCAGATTCAGGATATGATTCTTCAGGGGCTGCGCTCGATAATAACCGTACCCGTGATGCTTATAGGCGGCTCGGTTATGGCCTTCATAATGGACCCCGGACTTTCAACAATTATTTTCGTAATTATACCCGTCATATGTATCATAGCCGTAATAGTTGCAAAAAAAGTCATTCCGATGTTTGACCGCATACAAAAAAGAACAGACCGTCTCAATCAGCTGGTGCGTGAAAAGCTCGGCGGAATCAGAGTTATCCGCGCCTTTAACCGCTCCGATTACGAGGACGGCAGATTCAGTGCGCAAAATCTCGAATTGACCGGAATGACACTGAAAATCAACCGCATAATGGCTCTGCTCATACCCATTGCAACAATGCTTCTGTTCGGAGTCATTATCATTCTTGTCTACGCCGGAAGCGTCCAGATAAACGCAATGGACGCATTGCTTCAAGCTAAGGAAATCGAAGACACCGTAGGCGACCTTCAGGCGTTCATACTCTATCTGTTCTTAATAATTCTTGCAGTATCCCTCGCCGCGGCGATGTTCATAATGATACCCAGAGCAAATATTTCAGCCAAGCGTATAAACGAAGTGCTTGACCTTGTTCCGGATATAAAAATGCCGGAAACTCCCGTGCTGTCCGATGATTCATGTGCCGGAGTCGTGGAGTTCAGAGATGTATGCTTCGGCTACCCGGGTGCCGAAAGTCCTGTGCTTAACAACATAAGCTTTACCGCACAGGCGGGAAAAACCACAGCCATAATCGGCGGTACAGGCAGCGGAAAGTCAAGCCTTGTAAATCTTATTCCGAGATTTTATGATGTGAGCTTCGGAAAAATACTCATTGACGGAGTCGATATACGCGACCTCTCGCGTGAGGATTTAACCTCGAAAATAGGCTTTATTCCTCAACAGGCCTTCCTTTTCAGCGGAACAATTGCGGACAACCTCTCCTACGGCAAGGAGGACGCAACCGAGGACGAAATGTGGCGCGCACTTAGAATTTCGCAGGCGGACGACTTTGTAAGGGAGCTTCCCAACGGGCTGTATGATATGGTATCTCAAAGCGGAACCAACCTTTCCGGAGGTCAGAAGCAGCGCATTGCAATCGCACGCGCAATAATAAAGCGCGCCGGAATATTTGTGTTTGACGACAGCTTTTCCGCTCTTGATTTCACAACGGATGCCGCACTGCGCGCCGCGCTCAAGCGTGAAATATCCGGAGCTACGGTTATAATAGTTGCGCAACGCGTCGGAACCATAATGAATGCCGACAAAATAATTGTACTTGATGACGGACACATTGCTGCACAGGGCACTCACAGCGAGCTTGTAAAGACCTGTGAGGTATACCGTGAAATAGTCGAATCTCAGCTTGAAAAGGAGGCGCTGGCATGAGAGAAAACGCCCCTATACCCGAAGCCAATGAAACCCTGCGGCAAAAAAGGCGCAAGAGATACGCCGCATACCGGCAAAGAAGGGCAAGCGAGGAGCGCCCCGCCGATTTCAAGGGTACGCTCAAAAAGCTGCTCTCGCTGCTCGTTCCGCACAAATTCAAGCTTATTCTTGTACTCGTAACCGCAATAGTAAGCACCGTGCTTTCCGTTATCGGCCCTGCCATGCTCGGTGATATAATCGACGAAATAGAGAATCAGGTTCAAACGAAGCTTTCCGGCGGCAACATGAGCTTTACGGGAATATTCTCCATCATCGGAACACTTTTCCTGATATACGGTGCAAGCTCCATACTCGCTTATATTCAGTCCTATACCATGGCGGGAATAACCCAGAAGGTTGTCTGCCGTATGCGTGAGGATGTAAACAAAAAGATATCCGGACTCCCGCTGAGCTTTTTCGATTCCCATGCAAAGGGCGATATCCTCAGCCGCATAATGAACGACATAGACAACATCAGCAACACCCTCCAGCATAACCTGACAGCAATCATCACATCCGTGATAACCATTGTAGGCGTGTTTGCCATAATGATTTACAAAAACGCCACAATGACCGCAATAACCGTAAGTGTAGTACCGCTGAGTGCGTTTATTGCTTTAAGCATTGCAAAACGCTCACGCAAGCTTTTCAAGGAGCAATGGGACAGAATGGGCGAGCTTAACGGTCATGTGGAGGAAATGTATACAGGTCATAAAATCGTAAGAATATTCAACCGTGAGCAGGACGCAATCGATGAATTCAACGACATAAACTCAGAGCTGTATAAGGTCAGCAGCAAGGCTCAGTTTATATCCGGAATGATAATGCCGTTCATCAGCTTTGTAAACAATGTCGGATATGTCCTCGTATGCATGGTCGGAGGAATCTTCGTTTTAAGAGGTCAGTTTACACTCGGCGGAATCACCACCTTTATAACCTACTCCAAGCTGTTCACACAGCCCATGGTCGATATAGCACAGATAACCAACAACATTCAATCCTCCTTCGCCTCCGCCGAGAGAGTATTCTCCCTGCTTGCAGAGGAAGAGGAGCCGCCTCAGGGCAATGAAAAAACCGAGCCGCTCGGAAGCGTCGAGTTCCGGAATGTTTCCTTCTCATACTCACCGGACAAGCCGCTCATTGAAAACATGAATCTCACCGTCAAGCCCGGCCAGCTGATTGCGATAGTCGGTCCGACAGGAGCGGGAAAAACCACTTTTGTTAACCTTCTCATGCGCTTTTACGATGTCAATTCCGGCTCAATAATTGTTGACAATGCCGATATTCGCAGCGTAAACCGCGAGGAGCTGCGCAGAAAATTCGGAATGGTGCTTCAGGATACATGGCTGTTTGAGGGCACCATACGCGACAACATCGCCTACGGACGCGAAAATGCCACCGACGAGGAAATAGTCGAAGCGGCAAAGGCTGCCAGAGTGCACCACTACATCAACACCCTTTCCGACGGCTACAACACCATGCTTGACGAGAACGGAACCAACCTTTCTCAGGGACAGCGTCAGCTTCTCACTATCGCCAGAGCGCTTCTTGCGGACCCGGAAATACTGATTCTCGATGAGGCTACAAGCTCGGTTGATACGCGCACAGAGGTACAGATACAGCAGGCTATGTCCGCACTCATGAACGGACGCACGAATTTTGTTATCGCGCACAGGCTTTCAACAATAAGAAAAGCGGATGAAATACTCTTCATAGAGAACGGCACAATCGTTGAGCGCGGCACACACGACCAGCTGCTTGCCAAGGGCGGACATTATTCGGTAATGTATAACAGCCAATTCGGAATAGCATAACACAAGCACAAGCGCCCCGGATTTAAACATCCGGGGCGCCTTTTGTTTTAATGTATGCTTACACCCTGTAACCTTTGACGCTGTTCAAATCTGCCCTCCCGAAAAGGAGAGGCTTATTTTTTTACCGTCTCTTTTTCCTGTGCGCTCTGCTGTGAATACAGCTTGTTGAGGTCGCATTTTCCCTTATGCTTATACGGGAAGATTTTCAAAGCCACATACGCAAGCGTAGCGCCTATGGTATTGAGCACTATATCGCCCATTGTATCCATGATTGCCCATCTGTCGGGATATATGGGATTTATGAGCGTGGCTTCCTTTGCGGTTCCCTTTGCAAGCTCAAACGACCAATGCTGTGCATCGCCCATTCCCCCGCCCATACAGGCAATCTGGTCAAATGTAAACTCGAACAGCTCCCATGCCGTGGAAACCAAGAACGAAAAGCCGATGGATGCGAGAAGTATCAAGGGAACGGTTGACGGCTTTTTGTCGCGCTTCTGCATGGCACACACCAGCTCGTAGCCGATAAACACTCCCGATGCGCCGCCGATGAGGTGAAGCGCCGAATCCCACCATGCTATGTCATAATAAAAGTTCATGAACTTGCCGCCGAACGATGCAAGGAACAGTCCGACAACCGAAGCCACCTGAACATAAGACGGTATATGGCGGAAAAATGATTTTTCCGGCATCGCCTGAAAAATCTCCCATGCAAACATTCCGGCGAGGTTTGCCCCGACCTGCAACGGATCAGTTATATCAAACGGCACCTTCAGGAAGCCTTTGACAAGTGCATAAACCATAAGCAAACGAAATACCCACCAAAAGCATATCTGCCACGGCCTACTGTTTGTGCGAAGACGTGTTATATAGTTTTTCATTACCCCTTATCCCCATTTCTCAATTTGTACTTTTAGATAATAACAGAAAATCCTTCTTTTGTCACTATATTTCGGAAAAAAGCGACAGGATTTTTATATAAAAACAGGACGGCTTTCGTCGTCCTGCTTTTGGTTATCTGTTCAATCCTGTGAAAGCTGTGCGTTTTCAAATTCGTCAACATAGCCCATGACCTGCTGCTGACGGGTTTTCGCAAGGTCATCATACATTACCCTACGCTTCTCCTGTGATATCGGCCAGAGGAATTTCGGGATTATTCCGAGAGCCCCCGTAATGGTCGGTACCGCCGTGCACAATGCGAATTCCCAGAACTTTGTGGAGTCATTTTGAGTGCCTATGGCAAGCCCCTGAACATAGCCTATCTTCTTCATTATGAGGCTTGTAACCGAGCCGAGCAAGGCGCCCTGAATTTTCAGAATAAGTCCCTTGGCGACGCCCGTGGTCGCCTCCATCCTGTAGCCGTTTTTCCATTCGCAATAGTCCATTGCCTCGTTCCACAAATCGGCGTTTATGACCTTTGTAATACCCCATATCCACTTGCCGAACCATTCCTTTAAGCCGAAGGCTATGCACATCGGCACAGTCTTAAACAGCATCGTGCGTTTACGGCTTATTCCGAACAGGAACACGCCCAAGCTAAGCACATCTCCGTAAATATCCGAGAATATCCACAGCGATTTAGAGGAAAAGCGTTTGCGTAACGGCGCAACAAAGGCATAGCTTATGCTGCCGTTTATTGCAGACGGAACATTCAGCAGGGTTATCAGCGAATAGCTTCCGAGAACATCTATGAAATAGTTGGTCTCGCTCTTGCTTATCGCAAAGTTGCCGAGGAAGTCCGACATGCACATAAGCAAAACCGGATAGTTGGTGAAAATCGCTTTAAGACCCGCCTTTATATCCGGGCGCTCTATCGACTGGGGTACACGCTCCTTTGACGCGAGGAAGAACCAGAAGGTACACAAGGACGAAACAACACCCGTAAACACACCCATTCCTATGAAGACGGAGCTAAGCTTCCAGGTAACTATCTTGTTGTTTACAAGGTCTATAAGCACGCCCATTATGTAACGCGGCATGTCCTCCCCCATGTATCCCGTGAGCAATTCGGCAAGAGTTATCAGCCGCACCCTTTCGTTCGGGTTGGGGGTAATTGTTGACATGTATCCGCTCTTGGCGACGTTTGTAAAGGTGCCGGCGGTTTCCGAAATGACATTGAAAATATAGTAATATATAAGCTTAGGGATATACGTTCCCGCAGTGTTCGGGAAAAACACCGGTATAAGCCAGCCGAAGATTCCCAGAACCGTAAGCGGCAGCTGCATCCCCACAAGATAGGGGCGGAATTTTCCTATTCTGGTACGCGTGTTGTCAACAATAACGGAAATAAACGTATCGTTTATTATATCCCATGCGGTTGTAACAAGATTAACAACGGCACTTACCGTGAAGTCTATATGCACAACGTCCCAGATGAAGCGCTCGGAAAAAGAGTTGATGTTAAAGGAGTTTGACCAGTCGTTAAAAAGATACGCTACGGTCTCCTTGACTCCGACATAGTTGTGCCCCTTATAATACTGCACGTCGGATTGCTGCTCCGGCTGCTGTATCACTTCAGCTGTCTGAACATTTTTTTCATCCATTTTCCCCACCCCCTCAATCAATTACCGTGACGGTACACGAGTCCCTGAAATGCCCGTCGGAGGATACCGCTATAATGCTCACTGTACCCGCTCCGATTGCCGTAACACTTCCGTCCTGAGAAACCGAAGCAATGCCTGCGTCTTCACTTATCCAGATTACATCCTTATCGGTTGCCTCTTGGGGCGAAAGCGCCGCCGAAAGCTTTGCGGAGGAACCGGTTTTCATCTCAAGATTATCATCCGATATTTTTATCTTTTCAACAGACACCTTGCTGTATATCTCGCACGCGTCTGAATACTCATTGCCGAGATATTCAAAGTTAACCGTAATTATTACAGGCTCAAGCGAAGCCTTGTGCGCCGTAACATAGCCCATTTCATCAACCGAGGCAACAGACTCGTCTGAGCTTGTGAAGCTTACGCTGTACTCGCTGTAATCGTTCATCACGGCATTCACCGCAAGCTCCGCGCTCTCCCCGGGGGCAAGAGTCATGCTGTCGGACAAAAACGCTATTCCCGACCACCGGTATTCATACTTCGTTTTCGCCGAAAAATCGAATTCCAGTGTGCCGGTGCCGAGCGATGCAAGGTCATCCTTGAATGCAATTGTAATGGCAATGTGATACTGACGTTTATACTCGGCGGTGATTATTTTGTCGGTAAATCTGTCCGATTTTGCCTCAAGCTCAAAATCCTTCGGAGCGACATTGACGGACACTATATCCGCAACAGCTTCAAGCTCCTGCCTTACCTTTTGAGCAAGCTCCGCCTTATCCGAAAGAGCAAAGCTTTCATATACGCCGGTATCCGCCTTTGCCGGATACTCTCCTCCGGGGGCAATCACCTTGAAAAAATAATAATCCTCGTCTTCAATTTCACCGTTGTCGTTGAGTTTGCCTTTTGTGCACACAGCCGATGTGTATTCCCCGCAGGCAAGATTAAGCCGGGGATATGCCGTAAATCCGTCGCTAAATGTCCCCTCATAGTCCTCCGGATAAAGCTTGTCAACGCTTTCAAGTATTCCGCTCTTTGCATACAGCAATATGCTTCTTTCCTCTGCCGAGCCGCTGTATTTTACACTCTCATCGTCAACAGACAGCTCCGTATATGTATTTACGCACACGGTTTTGTCGTCACAGGCCTGTGCAAGCAAGGAGGAAAGAAAGCTCACAGTATCGGCATCGTTTTCGGGAAGAGCTGTCATGCTCGGACGTTCCGGCTCCTTAAACTCGTATACGCCCTCGGTAATCAAGGAAAGCGCAACGCCTATAACAACCGCAGTGCAGAGCACAACAGATGCAAGACTGAGACTCACAAAAAGAATGATGCGCTTTTTCTGACTCTTTGCATTTTCAACCGGGTTGAGCTTTTGTTCAGCCATTATCCGCACCTCCCTGAGCTTCTGCATTCTCCCCGAAGCTGTCAAATATCGGAAGCGGAAGCTCCTCCAGAGTTATCTCTCCGCGTTTCAGCTTCTTCCGAAGCTCCACCCGTTCAAGGTCCACCTGTTTATAATCCGGAGCTACCTTTCGTTTAATCATCGTAAGGTTTAAGAAAAGCATAGCCGCAAACATTACCGCGCACACAATACCTCCGAAACCGAACGATACCCTGAGAGCGCCGCCGGAAAATGAAGCGTCTGAAAGTGCAAACAAAACCGAACAAATAACAGAAAGCAGAGCAGCCGCAATTCCCGCACCGGATACAATTGCCATTGCCCGGGTTGACCTGCGTATGTTTATGAAGGATAAGAGCTCGGACGCAAACAACACAAGCGCACACAAAACAATAAGCACCATTGAAGCGAGGAGTACAACCGCCATGTCGGCAACCCGCTTGAAGGCCTCAATTTGCATACTGTTGAATATTGCCGCAAGACTGCCGTCGGAAAAGCCGTTAAATATCCCGATACCGCCGAACGATATTTTTTTCTCAAACAAAGGAACCGCGATTTTCAGCGAAGCAAACGGCACCAGAACCGACACAACACAAAGCACCGTCAGCACAATACGCATTATTTGGAGTTTGCCTTTGATAAATGCCGTTTTCAGTCTCTCGGTAAAAAGGCGGAAGGACGCATACTCAAGCTCACAGTTTTTTGCATCGTCTGATAACAGCTTGCCCTGTTGGGAATAAAAAATATTTATTCCGCAATGGCTGCAGTTCTGGTCAAGCTCAAACCTTTTTATCTGCGCCCCGCAATTCGGACATTGCAAGAAAAACACCCCCAAATTATTTTTCACATTTTAACCATATCACAAAACCTAAGCATTTTCAAGAAAGAAAAACGCGCCCGCAAAATGCAGGCGCAAAAGTTTACAAGCCCTTTACGAGCGTTTTAAGATACGGCATAAGCCCTGTCTTGTCGGGGGTATGCTCTGGAAGCTGGCAAAAATCATAGCAACCGGGATAATCGTTGCCTTCGATTATTCCGGGTCCGTCGGGAGCAACAAAGACATCCCACCCGACATATTTTATCTGTTCGACCTCAAGCGCCGCCTTCAGGCACATGTCAACAGCCTCTTTAACATAGGGCAGCTCATAGCCCTCAAACACTATTCCGGAATCCGGATGCCTGTCGGGAGTTGCAAGCGTTCTTGTGTGTGCGGGACCGCGAAGCTTTCCGGTTTCGATATTTATGGGACAGCACAGACCTCCGCTGCTGATGTTATCAACAAATTTGCCGCCGTTGCCGAACTTTGCCGCCGCATATACGCAATGCGCGACACCGTCGGAAACGAGGGTGACTATACGATAGGAGTTTATTGCGTTGGGATACACGGCACTCAGAGCGGGATGCTGAACTATCTGCTCCTCTATCAGACCGAATTTTTCATCGCTTGCGTAATCATACATCGAGGAAAGACTGTCAAAATCGGATTTTTTGAGACGCTCTATTCCCTTTCCGCTCTCGCCCTTCACCGGCTTGGCAAAGACAATCTCCTTGTCCTCCATAAATTTCACAAATGTGTTGTAGTCCGTTTTTGACATATCGAGGCATCCGCGATGCAGATACGCCTTGAATATTTCATCGAACTCCGCCTTGTTTGAAAAGACATGCGAATAGCTCTGGTCGTTGAGAAGCATTATAAGCTTTTTGTTTTTCACACGCGTCATGAAGGTCTCGCGCTGAGCGGCGTTCAAATCGTAAAATCCGAAATGGAGATAATCATAATAGCCGGCACCGTACTTGGGCGCACACCGGAGCATATCAAAAAACGTATATATTTTATTCTGACCGCTCTTTTCATGCACGGCATCTATCGCCGCAAACATCTTCTTTACCCTGACTCCGGAAACCACGCGCATTATATATTTTGCTTTCCCCATTTACAACACCGATTCTTTCGAAAAATTTCCCCGAGATATTTTTTATTTTACCACACTTTTGCTCTTTTGTACAGCCTTTTTGCCCTTGATTTTGACCTCAAGCATCACTATTGAAATCAGGATTATTGCTCCTCCGAGCACCATATTGAGCGTTACCGCCTCATATCCGAGCAGCACCGAAAGCACACTGCACCATAATGATACCGTACACAGAACAACCGCCGAGGGTCCGGCGGGTATGACCTTCTGGGCAAAGGTCTGCAAAAAGAAGCACAGGCAGGTGGGAAAAAGTCCGAGATAAATCACTGCCGGAAGCCCCGAAATGTCACAGCCCGCCAAGGAGCGCATATCGAATGCGAGAAAGACCGGTATCGCATAAATAAACGCAAAAAGCATCTGTAAAAAGGTCAGCTTTGCGGTATCGATTTCTTCGGCGCATTTCTGTGTATATGCTATATGTGTCGCAAAAAGCACCGCACAGAGCACGGTAAGGATATCGCCGCGGTTAAAGGAGATTCTGTCCCCGGTATAAGTGAGCACCATGACGCCGCCGAGACACACCGCAGAGGACACAAACACCTTTACGGACGGACGCTTTTTCATTATCAGCCATGCTATAAACGGCACGAGCACTACGTTTACAGCCGTAAGGAAGCCGTTGTGAGAAAGCGAGGTGAAATTCAAGCCCCATACCTGTGTGTAAAAACCCGAAAAGAGGAAAAAGCCCACTATTGCACCACATTTCAGCTCTTTTTTGGTTACGGGGAAAAGCTTCCTGTTGAATATCAGCAGCATTGCAACCGTTGCCGTTCCGAAGCGCAGCAGCATTATGTTTCCCGATGAAAAGCCGGCATCTATTGACATCTGTGTAGCTATAAAGCCCGTTCCCCACACTATCGCCGTTACGAAAAGTGCTGCCATTGCCGCCGGTTTTCTGTTTTTTATTTCCTGCATCTTTGTTACTTCTCTTTCATGAAAATAGATTTTCGAGTACCTCTCGCGCATCGTCCGGAGTAAAGCCTCCGGGCGTATTTTTGAAATTCTTTATTCCGTCCCAACGCGTGCAATACTGTGCGATTGTCTCTCCGGACATCTTTATGCCATTGACACATGTGAGTCCGTTTATCACCGTAAGAAAGCCTTTTTCATCGGTTTCACACATTGAAAGCAGGGCTTGCGCTCTGTCGGGACAATACTGCCTCGCTCTGGCAAAAAGCGCCGGCATGAACGCCGTACAGGCTCTGCCGTGCGGTATCGAAAAATCCTCAGTAAGGACATAGCCCACAGTATGCGGAAACGCGGCGCCGCAGATATTCAGCTCAAGGCCGGCAAATATTGATGCATAATACAGCTCATCGCGCACAGACTCATCCGGAAGCTTTCCGCTTTCATACATACCGTTGAGAGCTGAAAACAATACGGGTATCGCCTTTTGCGCGTACACGCTTGCAAGTGCGTTAAGCTTAGGCGAAAACCAGCCCTCCACCGCGTGTGCAAACGCATCAAGCGCCGTGGACACGGTTACGGAATACGGCATGGAATATGTATAACGCGGGTCGAGAAATGCCATACGCGCATAGCAATCCTCGCCTGAAATGCTCTTTTTCATGTGTGTATCGTCACGTGTAATCACCGAAACTCCGGTCACCTCGCTGCCTGTGCCCGCAGTGGTTCCGACAAGCACAGATGCAAGGCGTTTACAGGGCACGCAGCGTGAATAGATATCCGTGCCCGACATATCCGGGTTTGCGGCAAAAATCGCCGCCGCCTTTGCGCAATCAAGCACAGAGCCTCCGCCTATACCTACAAGGAATTCCGCACCGGATTCACGCGCAAATCTTCCCGCTTCAAGGCAAACCGACAGCAACGGGTTTTGACCCACCGAATCGAATATGCTGTATGCTATACCCTCTTTTTCAAGCGCGCACCTGACATCGGCGAGCGCTCCGCTTGAGACGGCAGAGCCTGCTCCCGTAACAATTAGGCACGATTTTCCGAGTTCTTTCAAGAGCACCGAGTTGTTGTTTACACAGCCCTTTGAGCTTACAAGTCTTACAGGCATGTATGAATTCATAAAAACACCTCCGAAAACACGAGGCATATAATACCACAAAAAAACTGTTTTGGGAAGACCTATATATAAAGTAAAATTTATTTCTGATTTTATTTTGTAAAATTTATTGAATATATTGTTAAAATATTGTACAATACAGGTTAAGGTAGCGGGAGCCGAACACCACACATTTTTGGATGGATAATTCTTGCCCCTGCTGCGTTAAAAATCCTCGAAATGCGCCACGTATGGCAAGACAAAAAACGCACGAGTGTGCGGAAATATCTGTATTTTGGGCGTGTGGTGTTCGGCTTCCGTCGCCTAAGATTTCACGCGAAAGGATGCTCGAAAAATGTCGGAGCTTACGCAAACCGGTCATAACCGCTTGCCGTTGCTGCGCAGGAAGGATATCATCCTCGCGGCGGTGCTTGTTGCGGCTTCGCTCATCCTGCTGCTGCCGTCTCTTTCGCAAAAAAGCTCTTCGCTTTACGCCGTTATTTACTGCCGGGGTGAAAAATACAAAACCATAGACCTTACCTCTGTAAAGGATAGTTATACTCTGAGTGTAACCGGCACCTCGGAGGTGTTGCTGAGAGTCGAAAACGGCTCAATAGCCTTTGAAAGCTCCCAATGCCCCGACAAGCTGTGTGTAAAAAGCGGGAAGCTGAGATACAAGGGGCAATCCGCCGCCTGTCTGCCTGCCGAGGTTATGATATCGGTTCGTTCAGACTCCGAGGGCGGCGCGGATGTAATAAGCTATTAGCAGGTGAAAAGTTTGAACCATACACGCACCACGGCAGACATCGCCGAAAAAACCGCACTGCTCGGAATACTTTCCGCACAGGCTGTTGCGGTTTCTTTTCTTGAAGGGCTTATCCCCCCCTTCCTTCCGGTTGCCGGAATGAAGCCGGGATTTTCAAATATCGTCACCATGTTCGCCTGTTCGTCGCTCGGCGTAACGTATGCGTTTTTCATCGTGATATTCAAAGCGCTTTTTGCACTTCTCACACGCGGGGCAACCGCATTCTTTATGAGTATCGCGGGAGGCATCCTAAGTCTCGCCGTTATGGCACTCATATTCAGGCTCGGAGCGAAGGGCTTCGGACTCGTAGGCACCGGAATTGCCTCTGCGCTTGCGCATAACGCAGGTCAGCTTATCGTTGCAAGGTTTATTCTCGGAGACGCGGCGTGGTCGCTCGCACCGCTGCTCATTCTCACCTCGGTGCTCGCCGGAGGTGTAACCGGAATTATTCTTAAAATCGTTCTTCCGGTGCTCGAAAAAGAGAAATCTCATTTTTTACATAAAAAACATTAAGGGGAGAAAAAGTTATGAGAGGAAACGCTTCGGGAATTTTACATCCCGTTGCAAGGGGGCGCGGGGGCGTCGCTGTTTCGCATAACAAGAACACCAAGGATTGTGAAGTCGTGCGTATGCCGGCTCCTCAGAGGGTTGTTCTGCCGATGCAGCAGCACATAGGCGCACCGTGTGAGCCCGTCGTCAAGGTAGGCGACAAGGTAGCTGTCGGCCAGCTTATAGGTGATACCGACAAATTTGTCAGCACCCCTGTTCACGCAAGCATTTCCGGAACAGTAATTTCCGTAGCGCCGGAGAAAATTGCCAACGGCAGAGTTGTTCCCGCTGTCACAATAGAATCCGATGGTGAGATGCGTCAGTTTGAGGGCATAGAGCCTCCTAAGGTAAACAACCGGGAGGATTTTCTCGCAGCCGTCAGAGCCTCGGGTCTTGTCGGACTCGGAGGAGCCGGTTTTCCATCACATGTAAAGCTCAATTATCCTCCGGAAAAGAATGTTGATACTCTTATAATCAACGCCGCCGAATGTGAGCCTTACATAACCGTGGATTACCGCGAATGCATCGACAACTCGTGGGACATCCTCACAAGCATACATCTCATCAAGCAATACCTCGGAATTAAAAACGTGGTAATTGCCGTTGAGGACAACAAGCCCGAAGCAGTAACCGAACTTCAGAAGATAGCAAATCAAAAGGCGGACACGGACAACTCGGTGAACGTTATGGTGTTGCCTTCAAGATACCCTCAGGGCGCCGAAAAGGTGATGGTTCTTTCCGCCACCGGAAGAAAGGTTCCGCCCGGAAAGCTCCCGGCAGACGTCGGCTGCGTGCTGATGAATGTGGCAAGCACGGCGTTTATCTCCAGATATCTGAAAACCGGCAGACCTCTTGTAAGCCGCTCGCTTACGGTTGACGGCAGCGCAATTGCACAGCCGAAAAACGTACGCGTACCGATAGGAACCTGTATAGATGACATTATCGGGTTCTGCGGAGGCTTTAAGGCTCCTCCGTTCAAGGTCATAGCCGGCGGACCCATGATGGGAATATCGCTCGTATCCACGAACGTACCCATTCTCAAAAACAACAATGCCATCCTCGCCTTTGCGGAGGGCAGCGCAAGAATAAAGCCCGAACGCGACTGCATACGCTGCGGTCACTGCTCTCAGGCGTGTCCCATGAGCCTCACGCCCACAAACATAATGAGATATGTCAAAGCCAATGACGCCGAAAAGCTGAAGAAGGCCTCCGTCATGGTGTGCATGGAATGCGGCAGCTGCTCATATTCATGCCCGGCAGGCAAGCCGCTCGTTCAATACATGGTGCTTGCAAAAAATATTGTAAGAGAGGCGGACAGCAAAAAATGAGTGATACAGTTTTAAACAAGCCAACAGTCTCCGCCTCCCCGCATATTCGTTCCTCCGAAACCTCCACCGGAATCATGCTTGACGTTATAATTGCCCTTATTCCGGCATTTATCGCGGCAATATGTCTGTTCGGTCCTAAGAGTGCGGCAATTACGGCAATAAGCATTATCTGCTGTGTACTCTTTGAGTTTATTTCCAGAAAAATCATGAAGCGCAGCAACACCCTCTCCGACCTGAGCGCCATAGTTACGGGAATTCTTCTCGCATTCAATCTTCCTGTTTCCATACCGCTCTGGATGATTCCCATAGGCGCGTTCTTTGCAATAGTTGTCGCTAAGCAGTTCTTCGGCGGCATAGGCCAGAACTTCGTCAATCCCGCACTTATCGGAAGAATCGTACTCATGGTGTCGTTCCCCGGCGCAATGTCAAGCTGGACCAACGCTCTCGCATGGCACAGAGACGACATCGACACCGTATCCTCCGCAACTCCGCTTGCGACGCTCTCTGAGCTTTTCAAGAGCCGCACAATCGATTCCATAGACGCCTCCTCCCTCCCCGCCCTGCAGAGCATGTTCTTCGGACACCGCGCAGGCTGTCTCGGAGAGGTGTGCGCCATAGCGCTTATACTCGGAGGTATATATCTTATCGCCCGCCGTGTAATATCTCCGGCGATACCGGCGGTATTCATCGGCACTGTTGCGGTTTTCATGTTCATTGCAAGCAAGGGCAACATATATTTCACACTCTACGAGCTGCTCAGCGGCGGACTGCTTCTCGGCGCAATATTCATGGCAACCGACTATGCAACGTGTCCGATAAGGCTCAAGGGCAAAATAATATACGCCGTGGGCTGCGGCATAATCACTGCAGCTATAAGGTTGTTCGGAAGCCTTCCCGAGGGAGTCTCCTTCTCAATAATCATTATGAACATACTCGTTCCGCACATAGAGCGCCTGACCGCCCCCCGTGCCTTCGGTGAGGTAAAGGAGAAAAAGTCCGGAAGCAAGGAGGCAAAGCAGGCATGAAAAAGATTAACGTAAAAGAAGTAATCATTATCACGGTCTCGCTAGTTGTTATCTGCGCAATATCCTCCGTTCTGCTCGCACTTACAAATAACATAACAAAAGATAAGATAGCGGCGCTTGCCGTCGAAAAGGAAAACGCAACCAAATCAGAGGTTCTTGCCGATGCCGAAAAATTCTCCGATGCGAAAACGGTTTCGCTCAACGGAACGGACTACACATATTATGACGGGCTTTCCTCTTCGGGAGAGGTTGTGGGATATGTCTTTGCCGTTGCGGGAAAAGGATACGGCGGAAACCTGCGGATAATGGTAGGCATCGGAAGCGACGGTAAGGTAAAGGGGGTTTCACCTCTTGAGCTTAACGAGACAGCGGGTCTCGGTATGAAAGCTCAGAATGAGGACTTCCTCAATCAGTATAACGGGAAATCCGCCGGAATAGGTGTCGCCAAAAACTCCCCCGCTTCAAATGAAATTCAGGCGCTCACCGGCGCCACGATAACCTCAAAGGCGGTAACGAATGCCGTCAACACGGCATTTGAGCTTATGAATACGGTAAAAGGAGGTTGGTATTGATGGCTGAAAAGAAAAGTCTCGGAAAAGAGTTTACAAAGGGACTGCTCATTGAAAACCCCGTACTCAGGCTCGTGCTCGGCACCTGCCCGACGCTCGCTACATCAACCTCAATGGTTAACGCCATAGGCATGGGCATATCGGCGTCAATAGTTCTGGTGCTGTCAAACATAGTTATTTCGGCACTGCGCAAGGTTATTCCGCAAAAGGTGAGAATTCCGGCATACGTCGTAATAATCGCCTCATTCGTTACAATAGTCCAGATGCTGGTAAAGGCGTTTGTGCCCGCACTTGATAAGACGCTCGGAATTTATCTTCCGCTCATCGTCGTCAACTGCATCATTCTCGGACGAGCCGAGGCCTTCGCGGGAAAAAATCCGGTTATCGCCTCCGCGGTTGACGGGCTCGGCATGGGCATAGGCTTCACCGCTGCGCTGTTTTGTATGAGCCTTATAAGAGAATCTCTCGGTGCCGGCACAATGTTTGCCGACGCACAGAACATTCTCTCGCTGTTCGGCGACAACGTCCTCAACGGCTTCAACGGCATAAATCTTTTTGAAAATGCCGTTCATCTTCAGCCCATGACGCTGTTCATCCTTCCGGCTGGCGGATTCTTTGTGTTCGGTCTGCTTATAGCTCTTGCAAACAAGCTGTCCGCCAAGAAGGGGCTTCCCAAGGCGGAGCTTCACGGCTGCGAGCACTGCCCGATGGCATCCAACTGCTCCAAGCTCGCCGAAGGAAAGGAGGAGGCAACCGTATGAAAGCAATGCTTGCAATACTCCTTACAGCAATGATAACCGAGAACTTTGTGCTTGCAAAATTCCTCGGTATATGCCCCTTCCTCGGCGTTTCAAAGAAGGTAAACACGGCGTTCGGAATGAGTGCCGCCGTTATCTTCGTAATGGCGCTTTCAACCGCTGTTACATATCCTATCAATCTGCTTCTCGGCGAAAAATATGCTTATCTTCAGACAATAGTTTTCATCCTTGTTATTGCGGCGCTTGTTCAGCTGGTTGAAATCATACTCAAAAAGTACATGAAGCCTCTCTACAACTCACTGGGTATATATCTTCCGCTTATAACGACAAACTGCGCCGTCCTCGGCGTTGTGCTGCTGAATATCGATAAGGGCTATGATTTCGCACACTCCATGGTCAACTCCGTGGGCGCGGGCATAGGCTTTATGATAGCAATGCTCATGTTTGCCGGTGTACGTGACAGACTTGAAGACTGCGACATCCCTAAGAATCTGAGGGGGCTTCCCTCCACACTTATCGCCGCGTCCCTGGTTTCCCTTTCTTTCCTGGGCTTTCAGGGTATCGTTGACGGAATATTCGGAGGGTGATAAATATGAATCCTATACTTTTTGCTGTTTTACTTGTAGCCGGAATAGGTCTTGTAGCCGGAATAGGTCTCGCCGTCGCTTCTGCAATTATGGCTGTACCTACTGACGAAAAAGCCGAGGCTATTACGGAAATACTTCCCGGAGCCAACTGCGGTGCCTGCGGATTTTCAGGCTGTTCAGGCTACGCCGCAGCTCTTTCCTCCGGTAAAACAACCAATACCGCCATGTGCGCCCCGGGAGGAAACGAGGTTTCCGCAAAAATCGCAGAATATCTCGGCGTCGAAGCCGGCTCTGTGATTCCGAGCTGCGCCGTCGTGCTCTGTCAGGGCAACATTTCCAACGCCACCACAAAGATGGTCTACAACGGCGTTAGAAGCTGCCGTATGGCAAGCCAGCTTTACGGCGGACCCAAGGATTGTGTGTACGGCTGCGTCGGACTCGGAGATTGCGTAAACGTCTGCCCCTACGATGCAATACACATCTGTGACGGCGTTGCAAGAATAAATCCGCTTGTGTGCCGCGCATGCAAAAAATGCGTGAACTCATGCCCCAAGGGACTTATAGAGCTTATGCCGCTCCACATGGCAAGAGCCGCCGTTCTGTGCAAAAATCACGACAAGGGCGCTCTCACCCGCAAGGAATGCAAAACCGGCTGCATAGGCTGCATGAAATGCGTAAAGGCGTGTGAATACGGTGCGGTTACGGTTGAAAACAACACCGCGCATGTTGACTATGAAAAATGTGTGGGCTGCGGAAAATGCAATGACGCATGTCCGGTGGGCTGCATAGAGGTTATAATTCCCGGAGGAAGGAACAACTGATATCGTATTGAAGAGCCGAACAAAAGGAGGTACCACGGATGAAAAAAACATCAAAAGCTGTTTTGTCCTTTCTGATATGCGCGGCGATGCTTATCTCGTCCGCCTGCATCATTCCCGCTTTTGCCGGAGATGAGCAGCTCACCCCCTATTGCAAGGGCGATGTTAACGGAAGCGCATCAATAGACGCGGCGGATGCGAGACTGATTCTGCGTCACGCAACCGGTATAGAGCTGCTTCACGGCCCCGCACTGGAAGCGGCAGACCTTTATAACAACGGCAATATAACGGCCGCTGTTGCAAGGCTGATACTCAGAGTGGCAACAGGTCTTGAGTCCATGCCGCAGCATCCTGAAGAACCGCAGCCTCCGGATTTTCCCGACATCCCCCCTTCCGGTGAATTGAAGGGTAAGTTCTATTTTTCTACCTACGGCTACGGTCACGGAGTCGGAATGAGTCAATACGGCGCAAACGGAATGGCGTTGACGGGCAGCAGCTTTGAGGAAATACTTCTAAACTATTACCCCGGCACAACCATTGCCGATGCGGAGATTCCCGAAACAATAAACATACGCTATTCCGACAGCACCCTTACCCCGATGAATGCAAATGAGCTTGTTGCAAGAATAACCGAAAAGGAAATGGGCGGTTCATTTGAGCCGGAGGCAATCAAGGCTCAGGTTGTCGCGGTTTTCACCTACATTCTCTATAACAATCTTTCAAACCCCGGAACACCGTTTATAAGCAGCTCCTCTGTGGCGATAGATTACGGAACCGTAAGCGCCAATGTTCAGGCGGCGGTTGATGCCATGCTCGGAAAGGCAATTCTTTTTAACGACAGACCGATTCTTTCTGTATGGTTCTCGTGCTCGGCGGGAAAGACCACGGCATCGCAGAATGTCTGGACCGAAGAAATCCCGTATCTTCAAGGCTCCGACAGTCACTGGGACCTCATGGGAAGCATAAATCCCGTTTCGGCATCATTTCAGGGCAAGCAGACAATATTCACCTCAGATGAGCTGAAGGCCGTGCTCACGGAAAGATATCCCGGCATACAGCTTTCGGAGAATCCGGCTGAATGGCTTGAAATTATTGAGCACGACAAGGCTGTCGATGATGAGCTCGGATATGTAAAAAGCATCCGCGTCGGAAACATCAATTTAAAGGGCAATCAATTCCGCACAACGCTCAACTCGGTTAAAACCTTCCGCTCACCCTGCTTCACCTTCGCCTATGTTCCGGACGCAGTATAAAAAAACATAAAAGGGCGCACGCAGATTATGATTTCTGCGTGCGCCTTTATTTTTCGGTTGTTTTACATTCTGCGCAGCGCCTCTATCGGAGGCATCTGAGCCGCGCGCTTGGCGGGATATATTCCGAAGAATATGCCTATTGCACTTGAAAAGCCCACTGCTATAAGTATTGTTGAGATTTTTATGGTTACCGGAACCTTCATCAACGATGACACAAGCAAGGCGCCGGAAACGCCGAGCACCAAGCCTATCATACCTCCGACCATACATAGTATTACAGATTCTGTTAGGAATTGGAAGAGTATTGTTGAGGTTCTGGCTCCGAGAGCCTTTCTTATGCCGATTTCACGCGTTCTCTCCGTCACCGACACAAACATGATGTTCATAACACCTATTCCGCCGACGACAAGTGATATTCCGCTGACAGCCGCAATAAACAAAGTGAAGATGGAAATAACCGCATCGAGCAATTCAACAAGGCTTGCCATATTTGTTGCGACGTAAACCTGACGGTCAAAGTTGTTGTGACGGGCTTTAAGTATATTTACGGCTTCCTCGCCCGCTGCATCAAGCTGGTCGTCCTCGTAAGTCATGATGTAGCAGCTGTCGTACCTGTCCTGAGCATCCATGAGCTTTGCCGAAGCTGTTGCAGGTATAAGAATCATACCTGAGGTCATATCCTGCATTCCGCCCATTGCCTGCATACTTGTCATAAGGTCATCGGTATTACCGCCGAACATTGCAAGCAAATCCATAACGCCGATTATCTTAAAGGTCATGGAGTTGCCGTTGTAGGAATACTCCACCTTCTGCCCTATCACGTTTTCATATCCGAAAAGAGTGGTTGCACTCGCAGTATCAATTATTGCCACCGATCTGGCAGACTCAACCTCGTCTGCTGTGAAAAATCTGCCGTATGTGCACTGAGCACCCATTATATGATTAAGGTCCGCTGTACCGCCTACGGCAAAGCCGATTCCGTCCTTTTCGGAAGATGCAATGTTGCCTATGGAAATTGACGTGGGAGACACATACTCAACCGTGTCAATCTCCTTTATTCTTTCTATATCGGCGGTGGTGATGTAGTCGCTCGGAGTTGCGGTGTTCTGATTGATGGTTATGCTTACAGAGCTTGAGCTGCCCATCTCCTTTATCATGCCGACAACATAGTCGCGTCCCGCATATCCGACGGTGATTATTGCAATAACCGAGGACACGCCGATTATTATTCCGAGCATGGTGAGAAGCGACCTCAAAAGGTTGGTTCTTATGCTGAATATTGCTATTCTGATGTTTTCTTTTATGTTCACGGAACGGCCTCCCAGCTGCGGAATAGGTTTATTTCAGCAAGCTTAACGCATTTATGCCTGTGATTTTGTGGTTTCCTCTGCCTTCTTAATTGTAACCTTTGTGCCGTCGTCAATGCTCTTGTCGTTCTTGGCTATGATGGTTTCGCCTACCGAAAGGCCGGAGAGAACCTCGTATTTTTTGTCCTCATTTATTCCGAATTTCACAGCGCGCTTCTCAACCGTTTTGTTTTTCGCATTGTAGACAAACACACACGGACCGTCCGCGGACTGCTTAACAGACTCAACCGGAATAACTATGGTATTCTCAACCGTGCCCGTTACTATTTTTATATCAACATCAAAGCCTATCACAATGCTTGTGTCCGGATTATTTATTTTCACCTTAACAAGTGCACTGCTTGAGGAGGAGCCTCCGCCCGTAAACGAGCTTGCAATTGAGGCTATATCAAGGCTTGTGCTTTCGGATGCCGTCGGGCTTACGTATACAACCTCACCGGTGAATTCACCGCTGACAGAGGTAATCGTTGCCGACTGACCGACCTTTATGGTTTGCATATCATACTTTCCGATGGTAAAGCTCGCTATAAAGCCGTTGTAATTCTGAATTTTCATACCCGATGCCTCCGACGATGCCGAACCGGCTATCGCGGAAACGAGCTGATTTATATCTATGTTGCCGGAAAGTGCGGTTATCAGGGTGCTGATATCTATTCCGGATGTGCCCGCCGAGCCCTGCGGCTGATAATAAGAATTCGGCTTGATGTTAAGCTCGGTTACAATGCCGTCGGACTGTGCAAACCAACCCTTGTCAAGCTCATTTATAACATTCTGGGCTTTTTGAAGAGAGGCATAGGTTGTGTTTTTTATGACGGCAAGCGCGTCCGAAACCGTTCCCGACGCAGAGGCCTCAAGTGTGGTTTTCTGAGCCTTCAGCTGCATGAGCTGAACCTGATACTGCATAAGAAGCATATCCGGTGTGTTATAGCTCGATGCCATTATGGAATTTATATCGAAGCTTGTGTTGTTCATGGAGTTGAAGCTTTCAAGCATCTTGGTGAAGTTCTCGAGAGTTCCGCCGATATTCATAACCTTTTCAACAAGCCCCGCAAGCCCGTCCGCTCCGCTCTGAGGGACAGTGGTGGTTTCTGTTGATTCGGATTCGGATTTCTTTTCCGCCTCGGCTCTGGCATCGGCAACTATCTTTTCGTATTTCGCCACCTGCGCCTCGGTTTCGGCTATCTGCTTCTCAAGCTCCGGAAGCGTGGTTTTTGCCTGCGAAGCGCTCGCAAGCGAATCATTATAGCTTGTAAGAGCCTTGTTATAATCGCTCTGCTTCTGTGCAAGGGAAACCTTTGCCAGAGAGGTATCAAAGGTGGCAAGCGCCTGCCCCGCCTTTACCGACTCGCCGAGCGAAACAAGAACATCCTTTACAAGAACCCCTTCAACTATGGGGAATGAGGATGACTCATTCGACTCAACCTTGGCACTTGTTTCAAAGGTCTGGCAAATGCTGCCGGTTTCAACCGTCGCAAGCGTCACGCCGACTCCGTCCTCCGGCTTGAAAATAAGATATAAGCCGCCGGAGACTATCGCCAAAACAAGTATAAGCGATACCACACTCAGACGTTTCTTCGCCTTGCTCAGAGACTTGAATTTTTTTATCATATATTTACGCCTCTTTCGTAAGATAGTCATACATTTTCAGAATTTAATTATATATCATTTCCGTTAATTGTCTCGGACTAAATCATGAACAAATTGTAAACAATCCTTTGCAATTGCCGCCAATTCTTATTTTAACTGCAAAAACAGCATATATTTTCCTCGGAGGGATGAATTTGAAGCACCTTTTTATTTGTATTGCCATCGTCTTTTTATCGCTTTTTCTCTGCTCATGTGCCGTTGATGAAAACGGCGCGGATGTTTCCGCGTTTTGCGCCCGGTTCAACCGCACCGGAGATTATTGCCTGTCCGGTTCCGATTTTTTCATAACCGACGAGGAAGAATTCAATGCCATGCGTACATATATCACACACCCCGACAATTCACAGACGCTGTTAAGTCTTCTTACGGACGCAAACGGCGAGGCGGCCGGATGCACTGTTGTAAGCGCTGTTGCCGACGCAATAAATAATCCCGATTTTTTATCTGTATGCGAAAATGCAATTATCTCATTTTGCGAATGTGAAGAAGACACCGCAAAGGCAGTGTGCTCAGCCCTGAGTCTGCTCTCACAAGAAAGCGGCGGCGTTGAACACATATGTGACAGCGCCGCCGTTGAGAATTTTGAAAATTTTGAAGCAAGTATTCTTGTTACCGATTTCGGAACGGTTATTGCTGTTTTTCGCAGGTGAAGTCGGTCATCTTATTAAAAAACTCGCGCAAAGCCTTTCCTCTGTGGCTCAGCTTATCCTTTTCCTGCGAAGAAAGCTCTCCGAAGCTTTTGCCGTCACACATAAATACCGGGTCATACCCGAAGCCGCCGGAGCCGACAGGGGCAAAACCGATTTTTCCCTCACAAGTTCCCTGCGAGACTATTTCCCTTCCGTCGGGAAAGACGCAGCATACATTTGAAATGAACCTTGCCGTGCGCTTTTCATCGGGCACATCTTTAAGTGCTTCAAGCAGCTTTTCTATGTTAAGCGCATCGTTTCCGTGTTCTCCGGCATAACGTGCGGAATACACTCCCGGAGCACCGTCAAGGGCATCAACACAAAGTCCGGAATCATCGGCTATACATGCCATTCCGCTCTCGCGGCATCCGCTTACCGCCTTCAGCCTCGCGTTTTCGGCAAAGGTAGTGCCTGTTTCCTCAACGTCCGTAAGCTCTATCCCCGCCTGCTGAGCGGTCATAACGTTTATTCCCAGCGGCTCGAGTATTCTTGCAAGCTCGTCCCGCTTTTTCATATTATGGGTTGCAATAAGAAAATTCATGATTAGTCCTTATTCTTTCCGAAAAGAGAGCCGAAAAAGCTCTTTTTCTTTTTACCCGATTCCGCAGGAGCTTCTGCTTCGCGCGCCTCGGGTTCATCCGGAATCTCAACCTCCTGCTCTACCGGCTGTGCTTCCTCGATATATTCAGGAACTGCGACATCATCTGAGCCTTCGTCAGCTGCAGTGAGGTCATTTTCTTCAGCTTCCTCTTCTTCGGCACAGGCATAGGATTCGTCTTCGGGTTCAATTCGTGAGTCCTCGTATCCGCCTTCCTCCACAGCCGCCACATCAGCCTCATCGCCGACAGCGGGAGCTTCTTCAATCTCGTACACATCGTCCTCATCCTCCTCGAAGTCATCGGGCAGCGCATCAAACAGCCCCTCTGCGAACGCCCTCGGATTAAACGGCTGAAGGTCATCTATCGCCTCGCCCACGCCTATAAATTTCACAGGCACGTTCAGGTCATTCTTTATTGAGAGCACAACGCCTCCGCGAGCCGTACCGTCCAGCTTTGTCAAAACTATTCCGGTAATGTCGGCAACATTTTTAAACTCTCTTGCCTGACTTACGGCGTTTTGTCCGGTTGTGGCGTCAAGCACCAGCAGCACCTCGCGGTCGGAGTACGGAAGCTCTCTGTCTATAACCCTGTATATCTTTGCAAGCTCGTCCATGAGGTTTTTCTTGTTATGGAGTCTGCCCGCGGTATCACATATTATTATTTCGCTGCCGCGCGACTTTGCAGCGGAAATCGTATCGAAAATCACAGCGGCAGGGTCTGCCCCCTCCTTGTGCTTTACTATATCCGCTCCCGCACGTTCAGCCCATATACAAAGCTGGTCGATTGCAGCCGCACGGAAGGTGTCCGCGGCACCGAGTATTACGCTCTTGCCCTGTCGCCTGTACATTGCCGCCAGCTTACCTATGGTGGTGGTCTTGCCCACGCCGTTTACTCCGATTACGAGGATGACGGACGGAACCGTTATAAGGCCCATGTCCTCGCCGCCCTCAAGCATATCGGCGACAATTTCCTTTATTTCATCCTTGACTGCGGCAGGGTCGGTTATGCCCTTTTTGCGTACGCTGTCATTAAGACGCTCCGTAATAGCCGATGCCGTAGTTACGCCGACATCGCCCATGACAAGCGCTTCCTCAAGCTCGTTGAAAAGCTCCTCATCAATTGAGGTGTAGCTGTCGAGCACGTTATCTATTGCTCCCGACATATTGTTTCGCGTCTTGCGAAGACCCATGTTGATTTTTTTAAATATCCCCATATCGTTCTCTCCCTTATTCCAGACCGAGTTTCTTTGCCATTTCCGCAGTCTTCAGCTCAAGCAGCTTGGACACGCCGTCCTCCTGCATGGTCACGCCGTAAAGCATGTCCGCCTCCTCCATGGTGCCGCGTCTGTGGGTTATGAGTATAAACTGAGTATTTCCGGTCATGCGCCTGACATACTGCGCGTAACGTCCGACATTTACATCATCAAGCGCCGCCTCGACCTCATCGAATATACAGAAGGGCGCCGGAGTTACCTTGAGTATTGCAAACAACAGCGCTATCGCGGACAGACCCTTCTCACCGCCCGAAAGCAAATCTATGTTCTGAACATTTTTTCCGGGAGGCTGTACCTTTATTTGTATACCGCATTCAAGAACATCGTGCTCATCCTCAAGCACAAGCTCCGCACGTCCGCCCGAAAACAGCTCGCGGAAGGTTATGCTGAAGCTTTCGTTTATACGGTCAAACTGCTGCTTGAACTGTGCCGCCATCTTTTCGGTAAGCTCACCTATAAGCTTTGTAAGCTCCGCACGGGATTTTTCAACATCCGAGATTTGCGTACGCATGAATTCGTAGCGCTCGGACACTTCCTTGTATTCCTCTACAGCACCGACATTGACGCTGCCGAGTGATTTTATTTTTCCGCGTATCTCGGCAAGTCTTCTGCCTGATTCACGTGGATTCTCAATCACGATGCCGAGCTGCTCCGCCTCGCGGCGCGTAAGCTCATATTCATCGAAAAGCTTTGCCGAAAGCTCCTCATACTCCTTGAGCATTGCCGCCTTCTGTTCCTCAAGGCGCGCGAGCTCACCGCTGAGAGCCTCCCTCTCGGAAGCCTTTGCACGTTCGAGAAGACGCATCTTTGAGCTGTTCGCTTCAAAGTCTCCGCGGCTTTCGGTAAGCGAATCTATCCTCTGCTTTGACTGTGAATTTTCTTCGCGCAGCCTTGCCGCCTGTTGTGTAAGCAGTTCTATATTTGAGAGCAGTGCTGCGTTTTTGTCGGATATTTCCTTGATTTCCGCATCGAGCTCGGATATTCTCATGGCATGGCTGGTGCCTCTGTGCACAAGCCGCTCTATTGCGTCGTTCTGTGCCTCTATATCCTTACGGGCTGTGGCTATATCAAGGTTTATTTCAGCCGCGCGTGAGGTAAGCTCCTCACGTTTTGCCGAAAGAGTTTCCCTGTTTCCGGACGCCTTTGCGAGCTGCTGCTCAAGCGCTTCAAGCTGCTTGGAAAGCTCCTCGCTGCGCTTGCCCGACTCCTCCGCCGTGCTCGCAAGCGTACGCCTTCTTTCGTTAAGAGCCTTAGCCTCGTCGCTTGCCTCGTTTTCCGAGGCAACAAGCGCCGAAAGCTGACCGTCCTTTAACGCAAGCACTCCTTCGCGGCGGATTTTTTCCTCATTCTGCGAAGCAATTTCCGCCTTACAGCCCTCAAGCTTCGCCTCCTCTGCCGCAAGAGCTTCCGCCGCAAGCTTATATTCCTCGCGCGCCGCCCCCAGCTTTAATTCAAGCTGCTGAAGCTGCGCTTTGAGCTTGTCTATCTCATTTCCTCGGCTGAGTATGCCCGCGTTCTGAACCCGTGAGCCTCCGGTCATGGAACCGCCGGCATTTATCACCTGTCCGTCAAGCGTAACAATTTTGAAGCGGTAGGAATACTTTTTCGCTATTGCTATGGCGCTGTCCATATCCTCCGCCACTGCCGTCCTGCCCAGCTGAGATATGATTATTTCACGGTACTTTTTATCGTAATTCACAAGCTCCGATGCAAGGTTTATAAAGCCGAAGCAATCATCAAGTCCTTTTTCGTCAAGCGCTTTTCCCTTGATTGCCGCAAGCGGAAGAAAGGTTGCTCTGCCTGCGCGGCTCTCTTTTAAAAAGTTTATTGCCCTTTTTGCATCGTTCTCCGTATCGGTTATTATGTTCTGTATTGATGCTCCGAGCGCGGTTTCTATGGCTACGGAGTATTTCTCATTCACACCTATAAGCTGCGAAAGCGGAGCATGTATACCGGTAAGCGTGCCTCTTTTCACCTCGCGCATAACCGATTTTACGCTGCCCGTATAGCCCTCCATGTTCTTTTCAAGCTCTTCAAGCATGTTGACCTTTGAGGTCTTGCTCTCAAGCTCATGGCTAAGGGCGTCGTTTTCTTCCTTTTGTTTTTCCGCCTTCATGCGCCTGTTTTGAGCGCGCAGCTCAAAGCCCATAAGCGAATTGTTCAGCTCAACGAGCTTTCCCTCGATATCCTTAAGCGACTCCTCCGCCTGTGCCTTCTGCTCATTGAGCGCACTTATAGCCTGCGCCCTCGCCTCTCCTGCAAGCTTTATGCTCTCAAGGCGCGCATCTATTTCCTCCACCGAGGACGAAGCGGTTGAAGCGGACACTCTTACATCGGCAATATCCATTGACAGCGCCGACATTTTGCCGGAAAGCTCAGCCTGCACACCTGCCGACTGCTCATTCGCACTCATTATTTCTTTCAGCTCATCGGACACCTGTTCAAGAGAGCTGTTCTTCTCATTTATACGCAGCTCAAGCTGCTCTATGGCGGACTTTGCCTCGTCCACCTGCTGCTCTATGTGCTTGCCGGTATCGTTCTCCTGCGCCTTCTCGCGCTCTATTCTGGCAATCGCCTCATTGTTATGTTCAATGGAGTTTTTATCGACCGCAACCTGACCGTCAAGCGCCGACGCCTGCTCCTCAAGCACGGAGGCGCTGCGGCGTATTTCATCTATTTCAACGGTAATTTTCTGCGCTCCGGCTATGGATTCGTCAATTTCCTTCTCGATTTTTTCAAGCTCGTCACTCGCCGTTCTGTGCTGCAGCTCGGCAAGGGACAGCTTATGCTCATGTGCTTTAAGCTCCTCCTTGGT
>LFSB01000001.1 GCA_001513045.1 Clostridiales bacterium DTU089
ATTACATCCTCGGACTTCACCTCGTCGCCCGCCTTTTGCGCCTTCATGCCGTTGACATAGACCTGTCCCGCCATTATCAACGCCTTTGCCTTTTCGCGGCTTTCCGAAAGTCCGCGCTCAAACACGGCTGTATCAAGTCTCCGCCTGTCACTCATTACCGGGGTTCTCCCCTTTCAGCGTCTTTATCATTCCGTCCGTGTCAAGCCCGTACCGCGCAAGCTGTTCGCTCACGCTGCCCTGAGCCACAAAGCAATCGGGAACGGCCTTGAGAATATACTCGCCCTCATACGCCCTCTCCGAAAGAAGAAGAGCAAAGTGCTCGCCCATGCCGCCGCTGCGTATGCCCTCCTCAAAGAAGAACACCCTCTTGCAGCCCAAGGCAGCTTCAACAGCTCCGGACGGCATCGGCTTTACGGCGTTAAGCTTGATAACCTTTATGCTTTTGCCCTCCTGCAGCAGTGCATTGCGAGCCTGTGCTGCAAAGGAAAATATTCTGCCGTAGGTGACAATTGCGGTGTCCGCGTCCGGGTCCCCGTAAACATCAAAATCCCCGTATGAGGGGGTAAAATCCTCAGGAATCCGGAACTCCGCACCGCGCGCATAGCGCACGGCAACCACTCCTCCGACATGGTAAAACGCCCTGACGAAGCAGTTGCGCAGCTCCCCGTAGGTAGCCGGAGAATACACGGAAATGTCGGGTATGCCGTTGAGCAGCGCGACATCATAAAGCCCCTGATGTGTTTCACCGTCCTCACCGACAAAGCCGGCGCGGTCTATCGCTATAACAATTTTGCGTCCCTGAAGCGCCGCGTCATGAAAAATCTGGTCGTAGCAACGCTGTAAAAATGTGGAATACACAACAAATACCGGCAGCATGCTTCCGGCGGAAAGCCCCAACGCAAAGGGTATTGCGTGCTCCTCGGCTATGCCGACATCGAAGAATCTGTCGGGATAGTCCTGTGAAAAGCGCTTGAGCCCGGTACCCAGCGACATTGCCGCCGTTATTGCGCAAATCCGCTTATCCTTGGATGCCTGCTGGCACAAGAATGTTCCGAACTCCTCGGAGTAACACGAACCGTTTGCGCACGGCTCATTCGGGCTGTTATCTTGCCTTGAAAGGCCGTGATACCGGCTCGGGCTTTTTTCCGCGGGGTTATAGCCCTTCCCCTTGACCGTGTTTATGTGCAGAAGCACCGGCTTGCCGACAAGCTTTGCACCCTCGAGAGCCTCGCAGACCTGTCTTATATTGTGTCCATCGATAGGACCCATGTATCTCAGACCCATATCCTCGAAGAAATTACTCCGGTATATCAGGTTTTTAAGTCTGGTTTTCGACTTGAACAGAGTGGAGGATATACTCTTGCCCACAATGGGAATTTTGTTTATTATGCGTTCGGTAAGAGCCTTCATTTTAAAGTAGCCCGGCTTTGAACGCATTACAGCGAGATATCTCGCAACCGAGCCGACGTTCTCCGAAATAGACATCGCGTTGTCATTGAGAACTATTATGAGCCGGCTTTTATCGGCATGACCGACATTATTAAGCGCCTCATAAGCAAGTCCGCCCGTCATTGCGCCGTCGCCTATAACCGCCACGGTATAGCTGCGGTCATCATTTATAGCATTTGCCGCGGCAATTCCGAACGCCGAGGATATGGACGTGCTGCTGTGACCGCTGAAAAAGATATCATGCTCGCTCTCTGTCGGGCGGGCAAAACCGGACAAGCCGCCCTGTGAGCGCAGCGTACGGAAATCCTTATACCTGCCCGTGAGCAGCTTATGTACATATATCTGATGCCCGACGTCCCATATGATTTTATCACGAGGCGATTTGAACACCCTGTGCAGTGCGATGGTCAGCTCCACCACACCGAGATTCGACGCGAGGTGTCCGCCCGTGTGCGGCACAGTGTCAATGAGTACGCCGCGTATCTCGCCCGCGAGAGCCTCAAGCTCCGCATCGCTCAGATAGCCGAGATCTGACGGCTGTTTTATATTCTTCAGATACCTGTCTTCCATGACCGTTACCTTTTACTTCTCTCTTTTTGCAAGATACAACGCAAGCTCGCGCAGATTTTCCGAGCGTTCCGCGAAAACTCCGAGCGCCGAAACCGCTCCCTGCGTAAGTGAATCAACCGCCCGCTCGCACTCGGCAAGTCCGAGCAGGGAGACATAGGTTGACTTGTCGTTGCTGCCGTCGCTTCCGGTCTTCTTACCGAGCACGGCTGTGTCTCCGGTGATGTCAAGTATATCATCTTTTATCTGAAAAGCAAGTCCGATGCATGAGGCGTACTCCCTTGCGGCGGATATCTGCTCATCGTCGGCTCCGGCGGCTATGCAGCCGAGCTCACATGCGGCGGTGATAAGCGCGCCCGTTTTCATTTCGTCCATACGGCGCAGGGAGTCAATTCCGGCGTTTTTACCCTCATTATAGAGGTCTATCGCCTGACCGCCTATCATACCCTCGATGCCGGAGTAACGCGAAAGCACTGCACACGCACGGCGTATCTTTTCGGCGGACAGGTCGGCGGAGGCTATCATGCCGAAGGCAAGAGTAAGCAGACCGTCACCCGCCAGAAGCGCATTTGCCTCGCCGTATACCTTATGGCAGGACGGTCTTCCGCGCCTGAGGTCATCATTATCCATACACGGCAAATCGTCGTGTATGAGAGAATAGGTGTGAATATATTCCGCGGCACACGCGAACGGAAGGGCTGCTTCCTCGTTTCCTCCGCAGCACTGCGCAAACTCAAGGGTGAGTACGGGACGTATTCTCTTTCCTCCGCTTTCAAGGGTATAGCGCATTGCCTGCGCAACCTCCGACTGCCCCTGCACATACTCTTTGAACGGGGTGTAAAGCGCACTCTCTATCAGAGCAAGCTTTCTTTCAAAATCCTTATATATCATGCTTATAACCATTCCTTTCGCTTCAGGCACAAAAGACACAACGCTGCCGTTTGAAGGAGTTAATCTTTTTATTCCTCTGCAAGCTTTTTGACTCTTTGCTCCGCGGCATCGAGAAATGCGCTGCACGACTTTATAAGCCCTGCCGCCTCCTCAAAAAGCTTCAGAGACTCCTCGAGAGAAAGCTCTCCCGACTCAAGCTTTGCGGTTATTTCCTCTATTTTTTTCATTGAAGCCTCGTAATCGAAATCCATATTACACATTCCTTTCAGAGCTTTCGGCAACAGCCTGAACCGTGCCGTCTGACACACGCAGCGAGAAGCGGGTGCCGGGTTTGAAATCCTCGGTGCGGACAAGCACCCTTCCGTCCGATGCCGGAACCGCATAGCCTCTTGAAAGCACCTTCAGTGGGCTGAGTGCGTCCGCCCTTCCCGCAAGAGCGGAAAGCTGTGCTCTGCCGGCGGTGAGCCTCTTTTCAAGCGCCGATTCCGACGCACTGCGGCTCTCATCGAGATACCTGCGCCTGTCATCAAGCAATACAGAGGGATTTTTCATCACCCTTGAACCGGCACAGACCTCAAGACGTTTTCGCATTCTTCCGACCTCGTTTATAATCAGTCGGTTCAGATATGCCGTTTTCATAAGAATATCGTTTTTAAGCTCCGCAGCATCCGGAACGGCAAGCTCTGCCGCCGCAGACGGCGTAGGCGCACGAAGAGAGGCAACAAAATCGCATATCGTAAAATCAGTCTCATGCCCGACGCCGGATATAACCGGAATTACGGAGGCGGCAACAGCTCTTGCCGTTATCTCCTCATTGAATGCCCACAAATCCTCGACACTGCCGCCGCCCCTGCCGACAATAAGCACATCGGCGGCCTTTTTCTCATTGAAAAGCCTTATTGCGGCAGCTATCTGAGCCGATGAGCCTTCGCCCTGAACCTGAACCGGGCACAAAATAACCTGTGCGACGGGATAGCGTCTGGAAAGCACGTTGAGTATATCCCTGAGTGCCGCGCCCTCCCCGGAGGTGATTACTCCGACTCTGGATGGGAATTTCGGCAGGGCGGGCTTTCTTGAGTCATCAAACAGACCCTCCGCCGAAAGCTTATTTTTCAGCTGCTCAAACGCAACCGCAAGCGCACCCGCACCGTCCGGCTGCATATCGGAAATATACACCTGATACGCTCCGTCGCGCTCATATACCGAAACGCGTCCGCACAGTATGACGCTCATACCGCTTTCGGGCGTAAATTTAAGTCTCTGAGCATCACCTCTGAACATAACCGCTCTGACCGAGCTCTGAGAGTCCTTGATGCTCATATACAGATGGCCGCTCGCCTCATAACGCTTGAAGTTTGAAATTTCTCCCACAATAAATACGGGGTTTATCGCAGGGTCCTCCTCAAGCACGCTTTTTACATATCTGTTAAGCTGAGAGACCGTATATATTTTAGGCTTATACGCTTCCATCTCTGCTCCCCTTCAAATAAGCAAGGTACGCTGTACCCGCTGCGTTGTCGCACGAAAAATCAGGCTGTGCAAAGTATGCCTTGTATTTTTCGGCAAAGCGTTCTCTGATGATACTGTTTGACATAACCCCTCCGGAATACACCAGCGGAAGACTGCCGTATTTCGCTGTTGCGGCCTCTGTCATTGCCGAGAGGGCTGCGGCTATATACTCTATGCACATCCGCGCAACATCCTCCGGCGCTTCGCCGTCGGATATCATCTTCATGCATTTGTTTTCAAGTCCCGAAAGCGAGCAGCAGCCGTTGACAAGCTTTACCTTTATGTTAAATGTCCTTTTACTTTGCCGGGCAAGAGCGTCAAGAGCGGCACCTGCGGGAAAATCGAGCCCGAGGGCTACTCCGGTTCTGTCTACTGCCTGTCCGGCCTTCAAGTCACTTGATGAAGCTATCAGCTCCGGCAGAATTATCCTGTCCTCGTCCGGAGATACCAGAAGTACATCCGTTGCGCCGCCGGAAACGTGAAAGGCTATGAAGCGTTCATTGATAAGCTCCGTCTTCCCTGCCGAATACAATGCCGCGGCAATATGACCCTGCTGATGCGAGAATGTATAAAGCGGTATGCCCGATGCGGCGCAAAGTGTTTTTGCGGCAGCTACCCCCGCAAGGAAGCACGGCATATATGAGCCGGGGCGCGTTGTCGGCGACACCGACACTCCGACTGCATCGACCGGCGCGCACACCTCGCCGAACAGCTCATCGGTCACCTCCGGGAGCTGTACCGTATGATGAAAAAGGGCATCGCTCTGGCGAAGCCCTCTCTCTCCTTTTTTGACGGGCAGCAGTTTCTTTTTCTGCACCGCAAGCCCCGTGCCGCTGTCGTACACAGCCGCAGAGGTTGTGTAGTTGCTTGTATCTATTCCTAAGTATTTCATTTTTCCGATGCTCTTGCCACGGTTCCGAGTATGCCGTTTATAAATGACGCATCCTCCGGAGTGGCATATATTTTCGCAAGCTCCACCGCCTCGTTTATGGAAACGCTCACGGGAATATTGTCTATATATTTCATCTCCGCAAGCGCCAGCCGCAGCAGTGACAGCGCAACCTTAGGCAGCCTGTCGACGCGCCAGCCTATGGAGTTGCTCTCGATTATCGAATCGATTTCGGCTCTGTTATCGGTTGCCGTGTTGGCAACGCAGGCTGCGAAATCGTCGATTTCGGCGAGCTGAGCCTCTCTTGCGCGGGATATAATTTCATCTATTCCCAGTTCCGGATTGAATTCCTTTTCAAAAAGCAGAACAAACGCCTGCTCTCTTGATTCACGTCTTGTCATGTGCTTTTTCCCTTCAGCCTTCAAAGTCCGCTCCGGCAATATTCACATTCACCCTCGTGACGACCTTACCGGTCATGCCCTGAACCGCATTTTTTACGCTTCTCTGAACTGCGGAGGCAACCGTGGGAATGTTTGCCGAGCTTTTTATATTGATATACATCTGAATTTTAACATCGTTATCGCCGTTCCACACCCTGACTGATTTTCCGGGCTTGTCGCCCTTGAATAATATGCTCAGGTCGTTGGGGCGCGAAGCGAGCGAGCTGACACCCTCAACATCACGCGCCGCATTCGCCGCGATAGAGGCAATAACATCCTCAGATATAATAAGCTCTCCGCCGCGCTCGGTTTTTTCGGGCTCCGACATACTCAATGCGCCTCCTTGTGATACATAGTGTTATATATTGTACCACAGAAATCGCAAATACACAACTATTTTGCTTCAATTATTGTAATATTTTCAGCGGAGAAGCTGCTGTTGGCAAGGATTACCTCCTTAATCTGAAACACCGCCGTATCATTGAGAATACCCTTCTCAACTATAACCTTTACCCCGTCATCGCCGGCGGTAACTATGCTTTCACTGCCGGTTTTGGCACTTATGAGAGTTTCCAAATCCGCCTCCAGCTTTATAAGCGCGCTCAGCTCGTCAAGTGACGCCGAGGCACTCTGAACCGCGTCAACCGATGCCTCCGGACTTTCAATCACCTGTGCGAACACCTCCTTCGCCTCATCATGGGCGACGCTGCGTTCGAGTCTTGCGTCTGCAAACCATGTGTTCTGCTGCGTGGGAGAGGTGTTGACATAGAGCGCATCGCCGAGATTCTCTGCCTGCTGCACCTGCTGTGTCGTGTCCTGCTCCCCGGACGGCTCAAGCTGCGGCTTTGTATAATGCCAGTTGACCGCGACCGCCGCACCCAGTGCGACAACGAGCGCACCGAGAATTATCTGCCTTTTTCTGATGAGTAAATTCATTGTTATTCCTCCCGAAATAATTCATTTATCGGAGCCCATCTTTACGACGGACACATCCGCCCTGCTTATGCCGAGCACAGCCGACACACTGTCAAGCACCGCCTGCTTTACCGCAGACGAGTCGCCGCCCTCACATACCACCGCCACGCCGCGCACCGAAGGATACAGACTTTTCAGAGGCATCCCCTGCTTGGCGTCCCCTGCAAGCACATATTCACTTTGCCCGGAGCTTTTCACATTTTCGCCGTCACTTTCCGCCGACTCTGCGGAATTGCGCGCATACACCGTTTCGCCCTCATCCTCAAAGCTAACCATAACCACCGCTCTGCCCGCGCCGTCTATGGAGCAGACAAGGCGAGTAAGTCTTTGTTCAAGTGTTTCAAGCGATTCGTTCGGCAGGGTTACAAGCGTTTCCGGCGCGCTCTGCTCCCCGGACACCCTCTCTCCCGAACCCGGAACAAGCTCCGACAGGAGAAGCAGAAGCATACCCAGCACTCCCGCCCCGGCTATGAGCAGCAGCTTTTTATCCGAGGCAAGCCTGCTGCGTATTTTTACGAGGATATCCTTCACTCTTTTCACCTCACCGTACACTCCGGGTAGATTTTTACCAGCTCTGAAAACACGGCTGCCGTTTTCTCTTTGAACTCCGCGGCAAGCACAACCTCAAGCGCCTCCACCTTTACTCCGTTCTCTCCGTCCGCCACCACGCTTACGTATATTTCATAATCGTCCGCTCCGCACGAGATGAGCACCTGCTCGACAGCCGCCCTTACCGCTATCTCACCCTGACGCACAATGCTCTGCAAAATATCTTCCGAAAAATCGTGCGTGCTCCCGGCAACAAACGGATTGCCGGGGATGTCTTTTTTTGAAAGCAGAGGCGAAAGCGCTGCCGTTATCACAAAAACCGCCGCAAGAGTGCGAATGAGCTTTTCGCTTTTATCCGAGGGCGCGAGAAGGCAAACCAGCGCTCCGGTAATTGATGCCGCAGTAAGACCTGCAGCCCAGCTTGCAATAATGTCCATATTCCGTTTACCCCGTCCTTATTTTCAACACTATTCCGAGCGATACCGCGGTGAGCGCCGGCATGAAAACCGTCATCGACAGCAGCACGGAGGTGCAGGATGAAAGCGAGCTCATAAGCGATGCGGACGCACCCTCACCGAGCATATCGGCGCACACTCCGCAGAAAAAGAACACCGCAAGCCACGCCGTAAGCTCCGCCGCAACAGGCAGAAACATCAGAATACAGACCGCTATACCGAACACTCCGGCGGTGTTTTTCAGCATGGACAGTCCGCCCACAACCGAAGAATATGCCTCGCTGAGAGCCGCACCCACAACCGGAACCGCACTGCCGAGAAGAAATTTCACTCCACGGGAGGCAAGGGTGTCCGAGGATGCCGCAAGCAAGCTTTTTACCGAGAGCAGACCGCTGAATATTATACCTGCAAAGCCGAGCGTAAAGGTGACTGTTTTACGCACAGCCGAGGCGAATTTTTCTCCCGCAAGCTGCGGAGCCACGGCACCGGTTATACCGAGAGCTGCCGAAACATTTACAAGCGGCAGCATAAGGGTCGACACCGTTTGCGAAATCACCTGCAAAATGCCTGTTGCGAACGAGCCGTATGACACGGCAAGCACCGGATTGCCGGCGGCGGCAACCGCAGCGGCAAAAACAGGTATGAATATCAGCATAAATTCCGAGCAGAGCGAAATTGCCGAACGCGCGTTACCGATTACGGATGATGCGGGAAACGCCACGCACAGCACCGTAAACACTCCGCACATAAACGATGCGGCTTTTCTGCCGCCCGAGCCTTCCGGAAGCACTCCGTTAACCAGAGAGGAAAGCATGAGCGCGGCAAGAATCTTCAGTCCGCTCTTCAAGGGCGAAACCGCCCTGCCGGTAAATATATCAAATATCAGCGAAATGAATTTCTTCGGAGTTACGGAGAAAAGCTGTTCAAAATCCGCTCCCGACACACCGAGCTGCTCAAGCAGCTGTTTCGTGTCCTCATCAAGCTTTTCGTAAATCTCCGAAATTCCCGAGGCGTCGCTCTGGCGACTGTAAAGCTCATCCGACGCATATGCCGCCGGGGCAAGCAGAACTGCCAGCAACAGTGCAAGCAAGAAGCTACGCAGACATCTTTTTTTCATTTTCTTTCCTCACAGATACGCAGCGGCAAGCGCAAACACAGCCTTAATCATGGGCAGCGCAAGCACGAGTATCGCCGCCTTTGAAAACATATCCACCGCCGTTGAGAGCGCAGATGAACCGCCGTCCTTGCAAACATCCGACGCGAGCGCACCTACAACAGATATTCCCAGCGCCTTGAACAGCAACGAGGTGTATTCAGCCGATGCTCCCGCGGATTCCGCCGCCCTGCCGAGCTGTCCGAAGACCTCGGAAAGCTGTGAAACCGAGAAAAACAGCACCGCCGCTATGCCTGCCGCTTCAACCATCACGGCATATTCCGGAGCATATTTTTTTACAAGCGCGACAGTGACGCAGCCGACACACGCAAGCGCCGCAATTCCGAATATATCCATATTTACAGCCCAAAGAGGGAGCGAAGTGCCCTCATTACGTTTTCTATTTGCGGTATGAGCATGATGAGAACCACAACAATCCCGGCTATGGTTGTCAATGTGGCATATTCCTCTCTGCCGGATTTTGACAGCAGCTGATTGAGTATTACAACTATGATTCCGACTGCCGCCACCTTAAAAACAAAATCCACACTCATGGACGCTCTCCTATATAAGTATTATCGCCGCACCGGCTGCGGCAAGTAAGCCCAGACTTCTGCACAGCTTACCGTACTTCCCGGCGCTCTCCCGCGCCTGAACGGAGCGCAAGGAAAAAATCTCCGAATAATCATCTATCAGCGAAAGCTGACCCTCGCAGTCTGTGGTTCCCAGAGCATCCCCGAAAGCACACAAAAGCCCGATATCCTCACCGTTAAGCAGACAAAGCCTTCCCTTTTGCTCAAGTGAGGTCCGCCACGCATATGCAAACGGCTCTCCGCTCTCAAAAAGCTCACAGCAAACCGGCAAAAATGCGAGCTTCTTCATCTCCTCACGCTCACACGCGCCCTTAATAAGCTCGGCAAGGCTGCTTTGCCTGTACATCATTTCCCGGCGCATGGCCGACAAAAGCAGACACAGCGCCCTCAGATTCCTTACCCTCAGCTCTCCCGCGGACGCAAAAAAGAAGCCGGCGAGCATACAAGCGCTCATAACAAGCACTGTTCCCACGGTTTTCATGTCTTTCCCGACCACTCCTCATAGGTATATATTCGCTTTATACGCGTAGGACACGCTGCCGATTCAAGCATAATTATGCTTGAAAACGCGCGGGTATCCATCAGCCGCCTTATCTGCGTCCTCGAACGCAGCTCCTCCTCGCTCCCGGCATGGGCGGCGGCTATGAAGGACACCCCCGAATCGAGCCCGCTCATTATTGCCTGAACATCATCCATCGAGCCGACCTCGTCGCAGACTATAAGCTGAGGCGACATGGAGCGAAGCGCCGACAATATCCCCTCACTCTTGGGATAGGCATTGAGCACATCCGTATTCGGACCGAGCTGCATCTGTGCAACCCCCGCCGAGCATGCCGCTATCTCGCTGCGCTCATCCACCACGCATACCTTGTAATATTCCCCCGCCTCACCGGAGGACAGCGCACGCACAAGGTCGCGCAGGAGTGTGGTTTTTCCGCTTGAGGGAGAACCGCAAAGCAGCACTCCGCAAAGCACCCGCGCCCCGAGAGCTTCAAAAACAGGCTTCGAGCAGCCGATAAACTGCCGGGCTATGCGAAGGTTCAGACAGGATATGTCCTTCAATGAAAGTATGCCGTCACGCGAGGAGACGGCAGTACCGCACAGACCCGCCCTGTGACCTCCCGCAAGAGTTATAAAGCCGCGGTTTATGCTCTGCTGACAGCTGTGCACCGAATACCCGCAGAAGGCTCCGAGCGCACAGGCGATGTCCTCAGGCGATGCGCGCATAACATTATCGGAATATATTCTCGTAAATCTCCCCGATATTGTTATGAAAGAAGATGATGCTCCCGTAACAAGAACCACCGGTTGATTTGCACGCAGACGCACCTCGCTTATGCGCTGCGCCGTCTGCTCCGGCAGGCACATAAGCACTGCGCGAATATTTTCGGGCAAAAAGCCCACAGCCTGTGCGAACGCCTTCACCGTATCACCGCCTTTGTAATATTTATGAATCCTTGTCCCGCGATAGAACATCAAATAAAATTAACATTCAGCAAGGCTTTAACGTATTGAAACTTCGGCAATAATATGTTACTATTACAAGTAATGTAAAAAAATCCATTTTCATGAAAGAGGACGGAAAATGAATAAAGAACTGAAAAAGGAGCGCGGTATAGGCGCGTTCTTAAAAAACAACTCCTTCGTAATCCTCGCAGGCTTCTGTACGGCGATAATAATGCTCGTGGTGTACTTCTGCTACGAGCTTGTGCCCTTCGGAGACAAAACCATACTCCGCATGGACATGTATCATCAATACGGTCCGCTGTTTGCAGAGTTTTATGAAAGACTGACAGGAGGAGACTCGCTGCTGTATTCATGGACCTCAGGCCTGGGCGGCAGCTTTTTAGGCAACTTCCTGAATTATCTCTCGTCACCCTTTCTCATTGTTGTTATGCTTTTCGGTCACGAAAACATTCCGGAGGCAATAGCAACCATGATACTGCTCAAGGCAGTGTTCGCCTCCGGAGCCTTCACATGGTATCTCAAGATTTCGCACAAGGTACACGATGCGACAAGCGCAGGCTTCGGTGTGCTGTATTCCTGCTGCGGGTTCTTTATAGCCTACTACTGGAACGTCATGTGGCTGGATGCATTCTGGCTCTTCCCTCTTGTAATACTCGGTATAGAAAAAATCATCAATGAGGGGAAAATAAAGCTTTTCCTCTCGGCGCTGGTTGTGACGCTTCTGACAAATTATTACATGGCTTACATGGTGTGCATATTCTCGGTGATATATTTTATCGCCTACTTTGTCGCACACGCAAACATCACCGACAAATTTGCGGACCTCGTCTATGAGGACGGCGCACGGCCGTCACTCAGAAAAAGAATCTCCGCAGCAATAAAAAACAGCGTTCTAATTGACCGCTGCGCACGCTTTGCCGCCGCCGCACTCTCGGCGGGACTTGTCTGTGCGGGAGTTCTGGTTCCGCTTTATTTCATACTCAAGGCGTGCTCCGCAACCTCCGGAACATGGCCGGAAACCTATAAATCATATTTTTCGATATTCGATTTTCTTGCAAACTCCCTGGCAAGTGTCGACCCGACCATACGCAGCAGCGGCGAGGACGTGCTGCCCAATATTTATTGCGGCATTCTCCCGCTTATGCTTGTGCCGCTTTATCTGTTCTCGAAAAAAATACCGCTCAAGGAAAAGCTCACCGACATTGCCATGCTCGCAATCCTTTTTTTCAGCTTCAATGTGAATTATCTCAACTATATATGGCACGGCTTCCACTTCCCGAATGACCTGCCCTACCGCTTCTCCTTCATCTATTCCTTCGTAATACTCACCATGGCATTCAAGGCCTTTAAAAACATCGGGGAATTTTCAAAGCGTCAGATACTCGGTGCCGGTGTGGGGCTGATAGCGTTCATAATCCTCGTTCAGGAGATAAAGTCCAAAAACGTCGATGAGCTATCCGTGTGGATAAGCATCATTTTTGTTGTTTTCTACTGTGTGGCATTCGGTATAATGGGCAATCCGAAATACCACAAAACGGCAATATCCGCGCTGCTGCTTTGCTGCATCTGCGCAGAATACACCGTCGCCAACACCGACAATTACAGCATGGACCAGCCTAAGGAGGCCTATGTCGGAGACCTTGACGATTTCCGGACGGCAAAGGCCCGGCTTGACGAATACGACCAAAGCGATTTCTACCGCATGGAGCTTACATCCCTGCGCACGAGAATGGACCCGTCATGGTACTACTACAACGGTGCGTCCATCTTCTCCTCAATGGCGTACGAATCGCTCTCCAACCTTCAAAGCAAGGTCGGAATGGTCGGAAACTACATCAACAGCTATACCTACAACTCACAGACGCCCGTGTATAATGCGATGTTTTCAATGAAATACCTGTTTGACAACAGAACCACTCAAAGGGTCAACCCGGAGTTTTTCAAGGAGCTTTTTGTTGAAGGCAAATACAATGCACTTGAAAACATCTACTATCTGCCCATAGCATACAGAGTTAATTCAGCCGTAAAGTCATGGGAGCCGATATCCATAAGCAACCCCTTTGACGCACAGTCGGATTACTTTGCAGCCGCCACCGGCATACCCGGCGTATTTGACAAGCTGCCGATATTCGTTGAGGATTCGACAAACCTTGACCAGATATGGGATTCGGACCTTGAAACAGGAAACATCACCTTCTTCCGTACGCAGAAGGATTCCGATGCGAGTCTCACCATTGACATCTCAGTTGAAAAGCAGCAAAACGTTTACCTCTATGTAAAATCCAGCAACATCAAGAGCATTCAGGTCAACGGAAGCATGTCCTCTCAGACGCAGAACATCGAGCGCCCCTATATTCTTGATGTGGGTCTTCAGCCCGCGGGTACACAAATCAGCGTTGAAATGGACATTGACAACGGCAATTCGGGATACATCTACTTCTATGCCGTGGGTGTTAATGAAGCGGCATTTAAAGAGGGTTATGAGATACTCAAGGCGGACTCCCTTCAGGTTGAAAGCTTTGAGGAAACACACATAAAGGGAAAGCTAAACGCCTCCGCCGACGGACTTGTCTACACCTCAATACCGTACGATGAGGGCTGGAGCGTATATGTGGACGGACAAAAGGTCGATGTATCGCAATATGTCAAAATCGGTACGGCGTTGCTCGGAGTGGATATAACTGCCGGCGAACACTCGATTGAATTTAAATACTCGCCCAAGGGAATGAGCTTCGGCGCAATCTGCTCGCTGTTTATGGCGCTGATATTGATTGTGCTGCTGATTATGCAAAAGCAGGGCACAATTAAAAAATCCAAGCCCCTGCGCGCACTGTGCCCCGTTGAAGAAATGCCTTTAGATGATGCGACCGGTTCGGAGTTTCCGGAGCTTCCGCTCCCCGACGTCGCCGAAGCACAGGATGCAGAGGTTGAAAGCACGGAGGATTCAGCCGAATCCGAAACCGATACACAACCGGAAAATAAAGAGGACTGATAAATCCACCGGTACGGCAAAACCGATTATTGGGAGGCGATGCTTTGTTTTCAAAGGTAAAGAGCGTGGGACTTTTCGGTATGGAATCCTTCCTTGTGGAGGTCGAGGCGGACATCTCCGGCGGAACCGCACGGTTTGACACTGTCGGTCTGCCCGACGCGGCGGTCAGCGAATCAAGAGACAGAGTGCGTTCGGCTATAAAGAACTGCTCGCTGGACTTTCCCGTCAGCCACGTCACCGTAAACCTTGCCCCCGCGGATATAAGAAAGGAAGGCCCCGTATACGACCTTCCGATACTTATAGCGTTGCTGCTTGCAACGCGTCAGCTTCGCTGTGAGGTTGACTCTGCGGCGTTTATAGGCGAGCTCTCACTCAGCGGAGAGGTCAGGCACATAAACGGTGTCCTCCCCATGGTAATAACCGCTCAGCAGCAAGGGCTCAGGCAAATATATATTCCGGCGGCAAACTCCGCAGAGGGCTGCGTCGCCGAAAGCATAGAGGTTTATCCTGTTAAAACCGTTTCGCAGCTTCTCAACCACCTCAACGGAATTGAACCGATAAAGCCGCTTGAAAAATCCGATTTCAAGGATGAGGAGATTTCCCTGACTCTTCCGGATTTCAAGGATGTCAAGGGGCAGCTTGAGGCGAAAAGAGCGCTTGAGGTGGCGGCTGCCGGAGGTCATAATCTGATGATGATAGGCCCTCCCGGCTCCGGAAAAAGCATGCTTGCGGCAAGAATCCCATCCATACTGCCGTATATGACCTTCAATGAGGCGGTTGAAACAACTAAAGTATTCTCTATTGCAGGTGCTCTTCCTCCCGGAATTTCGCTGCTGAAAAGCCGCCCGTTCCGCGCGCCGCATCATACGGTATCGCCCGCCGGACTTTCCGGAGGCGGCGCAATACCGCGTCCGGGAGAGCTTTCACTCGCACACAACGGTGTCTGATTACCTTGTGAAACGCGATGCTGGGCGCAAATAACGCTCAAAAAAGCCCCTAATTAGGGGGTTTTGCTCGTATTGCGGGCTGATTTTGCCCACTTTGGTACATAACGCTTGTGTGTTTCTCGGCATTTGACACGGAAATAGGATGGACTTGAAAGGAAAAATGGGGTTGAGATACGCCATAAAGTGCATTTATAATGAACCTATCGGCGAAACTTAACCTTTCGGCAAAACCGAATACCGTAGAAAGGAGGCGGCTCGCTTGGGTCTACTCGACAGCTTTTTTGCTAATCGGAAACAAAAGAAGGACGAGCGTGATGCTCTATGCCGTTCTGCCATTGACGAAGTGGTGGCAGCGACCCAGGGCATAGAGAACCTCCTTCATGATACTCCTGGATATATCTACGACTACGATTATACAAGCACTCTTGCTTCCTGGCTTCAATTGGAGAGTCGACTTGCGGGACAGAATCGCAAACTTCGAAAATCCTCGTCACACCGTGAACTACAGCGGCAGAGTGGCCTTTTTCAGACTGCGCTCTCCAACCTCAATAGTAGCATTTCAGCCCACAATTCCTTATGGCTCAAGAACGCAATTACCGAGGCGTATCGGCTCATCGGCAACATAGAAGGGCGGCCTCTTGACCACCAACAAATGGGGTGCATCGTAAAGGATGCACCAAACCACCTCGTAGTTGCCGGAGCCGGAACTGGAAAGACCACGACCATATTAGGGAAGGTCAAATACCTCCTCGCAACCGAGGCTTGTAAGCCTGATGAAATCCTCGTTCTTTCCTTTACAAACGCCGCGGCGAGCGAGATGAACGCCCGGCTTGTTAAGGAGACAAACCTCGACATTAGGGTTTCGACATTCCACAAGCTCGGCTTGGATATCATAAGAAAAGCCGAAGGAAAAGCTCCGCTTATATACAAAGGCGATTCACGCAGGTTCATTCGGGAGCAGATTGATAATTGCCTCGAAGATGACGAATATGCCCGACTTCTCATGGTCTATATGCTCTTTCATCGGGTTAATCAGAAGTCTGAGTTTGACTTTGATTCCGAGCGATCATACAAGGAGTATTTGACAACTAATCCTCCGACCACAATCAAGGGTGAAACCGTAAAGAGCTATGGCGAAATGGAAATCGCTAACTTTCTCACTCAATATGGCATCGCATACCAATATGAAGCCTCGTACAAGGTCGATACCCGCACTGAGGAATTCGGGCAATACTACCCGGATTTCTACCTGCCCCAGTACGATATTTACATTGAATACTTCGGCACGAACAGTAAGGGAGAAGTACCTTCATATTTTTCGGGCCGTGATGGAAAGACGGCGACTGAAGTTTACCAAGAAGGTATCGCATGGAAAGAGAGCATCCATCAAGCGAACAGCACCGCTCTGATAGAGTGCTTTGCATATGAGAAACTCAATGGCAGCCTCCTCGATAACCTTCGGAAAGCTCTCCAAAAGCATGGAGTATCAATGGAGCAGGTCTCCGTAAACGAACTGTTCTCGCAGATGGACACGGGAAAAAAGAATGTCCTTGATGGGCTTGCGGAGCTTTTTCAAACCGTCTTGTCGCTGTCAAAAAGCAACCGCTTGACCTCGCAGGGATTGATGGACTTGTGCGCGGCTCCGTCCTTTGTAGGACAGAAGGTGCTTGTGCGGCTCTTTAATCCTATTTTTGATGCCTATGAGAAGATGCTTGCGAGCGAAGGTTCAATCGACTTCAGCGATATGATAAACCGCGCTTGCGACCATGTCATCGCCGGGACGTTCCACCACAGCTTCAAGTATGTCGTTATCGACGAGTATCAGGACATTTCCAAAGGGCAGTATAGCCTCCTCCAAGCCGTGAGAAAGGATGCCTTCTTTTCGTTGTTCTGCGTGGGCGATGACTGGCAGAGCATTTACCGATTTGCCGGAAGTGACATCGGGTATATCCTCAATTTTGCGCGGTATTGGGGAAACTCAGAGACGAGTAAGATAGAGACCACATATCGTTTCTCGCAGAGACTTATCGACATTTCGAGCCGCTTCATCATGGAGAACCCGAATCAGCTTAAGAAAGCCATTCGCGCGTCAAACGACACCGAGCAGTATGTTCTCGGTGAAATCCAGGGATACACGGATAAATGGGCAATTCAGTTCATGCTCTCGAAGTTGGAGGATTTGCCTCAGAATAGCACCGTTTACTTCATTGGGCGATACCAATTCGACTCCGACCTTCTTAAAGAAAGCGGTCGACTGCGCTTGTCCTACAACAACATCTCAAAGGTGCTGGATGTATGCCTCCCGTCCCGACCTGATCTCCGAATGGCATTTTACACCGCACATAGGTCGAAGGGGCTACAAGCAGATTTTGTCTTTATCATCAATAATCGGGCTTCCTACATGGGCTTTCCGAGCAAGGTGCAGAACCCTCCGCTCATTGATATGTTACTTGAGAAAGCGGATACATACCCGGATGCCGAAGAGCGACGCCTCTTCTATGTGGCAATGACCCGCGCAAAAAAGCGAGTGTACCTCATTACCACAGAAAAAAACACCTCCTCCTTTGCTCTTGAGCTTAAGAGCCGATACCAGGAGGAGATGCGAAAGGAAGCCTTTACCTGTCCACTTTGTGGCGCGCCTCTTGTAAAACGCAACGGGCAGTACGGCGCATTTTATGGGTGTACGAATTATCGGACAACCGGGTGCAGGTACACAAGAAAAGTCGTAACCAGTCGATAGGCATTAAACGCTCGTGCATTGATTTAATTGCTAAGTAATATAACCATGATGTAGTTTACAATGGTGTTCTTGTGTGTTATAATGGCAGTATACTTTGGAGGAGGTGCAAAATGGCAATTCATTGTGTACTATCTACATTGATGGGGGAACATAGATACTCCATCCAGTCTGTACACGAGAAAACGGGACTATCACGAAATACAATATCAAACTTATACAACGATAAAGCGACCCGAATAGACTACTTTACTGTTGAGAAATTATGTACTCTTTTCAATTGCGGAATTGATGACCTTTTCCGAATTACGTCTGAGTCCATTGATAAGTAAACAATTTGGCGTAGGAGGCTGATAAATATATGGCGGGGAATACAAGCCTTAGTAGGGCAAAAACTGTTCAAAATGATGAATTCTACACGCAGTATGCTGATATTGAGTCGGAAATGAATGCATATGTGGAGTATAATCCAGATGTGTTTCGGGATAAGACCATCTTACTTCCGTGTGATGACCCGGAATGGTCGAATTTTACAAGGTACTTCGCAGCTAATTTTACACGGTTTGGGCTGAAGAAACTCATTTCTACATCTTATGCGAAGTCTGCCGGAAGCCGACAACTGTCGCTTTTTGAAAGCGAATCACCGTTATTTGATGAGAGTAAACATGAGACACATGGGAAGCTTTTTACATTAACCAGTGATACTGATGGCTCTGGTGATGTTGATTCAGATGATATACAATTCTCCGGCTATCTGGACGGGGATGGTGATTTCCGCTCAGATGAGGTGTGTAGACTACGAGATGAGGCAGACATCATTATAACAAATCCCCCGTTCAGCCTTTTTCGTGAATTTCTGGCATGGATACTGGAAGCAAACAAGAGTTTTGTAATCCTCGGCAACATGAATGCCATCCCATACAAAGAGGTTTTTCCCTTTCTGAAATACAACAAAATATGGCTTGGATATAAAATGCTCAACCAAGATATGTATTTTATTATTACTGATGAGTACAAGAAATGGGTCACAGAGAATAAAAAGGAAGGGTCCGCATACAAAATTATCGATGGCGTGGTGATGGGACGTTTAGCGTCTGCTTGCTGGTTCACAAATCTTGACCACGGCAGACGGCATGACCCCATTCTTCTTGATACGATGGCCCATAACCTCAAGTTTAACAAGAGGCTCAAACTGGAATTTGAGAAGCGTTATGGCAAAGTCGAGTATCCCCGCTACGATAATTACAATGCAATAGAAGTTCCATTTACCGAATGCATACCCTCTGACTTTGACGGTGTAATGGGTGTACCAATCACATTCATGGACAAGTATTGTCCAGAACAATTTGAAGTAGTATGGCAAGCGAGTGGCAACGCATACGCCAATGCTCCTCATGAAATCATGGAAGAATTGGAATTTGACCCCACAGTTAAATATGGGGGCGGTCTTGGAACGGCCGTTGTTAACGGTCAAGCCAAGTATTCACGTATCCTGATACGCTTTAAGAAGAGAGGTGAGAGCTTATGAAAACCACTTTAGTCACGACATGGACGGTCGGCGATATTTGTAAAGGTTTCGTCTTTGACAAGAATGAAGGCAAAGGCTTATTCGGCCTCGACGGAAAACTGATTATTCAGCCAGAATACCAGCGAAACTATATTTACGGCGATGGTAAGCGCGATGTTGCTGTTGTGGATTCCCTGCTGAAAGAATACCCTCTGGGACTCATTTACTTTGTATTGAATAAAGATGGCTTATTTGAAGTGCTTGACGGTCAACAGAGAATCACATCTTTCGCACGGTACGTTAATCAATCATGGCCTTTTGCAGTCGAGCGAAATGGAAAGCCCCGGTATTTTAATAGCCTTGATGAGGACGAAAAAAAGCTTATCAAGAATTCACCACTTACGATTTACATCTGTGAAGGTGAGCCATCGGAGATACAGGCGTGGTTTGAAACTATCAATATCGCTGGCGTTCCTCTTGTTAAGCAGGAACTACGTAACGCTGCCTACCACGGTCCGTTCGTCACACTGGCGCGTGAGGTTTTCTCAAATACGGGAAATTCGAATATGAACCGATGGCAGACCTATGTAAAGGGCGATCCAAAAAGACAGGCAATATTGGAAACTGCCTTAGATTGGGTTAGCAATCATGATATCGACGGCTATATGGCCCGCCACAGGAGCGACACCAGCATTACTGAATTGAAAACCTACTTTGAGACCGTAATAGACTGGGTGGACTCGGTTTTTGAGTATACGGGTAATGAAATGTGCGGTCAAGAATGGGGTGATTTGTACACCAAATACCACAGAAACGCCTATTCAAAGGATAAAGTCGCAGCAAGGGTCAACTCACTTATGGAGGACGCACAGGTCACAGATCGCCGTGGGATTTTCGAATATATTCTCGGTGGCGAGTCTGATATTAGCCTACTTAATATCCGTGTGTTTGATCAGAGAACCAAAAAAGTAGTGTATCAAAAACAGACGACAGACGCAAAACAGCGCGGAATTTCGAATTGTCCATTTTGTGCCATAGGTCATGACGCAAATGCAAAGCGAATATACAAGGAAGCCGAAATGGATGCAGACCATGTTACGGCGTGGAGCAAAGGTGGCGCTACTGACGAAACGAACTGTCAGATGCTGTGTAAAACCCATAATCGTGCAAAAGGAAACCGATAATTGCATCTTCTGCGGTCGCATATCGCTCACAAAAGAGCGAGGGATTCTCTTAATAGTATCCCTCGCTCTTTTTCATTTTACGCAATTTCCCACACGAATGTAACCGTGTCGCTCACGTCAATATTATCTGGCTCAATATCAATACTGCTTCCACACGGTGCTTCTGCGAGGCAACGGTCTGCCATTTCATACTGTGTGGGCGAATAAAGGTGAAGCTCGCCCCAGTTATAGTCGATAGAGATAAGACCGCCAAGAGAAACACCTGCGGCTTCACAAAGTATGACGGCTTTTGATTTTGCGTTTTCCGTCGCGTTCTTCAGAAGGCTGGTGCTGACCGCTTCTTTATCCTTCACTGTGAACTGTACCGAAAACTCCGGCTCGGCGAGGCATTTTGCCAAAGCAGAGAATGTCTGCGCGAGTCGCGCCATATCGAAATCAAACTCAATCTTCAGGGCATGGCTGCAGATGTATCCAGCAAACCACTGTTTGTAATTCCCGTTCTTATCGCGCTCACTCTGGAAGTCCGGCTGGACATCGAAATTTGCTGTCTTAAGGTCGTCGCGCTTAAAACCAATACAGACTATGGCACTTCGCAGATTTTCTAACTGCTCTGCCGCAATCGACATCGTCTTTTCGTATTCCATATCTTGGGCTTTTAAAGTCATCGAAAGAACTATATAGTCGGGCTTTGCGCTGACCTTTCCAATGCCTTTTACAGTAATCGTTCGGTTCATTTTAATCCCTCCTTGTGGCCCTCAATCCACTTAAGCAGATAGGGCCGGTCGTTGTTTGCGGCTGTTTCAAACCACTCGCAGCACATACGGTATCGCTCACCGTATATCAGCAGCGGGTCTTTGTAGTAATGAGGCTCTGTTTCGGCGGCATCCGTCCGTAGAAGCAGAGGATACTGAAGCCCGAAAAATTGCTTGCTATACTCGGCGGTCTGCATAAAGATCACCTCCTCATCGCTGGCATACCCGCCCGATAGCATCTTTCGCAAGACCGTCCTCGCTATTGCCCCGACTTTTAGTTCTTTATAAACGCCATCGTCCTGGTCAACAACCTCCGCCTTATTTGACACTCGCTTGGCAGCCAGAACGCGGACAGACTTTGTCGCACTGGCTGGCGATGTGGCAAACATGGTGTACATTTGATAACTTCGAAGGAAAAGCTCGGAGGTATCCGCCACGCCATCGCTCATAAGGAGAATGGGCTGCAGCACGGACTCATTAAATTCATCGTTGGCAATGACTCGTACGGGGAAATCAAAACCTCGAGCCTTGAGCAGTGCGTTTACATCCTCAATACACGGTTCCAGATCGGAGAGTATCGCCGGGTTAATTTTTGGGGACGCAAAGGCAATATCCGCTCTTTTCGTGCCCATATAGCCATATAAACACATAGCCGTCCGTAGGCTTTTAGAAACGACCTTAGTCACGGTTTCTTCTCTGGTTCCGTAGTTTAGCCCACTTTCGTGAAAGGCAACATCCACGGCGTAATAACGAAGGCCATCATTTTGTATTGATATGCCCACCGCATCGCATTCGCCCTGCTGGATGAGCTGCGATAACGAACTGTTCTTTTTGTATATCTTGTAACCATACTTTGAACCGAAATGCTCGTCTGTCGCGGTCATCAGTTCCGCAAGTTCGTCCTCGTGCTGCAACTGCCATTGTGAAGAAGCCTTCCAGTTCGTTTGGACTATCTGGCATTCCTTAACATGACGCAGCCACGAATAAAAGAGCGATTCGCCCATTTCAATTTTCACAGTACTTCCACCTCGCTTTTTTGTGGCAAAATTGTGACTCCAAGTATTTGTTCTGGTGGTATCCGCTTTCCATTCCCGCTGTAACAGGTATTGCAGTATAGCCCCAATATATCATCCTCCGGGTGAATAATCGCATACGCATACATGAGAGCAGTCCCAATAATACTTTCCATGCTGGGGTTATGCGGGCCGTTCGGATATGCCCAAAACTCAACTACTGTGGGAACCGAGGATACCATGTAGGTCTTCAATAGCAACTCTGCTTGATCCCCATATGCGGCGTGCGCGTAGTCTTCAATGATTTCTGGCATTTTGGTGTAGTTATGACAAGCGAATAGCTCCGGGCGCACAGCGGCCTCATAATTCAGCATGGCGCACGGGCCTTGATCGGGAAGATTGTGTTGCTTGATGGACATGAGCCATCCTAAATGCTGACCTCTTGCAGTTAATTTCATGCTGGGCGGTATGCCGTTTTTCTGCGCCAGCAAATCAAGATTCGCTTTTATTGAGGGAAGGATCTCATTCAACGGCAAAATACCACAGCGGAAGCAGGATGGGTCAAGGCATCGTGTTCCATGAAACCAATGGACGCGAGGAAGAGTTTTATCGCTGACATCATCAGGCATAAACCGTCGCGATAGAAAGAAGCAAAAATCGTGCTCCTGCGCAGCTGAGTCATTTTCATATTCAGCAAGGAGATTATTCGATAATATGAGTTTGAGATCTGTTGAGTCAGTTCCAATCCAATCGGAAACTGAGGAGATAGCAGTGTCCAAGGATTTGCATATAAAATCAGCCATGACAACTCGACCTATGCTTGCGATTTGGGAATCGGTTTACCTTCCGAATCCAGTTTGTATGTATAGATGAAGCCGCTTGTCACCCTGGAATACCCCGGCTCTTTACAGTACGGACAAATTGCATATTCGCGATCTTTTCCTCCGGGTACGTGCATATCCGTTACTACGTAGGCGTATTTCCTGTCGCACTTTTTGCACTGATAAAAATCCATATTATCCTCCTTATGGATTACACCGCTTGCACGGCTCATAGCCCTGGGCGATGAGGTCGTCCCGACTTCCCGTGTATTCCTGCTTATTTGCGTCGCTCATTTGCCCGACGCTGGAGCAGGACGGATAATGGAACTTGTGTGTATTTGTATTCAGAATATATGTCTGCCCAGAGGACTGAGTCGACGGCGTTTGTTCAGGCTCTTGTGTTACAACTGGGGCTTGGCTTTCGGAAACTGCATCGCTTTCCAGTTCACTGTCCCCGGTGGCGTAGTCAATTATAATGCCGGGTTGAATATTGTAACAGAACACATTAAAACTGATTCCATCGCCCTTGTCCTCAACAGAGAGGGCTTCCATCAAAACCCCTGTTGCGACAAGGTTGTTGCCATCAAATACGGGTGTGACCCGGTAAAGAACATGATTGTTTGTTTCTTTTACGTAGTCAGCAACCATGTTCTCGAAAGGAAGCATCCCGTCCACATTGAGATATCGTGTCCCCGTGATGAGGTTCTTTGTATTTGCATTCTCCGCTGAAAGCTGGTATCCAATAAGGTGACATCGGTTGTATAAGTACTTGCCGTCCACGCAATCGTATTTGACCGTGTGCCATCCGCTCGGCTTAACCTGCCCAATGGAACCGCGCTCCTCTGTTGGCATTATCTCTTGGCAGACATTGGCGTAAGCCACGCCACACCTTCCAAGCGAATCAAGGGCGCTATAGTTTTCAAACGCCGTTGTCGTATAGTCTGTATCGGTGAAATATGGAACATTATTATTTATTGCAATATAAGCCCCGGAACCACTGTATGCAGGAATATCTTCGCTTGAAATAGTCGTCCCTGCGGGCGGTTGCGTCTGACCGGATGGAGCCTGTGTTGTTTCAAGAGGCGCGGTTTCACCCTGTTCTGTAGGTGTAGTAGCGCTGATAGATGGCTCTGAGGTGCTCACCTCGCTCGTGGAGCTTACAATTGCAGATGAATCGGGAAGATTGTTTGGGTTATTTTCAGTCAACGCGCCAATGCCAATGATCACGCATAGAACGGCGAAGACTGACACCAGTATGGTTATTTGCTTTTTATTTTTCTTTTTCTGCGCTTGTTGCTTTTCTGTGCGCTCCTGCTCCTTTTGAAGCCGTCTTTTTCCCCCAAATTTCATCTGACATAAACCTCCTCGGTGATTTTCTCATGGGATGAACCCACAAAATCATGCGATTCTACAAGCCGCCAGTTGGAAAGATTGATGTTAAAATGCAAGTCTCCGGGATACCGCCTATTCCATTTGAATAAAATGATTTTCTCCACTTGTTGCTCATATACGCCAACGTCCACATCTTCCGTAAAACAGAATTCGCCAGGCGCGGCTTTGCTTAAGAAGTTTTCGTCTATGTTTATTTGCGGTTCTGTATCCGGCTCGAATTGCCGAGCGGAATAGTAATTCATCCACAAGCGGCTATTCGCCGTAATGTCCAGAATGTGGGCGCGCAGAACCTTATCTTGACTTTGACGACGTTTGTTGAACAGCATTCCCATATTGTCGTCTACACACGCCATTAATATCATTTCGCCCTCTCCTCTCCGAAATAGCGAATATACCGATGCCAGACTTTTGGGAGAAGATCCCGTTTTTGCTCATCGGTCAAATGGGCCATCGACAGTATCCAATGACAGCGATCACCGCGGATTTGATTTTTGTACTGCATCAACACTTCAAATGGAGGGTTGAGCTTCTTTATCAAGAAAAGCGGGCACTTCTCCGCCAAGAGGATATCAAATACTTCATCTCGTGAAAGCTCTCGTACAATGCGGAGCTTATTCGTCGTAAAATACCCCTTGCCAAAACCGTCTAATGCGTCACGAAATCTCCTCGTTTCACCGAGGGGTTCGACCTCGCATATACGCATATCACCTTCGAAATAGTTTATCGTTGCGCTTATGTACCGGGTGTAGTGATACCATGACCAAGTATCGTCAATATCCGTGGAATATGTCCGTCCCACCTCAAAAGGGTAATCGTGATATCCGCAAAGGTTTGCATCAAAGCCTTTATAGTACATCAGCAGCCTCCCTTTTTCGTCATCACCGTTGAGATGCGAATCCTTCATATTTTGGCTCGTATTTATAATGCAGAGCCGCTTCCACTAATTCTAATGTGAAAATACCGAGGTCAACATCGAGCAAGATGTCGATGCGACGGCAGTTGCTCTTTATCCATTCTCCGACGTTGCTCTCTGTAATACCCAAGCCCTCCATATCGGGGTCGGGGAGGATTGACCCGGCAAGGGTACTCATTGCGGAGCCAGGCTTGTAGTGCTGATACAGAAAACGATTATTGCTGTTGGGTCCCGCTTTCCCAATCTTCAGAAAGCGGCCTTTGTAGTTGAAAGTATATACTCCCATAGTACCGGGCTTGAGGCTGCGCGGTTTGTGGGGCATCCCACGGTCGATTATCTCGACTTTGCTCATATCTACCTCTCGCCCAAGCAAGTGCGAGACGTTGATGATAATATCTCTGAACTCTTGAGTGTAATCCATTGCGACCTCCTACAGCAGCCAAATCAATATCAATGCCAGAATGGACAGCGTAATCAACACCGAGGTCAGGCAGCCCGTGCGCTTTGTGGGCTTTTTATCTCCCTCCTGGCTGCTTTCCACTCCGATGGATATTCCAACATCGACAGGGTCAATTTTACCGTTTCCGTTCCAGTCTATCATTTGAAATCACAGCAATCCGAGAGTGGTCATCGTTGCCACGGTTTCATCCGTCCCAGGCTCTTCGACCTTTTCGACGGCTACGACCCCGCTTATCACAACGGTGAACGCCTCTTCGCCACAGTAGGGGCAGTCAACACTTTCTCTGTCCTTGCCTCCGGGGTAGCCTCCATTGTATTCGTGCCATGTAAACTTACCGCCGCATTTTTTACAAGTGATAACATCAGATTTCATTTGAGCCCTCCTTTCTTTCACGCCGTCCGGCGTTCCACGAACCACCGGCCTATGTTGTTCCCGGTCAGAGAAGCGTTCCGTTCAAAGAACAGATAGCTCTGATGCCCGTTTATCATAATCGTATATCTGTCTCCCTGCCCTCCGGCTTTCATTGCCGCCGCTTGGCAGATATTCGTGATACGGTCGATTTCATATTTGTTTCCGTCCTCCCAGGTTATCACCGTAGGGATGAGGCGGCCTTCGGCATCGAACTCCGCAGAGACCGCCACATAGACTTTAATAGGCTTCGTCGTCATCAGCGACCACCTCCACATCCTTCAGAAAATTGCTGTTGCACATGAGCGGAGGGTCAATCATCTTGAAGCCCTTTCGCTTCATAATGCGGAATTTGAAATCGAGCAGTTCGGCAGGAACCCGAAGCTCGGCGGCCGCTCCAAAAAAGGAGATGTCGTCGTTCAGGCGCTCCAACACATCCTCATCCGGCATGAGGAACTCTGCTGCGAATATGTTTGCTTCGTACTCCATGCGCGATGTACCGTCGAATAGCTCAAAGTCGTGAAACGCTTTGACTCCGGCGGCTCTGGCATGGAGGACAGCATGACCCAGTTCGTGTGTCGCAATAATGCGCTGCAGGGCTTGCGGCAGATCGCAGTTTATCGTGATTGACCTCTTGCGGCTTTGGGCGAGGAAAAAGCCTTTGCAAGCGCCCTCATGTGTTCCCATCGGCTCAAAGAGGAGAATAATACCCATTGCGCGGCACAGTCGGAACGGGTCGGTTTCGTCATACTTTCTTTTAAGCCGCATGACTTCTCGGCTTATCCAGTCCAGCGACAAATCCGATACCTCCCCGGTTCAGGGTAGACTACACCCTATATTCTAAATGAAGGTGTGTCCCATAATCAGGACTTCTTGCGTCCGTAGGTTTTTTTCGCTTCCTCTTTGCAGGTGATATAAGCCCTCATAACGGCTTCGAAATATGAGTCCTTTGCTTCCTGGCTCAACTCACCTCCGGCGAACAGGGCGACGTTTCTTTCGAGAAGAACATCCATCTCCTTTGCGGCACGGTCGCCGAAACGGGAGCGCGTCTCTTCGACGTACTCCTTTTTTTCCATACCGTATTTCGGGTCGGTGATTGTATCGTGCTCGAGATAATCCTCCGACACATGAAGAACCTCTGCCAGCTTGCGAAGCCGACTTCCGCGCGGCTTTGTACCCGTGGTTTCCCAGGATACCACGCTACGCCGCGACACTCCCATAAGCTCGGCAAGCTGCTCTTGATTGACACCAAGCTCGGTGCGCGCGAGTTTTACTTTGTCAGAGAAAGTCATGGGGATTCCTCCTTAATAGCTGTACTTCTCTTTTTTCTTCTCAAACTTCTCAATTCCTATTGACAAAACTTCTCTTTCTCACTATACTAAAAGAGAAGTTTGGGAAGTTCATCATTATTGTAACTTCCCATACCTCTCTTGTCAAGGGGTTTTGACAAAGTTTTTGAGAAGTTTTCGGGAAGGAGGCTGTTTTTCGTGTCAGCGCGCGCCATACTTCATAGCGATTTGAACTGTTTTTATGCGTCCGTGGAGATGATGCTTGACCCGTCGCTGCGGAATAAGGCTGTGGCTGTATGCGGAAGCACAGAGGACAGGCACGGTATTGTCCTGGCAAAGTCGCAGCTTGCAAAGATGGCCGGTGTGAAAACGGGCATGGTGAATTGGGAAGCGAAAAGGATATGCCCGAACCTCATCCTTGTGCCGCCGCAGTATGAGCAGTACCTAAAATACTCGGCGCTTACCCGCGCCATCTACTCACGCTTCACCGACCTTGTCGAGGCTTTCGGGATGGACGAGTGCTGGCTTGACGTTTCCGGCAGCCGCACAATGTACGGAAGCGGAATGGAGATAGCGGAAACCATCCGTCAAACGGTCAAGCAGGAGCTTGGGCTTACGGTATCCATAGGAGTGTCCTTCAATAAAATCTTTGCTAAATTGGGCAGCGATATGAAAAAGCCGGATGCCATCACCGAAATTACCGAAGAGAACTATCGGGACAAAGTGTGGCCGCTTCCTGCGTCCGATATGATTTACGTCGGCAGAGCCACGGAAAAGAAGCTGGCGAGCTACGGAGTTCACACCATCGGTCAGCTTGCGGCTCTTCCTCCCGAAACGCTCAAAGGCTGGTTCGGCGTGAACGGCCTTGCCCTTTGGAGCTACGCTTCCGGCGGCGACTCCTCCCGTGTGGCGAGCAAGGATTTTGTTTCCCCGGTCAAGTCAATAGGTCACGGCATCACCTGTATTGCCGACCTTGAGAACGAGGAAGAGGTCTGGAAGGTGATGCTTGAATTATCTCAGGACATCGGTCACAAGCTGCGTGTGCATCAACTCGTCGCCGGAGGAGTACAGATCACCGTAAAGAACAACGAACTGAATTACAGACAGTATCAGGCGCAGTTCTCCGTAGCCACCCGCAGTCCCGTGATAATTGCGGAAAAGGCGCGGGAACTGTTCACGGCGCGGTATGACTGGCGGCTTCCCGTCCGGGCGGTCACCGTCCGCGCAATCAATCTTCTTCCGCAGGGTCAGCCGCAGCAGATGGATATTTTCACAGATGCGGCTCGGCTCGACAGACTCGACAAGCTCGAAACCGCAGTCGAGGATATACGCCGCCGTTTCGGAAAACGGGCAATCTATCCGGCGGCGCTTGCGGGAGACTTGAAAATGCCCGGTCGCGGAATGCATGAAATAATCATGCCCGGCATGATGGCACGATGAACACATCACGGAGGTAACGAACATAAAGATTTACACTAAGCCCGTCCCATACTATAATTGGACTCAAGGAAAGCCGGAAAAATGCGGAAAAATCGGGAATGGGCGTGTATTCCGTACAGCGCAGATAGGAGGTACTGCGATGGCAAAAATAGCTTCTTTCAAGGATGTCATATCGGACAAGTTCTATGACGTTATTTTCTCTGCGCTCTCCGCTCATATCGAAGAGAACCCGGCTCGCCTCGGCTGCCGCTCTTCCTATGTCGAAGAGCCGGAGGAAGCTCGGCTTGAAGACATGGAAGTCCGGCTTTTAAGCATTACGGGAACGACCAGCACGGAGCTAAAGTTTGATGTGGCCGTTTCGGCCGAAATCGAAATCGCCGAAACCGTGCGCCGAGAGCGCGAGTCTGACAGCGCGGAGCAATGGTTCAGGGTTTCCTGCTCCTGTGATATCTCCAACGGTATAAAAAACTTCAGAGTAGAGGATTTTCATATCTACTCCAAATCCAGGGCCGGCAAGCCGGGGCAGCTTTCAGACTACCTTATCCCAATCATACATAAGGACGAGCTTGACACCGTCGCCGAGGACTTCCTTCGCCAATATTATCCCGAAGCTCTCGAAAAGCCGATGCCTGTTTCCTCGGCCGAGCTTGCAGAGCGTATGGGCTTGACGATTCGCCAGGAGCATATCACGAAGACCTGCTCGGTATTCGGTCAGGTGTTCTTTGCCGACTGCCTCGTTCCCTGTTACGATGAGGAAAAAGGCGTGTACCACGAGGTGGCGGTCGAAGAAGGAACGATTCTCGTCGACCCCGACGTGTTTTTCATGTACACGCTCGGCTCGTACAACAACACCATCGTCCATGAGTGCGTCCATTGGGGTCTGCACCGCCGCTTCTTCGAGCTTGAGAAGCTGTACAACGAAGAAGCAAAATCTATCGTCTGCCAGGTCAAAGAGGGCGATGCCCCGGAGAAAAAGCGTTCTCCGCTCGAATGGATGGAGTGGCAGGCCAACCACCTCTCTCCGCGCATCCTTATGCCCATTTCGACTACAAAGATAAAAATCAATGAACTGTTCGCCGAAAAGAAAGCGCAGTCGCCGGAGGCCGCTCCCTCGGAGATCATGGAACAGGTCGTGGCTTCGCTCGCAGAATTTTTCGGTGTATCAAAGCAGTCGGCAAAAATCCGTATGATTGACCTCGGCTATACGGATGCCATCGGTGTGTTCAACTACACGGAGGACGGTTACGTTCAGAGCCATTCCTTCAAGTCCAAAGCGGTCGGCAAAAATCAGACCTTCGTCGCCACAGAAGCAGACTTAGCCATTGCTTTCCTCACCAAGCCGGAATTCAAATCGATGATGGAGTCCGGGCGGTATGTCTATGTAGACAAGCACGTCTGCATCAACGATAAAAAGTATATCGGCAGGACTGCGGCGGGGACGGCGGTTCTCACCGACTACGCCATGCAGCACATGGACGAGTGCTGCCTTGCCTTTGAGATTTCATATAAGAAGAACAACCAGTACGGGGCCTCGTATTATACCGAATGCGCTTTGTTCCGGGCGGCGATGTCTGACTCCCAGGCCGAAGCGGGATACGTCCACAACCAGTTTAACCAGGCTCTTGATATCAAGGCATCGACAAGCTCGGATTTCCAAGCGACGGTCAAAGCTGTGACCGCAATCAAGAAAACCCTCCCAGGCGAGTTCGGCGATACGCTGTCCGCTCACATAAAACGGCTCGGTCTTACAAACGAGGCTCTTGCAGACCGCTGCCTTATCAACGAGGATAATATCCGTAAGTACCGAAGCGGCGCAAAAACTCCGAAGCTGCAAACCGTGGTCGCCCTCTGCGTCGGGCTTCAGCTTTCTCCGTTGCTGTGCTTCGACCTACTGGACAAATGCGGGTTTACGCTGAAAAACGGAATGGAGCAGGCCGCCTACCACATTATCCTCTGTACCATGACACAGAACAGCATCTATGAATGCAATGAGATGCTCCGTTCCATGAATCTCAGACCTCTCTCAAAAGAGGAATAACGAAAAAAACAAAAATATTTTTCATGCAGCCGGGTAAAAAAAGCCCGGCTGTTTTTTGTCGCTATTAGGCCGCTTCGAGTCTTTCGCCCACAGGTTTGGGTGGCTCGGAGCGGCCTTTTTTGCGTTAAAACCGGGCTTTTTTAGTCCGGGTAACGAGGGCGTTTCGCCGCTACAATTAGCACATGAGATGGCCACTCAGACAGAGTTCGCGGCCCCGGAACCGCCGGACTCGCCACAAACAATACCACGGGCTACACCCCCGTATGACATGAAAGGTTAAGGTGAATGGTTATGAAAAAAGTATTCATATGCTCCCCGTACCGCGGGGATATCAAGGAAAACACCAAGACTGCAAGGGACTTCGGGCGTCTCGCCGCTATGTGCGACTACGTTCCCGTCATCCCGCACCTGGTGTTTCCTCAGTTTCTGGACGACAACGACCCGAAAGAGCGCATCCTCGGCATCACGCTCGGTAAAGAGCTTCTCAAGGTTTGCGACATGATGTGGGTCGTTGGCAGCAAGGTCACCAAAGGGATGCAGTTTGAAATCGACACGGCGAAAGAGCTTCAGATTCCGATTCGCTGCTATGACGTTCAGCAGAACCGCATCTGGCCGGAGACCCTCTCCGTCGATGACCGCGTCAATGATGAATTTCTGACCGCCCTCAAGGGCGCGAACCTCGTATGAGAAAGGATGGCACGAAAAATGAGCGACGTTTATCTTACCCTGGCAGACGGCTTCGAGAAGCTGGCAGCCGGATACCGCACCCTGGCAAAGCAGGGCGATAACACACCTCCTCCCGCAGAGCCGGAAGCACAGCATATCACTATCGAAGAAGTCCGCGCTGTGCTTGGCAAAAAGAGCGAGGAAGGCAAGACCCGTGAAATCAAGGCTCTTCTGATGAAGTACGATGCCGGGAAACTCTCCGGGGTCAAGCCGGAGGACTATCCGGCTCTCATCAAGGAAGCGGAGGCGCTGTAATGGCGCGCCACGCTCGGTTTTCTCCTTCAGCGGCAAGCCGCCGTCTGAACTGTCCTCCCTCTCTGGTGCTTGAGGAGCAGTTCGACGAGGAAGAGAGCCAATACGCAGCAGAGGGAACGGCAGGCCATGCGCTTGCCGAACACCTCATCAAGAAGCACCTGAAAATCCGCACCAAGCGCCCCGTGTCCGACTACTATTCGGACGACCTCCTCGAAGCTGTGGACGAGTATGTTTCCTTCGTAATCGGTGAGATCGAGGACGCAAGGCGCGAATGCACCACCCCTGTTATCTGCGTGGAGCAGCGAGTCGACGCTTCCGATTATGTGGATGAATGCTTCGGCACGGCCGATGCGGTCATCGTCACGGACAAGGTCGCTCATGTGATAGACCTCAAGCTCGGCAAGGGCGTTCCTGTCTACGCCGAGGAAAACCCGCAGCTCATGATTTACGGTCTTGGGGTTTTGAGCATGGCAGAACTGCTATACGACGTGGAAACCGTGCGACTGACTGTGTTTCAACCACGTCTCAACAGTTCTTCTACCTGGGACGTGACTCCCTCTGCATTGAAGAAGTGGGGCGAGGAAGCCCTCCGTCCGAGAGGCGCGATGGCGCTGATGGGCGCGGGAGAGTTCTCGGCAGGTGCATGGTGCAGGTTCTGCCGGGCGCGTAATCAATGCCGGGCAAGAGCCGAGGAGTTCCTCAAGCTGGCGCAGATGGAGTTTCGCGCTCCGGCGCTTCTCTCTGACGAGGAGATATCCGAGGTACTGCGAAAATCCGACGAACTGGCAAAGTGGGCTTCTGACGTTTACTCCTTCGCACAGGACCAGGCAATCATCCACGGAAAGGTGTGGCCGGGCTTCAAGCTCGTCGAGGGCAGGAGCGTCCGCAAATACACATCTGACGAGGAAGTGGCCGAGGCTGCAAAAGCGGCCGGCTACAACGACATCTACAAGCATTCACTCATCGGCATCGGCGAGATGGAAAAGCTCATGGGCAAGGAGCAATTTGCCCGTATCCTCGGACATCTCGTATATAAGCCCCAGGGCAAAATCACCCTTGCCCCGGACACCGACAAACGTGAATCCATCACAAAAACTACCGCTCTTGCGGAATTTACGGAGGTTTGATTATGAACACCAATACGAATAAGACCAAAGTCATCGTCCCTTGCCGTTTCAGTTACCTGCATTGCTGGGAGCCGGATTCGGTCAACGGCGGCGACCCCAAGTACAGCGTTTCGGCTATCGTGCCGAAGAGCGACACCAAGACTGTGGAGGCTATCAAAGCCGCCATTGAACAGGCCAAGAAAGACTCTGTCTCCAAGTGGGGCGGCAAGGTTCCCGCCAATTTGAAGCTGCCCCTGCGCGACGGAGACCTTGACCGTCCCGAAGACGAGGCGTATAAGGGCTGTTACTTCTTCAATGCCAACAGCCGTCAGGCGCCCCAGGTCGTCGATGCGAAGGTCAAGCCCATCCTCGACCAGTCCGAGGTCTACTCCGGCTGCTACGGCAACATCAGCGTGACCTTCTATGGATACAACTCCAACGGGAACCGCGGCATTGCCGCAGGACTCGGCAACATCCAGAAAATCAAGGATGGCGAGTCGCTCGGCGGCAGAGTCAGCGCGACCGAGGAGTTCGGCACAGTCGACGACGAGGACTTCCTCTCCTAAGTACACAGCCGTTGGGGCGGCGGGAGACTGCCGCCCCTCTACATAAGAAAGGAGAGGATGAAGTGAGTGTCCTTGCTATAGATATCGAAACCTACTCGGATATCGACCTTACCAAATCGGGCGTGTATGCCTATTCGGACAGCCCCAATTTCACCATTTTGCTCTTTGCCTACGCCTTCGATGACGAACCCACGAGAATAGTTGATATCGCTTCCGGCGAAGAACTGCCGAAATCCGTCCTCGATGCGCTGACCAACGAAGCGATCACCAAGACAGCGTTCAATGCGGCTTTCGAGCGCATCTGCATTTCACGCTTTCTCGGTATTCATCTGTCTGCCGCCTCCTGGGTCTGCACGGCAGTTCAGTCGGCGATGCTCGCCCTGCCTCTGTCGCTTGACGGCGTGGGCGAAGTCCTCGACATCACTCTGAAAAAGCTGAAGGAGGGCGCTGACCTCGTGCGCTTCTTCTCAATGCCATGCAAAGCGACAAAAGCCAACGGAGGACGGACTCGCAATCTTCCCGGCGATGCGCCGGAGAAGTGGGCGCGGTTCAAAGAATACTGTGTCCGTGATGTCGAAGCGGAGCGTGAAATCCGTGAGAAACTCCGAAACTATCCCATTCCCGACAGCGAGATGGAGCTTTATCGGCTCGACCAGGAAATCAACGACAGAGGCATTCTCGTCGACCGGGAACTCGTCGCTTGCGCCGTGGAGTGTGACCTTCAGTACAAGGAGCAGACCACTCGCCGCGCTTATGAGTTGACGGGCCTTGAAAACCCCAACTCGGTATCACAGGTAAAGGACTGGTTGGCGGGGCGCGGCGTGGATGCGGAAAGCCTCGACAAGAAAGCAGTCAAGGAACTGATGCCCGAAGCGGACGGAGAGGTCTTGGAGATGCTGAAGCTTCGTCTTCTCATGGCGAAGACCTCGGTCAAGAAGTACCAGGCCATAGAGCGTTCTGTCTGCTCAGACGGGCGCGTCCACGGGCTGCTGCAGTTTTACGGGGCGAACAGAACCGGCCGATGGGCGGGCCGGCTCGTCCAGGTTCAAAACCTCCCGCAAAACCATATACCCGACTTGGGGCTTGCCCGTGACCTCATAAAAAAGCGGCGTTTCGAGGATATCGATTTGCTATATGATTCCACCCCTGGGGTACTGTCGGAGCTTATCCGCACGGCGTTTGTTCCCCGTCCCGGCTGCCGTTTCATCGTGGCGGATTTTAGCGCGATTGAGGCACGAGTGATTGCATGGCTCTCAGGCGAGAACTGGCGGCTCGATGTGTTTAAGACGCACGGACGCATTTATGAAGCGTCGGCTTCTGCCATGTTCGGTGTTCCCATTGAGCAGATCACCAAAGGCAGCCCTCTCAGGCAGAAGGGCAAAATCGCCGAACTCGCCCTCGGATACGGCGGCTCCGTAGGGGCGCTCACGGCGATGGGCGCTCTCGACATGGGCTTGACCGAAGAGGAACTTCAACCCCTTGTCAATCAATGGCGCGCAGCCAATCCGCACATTACGAAATACTGGTGGGACTGCGATGCTGCGGCATTTACAGCCGTTCAGGAAAAGACCGAAGTCACAGTCGGACGGGTTACCTTCTCTTGGCGTTCCGGCATCCTGTTCATCACGCTTCCTTCTGGACGCAAGCTCTCGTACATCAAACCCAGGCTGGCGACTAACCGCTTCGGCAGAACGGGACTGACTTATGAGGGAGTCGGTGAAAGCAAGAAGTGGCTTCGGATTGAGACCTACGGCCCGAAACTTGTGGAAAACATCGTCCAGGCCACAGCGCGCGACCTGCTTGCTGAAGGAATGCTCCGGCTTAGAAACACCGGGTTTGACATCGTGATGCACGTCCACGATGAAGCGGTTATCGAGGTTCCGCACGGCGTTTCCTCCGTTGAGGATGTATGCCGCATTATGGCTGAAGCCCCTGCGTGGGCAGACGGTCTGCCGCTTCGCGCCGATGGGTACGAATGCGACTTTTATAAAAAGGATTAAGGAGGATAGATATGGGGGTCAACAAATTCAATGCCGAGGGCTATCCAGACCCAACGGCTTTCGAAGCTATCAGCAAAACCATCCGTGATGAGAAAAAGCCGAGAGTCAAGAGCGGCAAAAGCAGACAACGTCAGCGCGAAAACAGGCGATTGTATGGTAACGGCTCCGGCAATCGCATCAATCAAACCGACATCGCCCCTGTTAATGAGATGTGCGCTACCTGTATGAAAAACTCTGTCTGCCTGGCGGCTTTCAAGAAAGACTGCTGGTGCGGCAATCACGAATCGAAGGAGGTATCCTGCAAATGAAAATAAAGGTATCGGTCGGCAACAGCCGCATGGATAAGAGGTGGAACCTGGTCGAAATGGAGCTTGAAGAGTTCCGCGACCGCATTGCCGCCACAAAGAGGACTGCCGAAACGGTCGAGCAGTATAAAAAGCTATCCAAAGCCCGGCAGGATGACATCAAGGATGTCGGCGGCTTTGTCCTCGGCGTACTCAAAAACGGACGCCGAAAAAAGGACAGCGTTGTTTCCCGCTCCGCGCTCTGCCTGGATATGGACTACGCAGAAGCGAGCGTCATCGAGCAGATTGAGATGTTCTTCTCCTTCCGCTGCTGGTTCTACTCGACCCATAAACACACCCCGGAGAAACCCCGCTTCAGGCTCATTGTCCCGCTTTCGCGCGATGTGACGCCGGATGAGTATATGGCAGTCGGCAGAAAGGTCGCCGAGGAAATCGGCATCGAGCAGTTTGACGATACCACCTATGAGCCGAGCCGCCTCATGTATTGGCCTTCCACCTCCTCGGACGGAGAGTTTGTTTTCCGTGAAATCGAAGGCGCGCTGCTCGACCCGGATGCCGTTCTCGCAAAATACACCGATTGGCGCAACACAGCCGAGTGGCCCGTGTCGAAGCGGCAGGTCACCGTTGTGCAGCGCGAGGTGAAAAAACAAGCCGACCCTCTCACGAAGCCCGGCACGGTAGGGGCGTTTTGCCGGACATACGGAGTGACCGAGGCAATTGAAACTTTCCTTCAGGATGTGTATAAGCACAGCGCCATGCCGGGTCGCTTTGACTACATCCCCGCTGATTCGCAGGCCGGCGTGGTCATCTATGACGATAAGTATGCCTACAGCCATCATGCGACAGATCCCGCTTGCGGAAAACTGCTGAACGCTTTTGATGTGGTGCGTCTTCATAAATTCGGCGGTCTCGATTCGAGAGCCGATGAGGACACCGAACCCGGCAAGCTGCCGTCATTCAAGGCAATGCAGGATTTTGCAGTCAACAATGAAGGCGTGAAGCTACAGCTTGCGAAGGAGCGCCAACTCGCGGCATCTGAGGAATTTACCTCTGATGGCGGCTCCGACTGGCAGTCCGTGCTTGAGCTTGATAAGCAGGGCCGGGTCAAGGACACTCTCACGAACATTGCCAATATCGTCCGCTTCGACCCGAACCTGCGCGCCATCGTCTATAACGAGTTTAAGTGCATGGTGGATGTGGTCGGAGAAACCCCGTGGAAACAGGTCAAGCCCGGATGGGGCGATGCCGACGTCGCTTGCGCGAAGGTGTACTTCGAGAGGGTCTACGGTATATGGTCGCCCACCAAATTCAAAGATGCTCTCCTCGCTGTTATCTCTGCCGAGCGGGTATATCACCCCATCAAGGAGTATTTCGATACGCTCTTCTGGGACGGCGAGGAACGAATTGACCGCTTGCTCGTGGATTATCTCGGAGCAGAGGATAACGCCTATACCCGTGCGGTCACGAGGAAAACGCTCTGCGCCGCCGTTGCCCGTGTATATGAGCCGGGCGTGAAGTTCGACTCAATTCTCGTTTTGAACGGGCCGCAGGGTATCGGCAAGTCTACCTTCTTTGCGAAGCTCGGCCGTGAGTGGTATTCGGATTCGCTCACCATATCGGATATGAGGGACAAGACTGCAGCCGAGAAGTTGCAGGGGTACTGGATTCTCGAACTCGGAGAACTGGCCGGCATCAAGAAGGTCGATGTGGAGACGGTCAAGTCGTTCATCACCCGTACCGATGATAAGTTCCGCCAGTCCTACGGCGTGACCGTCGAGAGCCATCCCCGAAACAACATCATCGTANNCAACATCATCGTAGGCTCGACAAACGCCGAGTCCGGCTTCCTGCGCGACATTACTGGCAACCGCCGCTTCTGGCCTGTTCTCGTGTCGGGAAAAGGCAAACGTGACGTGTGGGATATAACGCCGGAGGTAGTCGACCAGCTTTGGGCTGAAGCAATCGCAAAGTACCGCGACGGTGAAGACTTGTTCCTCAAGGGAGATGTGGCGGCGCTTGCCTATGAAGCCCAGCAGGTCGCAATGGAGTCTGATGACCGCGAGGGCGTAGTGTCGGACTATCTTGAACATCTGCTCCCGGATAATTGGGATGGAATGGATTTGTACCAGCGAAGGAGCTTCCTGGGCGGTAGCGAATTTGACGGAGCCGCAGCTACCGGGACTGTGCGCCGCGAGAAGGTCTGCATCATGGAAATATGGTGCGAATGTTTCTGCAAAGAGCGCCAGAACCTCAAGCGCACGGATTCCTATGAAATCGAGAGCATTATCCTTCGTATCGGTGGATGGGAGGTCATGACCGCTAACAAAAGCGGTAAAGCCCGATACCCCATTTACGGGGTTCAGAAGACCTTTGTGCGGCGTGGACAAGGAACACCCGACAGGAGATAGGAACGTTCCTATGATTCCTGGAACGGCGATAGGAACAGAGATAGGAACATCCGCAAACGGTAGTCATACACGGTGTTTGCAAGGCTCTGTTCCTACTGTTCCTATAAATCAGCATTTTACAGTCTACAAAGAAAAAGAGATAGGAAAAAGGGCGCGTTATGTGTGTATATGCGCGTATAGAGAAAAATGGGCAAGGAACGGCTCATAGGAACAGGAGGCTGCGTTATGCGAGAAAGTTCAATCGAGCGGAAGCTCGTCACCGAGGCAAAAAAACGTGGTGGGCTTGCTGCCAAATTCGTATCGCCCGGTCTTGATGGAGTGCCCGACCGTCTGGTACTTCTCCCCGGCGCTCGCTTGGCTTTCGTGGAACTGAAGGCTCCGGGCAAGAGCATGAGACCCCTTCAGGAGAAACGCGCAAGGCAGCTTACCGCTTTGGGTTTCCGGGTCTACTGCATAGACGGCAAAGAACAGATTGGAGGCGTTCTGGATGAAATACAAACCACATGATTATCAGGACTATGCGACCGACTTCGTCCTTTCGCATACGGTCAGCGGCTTAATCCTCGATATGGGGCTTGGCAAGAGCGTCATCACCCTGACGGCGTTATGGGACTTGATTCTTGACAGCTTTGATGTCGGCAAAGTCCTCGTCATCGCTCCGAAGCGCGTGGCTGAAGATACCTGGCCGAAGGAACTGGCGAAATGGGATCACCTCAAAGGACTGACATATTCGCTCGTCCTCGGCAGCGAAAAGCAAAGGCGCGAAGCTCTGAAAAAACGGGCTTTCATATACATCATCAACCGTGAGAATGTGACCTGGCTTGTGTCGAACTACAGATGGGACTTCGACACCCTCGTCATCGACGAGCTTTCCTCGTTCAAATCGGCGAAGGCGCAGCGGTTCAAAGCTCTCAAGCGCGTCCGTCCCCTGGTGAAAAGAGTAATCGGGCTTACGGGTACTCCGGCGCCCAATTCGCTCATCGACCTGTGGCCGGAGATATTCCTCCTCGATATGGGTCAGCGACTTGGCAGATTTATCGGAGGATTCCGTGACCGCTTCTTCCTTCCCGATAAGAGAAACCGGGAAATCATCTACAGCTATAAACCACGTGAGGGCGCGGAGGAAGCCATCTATCGACTCATTTCGGACATCTGCATTTCCATGAAGGCGACCGACCATCTGCAAATGCCGGAGTTGATTTCCTCCCGTGTCGATGTGCGGATGACCGATGCCGAAAAGTCGCTGTACGACAAGTTCAAACAGGATATGGTTCTGAAGCTGCCGGAGGGCGAGCTTGATGCCGTGAACGCCGCCGCCCTTTCCGGCAAGCTCCTTCAGATGGCGAATGGCGCTGTCTACGGTGACGAGCGAAAGGTTCTCACGATTCACGACCGCAAGCTGGACGCATTGGAGGATACAGGCATAGAATACGGTATTAGTCAAGCATGATAGGGCAACACATTGAAAATTAATAATGCCGCCACATTCGAGCCATTGATTTTTCGCCGCCTTTGTAGTATAATGTTATGATGTATAGTGGCGCGTAGTGAAATAGGCGCGCGTCGTGCCTACCGACCCGGTCAGCCTATTGGCGTGACTGGGTTGTTTTCGTCTATACCCCTTTGCCCAGGGTTACTATTTTTATGAGAGGAGATGACACTATGCAGATTCTTGGGATAAACCGGGTCTTGAACTGGCTTCAGATTACCTCTGGCGGGAGAAGCTACACCTGCATCACGAAGGAAATAAACGGTGAACTGTGCTTCCTTTTCAAGAAAAAATGGCATAAGGTCGCAGAGTATCTCTCCGAATATACTACCGAGTTAGTTTCCGAGGGCGGGAAACTCATCTCACGCAAGCTCAAGTAGTGGGGTGGATTTATCCCCAGGGGGGATGAGCGCATCATCTGCATATTGTGGTGGCATATTTCTTTTGCCACAAGGTATAGTAGTCATCGTCTGTCGGGCGTACTGTTTCTTGACGAGCTGCCCGAATTTTCACGCACCGCCATGGAGGTTATGCGTCAGCCCATAGAAAACGGAGCAATAACCATCTCTCGCGCCGCCGGCACACTTTCATACCCGTGCTCGGTCATGCTCGTGTGCGCAATGAATCCGTGTCCGTGCGGATTTTACGGACATCCCACAAGAAAATGCACTTGTCCGAGCGGGGCGCCCGCAAGATATCTTTCCAAGGTATCCGGCCCCCTGCTTGACAGACTCGATATACATATTGAGGTTCCGCAGGTCAATTTCCGCGAGCTTTCAGACACCGAGCAGGCGGAAAGCTCCGAGGAAATACGCAAGAGAGTCAACGCCGCAAGGAGCATACAGCAAAAGCGCTTTGAGGGCACCGGTATAACCTGCAACGCCAAGATGACCCCGGCAATGACCAGAAGGTACTGCCCGCTCTCAGGAGAAGCGTCCGCCATGCTTGAAAAGGCATTTGAGCGACTCGGACTTTCAGCAAGAGCTTATGATAAGGTGCTCAAGGTTGCGCGCACCATTGCCGACCTTGACAACTCGGAAGGCATACAAACCCGGCATCTTGCCGAGGCAATTCAATACAGAAGTCTTGACAGAAAATTCTGGCAGAACGCATAGAAAGGAAGCTTTGACCGTGGTAATTTTTAAAAACGCGAGGCTTGTATATCCCGACCGGATACGCGACGGTATGCTTGCCGTTGAAGACGGGAAAATTGCAGGCATCCATGAAAGACTCGACCCTCCCGAAAACGCACAGGTTATAGACTGCGCCGGGCGATTCCTCTCCCCCGGCTTTGTGGATATTCATGTTCACGGCGGCGGCGGAAAAAGCGCCATGAGCGACAAGCCGCAGGATATTGTAGACATGTGCGCCGCCCACGCTTCATACGGCACCACCTCAATGCTGCCCACAACGCTTGCCGCACCGATACCGCAGCTTGAAACAGCGCTGGATTCAATAAGGGCAGCAAAGGAGATGTCGGTTGACTGCAACATTCTCGGCGCACATCTTGAGGGTCCTTTTTTGTCCGTGAAGATGAAGGGCGCTCAAAGTCCCGAAAATATACTTGTTCCCTCGGAGCACAATTATGAAGCGTTGCTCGACTACTGGAAGGGCATACGTATAATCGGAGCCGCGCCGGAGGTTGACGGTGCGCTTGAACTGGGGCTTGCGGCGAAAAAGCGCGGAATAGTCGCTTCTGTTGCACATTCCGATGCGACCTACGAGCAAGCCGAAAAGGCGCTTGAGTACGGCTATTCCGATGTAACCCACATATATTCCGCATGCTCATCGGTAATAAAAATAAATCTTTTCCGCATTGCCGGAGTTGTTGAGGCGGGACTCGTGCATGACGATTTCACAGTACAGATGATTGCCGACCTGCGCCACCTGCCTGTAGGACTTTTAAAGCTCATCTACAAATGCAAGGGTGCGGAAAAAATATCGCTAATAACAGACGGTCTGGAGTTTTCCGCAACCGATATGACCGAGGGCACGGTATGCGTTCAGGAAAACGGAGTCAGGGCGATATACGAGGACGGCGTTATGAAGCTTGCCGATTATTCGGCACTCGCGGGAAGCGTAGCAACAAGCTCGCGGCTTGTAAGAAACATGTATAAATCCGCCGGAGCACCGCTTTACGATGCGGTACGCATGGCAACCGCAACCCCCGCAAGCGTCGCCGGCTTCGCAAGCACCAAGGGCAGGCTTGCAGTCGGATACGATGCGGATATAATACTTTTCGACGAAAATATAGATGTATCCTTTGTTATGACAAACGGCAGAATTATAAAAAATATATAAGGGAGTTAAAGACATGGAAAGAATTTTCAAGGATGATGAGGTTGTACTTTTTCAGGGCGACAGCGTAACGGACTGCAGCAGAGACAGGGATGATTATTTTGACCTCGGCGACGGATATCCCAAAAAGGTCAAAAAGCTCTATGACACTCTTTTTCCGGCAAACTCTGTCAGATTCGTAAACAGAGGCGTTTCGGGTGACAGGTCGAAGAATCTACTTGAACGCTACGATGACGACATTCTTGCAATCAAGCCCGATTACATATCCATAATGATAGGCATAAACAACACCTGGAGGAAATTCGACTGCAACGATGAAACCACCATTGAAAAATTCGTTGAGGAATACACCCTTCTGCTTGAAAAAATAAAGCATGATTTCCCTAAGGCAAAAATCATGCTCATTACACCGTATGTCCTGCACTCGCTCCCCGACAGAGAGGCCTGGCATCCCGACCTTGACCCGAAAATTGCCGCAGTGCTCAAGCTTGCCGAGAAATATGCCGACTATGTACTGGATATACAATCAATATTCAATTCCGCCGTTGAAAATGGCACCGACCCTCGGACAATAACCGCCGATGGAGTTCATCCGTGTGATTACGGCCACTCCTTCGTAGCACTTGAATACCTCAAAGCCTTCGGAGTTATATAAGCTGTCAGAGTGCCGCACACGACAATATATTAAAGCCTCCCTTGTCAACCAAGGGAGGCTCTCGTTTTTGCTGCAATCAGACAGCCGGCAGCTAAAATCAACAGTACACGAAATTATTCATTCCGCGGAGCTTTTTCAGATATCGTTTGCAACTATATTTTCGTAGGTTTCGCGCTTGATTATTGTCTTTTCCTCACCGGCACTGACCATAATCACCTCAGGGCGAGGTATACGGTTGTAGTTTGACGCCATCGAGTAGTTATACGCTCCGGTTGAGAGAACCGCGAGAATATCCCCTGCCTCAACCTTTTGAATCGGTGTATGCTCCTGAATAAGGTCGCCGCTCTCACAGCACTTGCCTGCAACCGTAACAATTTCGGTACGCGGCTGATCCGCCTTGTTGGCGCATACAACCTCATACTTTGCCTGATAGAGGATATATCTCGGGTTGTCGCCCATTCCGCCGTCAACCGAAACATAGGTGCGCACATCCGGGATGTGCTTTACGGAGCCCACCGTATACAACGTAAGTGCCTCGGCGCCGACTATGGAACGCCCCGGCTCTATCATAATGAAGGGCATTTTTATTCCGTATTCTGCGGCGGCATTTTTAAGCTCTGCGGCAACTCTGTTCATGTATACTCTGAAATTCTCCGGCTTGTCCGCCTCGGTATACTTTATTCCGAAGCCGCCGCCGAGATTCAGCTCACGCATTTCGCAGCCCGTATCAAGCTTTATTTTTGCCATAAAGCCGAGCATAACCCTCGCAGCATGCACAAACGGGTCAACATCGAATATCTGGGAGCCTATATGACAGTGTATTCCGAAAAGCTCTATGTTTCCGTAAGAAAGAGCCGCTCTTGCCGCCTGCTCCGCCTCACCGGTTTCAAGCGCAAAGCCGAATTTTGAATCTATTTGTCCGGTTCTTATAAAATCATGCGTATGCGCATCTATACCGGGCTTTATGCGAAGAAGTATGCCCTGCTTTCTGCCCATGGCGGCTGCCTTTTTATTGAGCTGTACCAGCTCCTCAAGGTTATCAACAACTATTCTGCCGACTCCTGCCTCAAGCGCCATTGAAATTTCCTGCTGAGTTTTGTTGTTGCCGTGGAAGCAGACTCTGTCCATAGGGAAATCCGCCTGTATTGCGGTATACAGCTCTCCGCCGGAAACCACATCGAGTCCCATGCCCTCGTCACGGCATATACGGCACATCTCCTTGCACGAAAATGCCTTGCCCGCATAAAGAACACGGCCGTTATCTCCGTAATTTTCGCTGACCGATTCCGTAAAAGCACGGCAGTTTGCAACTATCGCGTCACGGTCAAACACCATAAGCGGTGTACCGTATTTTTTTGCAAGAACAACCGTGTCCGAGCCTCCGAGCGTCAGGTGTCCGAACTCATTTATTGACACACTGTCAGATACATACATACTTATGACCATTCCTTTCCGCCGAGCCGCAAGCTTTGCGGCGGTTTCGGCTTGCCTTGACGTTCGTTGACCGTCAAGGCACAAATCTTCAGTTTGAAAGATTTATCCTTTGAACTGCTTTCCCCTTTTTCACACATTTCACATCAACGCATTTTCTATTTCAAGCCTTACCGCATCTGCACCCTCTCCCGAGACTGCGGAAAACGGAATGATTTTTATATCCCCGAAAACGGCAAGCTGTGCTTTTAACGCTTCCAGCTGCTGCGCATACTCGGTTTTGTTGAGCTTGTCGCTCTTTGTAAGCACCGCCGCGAACGGAATCCCCTCATGCACAAGGAATTCGAGCATTTGCATATCGTCCGCCGTGGCGGGATGTCTCATGTCAATGAGCTGAACCACCAGACGGATGTCCCTGCCGGAGCCGAAATAGCCCTCCATGAGAAGCGCCCAGCGCTTTTTTTCATCCCGGGACACCTTTGCGTAGCCGTAGCCCGGCAAATCCGCAAGGCGAACGCCTTCAACTGCGTAAAAATTCACCGTAACCGTCTTGCCCGGAGCAGAGCTTACACGGGCAAGTGCCTTGCGGCTCATAAGCCTGTTCAGAAGTGAGGATTTTCCTACATTCGAGCGCCCCGAAAAAGCGATTTCCGGCTTATCGGACACGGGAAGCTGCTCAAGCGTACCGTAAGCCGCCTCAAACACAGCTGTATTAAAATTCATATTCATGACCGTTCCTTTCCTCCGGATAAAAAGCTTTCATCGGGCTTTTCATTAAACCACATAGCTTCCGGACGTATAGCCGGTGCTGTCGGAGGGCGAAACCTCCGCGGTTTTGCGGCATTCGCGCTTATACCCCTCACACAGTGCCGCCTCAAGCACCTCGTCAACGCAGGACACAGGCACGAACTGCGTGCACTGCTTTATTTTATCGGATACATCCTTTAAATCCGGCACATTTCCCGCAGGTATTATTATTCTCCTCTTACCTGCCTTGTATGCCGCCATGGTTTTCTCCTTGAGTCCGCCGATGGGCAGCACCGTTCCGCGAAGCGTAATCTCCCCGGTCATTGCAACATCGCAACGCACGGCGACACCCGAAAGCGCGGAAACCAACGCCGTTGCGATTGTAACACCCGCCGAGGGTCCGTCCTTGGGAACCGCGCCCTCCGGAAAATGCATGTGTATGTCCTTATCCTTATAGAATGTTTCGCTGATATTAAGCTTGTCCGCGCGGCTTCTCACAAAGCTGACAGCCGCCCTTGCAGACTCCTTCATAACATCGCCGAGCGAGCCTGTAAGCTCAAGCTTGCCCGTGCCCTCGAGAACCGCAACCTCGATTTTCAGCAGCTCTCCTCCGACACTTGTCCATGCAAGTCCGTTTGCGCAGCCCACGGCATCAACCGTGTCAAGCTCATCATCCTTGTATTTCTTCGGTCCGAGCAGCTCCTCCAATTCGGAGGCTTTGAAGGTGATTTTTCCCTCACAGCCCTCCGCAAACCTCACCGCCGCCTTGCGGCAGAGCTTTGCAATATAACGTTCAAGCGTTCGCACGCCCGCCTCTCTGGTGTATGAGTCTATAAGCGCATTTATTGCATCGTCGCTTATTTTCAGCATTTTGGAGTTCATGCCGTGAGCCTTGAGCTGCTTGGGAATAAGGTGGCGCTTTGCTATATTGAATTTTTCCTCCGAGGTGTAGGAATAAAGCTCTATTATTTCCATTCTGTCGGCAAGAGCCGCCGGAATGGCGTATCTGTCATTCGCGGTGGTGATAAACAGTGCTCCGCTTAAATCAAACGGAATTTCTATATAATGGTCGCAAAATGCGGAGTTTTGCTCACCGTCGAGCACCTCAAGCAGAGCAGAAGCGGGGTCACCCCTGAAATCGTTGCCGAGCTTGTCTATTTCGTCAAGCAAAATCAGCGGGTTTGCACTCTGTGCCTGCTCAAGCGCCGTTATTATGCGTCCCGGCATTGAGCCTATGTAGGTTTTTCGGTGGCCGCGTATCTCCGCCTCGTCGCGCACTCCGCCGAGCGATATTCTGACATATTTTCTGCCCATTGCACGCGCAAGGGACTTCGCTATTGAGGTCTTTCCCACGCCGGGAGGGCCTGCAAGACATATTATCTGCCCCTTTATATCGGGCGCAAGCCTGCGAACACTCAAAAGCTCGATTATGCGCTGCTTGACATCCTCAAGCCCGTAATGGTCGCTTTCCAGCACACGGCGTGCTGAGGCTATGTTCAGATTGTCCTTTGTGCGCACATTCCACGGCAAGCCGAGAACACGGTCAAGATAGGTGCGTATTACCAGCGCCTCCGGACTGCCCTGCGGACTTTTTACAAGCCGGTCGCACTCCGCAAGAAGCTTCTTTTCGCTCTGCTGAGAAAAGCCGAGAGCCGCGATTCTTTCACGGTACTTCTCCGCATCAGCCACCGGGCTGTCCTCCTCATCAAGCTCTGAGGAAATCACTTTTATCTGCTCGCGCAAATAATATTCGCGCTGATTTTTGTCAATACGCTCCTGAACCTTACGGTCAATATCGTTTTCAAGCTTTGCTATTTCAGTCTCCTCGGCGAGCATTACGCAAAGGCTTTCAAGACGCGCGAGGGGGTCCGTTTCGTTAAGCAGCTTCTGCTTTTCCTCAGGGGGCAACGAGATGTTTCCGGCTATGTAATCCGCAAGCGCGCCTGACTGATTTTCGGAAATTATGCTTATTGCAACATCGGGCGCGAGGTGCATTGTTTCATCGGCATAGCCCTCAAAGACGTCCTTTGTGCGTCTGACAAGAGCCTGTTCATATTCAAGCTGAGATGCCTTCACCGCTTTTTCGGTGCGCTCCTCAACAACAGCGAACAGATACGGACGCTCCTTTATTATCTCTTTTATATATGCGCGATACTTGCCCTCTACAACGACTCTGATATTCTCGCTGTTGGGCAGACGCACTATCTGCGTTATCGACGCCACAACGCCCACCGGGCAAAGGTTGGTAAAGCGCGGCTCCTCCTCGGACAGGTCACGCTGTGCGCAAAGAAATACATCTCTGCCGTCACCGAGAGCCGCCTTCAGTGCGGCAATCGATTTTTTCCTTCCGACATCGAAATGCAAGGTCATTTTCGGGAATATAACCACTCCGCGCATTGCCACAACAGGCAGCGCGAGAACTACGGGATCCTTTTTAGGCATTTAATCACCTCAAAAAAAGGCAGGGAGTACTGCCGGACTTGCCGGATGCTCCCCGCCGTGTTTGTATATCAGCCTGCCGACTTTGCCGCACGCGGCTGCCGGGGTCTGTCAGTGCTTTGGAGTACATTGGGTTTGCGCTGGGAGTCTCTTTCGATTATCGGCTCGGACTCACCGAGTACACAGCCGGGTGTTATGATTACCTTTGAAACCGTATAATCCGACGGAATGTCGTACATCATCGGCAGAAGCGTTTTCTCCATTATAGCACGAAGACCTCTTGCGCCGGTTTTCTTTTCAAGCGTCATATCGGCTATTGCTTCAAGCGCTCCGTCCGCAAACTCAAGCTCCACCTTATCCATATCAAGCAAAGCCTTAAACTGCTTTACAATGGCATTTTTCGGCTCGCTGAGAATTCGCACAAGCGAATCGCGGTCAAGGTCCTCAAGCGCCGTTATTACGGGAACGCGCCCCACAAGCTCCGGTATGAGCCCGAATTTCACAAGATCCTGAGGAATCACCTTGGCGTTGAGCGCCGCCTGAGCAAGCTCCTTGCGGCCTTTTACATCCGCACCGAAGCCGAGCACAGAGCTTCCGCATCTCTTTTCGACTATCTTGTCAATTCCGTCAAAGGCTCCGCCGCATACAAAAAGAATATTTGTTGTGTCAATCTGGATAAATTCCTGCTGAGGATGCTTTCTGCCGCCCTGAGGCGGTACGTTTGAAACCGTACCCTCAAGAATTTTCAGCAGCGCCTGCTGAACTCCCTCGCCGCTGACATCCCTTGTTATGGACGGATTTTCCGACTTCCTTGCTATCTTGTCGATTTCGTCAACATAGATTATTCCGCGCTCCGCCTTTTCTATGTCGTAATCCGCAGCCTGAATGAGGCGAAGCAGAATATTTTCGACATCCTCACCGACATATCCCGCCTCTGTGAGCGTTGTTGCGTCGGCAATGGCAAAGGGAACATCGAGTATCTTGGCGAGCGTGGAGGCAAGCATTGTCTTGCCTACGCCGGTCGGACCTATCATTATCACATTGCTTTTCTGAATTTCGACATCGGTCTTTTTGCCGAAATATATACGCTTATAGTGGTTGTATACAGCGACGCTGAGCGTCTTTTTCGCGTTCTCCTGCCCTATGACGTATTCATCAAGCTTGTCCTTTATTTCATGCGGCTTGGGCAACACCTTCACCGGCTCACGCGCGTTGTTTTTGCGCGGAGCGGAGCCCTCGCCGGTATCTATAATATTGTTGCAAAGCTCGATGCATTCGTCGCAGATGTATACACCGGGACCGGCTATAAGCTTTTCTACCTGGTCCTGTGTTTTACCGCAGAATGAACAGCGGACGCTTTTTTCTCTGTCGTCTTCGCGTGCCACCGAAGCACCTCCAATTATCTCTTGGTTATGACCTTGTCAACCAGACCGTATTCAACTGCCTGCTCGGCGGTCATAAAATTGTCTCTCTCCGTGTCCTGTGCAATAACCTCAAGAGGCTTGCCGGTGTTTTCCGAAAGGATGCGGTTGAGTCTTTCCTTTATTCTGAGGATATGGTCGGCTGCGATTTTTATATCGGTAGCCTGACCCTGCGCTCCGCCGAGGGGCTGATGAATCATTACCTCGCTGTTGGGAAGCACAAAACGCTTGCCCTTGGCACCGGAGGACAGCAGAAACGCCGCCATGCTTGCAGCTATGCCCATGCAGATTGTCGAAACATCGCATTTTATATACTGCATGGTGTCATAAATAGCAAAGCCGGAGGTTACGGAGCCGCCGGGGCTATTGATGTAGAGGCTGATGTCCTTGTCCGCGTCCTGCCCCTCAAGATAGAGAAGCTGTGCTACGACAAGGCTTGCCGTTGCGTCGTTGATTTCATCGGAAAGAACGATTATACGGTCATTGAGAAGTCTGGAGAAAATATCATACGAACGTTCTCCGCCGTTCTTTTGCTCGATAACATACGGAACAAGTGCCATAATAAAACCTCCCGAAAAATTGTCTTTGAAAGTATTGCACGCTCAAAGCGCGCTTAAACATGCGATTGATTATTTTTATTCAGCGTCGTCGGCTTTTTTAGCGGGAGCCTTCTTGGCTGCCGGCTTTTTCGCGGCGGGCTTCTTCTCAGCTGCGGGCTCCTCGGTCTTCTCGGCTGCCTTCTTCTTCGCGGGAGCCTTCTTGGCGGGCTTCTCGTCAGCCGGAGCGTCCTCTGCCTTTTCGGCTGCCTTCTTCTTTGCAGGTGCCTTCTTTGCCTTGCCCTCCACTGCGAGCGACTTTATAAGCTCAACGGCCTTTGAACGCATAAGCTCAACCTTGAGGTCCTTCTCGTTGATGGCCTTCTTGATTGCTTCAACATCCATCTGATATGCCTCGGCATACTTCTTGAACTCCGCCTCGACATCCTCAGCGAGAATTTCAAGCTTCTCAAGCACTGCAATCTTCTCAAGAGCGAGTGTAAGCTTTACCTGCTTCTCGGCTCTCTCCTTATAGGAGTCCCTGAGTGCCTTCATATCCATACCGATGTAGGAAAGGTAGGTGTTGATGTCGGCGCCCTGCATTCTGATTCTGTAATCGAAGTCGGAAATCATATTGTCGATGGCTTTTTCAATCATGGCACCGGGGATTTCAACCTTTGTTCCCTCGATGACCTGGTCGAGTATTGCCTGCTCGAAATCGCTGTCTATATGCTCCTGCTTGTGCTCAAGAAGCTCCTGCTTGGTGTGCTCTTTAAGCTCTGCAAGGGTATCATACTCGCTGACATCCTTTGCAAACTCATCGTCAAGCTCAGGAAGCTCCTTCTTTTCGATTTTGTTAAGCTTTACCTTGAATACGGCTGCCTTGCCCTTGAGCTCATCCGCATACTCCTCGGGGAAGGTGACATTCACGTCAAACTCATCACCGGTAACGTGACCTGTTATTTGCTCCTCAAAGCCGGGAATGAAGGTGCCGGAGCCGATAACCAGGTCATAGCCCTCGCCCTTGCCGCCTTCAAACGCGGTGCCGTCAACAAAGCCCTCGAAATCGATGTTGGCTGTATCGCCGCTCTCGACTGCTCTGTCATCCACGGTTATCATTCTGGAGTTGCGCTCACGCATACGGTTGATTTCAGCGTCAAGCTCCTCATCGGTGACCTCCGCTTTACCCTTTTCGGCTGCGAGTCCCTTGTAGGTTCCGACCTCAGCCTCGGGCTTTACCGTTACTTTAAAGGTTATGGTTGCGCCGTCCTTGCCGACTGTCGGAATATCAAGCTCAAAGGGATCTGCAACAGGCTCAAGACCTGCCGCTTCAACTGCCGCTTCATATTCGTCGGGGAAGAGTATGTTGAGCGCCTCATCATAGAAGACGTCCTCACCGTACATACGCTCAATAAAGCTTCTGGGAGCCTTGCCTCTGCGGAAGCCGGGAATATTGAACTTTCCCTTGGATGTGTTGTATGCTTTTACAATTGCTTTTTCAAAGCTTTCTCCGTCGATGGTAATCTCAACGGAATAGGTGTTGGTTTCGGTTTTGTTTGCTGATTTCAGACTCATTGTTACTTCCTCCGTAATGAAAATGTATTTTGAAATTTACGTTAACCGCTATATTATAACAAATATATGCAGAAATTTCCACCTTTTTTTACTATTTGTCTGTATTGTTAAAATTTTTCTATAAGCTTAGGGCAAAATTTGAGAAAATCGCTTGAAATGAGGGAGAATTTTGTTCCCTCAGACGAAAAAGAGGTACTGCCGGGCGGAATGAAGCCGTGAAGATGGCCGTAGAAGCACCGCCTCGCACCGGAGGCAATAACGGCATCGTAAATGCCCTTACAGACCTGTGTTTCCGTAGCCGGCGGATAGTGGAGAAAAATTATCAGCTCTCCCCCCAGCTTCCGCGCCGCTTCAACCGAAGCATTGAGTCTGCCGACCTCACGCGCAAGAATTTTACCGTCGGCATCGCTCTCGGCATCGAAGAACCATCCGCGTGTTCCCGCCAATGTGAAATCTCCGACCCTATATGCGTTGTTGTGAAGAATTTTTATTGTGGAAATCCCTCCGGATTCGAGAAAGCTCTCCATTTTACGCATGGTTCCCCACCAGTAATCGTGATTGCCCTTCATGATTATTTTGGTGCCCGGAAGAGAATCCAGAAAGCGAAAATCCTCAAGCGCATTTTCAAGCGTCATAGCCCACGAAATATCCCCCGGAATGACCACGGTATCTTCCGGCGAAACTACCGAGCGCCAGTTTTCCTCAAGGCGCTCCACATAGTCATCCCAGCCGCGAAAAATGTCCATCGGTTTATCGGTTCCGAAGGAAAGATGCGTATCTCCGATTGCGAAAAGCGACATATTTTCACTCCGTAATTCCGAGCATCGAGAAGACCGCTCTGTCCATGTTTTCCTTCTCGGAAACGTCCGTAAAGCGCACCTTTTTGCCCTTGAGAGCCTTTAGCTGCGCAGGCGCGAGGCATCCAGAGACGGCCTCAAGCTCCTCTATCATCCCGAACTCATCCGACGACTCCTTCTTGCCGGGCTTGAGTGCGTCGAGAACGCTTGAGCAGAACTTGAACGGACTCGCCGTAGAGGCGATTAACACAGGCGTATCATCACCTGTTTTTGCAAGATAATCGTTATACACGCTCACTGCGACCGCCGTATGCGTATCGCACAGATAGCCGTATTTTTCAAATGTATCCTTTATCGCAGCCTTGGTAGCGGCATCGTCACAGAAGCCGGCGGCAAACAGATCGCTTATCTGTGATTTCACGCTGTCTGAAACTTCATATCTTCCCTCTGCCTTGAGTTTCCCGAACCATTCGCGTATGCATGCATCATCACGTCCGCAAAGCTCAAACAGCAGACGCTCCAGATTGCTCGATATAAGAATGTCCATGGACGGAGATGAGGTGAGATAAAAATGCCTGTTCCTGTCGTAAATTCCGGTGTTTATGAAATCCGTAAGCACGTTATTGGCATTTGAGGCACAGATAAGCTTTTTTATCGGAAGACCCATTCTTTTTGCGTAATATGCCGCGAGAATGTTGCCGAAATTGCCTGTGGGCACGGTAACGTTTATTTTTTCCCCGTTAGCTATTGCGCCCGAGGCTACAAGGTCACAGTAGGCGGAAATATAGTAGACTATCTGAGGCACAAGACGGCCCCAGTTCATCGAGTTTGCCGAGGAGAAGGCACAGCCGTTTTCGCGGAGCTTTTTAACTATGGCCTCATCCGTAAATATTGCCTTTACACCGTTTTGAGCATCATCGAAATTGCCCTGTACGGCACAAACGCCGACATTTGAACCCTCCTGTGTGGTCATCTGAAGCTTCTGCATGGGGCTTACCCCGTCATTGGGATAAAACACGAGAATTTTCGTGCCCGCCACATCGCTGAAGCCCTCCAGCGCAGCCTTGCCGGTATCGCCGGACGTTGCAACAAGGATTACCGTCTGTGTGTCAGACATGAGCTTTCCGGATGCCGTTGTCAGAAGGTGCGGCAAAAGCTGAAGCGCCATATCCTTGAACGCGCAGGTGGGACCCTTCCACAGCTCAAGAACGTTTACCCCGTCATGTATATTGACCACGGGCGCTACCGCCTCGCTCGAAAATTTACCGTCCGCATACGCACCCTCGACACATGCCGAAAGCTCCTGCGGGGTATAATCGGTCAGAAAACGCGCAAGAATGTCCTTGGCGCGCTGCTTGTAGCCGAGAGGCACAAGCCGGCTTATATCATCCGCGGTAAGCGACGGGATTTCGGTGGGCAAAAACAGCCCTCCGTCACTTGATATTCCCTTGGTTATCGCCTCACAGGACGATACCTTCAGGGCTTTGTCGCGTGTTGAAGTATAGTTCACAGGTCACACTTCCCTTTATAATGTAAAAATCATTTTAACATACACACACCGCTTTTGCAAGCACAAAATACGGGAATACTTCAGCGCCGTATTCCCGCAGTTTTATCACGGACATATAAAAAATCCTCCCCGAAGGGAGGCTTTTTTCAATCGGGATACATCTTCTGATGCGCACGCTTGTGATGACTGATTTTATGATACCTCTGAATGACGGCAAGGTCCTCATCGGTAACTTCTCCGGTGGATATATATTTGTCTATTGCGGCATAGGTCACGCCCATCTCTTTTTCATCCGTCTGGCCTTCAAAAAGCCCGGCGGACGGCGCCTTTTTTATGATGTTTTCCGGCGCGTCAAAATAACGGAGATAATCGAATATATCGCTTGCCAGCAGGTCGGCTATGGGGTTGAAATCGAACGCCCCGTCCCCCCATTTTGTGAAATAGCCCATATACCGCTCGCTGCGGTTTCCCGTGCCGGCAACAAGTCTGTTTTCACTGGCGCCTATCGCGTAGAGGGTTATCATCCTCAGCCTCGGTGCAAGGTTTGACACTGCGGAATCCTTGAGCTGCGTAACAGCGGAAAGCTCCGAAACATAGAATTGCTTTGCCTGTGTAAGGTCCACGTTTCTCGTTTCTATATTGAACTGACGGGCGACCTCCATGCCGTCGGTCATATCCTCTCCGAAATTGCGTTGGGATTCGCAGGGCATGGTTATACCGACAGTGTTGTCGCAGGCAAGCTTGCAAAGTATGCCGACAAGCGCGCTGTCCTTTCCGCCGGAGTTACCGTAAATTATACCGGAGGCATGCGCCTCATTGAGAATACGCCTGATATAATTCACTCTTTTTTCGGTTTCCTTTTTGAAGTCAAGCATGTTTGACTGCTCCTTTCAAAGCCTTGTCTATCGTATTATCAGTTCGTTTATAAAATACAACATCAGAAGATGCGCGGGGTAAAACACATAAAAAACGTATTTCAGGTTCAATCCTCTTTTTCCGTTGTACGCATTTATCGGCAGCAGCGAAAGCGGAGCTGTAAGCTGAATGAGAAGCGCACAGCCGCAAAGGCAGTTGCGCAGCACACGCCTTGAGGAGGTTAAATAAAACAAAACTATTATGAACACTCCGTATGCCCCGTAATCAGTGTTGAGAAAGCTTGCCGAAAGAGCAATAAGGGCTGATGCCGCTATTCTCAACGGCTCTTTCCCCTCACCGCTTACAACCGCTGTTGCGGCAAGACCGAGGAGCAGGGTGAAAAATATGTTCTGATATTCAAGAGAAAACGGCTCTCCGGCTGCAATAAGGTTAAACGGTATTTCCGACACGGCGGCAAAGACCGCAAGCCTCAGCGCGTATTTCTTCACATTCCGTGTGTGGCGGAAGCCCTCCGTGATAAGAAATGCAAATATCGGAAAGGCAAGCCTGCCTACAAGTCTGCCCACTATATACAATGTCGCCGGAGCTCCAAAGGAAAAAAGCTTTCCCGTAACAAGCAGTGAAAGCCCCCGGAACAGTGCCGCGTCTGCAAGAGCGCTCACGGCGGCATCCTCAAGGAACACCACAGCCGCATGGTCCGCAAGCATAGCAGCCATTGCAATGAGCTTCAATGTGCTGCCGCTGATACTGTTTTTGCCGCTTTTAATCATTTATCTGCGTCCTTTTCAGATGTTTTTATACACGAGCCGCAGGGTGAAAAGCCCTCTGCTTCAAGCTCGTCCGCTGTTTTATTCTCAACCTCGGAACGGTTTTCCGCCTTTATTGAGCTCGCTCTCGCGCAGTCCGGAAGATGAAATTTTTTTGAAGTGGTATTTATTATATACAGTCCGCTGTTCTCCCGCTCACTCCCGGACACCTCCGACACGGTTCCGGACGGGTATGTGCCCTGTTCAAGCACTGTAAGGCGCGAATCCGATGATACGTCCTTAAATGCAATTGCAAGCAAAAGAACTGCCAGACCGAGCGTCGCCGCAAGCAGCAACCGTTCTGTTCTTGAAATAGGCTCCGCTTTACGCCTCATGCTCATCCTACCCTGATAAAATCCTTCGCTGCGATGCTCACTCCGTCGGCACTCACAGCCGTGTCATTATAGTTCACGTAAACGCTTACCTCACCGTTGTATTTAGTGACAAACACACCGGGCGCAAGCTCATAATGGTCGGTTATACGCATGGTCTGCAAGCCCGAAAGCTCACTGTCCAGCCTTTCATACAGCTTCACAGTCTCGTCAAGCAACGGCGCATACGCGCATTTGTCCTGCTCGTCTATGGCAATATAGTTCCACATCACGGACGGACACGCCCCGTATTCCACATTCTTGAGCAAAGCATCCGACGTATTCTCCGCAAGATTGAGCGGAGTCCCCGAATACACCAGCGAGCCGTGCAGCACCATCTGCACAAAAGGAACGCTTTCATAGTCCGCGGAATTTGCAACGCTCGCCGAAAGAGGAAGTCCGGATATATATGACGCGTTTTTCAAAAGGCAAAACGCTCCGCCGTCAACCATGATTTTATGCTCCGCGCCCAATGCCGTGCTGATTTTCGCAAAGGCCTCATCGGTATCCGCCTGAGCCGAAACCCCCGCCTCGCTTATACAGTAGCCGGTAAGCGAAAGCCTTGAGGTGGAATTCAGCAAAGCGAGAAGACGCTCCCGGTAACCGGAGGTATTAAGCACTTCGTATTCGTATGTCTGCGGACCGCAGATGCCGCTCATTGGGTTTGAAAGAGCCGCCTTTCCCCCGTAAAGCTCTCCCGATGGGAAGCCGCCGTGAACCGACGCAGACGCCAGACTTACGTCAATAAAAAGCCCTATATTCTGATTCTCCGCAAATTCAGCGAGAGTTTTAAGCCCGCTCTTTCCCCCGAGTGAAAGCAGAGGTCTTGCCGTTTTTATGTCCTTTTGCGACACTCCGCCCGAAAGCACTCCGGAATATCTGACCTTGAGATTTGTTATTCCCTTCGCCTTCACAACGGTGAGCATATCCTCCGCCTCGTCAAAATCGGTAAGGGTTTTGAACGTTGATATCGCAGAGTCGGTCTTTTTAATCTTTCCGGTAAGTGTTATAAAAAACGGAAGCGAGGTATTCTCCGTATCATCGACAAAATCCGTCATGCCCTTCCTTATAAGGTGCTCCCTGCACGCCGCAGCCATTGAAGAATAATCGGCGTTCACACCGTTCAGAAAGCGGTAATACATTCCGCAGGATGCAAGCTCATCGGCACCTGAGAAGGAAAACTCCGCCCAAGCTCTGCGGCAGCGCGTAGCCGTATTCTTTTCCGCCTTTACCGTCGAAGCCGCCGCGCCCTCGTCCGCAAGCGCCGCAAAGGCTCCCGTTCCCTGCTTCACACCGAACGCAGGAATCAGTGCGTCCGAATAGGTTTTCAGGCTCTGATTTCGCGCCTCGGAACAATCGCCTGTATACATAAGCGCTCCGCAGCCGTCCGGCAAAAGAATAAAATCGCCGTCCGCCGCCGTTTCATCCGACTCCGCGCCGAAATAGGGCAGCAGGCTCAGCGAGCACAGATAAAAGCCCTCGGAAACATAGGTCCTTGAAGCGTCCGAAAAGACACGCAACGCCTCGTCCTCAAGCGTATAGCTGACGGTTATTTCAAGCCTTGCACCGTCCGCCGCCTCGCGTGACGCAGCGGCAAGCGACGCCGACTCAGCCATTATATATGTTATCTCCGTGCCGCCGGAAATGCTCTTACAGCTGACCGTGCCGAATGCGGCGGCGTTGTCCTGAGAATTGAGCTCATAGTACTTTTTTCCGTCCGTGAGCACGGCTGAAACCGCACACGCTTCGGCAGAATAGGTGTTCTGAGCTACGGGAAGTGCAGACCACAGCTTGCCCGAGGACGCATCGGACACCGCTATGCTGCCGAGGCTCTCATCCACCGACAGACTCATTCCAGCGCCGGATGCCGCCGCGGAAAGCTTCTGTGCATCGCAGACATGGCGTGACATATCGGAAAACACCGCCTTTACGGTGTTTTCGTCCGTTCGTTCAACGGTATCGGAGCTTCCGCTTGTGCAGCCGAAAAGGCACAGCAACAGCACCTGCAACAAGCAAGCCGCGCCGAGCATCTTCTTTTTTAACCGGAATCTTTTCAACGTTTATCCTCTGCCCTGTCTGTAAATTTCCTCCACGATTTCAAGCGCCTTTATGCCTTCACTGCCGCTTATCCCATAGGGACGATTGTTTACTATGCTGTCATAAAAGTCCGCAATAAGAGCCGGATGACCCGTGCCCCAATAGCCCTTTTCACCGCTGATATGGTTTATATCCTCAACCGTTTCGGGCTGTCCGTTGAGCTTTACACGTATATCGCTGCCGACGGTTATGATACCGTTCTCACAGATAAATTCCATAAGTATAGGAGAATTTGCCGCATACGCGAGGGTTGCGAAGATGACAAGCCGTGCGCCGCTCTCAAATGTGACAAGTGCGTCCGCGGTATCCTCAACCTCTATTGTGTCCGAAAGACGCTTCGTTGAGATGCTTCCCTTTACTGAAGAAACCCTCTCGCCGATGAGCCACTGCATCAAATCCACCGTGTGCAGAGCCTGATTTATCAGCACTCCGCCGCCCTCGGTGCTCCACTTTCCGCGCCATTCGCCGCTGTTGTAGTAGGCCTCGTCCCTGTCCCAGATTACAAATGCACGCGCTCCCTTAATTTTGCCGAGCTTCCCTGAGCCGAGCAGCTGCCTTAGGTAAAGCGAGGCTTCATTGTATCTGTTCTGAAAATTCACGGCAAGACTTACGCCGTATTTTTCGGAGGCCTCAATCATCCGCCGTGCGTCCTCAACGCTTATCGCCATGGGCTTTTCCGTCAGGACATGCTTTCCTGCCGCCATAGCCCTCAGCGCCATTCCGGCGTGCAAATAGTGCGGCGTGCAGATATGCAGCACATCAAAGCCGCCGTCAGCCATAAGCTCGTCAAATGAGTAAAACGCCTTGCACGAATGCGCCGCCGCGGCTGCGTCCGCCCGTTCTTTTATGACATCGCAAACCGCATAGAGTGAAGCGTTACCGCACCTCTCTATGCCTTCGATATGGCATCTGTGGATATTTCCGCAGCCTACTATTGCTGCTTTGAGAACACTGTTACTCATTTTCACATCCAGCTTTCCGGAAAATATATTGAATTTCATTATATATCAAAATCTTTTTTTATGCAACCATACTTTTATTTATAAATATGGCTTTTATGCCTTGATTTTCGTCTGCGGATGTAGTATAAATATTTGTATATATATTACAATGAAAAGAGGCGTTTGTATGGCGCTTGTTACGCTCGGTGAGCTTATAAAAAGAGCCGAAAAAAGCAACTGTGCAGTCGGTGCTTTCAGCGTCGGCAATCTTGAAATGGTGCTCGGTGCGGTTCGTGCCGCCGAGGAAACGAACACACCCATCATATTGCAGATAGCCGAGGTGCGTCTGAAAACCTCTCCGCTTGAGCTTATGGGTCCGCTCATGCTCGCCGCAGCGAAAAACAGCTCTGTCGATATAGCCGTGCACCTTGACCACGGACTTACGAGAGGCTGTATCGACAAGGCGCTTGAAATCGGCTTTACCTCCGTAATGCTCGACGCATCCCTGCTCGCGTTTGAAGAAAACATCAAGGCCACCGAAAGCGTAATAGAAAAGGCAAGGGCATACGGCGCTTCGGTCGAGGCGGAGCTTGGCGTTGTCGGCGGAAATGAGGGCGGAGGAAACGCGCATAAAATACTTTACACTCAGCCCGCTCTCGCGAAGGAATTCTGCGAACGCACCGGCATAGACGCGCTTGCCGTGGCAATCGGAAACGCTCACGGAAATTATCCCGTGCTTCCGGCGCTGCGCTTTGACGTGCTTGAAAAAATCGCATCACTTACCGACACCCCGCTTGTTCTGCACGGCGGCACCGGCATAACAGCCGACATGTTCCGCACGGCAATATCTCTCGGCATCCGCAAAATCAACATTGCAACCGCGAGCTTTGACGCGCTTGCCGGACATGCAAAGGAATACTGCTCCGGCACCGAAAAGGCAAACTACTTCGAGCTGAGCACCGCAATGGCTAAGGGTGTGTATGAAAACGTCAGAAAACATATCGAAATATTTAACTGTGAGGTATGATTATGAAGTATATCGAATTTGACTCCGCAAAGAAATATGACCTTATCCCCCTCGGCAGAATAGCCGTTGACTTCAACCCCGTTGATTACTACTGCCCTCTGAGCGAGAGCACCACCTTTAAAAAGTATCTCGGCGGCTCGCCGGCGAATATCGCGGTGGGGCTTGCGCGTCTCGGTAAAAAAATCGGTTTCTTCGCGAAGGTGTCCGATGACAGTCTCGGCGATTTTGTTGTAAACTTCTTCAACAATGAAGGCATCGACACTTCACATGTCACCCGCTGCAAAAACGGCGAAAAGATAGGCCTTACCTTTACCGAGATACTTTCGGAAACGCAAAGCTCGATTCTTATGTACAGAAACGACGCGGCGGACTTAAAGCTGGAGGCGCAGGACATTGACGAGGACTACCTGAAGCAGTCCAAGGCCTTGTTAATCTCCGGCACGGCACTGTGCGAAAGCCCCTCAAGAGAGGCGGCACTCAAGGCACTCGAGCTGGCGATAAAGAACAAGGTTCCGGTGGTATTCGATATCGACTACCGACCCTACAACTGGAAAAACGCAGACGAGATTGCAATATATTACTCCGCTGTCGCGGCAAAGGCGGATATCATCCTCGGCTCGCGCGAGGAGTACGACCTCACGGAAAAGCTTACAGCGCTTGACGGAACCGATAAGGCCTCTGCGGCGTACTGGCAGGGTAAAAATGCAAAGATTGTTGTTGTCAAGCACGGCAAGGACGGCTCAACCGCCTACACAAACGACGGCAAAAGTTACAACATAAAGCCCTTCCCCGTAAAGCTGCTCAAATCCTTCGGCGGCGGCGACGGCTATGCTTCCGCCTTCCTTTACGGCTTGCTTGAGGGCTGGGATATCATGGACGCGCTTGAGTTCGGCAGCGCCTCCGCTGCGATGCTCGTTGCAAGTCACGCTTGCTCGCTTGACATGCCCACGGTTGACGCAGTCAAGGAATTTATCGCCAAGGAAAAAGCGGAATACGGCGAGATGGTCGCAAGAGGCTGAGAAAAACAATGAAGAAAGAGAAGATAACGTTATTCCTGAAAAAGAGGAAAAAACTTATTTCGGCTTTCCTTATTTGCCTTGTTTTGCTCGCAAGCGCACCGTTTCTGATTAACGCCTATGTTGTTTCATACTCAGAAAAATATATTCTCACTGCCGGACAGGCAGAAGCCCTTGATGCGGACTGTATAATTGTTCCCGGCGCCCTTGTATACGGCGAGGCTCTCAGCCCGCTGCTTGAGGACAGGGTTATAACCGGACTTTCCCTGTATAAAAACGGCGCTGCCGGGCGGCTGCTGATGAGCGGCGACCACGGACACAAGGGCTATGACGAGGTCAACGCCATGAAGGCTTACGCCGTAGACGCAGGCGTACAGTCCGACAATGTTTTTATGGACCACGCGGGCTTTTCAACCTATGAGTCGATGTATCGGGCGAAGGAGGTTTTTAAAGCCGATAAGGTTATAATCTCCACACAGGGCTATCATCTGTACAGAGCCGTATATATCGCAAGGCAGCTCGGACTTGACGCCTACGGCGTGGCATCCGACAACCGCGAATACTCCTCAAAAACGGAGCTTTATAACAACTCCCGTGAATTTCTGGCAAGAGTCAAGGACTTTTTTACGGTAATTGTCAAGCCCTCCCCGACCTATCTCGGTGAGGCGATACCTATAAGCGGCAGCGGCGCGCTGACCGATGACAGAGTGTAAAACGGAGGAATATCTATGCTTGAAAATCCGGCATTCAACGAAAATAACGAAAAAATCCTGTGCGAAATGAACGGCAAAAACGCCGACATGAACATGACAATAAGGGTTAAGCGCCTTTGCGAGGGTGAAAGCTTCTCGCTGTGCGACGATGCAAACGAAAGCGCCTTCCTGCTCCTGCGCGGAGAGCTGACCTTTGAATGGGGCAACAGCTCCGAAAGCGGCAAGCGCTCCTCGCCGTTTGAAAAGAAACCGTACTGTCTGCACGTGTGCAGAGGCGTGAGCGTGAAAATAACCGCCCGTGCGGATTCCGAATTCATCATTCAGCAAACCGACAACGAGCGTACCTTTGAGCCGGTCTTTTACACCCCGGAAACCTGCCTCTATCAGGAGTTCGGCAAGGGACAATGGGACGGAACC
>LFSB01000059.1 GCA_001513045.1 Clostridiales bacterium DTU089
TCGGCGGTAAAGTCGTTACGGGTTCTCACGGAATAACCGTTGAGAGCGATATAGAGGACGTCGAAGTACGCATTGACAGCAGACTTGAAGGTGTGGTGCTTCCCGGAGGTATGCCCGGAGCTGAGAATCTTGAGAATTCTCCTGTTGTGCAGTCGGTTCTTGAGTATGCGGGCGCTAACGGATGTTTAACAGCGGCAATATGCGCGGCTCCGTTTATACTCGGGCATAAGGGTATGCTTGAGGGGAAAACAGCCGTGTGCTTCCCCGGATACGAGGAGGAGCTTTACGGGGCAAGGCTTTCCGATGCTTCCGTGTGCCGCTGTGAAAATGTGATAACCGCAAAGGGTGCCGGGGTTACACTGCAATTTGCAGCGGAGATTGTTGCCGCGCTGAAAGGCAGGGAACAGGCGAACCGTATTCTGGAGATGATGCAATGCGCTTTTTAGAGGATGTAAGGCCGTTTAAAGCCGAGTTGCGTTACAGATTCAGGGAGAAACGCAAGGCGATGCCGCCGGAGGAGAAAACTCAGCTCGACCAGAAAATCGCCAACCGTTTTATGAATCTGTGGCAGTTCAGAGAGACGCAAACCTTGCTTACATATGTATCAACCGCCATAGAGGTCGATACACGTTATATCATCGGCGAGGCGCTCAAGCTGGGCAAAACCGTGGCGGTTCCCAGATGTATTCCGGGAACACGGGAAATGGATTTTTACATAATAAAATCTTTTTCCGACCTGAAATCAGGCGCGTTCGGAGTTCTTGAGCCGGACAAAGGCGTTTGCAAAAAGCTTACGGATCTTTCATCGGGACTTTGCATAGTACCGGCGTTGGTGTTTGATAAATTCGGATACAGGCTCGGTTACGGAAAGGGCTACTATGACCGTTTCCTTGCACGCTTCAAGGGCAGCGCGGTGGGGCTGTGCTACTCGGAGTGCGTTATAGATGAGCTTCCGCACGGAAAATATGACCGCGCGACTCAATTATTGATAACGGAAAGACACGTTATAAATCCGGAGGATTTAAATACATGAGCAATGAAACAGACAAAAAAAAGGCAGCCCCTCATGACGAGTCCGAGGACATTGAGATGCTGCTGAACATGTACGACCACGAGGAGGCTCCCGATAAGTCATCGGAGGGCATATCCGATTATGACCTTCAGAAGACCGACTACGAGCGCCGTAAAAAGGCAAAGGATTTTTATGTCGACATCAGGGACGATGAGGATTTTGTGCCCGCGTATAATGGCGAGGTGTATTTTTCCGACCCTCCTCACAGGCAGGAGAAAGTCGAAGATGTTCCGATTGCAAAAGGTGCAGCATCCGAAAAGAAAAAAGATAAAAAGATTGACTATGTGGATGAAATAAAACATCTTACGCTTATACGCACTCTTACAAAGACCTTCGGAATAGTCGTTCCGGTGCTTATTGCGATAACCGTGATATCGCTGCTTTCGGTTACTTACATAATTTCAAGCATGAACGATGTTCTTGCGCTTCGGCGAGACACAGAACCCGTCACAATAACGCTTGTGAATCCCACCACGACCGATGAGGTTATAGATATGCTTTCAAAGAACGACCTTATAGAATCCAAGCTTTTCTGTAAGGTGTTTGCGAAAATTTCAAAATTCAGGGATGATACCTATGTCGACGGCGTTTATTATCTCAACCGTGCCATGGGGCTTGAAAAGATGCTGTTTACTCTTAAAAACACCGGAATAAACAAGGACGTTATAACCCTCACATTCCCGGAGGGCTGGACGGTTGACCAGGTCGTTGCCAAGCTTGACAAGTACGGCGTCTGCTCCAAGGAGCTGCTGTATGACACTATAAATACCACGGATTTTTCGGCGAAATACAGCTTCCTGAAAAGCGTTGATAATCCTCAGGAGCGTTACCGCGTGCTTGAGGGATATCTGTTCCCGGATACCTACCAGTTCTATCTCGGGGAGACTGCACCGAGCGTAATTGAAAGATTTCTTGATAACTTCAAGGAGAAGTGGACAGCGGAATATTCCTCAAAAGCGGAGCAGCTCGGCATGTCTGTTGACGATGTGATTACGCTTGCATCAATAATACAGGGTGAGGCTGCGAACACCGAGCAGATGAAGACAATATCGTCGATTTTACATAACCGTCTCAACAATCCCGTATCATATCCCTTGCTCCAATGCGATTGCACGGGGACATACCTTTCAAAATACGTTAAGGAAAATGTAAGCGAGGCAGAATACGAGAGGCTTGTGAAAATTTATGATACGCATGCGTGTGACGGGCTTTCGGCGGGCGCTATATGCAATCCGGGCGACGACGCAATAAATGCAGCGCTCACACCCCTGAAAACCACGTATTTCTTCTTCCAGCATGATAAAAGAGGAGATATTTATCTCGCCTCAAACGATGCGGAGCACGAGCTTAACAAGCAAAAGGTCTGGGAAGTCAACAACAGATAGAGCTGAACACATAAAAAGAGCGACCTCATTTAATTATGAGGTCGCTTGTTTCTTTTATCCTGCAGAAATCAAAATAGCGGTTTTCAAGAGGAATCCATTTGTTCCGGAAGCGCTCAAGCATCTGTTGACCGTTGCGCAGCAGTATACGGCGCTCCTGCTCGTCAGGAGCTATGTCGAAGAAGCATACTATGTCATACTTAAAATCAAGAGCGGGATGAGTTGAATATGCGCCCTCAATTATCGTTAAAGGCTTAGGCAGCACGCCTGCGGTATGAAGAAAATCCATATCCGAGCAGCCGAATATGCGGTAGGAGAAGGCACGTCCCGAACGTATTCCGGCAATAACCTCGTCCTTCAGCCTTTCATAATGAACGTTTCCGCCGGGTTGATTTAGACGCTCCGGAGTTCTCATGTCTTGCGGCAAGAAGAAGTCGTCGGTATGAATTACGTTAGCGTCATATACTCCGGAAATGAGCGAGGCTGCGGTGGTTTTGCCGGATGCACAATGCCCGTCAAGCGCTATTACGGCGGTGGGCTTTGCTGCGAGCACCTTATTTATCAGAACGAACAGGGGAATGAGCCTGAGATATTCTGAATTTATAACGCGGTAAGAGGGTGAGTAAAGCTGCCTGTATTTTTCGCTGTGACTGACTGCCGGATATTTTTCGCGTCGGCGGTCTTTGATGTAATTGTTGAAGTGCGAGCTCATAAAAGGGTATTTTGAAGCAAGATGAGCAGAAACCTCATCGAGCTTTTTTTCAAACGATTCAACCGTTCCCATGCGTTCAGAGGAACAGGCGAAGATTCTGCACAGCGTATCTGCACCGAGTGCGCGCACCTCAGGGTTTTTCATTTCAAGCCGGACTCTCGAATTACCTATATCGGTGTATAAGGGAGAAAGCTTATCGTCTCTTGTGCAATACAACTCGGATATTATCCTGTCCCGGCACTCATTCAGGTCATTTATCAAATGGCCTCCGCCGAATTCATTTTGATAAACCAGCTTGTAAATGTCTTCCGGCTGCAGGTCGGGGTAGAGGGTAAGGTGTGCGTCTATGAGCTTTGCGGTTTCATTCATTGGCAATCAGCTTCGCTTTCTTCATGGCAATTATTATGAGGGGTATAAGCGCAATATGGCATATAATGCCTGGTACGGCGGAAACAAACGCTCCTGTGAGAAACGCCTCAAACGGAAATTTTGTTCCGCTGAGTCCCGCAATTATAAAACGCACAATGCCCCATATTACGCGTCCGCCGAGCATGGAGGCGATAAGCGTAACATATATGTATTGGATTTTTTTGGGGAAAACCTTGTAGAGTATTCCGGACATTGCTCCGTATGCCGCAAGCTCAAATGCCATTGCAATACCCGTCGGGAATATGGGCGGCATTCCGAAAATCAGAAACCTCAGCAGCGGCGCGATAAATCCGACAGCAAGCCCGTAAGGCCAGCCGCACACAAAGCCGCAGATAAGTACGGGAATATGCATTGGGGAGAGTGCCTTACCGATTTCGGGAATCTGCCCGGTGAGCAGGGGTAGCACCATGCAAAGCGCAAGGAACATAGCCGACATCGTAAGTTTTGCAACGGGGTTTTTGGAAAGCTCTTTTTTCATTTCTTTCATCCTCACAAAAATAAAGATACTGCTTCTTCCTTCAAAAAGAGGCAATACCTTCATGGTACTATTAAATCCTCGGATGTTTTTATTGCTTCCGGCAACTCCTGTTGCACCCTGAGCACTTCATGTGCATCGTTTTATATATGATATATTAAACGGTTTGGATTGTCAAGCTATACTTTTCAAGCGCTTCGGCAATTTTATCCGGACAGTCGGTGATGATTCCGTCAACGCCCATATCCACAAGCTTTTTTATGCGCTTTTCATCGTCAACAGTCCATACGTTTACCTTTAAGCCGAGCTTGTGTGCCTTCTTTATTATTGCCTTGCTTACAAAACGATGATGAGGATGAAGTGCGTCCGCCGAAAAGCGTCTTACAAAGCGAAGGGGAGGGAAAAACCATTTGGCGGCGACCTGACCCGCCTGCGGATATAAAAAGGCGGTTTGGCAAGCAGAATCGATATTTTTGGCTTCGCTCAGGATTTTATAATCGAAGCTTGAAATAAGCAACCGGTCAAAAACCCCGTGAGACTTTGCGGAGTCTATTGTCAGACGCACGATTTCGGCGCTTTTGTCCTTGGGTGCCTTTATTTCGATGTTGAACACGCTCATGGCTGTGGTCTTTAAATATTCAAAAAGCTCATCAAGCGTCGGTATGCTTACACCTGAAAAACCGTTGCCGAAATACGAGCCGAAGTCGAATTTCAACAGCTCATCAAGAGTATAATCCGTTATTTTTCCTTTGCCGTTCGAGGTTTCGTCTATTGTATAGTTGTGACACAGCACGAGCTGTCCGTCCTTGGTGAGATGAACATCTGTCTCTATGCCGTCCGCACACAGCTCATTTGCTTTGCAAAAGGCGGGCATGGTGTTTTGCGGCGCGTATTTGCTCGCGCCTCTGTGAGCTATGATGTACGGGGTGTTCATAAAGCGTTACCATGCGGATTTTACCGCGTCCTTTCATCAGCATTTATAACAATATAATAGCACTTTTGCCGAAAAAGGTCAAACCTCATTACAATTACAGCGCTTGACTCCTCCCATAATAAGGTATATAATATACCCAAATATAAATGTTTTTCTCTCGTCTTATACTTATAAATTTTTTTAAAAAAGTATTGCAAAAAATTATGGTTTGTGGTAATATACATAAGCGTTTGTTTTGCAGCGTTGTCGGTTTTGCCGCCAACGGCAGTTAATGTAGCGCAAACATACATTAAAGCTGGTGCTCCGCTTTTGTCAAACCGACATTATGAACGCCTGAAACATTTAGGAGGAAAAGAAACATGGACGCATTGAAAATCATCACAGACGGTCAGATGAAGGAAGACAAGCCCGTAATCACAATAGGTGATACCGTAAAGGTACACGTTAAAATCCGTGAGGGCGAGAGAGAAAGAATTCAGGTCTTCGAGGGCACCGTTATTGCTCGCAGAGGCAGCGGAGTTTCCGAAACATTTACCGTTCGCCGCGTTTCCTACGGCGTAGGCGTTGAAAGAGTATTCCCCGTGCATTCTCCCAACGTTGCCAAGGTTGAAACCGTCAGAGCCGGTAAGGTTCGCAGAGCGAAGCTTTACTATCTGCGTGACAGAGTCGGTAAATCCGCAAAGGTTAAGGAAAAGCTTAACTGATAAGATGTTTTATCTCGAGGGCAGATTTTTATCTGCCCTTGCAGTTTATTCGGGACGGTGAAAAATCGTGCGTAAAACCGAAGATTTCCTTGTTGAATATGATGACGCGTCGGGCAAGAAAAAAGCCGATGACTCTCCTAAGCTTATGTTCGGGCTTTACGAGTGGATGGATTCGGTTATATATGCCGTCATAGCTATATTTGTGCTGTTTACATTTTTCTTCAGAGCTGTCAGCGTCAGCGGAAAATCAATGCAGCCCACGCTTAACGACGGCGACTGGCTTGTCGTATCCGACACCGCTTACGATGCACAGCGCGGGGATGTGGTTGTTATTGCACAGCCCGTTGCGCTTAAAGAACCCCTTGTAAAGCGCGTAATAGCGCTGGCAGGGGATATGGTGGATATAAATTACGTCACCGGCACAGTAAGCATCAACGGCACGGAGATAAAAGAGCCTTATATTAAAGAGGCTATAAAAACAGCGCGTGACGTCGCTTTTCCGGTGGAGGTTCCTGCGGGTTGCGTTTTTGTTCTCGGCGACAACCGTAACGATTCGCTCGACAGCCGTTCAAGAATTGTCGGCTTTATTGATGAAAGATATATTTTGGGCAAAGCGGTAGGAAGATTTTATCCTTTCGGAACATGGAGTATATATGATTATGGAGAATGAAGATTACAAACAGGATATCAATGAACAGCTTCCGGAAAATGAGTCTGAGCAGCCGGTAGATAATTCTGTTGCCCCCGCAGAGGCTTCAGAAAAGCAAAAGCCCGGCATTGTTATGAATATTTATGACTTTGCTTCGGTTATGATGAGCGCGTTGGTTATGATTGCGCTTATTTTCACGTTTGCATTCCGTGTTGTCGGTGTTATCGGCTCTTCCATGAAGCCTACCGTGCTTCAGGGAAACTGGCTGCTTACCACAGAGAAGCATGCGGGCTATGAAACCGGAGATATCGTGGTTATAACACAGCCCAATTATTTTGATGAGCCTCTTATTAAGCGCGTTATAGCGACGGGCGGACAAAAGGTTGATATAGATTTTACCACCGGTATGGTTTATGTTGACGGTGAAGCTCTTGTTGAGCCCTATAAAAATCTTACAGGCTCGCTTCGACACATGGATGATGAGATGACCTTCCCGATAGAGGTTCCCGAGGGATATCTTTTCTGCATGGGAGACAACAGAAACGGCTCCACCGACAGCCGCTCAAACAAAGTCGGATTCATTGATGAACGCTATATTCTCGGCAAGGCAAGGCTCAGAATTATACCGTTCGGAGACTTTAATATTTACGATTATGAGTGATTTCGGAAATCAGACAGTTCAGTGGTTCCCCGGGCATATGGCTAAGACGCGCAGACTTATAAAAGAGAGTCTGTCGCTTGTTGATGCTGTTACAGAAATTACAGATGCAAGAATACCTTCAAGCTCCGCTAACCCGGAGCTTTCTGAAATTATTGCCGGAAAGCCGAGAATAGTGCTGCTTAACAAGTGTGATGTTGCGGACGAAAACGCCACGCAGCTCTGGATAAAGCATTATAAATCGAAGGGCATTTCCGCCCTTGCTGTGGATTGCCGTTCGGGGAAGGGGCTCAACGCCTATCTTCCGCTTGTGCGCGATGTGCTGAAGGATAAAATCGAAAGCAATGCCGCCAAGGGTATGGCGGGAAGGCCTCTGCGTGTAATGGTGGTAGGCATACCCAACACGGGAAAATCGTCATTTATAAACAGAATGGCAGGCAGAAACCGCGCCAAGGTTGCGGACCGCCCCGGCGTTACGCGCCAAAACAATTGGTTTGCTGTGGGTAACGGGGTCGAGCTGCTTGATACTCCCGGAGTGCTGTGGCCGAAATTCGATGACCCCACAGTGGGGGACAGGCTGGCATTTATCGGCTCTGTAAAGGATGAAATACTTGACAGCGAAACTCTTGCCGTGCGTCTGCTGGAGGTGCTTTGTGCCGATTACCCTCAACGCCTTGAGCAAAGATATTCAATATCAGATTTTGCTTCTCTTACGGCAGGCGAGGTGCTTGAAATGATAGGGAAAAAGCGAGGAATGCTTATCAGAGGCGGAGGGGTCGATACCGAAAGAGCTTCAAATATACTTCTTGATGAATACCGCGGCGGAAAGCTCGGAAGAATTACTTTTGAAAGGCCTTAAAAGATATGGATTACAGTATTGAAGCCGAAGAAAAGCTGAACGGTTACAGTGTCATCTGCGGGATAGACGAAGCCGGCAGAGGCCCTCTCGCGGGGGCGGTTTATGCCGCTGCCGTCATTTTACCGGATGGCTTTGAGCATCCGCTCATAAACGATTCCAAAAAGCTCTCCGAGAAAAAACGCGAGGAGCTTTTTGACGTTATATGCTCAAATGCGGTGTCCTACTGCATAGGTACGGCAAGTGAAAAAGAGATTGATGATATTAACATTCTTCGTGCCACCTTTCTTGCAATGAAGCGTGCGGTTGACGGGCTTTCGCCGCGTCCCGGGCTTGCGCTTGTTGACGGAAATTCGCTTCCGGGTACCGGCATAGCCGAAAAATGTATAATCAAGGGCGATTCAAAATGTATTTCGATTGCCTCGGCGTCAATACTTGCAAAGGTTAGCCGTGACCGGTATATGAAAAAGCTTGCGGAGGATTATCCGGAGTATCAGTTTGAAAAGCATAAGGGCTACGGTACACAGCTGCATTATGATATGATAAAAAAATACGGTATTTCACCGGTACATCGCAGGAGCTTTTTAAAGAATCTTGATTTGAAGTAGGGCGGTGCGAACATGGAAAAGGCGGGCAGAGGAATACTAGGAGAGCAGGAGACCGCGCGCCGGCTGCGCGACAGGGGCTTTCGTATAATCTGTGCAAACTATCGTACACCGGTCGGTGAAATCGACATAATCGCCTGTGATTCAAAGTATATTTGCTTTGTAGAGGTTAAAACACGAGCCGAGGGCGGAATGCTCGCTCCGAATACTGCGGTGGATTCAAAAAAGCGCTCCCGCATTATTCGCAGCGCTTCGCTTTATCTTGCGTCAAATCCGAGTACTCTTCAGCCGCGATTTGATATATCCGAGGTTATCATGGAGGGCGATTCGGTAAAAAGTATAAATTATATTGAAAATGCTTTTTCTACGGAGGGAACAAATGCGTATTTTTGATTTACATTGTGACACTGTAACAGAGTGTGAAAACAAAGCAAAGAGACTTCTTGACAACGATATGCATGTATCGCTTTCAAAGGCATCTGTATTTGATAAATACTGCCAGATTTTCGCTGTATGGATACATGACGAGCTTCGCGGACAGGCTGCTGTTGATTATTTCGACAGGGTGTCCGCGTTTTTTAATGCGGAAATAAAGGCTAATGCAGGAACAATCACCCACATAACAGACGGGCGTCAGTTGAGCGAGGCAACCGAAAAAGTGTGTGCGATACTCTCTGTTGAAGGCGGTGCCGCGGCGGCGGGCTCTCTTGAGGGGGTCGAGCATCTTTATGATGCCGGTGTACGTCTGATGACGCTTACCTGGAACGCCGCAAATGAAATCGCGTCCGGTTGCGCCGAGGAGGGCGGACTCACTCCTTTCGGCAGGGATGCCATAAAGCATATGGAGCGTCTCGGAATGACAGTTGATGTCTCGCACCTTAACAAGCAGGGCTTTTTTGAGGTTGCACAATGCACCGAAAAGCCGTTTATAGCCAGCCATTCAAACTGTGATATAGTCGATAATTTTTACGGCAAGCGCCGGAATCTTACCGATGAACAGATAAAAATAATTATTGAACGCGGCGGACTTATGGGTATAAATCTTTGCAGGGATTTTATCGAAACAGAGGATGCACAAGGTATGGAGGCGGTATGGAGACATATTTCTCACGCTCTTGAGCTCGGCGCGCAGGATGTCTTGTCTCTCGGTGCCGATTGGGACGGCTGTCCGGTTTCAGATGAGCTTAACGGAATACAAACCATGCCCGCGCTGTATGATTATCTTATCGGCAGAGGGCTTTCGCGTGTCCTCGCGGACAAGGTTTTCTTCGGCAATGCTTTTTCATTCTTTGAAAGATATATATAACGGTAAATCTTTTGCATTGTAGGTTTGTCAATGATGTGTTACAAAATTAGAAAACCTCACCGTAAGTTTTGAAAGCT
>LFSB01000007.1 GCA_001513045.1 Clostridiales bacterium DTU089
GATCCCCTTTCCGTAGCAGTGTTTTTTTATTTCCACTGTCTACTCTAAGGGGATCATATCACATGGCATACGGCTTGGGCTTCGTTGCCTTTGCAAAAAAGGAAAAGCGGCTGTTTAGGTATCTTTATATGTCTGACGGAAAACTACAGGGGAAAATTCCGATTGACACGGATACGGACGCACGATTGAAAGTTATGTGCGAGGTCTACGGCTATGAGTCGGAAACGGCGGAGAAAATGAATTCGGATATGACAACCTTTTGTTACGGTCTTGCGCTTGGGGTCAATACCGGGACAATGGATATTAACGAGGCGGAGATTGCCGAACGGCTGCACAGAGTGTTTCGGGCATTGACCGGGATATACGGAAAGCCGCGCATACCCGACAACGGCGATATGTATAAACAATACGTTATTTGAAATAGAGGGGCATAAAAAGGAGAAAGAAAATGAAGAAGTACGGCATCAAAGGAATTTTTTGGGATTACTTTTGCGTTAGTGGAACTTGTGAATTTACTGTACGATACGGATAAGCAGTAGCACGACGGTGGGAAATCACTTTTGCTGCCTTTACGCTGACGAAGGTCGCTTCGGGCAGACCAAATAAAGAGAGATTAAACGTTATGACAGAAAACTCAAAAGCAAAGACAGCATTGACATTTGCCGAAGCTTTTATCCTCATAATCGGATTTCAGGCAGTCAGGTTGCTCATGGAGAAAATGATTAACCCGCAGGTTTCGGACGGGTCTTTCTCGCGGCGTATGGTTTCGGCGGCAATCATGGTATTGCTTGCCGCCGCTGTGTATGCTTATGCGCAGTTGAGAAAGACGCCGCTCTCTGTTTTTCCCCGACCTTTTACGAAAAGATACATCGTCTTTACCTGTATCGCGGCGGTACTGCTTATATCCGCCCCTTCCAATTTCACAGGAGGATATAAAGCCATACTGCTGGCGGTCTACGGCAGTATCATCACACCGGTATATGAGGAGCTGTTGTTTCGGGGTTATCTGTGGAATCGGCTGAATAAAGTGTTGAGCAAGGAGATATACACCTTTATCTGGACCGTTGCACTGTTTACCGTCTGGCATTTGGGCTATATGACCGCAAACATCGCTGACGGCAACTTGGTTGCAGTCGCGTGGAAGCTGGCGGCAGGCTTGGGCTACGGAGTTGTACTGGGTCTTGTACGTCTGAAAGCAAAGAACTGTTATTCAACTATGCTGGTACACGGAGCGCTAAATATCTTTATGATTTGAGCGCGCTTACAACACTTTTTTGCCGGTCGTTCCTATTAGCTAACACAAAAAGTCAAGGTCAGAACAGGAGGAAGCTGGAAAATGAATGTGTGGTATGACGGATTTTTTGAACGGCTTGAAACTTTGCGCGACACGGAACAGAGCGTAAAGATGGCTGCCTATATGCAGAACAAGTTTGATTTTCTCGGGCTGCCAAAACCTGTTCGCAATACGGTGTTAAAGCCGCTGTTAAAGGCAGGGCGCAAGCTTCCGTTTGACTGGGATTTTGTCTTATTATGTTGGGAAAAGCCGTATCGTGAGGCACAGTACGCCGCAGTTTCATATGTTCTTGCCCATGAGAATGAGTTTTTGGAAAGCGATATTGACAGAATAAAATTTTTAGTCACGGAAAAATCGTGGTGGGATACGGTGGATATGCTTGACGGAGTCTGCGGAACATTGGTTGAAAAACATCCCTCGCTTAAATTGACAATGCTCGAATGGTCTTACGCCGATAACACCTGGCTGCGGCGCGCCTCCATTGATCATCAGCAGAAATACAAGGAAAAAACCGATACGGAGCTGCTGGAAAAAATCATTGTGAACAATCTCGGCAGTACGGAATTCTTCATCAACAAAGCAATCGGTTGGAGTCTGCGCGAATACAGTAAAACGAATTCCGCATGGGTACGTGATTTTCTTGAAAAACATAAAAACGGACTTTCTTCGATCAGTCGGCGAGAAGCGTCAAAATATTTAATGAAATAGGAAGAAACAGATATAATGAGAAATCCCGAACAGACAATCGGTAATCTGATTGACAAGTCTTCCGGTACACAGCTTTGCTATATTGACGCGGATGGCTACCCCGTTACACGTGCAATGCTTTCGCCCCGTGAGCGGAACGGAATCAAGACGTTTTGGTTTACCACAAATACCTCATCGGATAAGGTGAAACGCTTTCGGGAAAATCCGAAGGCAAGCATTTACTATGTCGACAAGCGATTCTTCCGCGGTGTCAGTCTTATCGGAACGGTTGAGGTGCTTGAAACAGAAGAAGACAAAAAGCGCATCTGGCGCGACGGGGACAGTAAATTCTACCCGGATGGAGTAAGCGACCCCGATTACTGCGTATTGAAGTTTACGGCAGTAAAGGGCAGATATTACAGCAACTTCAAATCGGAAGATTTCGACATATAAAAGGAACAGGTGAAAACATAATGGCAAACAAAGTGCTCGTTATCATTGATATTCAAAACGATATTACCAAGAACTACAAGGATATTATCGGCAATATAAACCGTGCAATCGATACGGCGGTGAGTCGTGAAATTCCCGTAATCTATATCAGACACAATAATTTATCCGCAGGGACAAGAACCTTCAAGCCGGGAACAAAGGGCGAGGAGCTTGTTCCCGACATGAAAATCGTTTCGGACAATATCTTCACAAAGTCCAAGGGCAATGCACTGACCTGCGAGGCTTTTGCCGACTTTATTCGGGTGAACGCAATCGACGAATTTATCATAACCGGCGCCGATGCAACCGCCTGCGTGAAATCCACCTGCTTCAATATGACAAAATCCGGTTACAAGGTGACAGTTCTTTCCGACTGCGTTACAAGCTACGACAAACGCAAAATCCCGGAAATGCTTGCTTATTATGAGAGCAAGGGCTGCCGGATTGCATCCGTTGACGAACTCGAAAATTTGTTATGATAAAGGAATTATTCGTATGATACAGGCAATCGTATATACATCAAACGCGGGAACAACCGAGCAGTATGCTAAAATCATAGGTGAAAAGACAGGTTTTCCTGTTTATTCCCTGAAAAATGCTTGCGGCTTAGCCGCCGGAACGGAGATTATTTATCTCGGATGGCTTATGGCCGGGATCGTTCAGGGGTATAAAAAGGCGGCAAAACTATATACCATACGCGCTCTTTGCGGTGTCGGTATGGGCGAAACAGGCTCGCAGATTGAGGATATAAAAAAGGCGAATACCGTTTCGGACAGTATGCCCGTATTTACCATGCGCGGCGGCTTTGACATTAAAAAGCTGCACGGAATTTACAGATTTATGATGGGCGTTATGAGAAAAACAGCCGGTAAAAAGCTGTCCGAAAAGACAGACCGCACACCGGATGAAGACATTATGCTCGATATGATGATGAACGGCAGAAGCTATGTCAGTGAGAAAAATGCCGCCACAGTCCTTGACTGGCTCGGCAAAGAACAACAGAATAACATTATATAACAATCAACACCCGCGAAAGAATGATAACGGAGGCAGAGCATGAAAGACCTGTATGAGAAATTCGCCTACGATTATGACAGATTCGGCAGCATAGACGAGTATCTCGGAGATGAAAAATCCTTTTTTGAAAAGCTGTTTCATGAGCATAACGTACACGGCGTTCTCGACTGCGCCTGCGGAACGGGACAGCATTTACTGATGCTCTCCGATGCGGGCTTTGAGGTCGAAGGCTCGGATTACTCTGAGGCAATGCTCAGGGTAGCGGAGAAAAATCTGCGCTCCCGCGGGAAAACCCTCCCGCTGTGCCGCTGTGATTTCAGATACCTTGAACGGCGGCACACGAAGAAGTTTGACGCGGTCATCTGCCTGACGACCGCCCTGCCGCATTTACATACCGACGAGGACCTGATTTGCGCGCTGACCTCCATGAGAAAAAGGCTGAACGGCGGAGGTCTGCTCGTGCTGACGCAGGGTACAACGCCGTATACGCTGTCGCTTCCGTCAATCGAGACGGTCGTGAACAGGAACGACTTCTCACGCGTGTTTGTCAAGGAGCATGACGAACGCTTTCAGACAATCCATGTACTGGATTTGTTCCATTCGCCCGAACGCAACGAGAGTAATCAGTACGACATCGTGTACCGAATACTGCTCGATGATGATTACAGGCGGCTGCTGACGGAAGCCGGATTTTCCGACATACGGATATACGGCGATTACGCTATGAGCGAATATACAAAGGACAGCCGACGGCTTATCGCGGTAGCGCGGTACGCGAAGGAATCGGAGGTGTAAAAATGAGTGTGGTTACGGTACTGTCCGGCAGTACAAGGAAAAAAGGAAACACGGATACGCTTGTACAGGCGTTTGTACGCGGTGCCTCCGAGCATAACGAGGTTGAGGTTATTTCCGTCGCGGATTATATAATCAAACCGTGCGACGGCTGCAACTACTGCTACGCGGACAAAGAGCATCGTTGCCACATCGGAGATGACATGCAGGCTGTCTATGAAAAGTTGAAGCATACAGATATTCTTGTCATTGCGTCACCGATCTATTTTTATGGCATCAGCGCCCGTCTGAAGGCTGTCATCGACCGACTTCACAATCCGATACGAAGTGCCTTTCCGATCAGACAGGCTGTTCTTTTATCTGTGGCGGCAGACACATTACCGGAGCTGTTTGATTCCGTTTTGGCACAATACCATATGTCACTGCGGTATTTCCATATTGAGAATCTCGGAACGGTTCTTGTGCGCGGTGTTGAAAAGAAGGGCGACATAGCAGGCAATCCGGCACTGGATGAAGCGTATCGGCTTGGATTGTCTATCAGATAAAAAATCAAGGTGAGGAGAAAGTAAATGGAATTTGAAAGAGTGATCGAGACAAGAACGGCAACCAGAAAATTCAAGGCGGACAGAATCAGTGAGGAAAACATACAAAAAATCCTCCGCGCCGCCACACTTGCACCGACTGCGAAAAATCAACAGCCGCAGAGAATCTATGTGATTGAGTCGGACGAAGCACTTGCAAAGGTGAATCAGGTATGCCCGTGCATATACGGTGCGCCTGTCGCCATGTTGGTTTGCGCCGACAAGGATGCCGCATGGCACACGCCGGAATATTCCTCAAAGGAAATGGATGCGAGTATTGTGGCAACCCATATGATTTTAGAGGCGACAAATCTCGGAATCGACTCCTGCTGGGTAAAGTATTTCGATCCGAGAGCAATGGCAAAAGAACTTGACCTGTCGGAAAACATTGCGCCCATCTGTATCATTCCGATGGGATATAAGGCAGATGATTATGCGGGCAACCCCGCGCATACGGACAGAAAACCCATCGCTGAAATTTCCTTCAGGCTGTAAAGTAAAGCGCGGATAAACCGAGCCTTGACAATTGTCATTATCCGGAACACGGAAGAATAAAGGAGGGCAAGTATGATACGCATTGAAAATCTCATTTTCAGCTATACGAAAAAGCCATTTATCGAAAGAATGTCCTTCTCGGTTGAGCGCGGCGAGATATTCGGCTTTCTCGGACCCTCCGGCGCGGGAAAAAGTACCCTACAAAAAATATTGACAGGGCAGCTACCCGGCTATGGCGGCAGTGTGAAGGTGTTTAGCGGTGAGCTTCGCTCTCATGGACGAGATTTCTATGAACGCATCGGGATAGATTTCGAATTCCCGACGCTGTATGAAAAGTTGACCGCACGACAGAATCTAAAATTTTTCGGTTCTCTGTATTCATCTCCCATGCGAGACATCGACAAGCTGCTTGCCGCCGTAGAGTTATCACAGGACGCCGATAAAAAAGTATCGGACTACTCAAAGGGCATGAAAAGCCGATTGAGTTTTCTTCGCGCGCTCATCAATGACCCGGAGATACTCTTTTTAGACGAGCCGACAAGCGGCCTTGACCCCGCAAACGCCCGACTGATGAAAAATATCATCCTTGAGGAAAAGGCAAAGGGCAAGACCGTCATTCTCACAACACATAATATGCAGGACGCACAGGAGCTTTGCGACCGTGTTGCCTTTATCGTAAACGGCGGTATCGCCGCGCTGGATACGCCGCACAACCTCATTATGCGCCGAGGAGCTTCGTCGGTCAGGTATTCATGGCTTGAGGATGGAAAAGAATGTACGGGCGAATGTGCGCTCGACAAAACCACCGATGATACCCGCCTGCAAAAGCTGGTTTCGGAGGGCAAGCTGCTGACGATCCACTCGGCAGAGCCGAATCTCGGTGACATCTTTATGGAAGTAACCGGGAGGGCATTGCAATGAGGCTGCTTCGTCTGACCACCGGAGATATCCGCTTTCAATGGAAATACGGCTTTTATATCCTGTACGGCATTTTTACGGCGATCTATCTGCTGGTGCTTGCCGCTGTACCGGAGAGCGTTCGACGCACGGTAGCAACTGTGCTGATCTTCACCGACCCGGCGGCAATGGGGCTGTTCTTTATGGGCGCGATTATTCTGCTTGAAAAGAGCCAGCGCGTCAACAGTGCGCTTGCCGTATCTCCGATTCGTGAGGGCGAATATATGCTTGCAAAGCTGCTCTCGCTCGCGCTTATCGGTGTTATCGTCGGTGGAATCCTTTCCGCTTTCGGAGGGATAAGGAATCTTCCGTTGTGTTTGCTTGCGATTGTGCTTTCATCCTTTATCTGTTCCGCTTGCGGTCTTATCGCAGCGCGCTTCAGCCGGACACTCAATCAGTTCGTCCTGTTTGCCGTGCCGTTTGAAATGGTTCTCTGTCTGCCGCCCACACTGTTGCTGTTCGGCATTGACAGTCCGTGGCTGATACTTCATCCGGGTGTTTCGGCTGTATGGCTTATTTACGGGGACGCGCCGAGCGTTCCGCTTTGTCTTCTGTCGCTTGTTCTGTGGTGTGTTCCCGCAATGCTCCTTTGTCGTAAATGTATAGGCAGTTATCTGAGGGCGACAGGAGGTGCATCCGAATGAAAGCGTTTCTTTCCGTTACAAAACGGTTCTTTGCTGAAATATGGTCGGACAGTATGCTTGCCGTCCTACCGTTTGTGCCTGTATTCATGGGGATCGTTTTCCGTTTCGGCGTTCCCGTGCTTGAAAGTTATCTTTGCAAAAGACTGGAACAAGCCGCAATTCTCACGCCCTACTATTTCCTTTTCGATTTACTGCTCTCCATTATGACGCCGCTGATGTTTACGGCGGCGGGAGCGATGGTTATTCTCGATGAAGCCGACCTCGGTCTTGCACGCGCCGTTGCGGTCACACCTGTCGGCAGACGAGGTTATCTGGCATCACGTATCGGCGTTCCGGCAATGATATCAACGGTGTATTGTGTCGTCATTTCACTTGTATTCAGACTTTCGGATATTGACATTCCGCGTCTGCTTCTCCTTGCGCTTTGTTCGGGCGTACTGAGTATTACAGCGGCTTTGATGATTGTATCCATGGCAAAAAACAAGGTCGAGGGCATGGCATATACCAAGCTCACAGGTTTGCTTGTGGCAGGTCTTCCCTCAGCACTGCTCGTGCCGTCGCCGTATAAGTATATTGCCGCTTCTCTGCCGAGCTTCTGGATGACGGAAATTGCAATGGATAAAAACCTGTGGCTGACCATTCCGGCAGTTTTGACGGGAGTATTATTATCTTTGCTTTTTGTGCGGCGCTTTATGAAAAAGATACTGAGTTGAATGATTGCAGATCCAAAATACGAAAGAGGTCAGGAGAAAATCCGAAAACAAAGGAAAGGAACATATATCATGGAAATAGGAATAGGAGTTGCGGTTGCTATTGTATTTGTTTTAGGCGTTGCTATATATTCATCGGCGAAAAAGAAAAAGTAACGCCGGCGCATATCCGGCAAGAAATCGTAACCTGCGGAGAGGAATAAAAATGTTCGTAAAAATCAGAAACTGGGAACTGTCAGATGCCAAAGCACTGTCTGTTGCCCTTAACAATACAAGAATACAGGACAATCTTCGAGACGGACTGCCGTACCCATATACGGAAGGGGACGGGATGGAATTTATATCCGCTATGCTTTCAGCGGACAAAAATGATACCTTTGCGTTTGCCATTACCGTTGACAGCAGAGTTATAGGCAGTATCGGTGTTTTTCGTCAGGGAAATATTCACCGGCAGACCGGCGAACTGGGTTACTATATTGCCGAAGATTATTGGGGTAAAGGCATCATGACTGAAGCTGTCAAGCAAATATGTAAGTATGTTTTTGCCAATAGTGATATCATACGCATCTTTGCGGAGCCGTTTGCCTATAACAAGGCATCGTGCCGCGTGCTTGAAAAAGCCGGTTTTCAATACGAAGGTACTTTGAGAAGCAATGCAGTCAAAAAAGGCAGGGTTTTCGACATGAAAATGTATTCACTGATAAAAACAGAATGATAACTTTCGGTTTGTCTATGAGAGTAAATAACAGAATATCAGGATCGGTAGGGGCGGAAGAATGAGAAAAATCACTTTTTCAAATACAGAGGATTTACCGGGATATAAAAAGAAGTCCTTTATTCTTCCGTACAACGGCGGAGAAATATGGTTCGAACATCTTGACGGAATCTATGACAATGAAAGCTTGGTTTTGAAAAAGCTCGAAGCGGATAAGTCTTCCTTCGCAAAGCCGTCCTCGACTTCGTTTATCTGTTTTGTGTTTGACGAAACAACGGTTACCGAACGCATTCTGACGGCGGTATGCGATTCGATTCTGAAAAGCTCAAAACGTTTTATGAAGGTCGCATTTTCGGGACTTGATAAAATGAGCCGGAGCAAGCTCAGAAAAGCGCTGACCGATAAAGGCTTCGGACTCGGCTGTTTTGACGGATTGGAGGACGCAAAGGAATGGCTTCTGCCATAACGCAATGCGCCTTCCGGTTTGTCTGTGAGGGAAAAAACAATAATTCAAAGATAGCAGAGGCGGAAAAATGAGAAAATTCACTTTGACACTAAGCATAATATTTGTCATTCTAACATTTGCCGGAGCTATTTATGTTCTGGTGAATCACGGACAGGTAAATGCAGGATATGCCTGCGTACCTTTGGTATGGGCATTGGCATCGCTGATTGCTCATTGGAGAGTAAGAAAAAAGAAATCCCCCCGGTGTCAGGGGGATGAAAATGAACAGAAGTGAGATAATTAACCGAACGCTAAATCGTGAGAAACTTCAAAACGAGCGATTGCAACTTCAGGTTGCGAAAACGCAAAATCAGGTTGGTGGAATCATCTGTTGAACGGGGGTATCATACTGGTATCATCAAATTACGAAACGAGGTAGAATCATGGGTTTTGCGGAAAACTTGAAACAAATACGAAAAGAAAAGGGACTTTCACAGGAGGATTTAGCCGAGCTGCTCGATGTGAGCCGTCAGGCAGTATCCAAGTGGGAGCTTGGCGACGGTTATCCTGAGGTCGATAAGCTTCTGTTACTGTCAAAGAAATTGAATATCTCTCTGGACGGTCTGCTGGATACGGGATACACCGGCAACAGCGGAAATAACGAATATACCGGTGAAATATTGATTACTTCACCGAACGAAAATGTGATACTCAAATGCACTAAGGTCGCTTCTTCACAGCCGTTTAAAACAGGCAAACGGTCTCCGAAATATGCATTGTACGGAGTAGGCGTGAACAGTTCATCGGCATTCGGGGAGAACTCGACCTTCCTTGCATGGTATCGGGATGAAGAAAGCATTTCAAATGAAATCCGTGAAATACAAAAAGCAATGACCTCCGGCATAGCTTCATACGAACTGCAATACAGCGTAAAGACCGAGATGCACTGGGGAAGCGTCAGGATTGTCGAATAAACATAATGATAATAAGGGTTCCCCAGATACTGCCGGAGATTGCTTCCCATGTGGATGCAAGTGCGGAACTGATGGCATCACCGATGCCGGAAATCAGATCCGAGATCCAATCAAAAATAGAGTTCACCTTTCTTCTTTTGTTTTTGAGCGAAAAACGAACCTGCCGGTTTCCCGTGCAGGCTCGTTTTTCTTATGTTATAAAATTATAGTTTGTGATAGTTTTGTGAAATTTCAGAATTTTTCATTTACCTCTTGACAAATGCGTTCATTCTGTGTATACTGTATATGCACAGACGAAAGGAGAACCGTAATGAACCTTTATATCGACAATAAAAGCGGTACACCGATCTATGATCAGATTTACTCACAGATAAAAAATGAAATCATGAACGGAAATCTCTGTGAGAATGACGCCCTGCCGTCGATTCGCAATCTTGCCAAAGACCTGCGTATCAGCGTAATCACGACGAAGCGGGCATACGATGAGCTTGAAAAGGAAGGATTCATCTACACGCTTCCCGCTAAAGGTTGCTTTGTTGCTCCGCAGAATCTTGAACTGATACGCGAGGAAAATCTGAAAAAGATTGAAGCACATATTGACGAAATCCGAAAGCTCGCCATCATGTGCGGTTTATCAAAGCAAGATATTATAGAACTGTTCAACATACTGGAGGGTGATGTAGAATGAACGCGATAGAAATCAGAAATCTCTGCAAATCATATCCCGGCTTCAGTCTTGACAATCTCAGTCTGACTTTTCCAAGTGGCTGTATCATGGGGCTTATCGGAGAAAACGGTGCCGGAAAAAGTACCACCATCAAGCTGTTGCTTCATATGATAAAAAGTGACAGCGGAACAATCCGTTTGCTCGGACGGGACAACACCGAAGATATGCGGCTCGTTAAGGAGGATATCGGCGTTGTTCTCGACGAGGTGGGGATTACCGGGTGCCTGAATGCCAAGCAGGTCGGCAAAGTCATGAGTTATACATATAAGCACTGGCAGCAGGACGTTTATGCCGATTATCTGCAAAAACTGGACATTCCCGACAGCAAGCCCTTTAAGGACTATTCTCGTGGCATGAAAATGAAGCTCGGCATTGCCATCGCTCTTTCTCACCAAGCCAAGCTGTTGATTCTGGATGAACCGACCAGCGGACTTGACCCTGTCGTGCGCGATGAGGTAGTCGATATTTTCAATGACTTCACCCGCGACGAGAACCATTCCATACTGATTTCCTCCCACATTGTCAGTGACCTCGAAAAGCTCTGCGACTATATTGCTTTTCTTCACAAAGGGAAGCTCCTTCTCTGTGAGGAAAAGGATGTGCTGACGGAACAATATTGTATTGTTCACGGTACTGCGGAAGAAATCAGTGCTATCTCGGCAGACGCAGTGATAGGCAAAAAAGAAACGCCCTACGGTACCGAAGCTATCGTCAGGCGTTCCGCTGTTCCAGGCAATACCGAAATCAGTCCGGTCAGCATTGAAGAATTGTTTGTATTTATGGTAAAAGGGGTGAGATGACATGAAAGGACTTCTGCTGAAAGATTTTTACACGGTGACGAAATACTGCCGGGCTTTTCTCTTTATCATGATTGTATTCCTTATCGTTTCCTGCTTCGGAAATGACAGCGTTATCTTTATCATTTATCCCGCAATCTTTGCCGGAATGATACCTACGACGCTTTTCTCCTATGATGAACGCGAAAAATGGAATATTACCTGCGAAACGCTTCCCTGCTCACGAGCGCAATATGTATCCGGAAAATATCTGATGGGTGTGTTTTTTGAAGCGGCAATGTTGGTTCTGTCCGCCGTAACACAGGGCATCAGAATGTCAACAACCGGGGTTTTCAACATTTCCGAATACCTCTCCATTCTTGGCATCCTGTTTGGCTTCGGTTTAATTGTTCCTGCTATTGTTTTACCGTTGCTTTTCCGTTTTGGCGCCGAAAAAGGCAGAATCGCTTATTACATTGTTATCGGTTTTCTGTGTGCAGGGACAACCATTCTGATGGGAACCGGTATCATAAAGCCTGATATGACGGCATCGGTATGGGTAGCGCCTGTCGCCTGTGTGGCTTCTGTTCTGTTGTTTGCTCTTTCGTGGGGTCTGTCGGTTCTGTTCTATCAAAAACGCGAGCTTTGAATCCGAGGCTGTGCGAATCCAAATGAGACCGGGTAATTAAAATGAAAAACACACATATTTGTCCGAAATGCGGCTCTCACGAAATTGTCCGCGTTCCCGACAACGGCAGATATTCCAGCGGCAACAATATCTACACCAGCACGGTTACGCTGTTCGGAAAAATTCCCGTTATCCGTTATGTCTGCACATCCTGCGGATATGTTGAGAACTGGGTTGAGAATTCGTCGGAGCTGCGAAAAATCCAAGAGAATTTCAGATAGTTTTCAATAATCCAGAATAATAAACCGAGCTGCAATTTCAATACGGCTCGGTTTCTTATTTACTATAGATATTACATATCTCGGCATTACCATATCTGCTTGCTTACTGTTGGTTTTGTCCCGTCTGCGAAACGGAAACCTTCATTTTCGGCGTCATTCATAAACTCCGCTTGTGTGGTTTCATCGGATAGAAGGATGTAGAGCTTGTCTCCACTGCCAAGAAAATCTGTGAGTTTTCTTTAATTTGCTTTCATTGTATTTACGCTCCTTATTTTATTTTCCTATATGAGCGCAAAAAATAGCCCCATCATCCAAGCTTTAGCACCTTGCCATTTGGTAGGTTGCTGTGCGGTCAACGAGCTTGTCTCTCGCGCACTCTTTAGAGGTTATATTTGTTATATCACAGAAATAACGGATTTGAAATATCAAATCACTTATGGATCACAGTTTTTGTACGGATCATATCCTTGAGCAATCAAATCGACGAGGATTTTGAAAACAGGAAGTAACGAATTAACAGAAACCGAACGAAAGTAATGTTTAGTCTCTTTTTGTCTGTATTGACAAGCTATAGCTTTATATGTTATAATAACACATGAAAAGTTCTTACAAATTTCATATTGGAGGAATTGGAATGGCTGATCAGTCTTTTATACAGGTTCGGGTGGATAACGGCTTAAAACAGGACGCAAGCGATGTTTTAGAGAAAATCGGAATAGATATGCCGACTGCCGTCCGGATGTTCTTGAAAAAAGTTGTACTTGAACGAGGAATCCCTTTTGACACAAAGCTGCCGGAGCCATCCGATGCTGCCGCAAACGATGTAAAGCAAATGACCGTTGAATATATCCCTGCAAAACCGTCAAAAGAAATCACGATGGAAGAATATTTAGATTTGCTCTGTCAGGTTCCCGCTGGACAAGTTACACGCATGGAGGACATTGAAAAATACCTTCAAAAAAAACACGGCGTTGAACGTGTTCATATTGAATATAGAGGATTGTTATCTAATCCGAGGTGGGACGGTATTCCCTATTGGAGAGAGGTTTCTTCCCGTGGTATGCTTCAAGAGGATCAGTTCAGATGCAGCCGGGAGCAGCAAAAGGAAAAGCTGGAATCAGAGGGCTTGAGAATCGTTCCCTGTGGGGCGTATAACAGATCTCTTAAGGTGGATAATTATAAAGATTATCTGTTCGATTATAATACGCTGTCTGAAAATGTTTAATTTCTGAAAAGGCATCAATAGTGTAACGGAGGGCTGAAATTATGGAATTACAACCTTACAACGAGCAATTCAAAAAGATTGTAAATATCATTGAAACTGCAAGAGAACACGCATATAAGAAAGTGAACGAAGAACTTATCCTGATGTACCGTGACATCGGAAAATATATCAGCGAGCAGTCCGAGGACACTTCTTATGGGGATGCTTTTGTTCAGAGCCTTGCTGATTTTTTCGAGAAAAACTATCCTGACCTCAAGGGCTTTACCCGTCGTGGACTATACCGTATGAAGCAGTTTTATGAGCTTTATAGGGACGAGGAAAAAGTGTCACCGCTGGTGACACAATTGAGTTGGACAAATCATCTGAAGATAATGTCCGGTTGTACGACAATGGAAGAACGCATTTTCTATATGAATATGTGCGTCAAAGATAATTTAACCAAACGAGAGCTGGAGAGACAAATCGACAGCGGATATTCTGAGAGATATATGCTGTCGCAGCATACGATTGCTCCGGCAATCGAAGAAGCAAAGAAGGCAACCGGAAATGTTTTTCTGGACAATTATGTTCTGGACTTTCTTGATGTGCCGGAAAGTGTATCGGAACACGATTTACAGAAATCTATTATCCGTAATTTGAAAGACTTCATTCTTGAAATAGGTAAAGATTTTACATTCATCGGCGAAGAATATCGGGTACAGGTCGGAAATCACGATTACTTTATCGACCTCTTGTTCTATCATAGAGGACTGTCCTGCTTGGTTGCTTTTGAGTTAAAAATCGGTGAGTTTAAGCCTGAGTATGTCGGCAAGGTAAATCTTTATCTGGAAGCACTTGACCGTGAAGTAAAAAAGGAAAACGAAAATCCGAGCGTAGGTGTTATCCTTTGTGCAAGCAAAGATGACGAGGTTGTAGAGTTCGCTCTAAGCCGCAGCTTGTCTCCTACAATGGTTGCCGACTACACGCTGAAATTGATTGATAAGAAATTATTACAGAAGAAATTGAAAGAATATATCGAGCTTGCACAGTCATCTTTCGAAGATGAATAGGCGGATGTGATATGGCAATCAAACCAAAATGCAGAATACTGTTTGTTTTGAAATGCCTGTGGGAAAACACCGATGAGGATTTTGAGAACAGGAAGAATAAGTGAATGTAACAACCCCACCCTCATTATTGAGAGTGGGGTTGTTTTAACATTATTTATCGTGCTCAGTCACTTCAAAAAACATGAATTATGGTCTATAGCACGGAAAGGCAAACCGCTACGCACGAGATTATCTACCTTGAGTGCAACAAGGTTAATATCAGAGTTCAGATACCTCGCAATCTGTTCTGAATCATATCCTTCTTTGATGAGTTGGATAGTTTCATCATCCGGCAGCGTCAGTTCTGCGGTGAATACATTTGCTTCGTACTCACACCGTGAAGCCATATTATAAAGGGAAAACTCATGTATTCCGTTGCCTTTTCCAAGCTCCCTATGAAGCTGGTCGTGCCCCAGCTCATGAGCACATACTATTATTGCCGTTCGTCTGTCTAAATTACTGTTTATGAAGATGTACCTGTTACGTTTTATGACGCGGTACATTCCCTTCAAACGATTAAAACCATCCCAATGCACAACCGTTATCCCAAGCTCTTTTGCAATTTGAAAAGGATTTCTTGTATCGAACCGTGAAATCAAGGAATCAGCACGGGAAATAATGTAATCATTAGCGCTCACAAATACACCCCCTAATATCAGATACTTACATTATAAATGTAGACATGTCCCATAAAACGGACTTGGTTATTTCTGATACTTTTTCGGGGTGTATTTTTTGTTTTTCTTCTTTGCATCCCAATAAGCGAAATTCAGAGCTTGAATGATTTCATCTTTTTCAGAATCGTCAATTTCGCCACCGGCAAACAATCCGGTTACTTCACTCACAAGGTCTTTCACTTCTCTTGCGGATTTACTTCCACCTTTTTCGTGTGCATCAATGACAATTATGTCCGTATTGGAAACGAGAGAATCAGGAGTAATATCAAGCGCAGCAGCCAGTTTTTCAACCACTTCAAATTTCTGCGGTTTCCGAGAACCAAGTTCATAATTCTGAATGGTTCGCGCGGTCATATTCACTTTCTTTGCAAGTTGCTCTTGCGTCAAACCCTTATTGGTTCTGGCTGATTTTAATCTTTCCTTAAATGCCATACTGCTCACCTCAAAAACAACATTTTTGTAAACACGAACACTTTTTTCTTAAACCATATTGACACGAAACTGATGTGTGTGCTATACTACAAACGCACACGAAAGATGTGTTCGTGTTATTATACTATCACACGAACTTGTTCATGTCAAGGGGTTTACAGAATATTTTGCAATTAGTTCGGAGATGAAATGTATGGACAGGACAATTCTACATTGCGATATGAACAACTTCTATGCTTCTGTCGAATGTATGCTGGATATGAGCTTGCGTGGACACCCGGTAGCCGTTGGCGGTGATGTGGAGAATAGACATGGTATCATTCTTGCAAAGAACTACGAAGCAAAGAAATACGGTATCCAAACAGGGGAAGCACTCTGGCAAGCCCGTCAGAAGTGCAAAGACCTTATTATTGTCCCTCCGCATTATGAGCAGTATTTGAAATACTCCAAACTTGCCAGAGAGGTATATGCCGATTATACCGATCAGATAGAGCCATACGGTATGGATGAATGTTGGCTTGATGTTACCGGCAGCGTTGGTATTATGGGAAGCGGCGAAAAGATAGCGAATGAAATACGGGAACGCATGAAATTTGAACTTGGTCTTTCCATTTCAGCGGGTGTTTCATACAATAAGATTTTCGCAAAGCTTGGTTCGGATATGAAAAAGCCGGACGCTACAACGCTTATTCCGAAAGAAACCTTCCGAGAGAAGATATGGGATTTACCGGCTTCGGATATGCTTGGCGTCGGTAGAGCAACTGAAAAAGCGCTATCTTCTTATGGTATCCATACTATCGGGCAACTGGCAAACACACCGCCGGAACTGCTCAAGCACAGACTCGGCAAATGCGGTGTCATGATTATTCAGTATGCAAACGGCGAAGACCATTCGCCTGTTGCAAGGCAAGATTATGAAGTACCGATTAAAAGTATCGGGCATGGGATAACAACCAGAGAAGACCTTGAAAACAGCGCAGAGGTATGGAATGTTATGCTTTCCCTAATGCAAGATGTCGGTCATAAACTTCGTGTTTATGAAAAGAACGCCGGTGGCGTTGCTATTGATATACGGAACTGTGAGCTTTCGCATAAGCAATGGCAATGTCAACTCCCGGCAGCAACCCACAGCACGTCCATCCTTGCGAAAGAAGCTTTCTCCCTTTTTTCGCGTTCATATAGATGGGACTTTCCGATTCGCTCTGTAACCGTCCGTGCGATTAACCTCAGTCCACAAAGCTGCCCCCAGCAGATTGATCTATTCACGGATTACGCAGAAATAAACCGGAGAGAGCGCATTGAAAGTGTTGTCGAGAACATACGGGACAGGTTCGGCAAGTATGCCATTATGCCCGCTGCTCTTTGTCGCAACATTAAAATGCCGACAGACAGAGAAATTGAATTGAAAATGCCAACCGGCATGATCAGTTAGGAGGAAAAGATGAATACCCTTTGTGAAAAGACGGAGCACAATCCTTGTTGTTACAACGGCATCGTAGGATGCAGCAGCTACACAAACACAGAATCAATCGTATGCTTTATCGCAAACGGCGACAACAACTTCCTGAACGAAGGTATTGTCGAAAAGTCGATTCTGTTTGTTGATACCAGAGGAACCTTTGAAGACGGAAAGCTCAATGTATTTGAGCAAAAGAATCAGACACCAAAATTCAAGGTTTCAAGGTCACGACTAACGGAAGGCAACTTCATTGGTCGGGTAGTCATGTGTGCCAATCAATATGAGTAGGAGGAAACAAAAATGGCGGAAAAAACTCAATACATGAAAAAGTATGTAACTGTTGGCGCTTACCACACGCCGGAGGGAAAAACGATTCCGAAATTCCTCATTATTGATGATGAACACAAGATTCTCATTGACCGATTAGTAACGTCCTGTCGGGCTGCGGCAACTAAGGTTGGCGGTAGCGGAATACGCTATACAGTAAGGATTCGTGGTATGGAAAAGTATATTTTTGAAGACGAGGGCAAGTGGTTTATTGAGGAAAGAGTACAGAACTGAATCTCATAGCATCAATACAACCCAAGCCCATATTATGGGGAGTGCTCATTCAGGAGCATTTCGGACTGAGGTGAATTGATTGGAACGTGACACTTGGACGCCGATTCCGATGTACTGCCCGAACTGCGGACACCTAAACATCGGATACCGGAACGATGAAAACAAAATCCATTATGAATGCCAGCGATGTAAAGTCGTATTTGTTAGAGTACAGAAAGGAAGAAGGCACGATACGATTGAAATGTACGCTCCGGCAGGAGAAGAACGGTTATATTAGAACACAGGAGGATTACAGCAATGAATGTAATGAAGCAGTTTGTAAAGGAACGCAACGAAGCCCTGTTCAGCCTTGACAGGAAGAAGATTGAGAGGTATTTTGCCCGATGCGGACAACCACTTCCCGATACCGATATTGTCTTCTGGGCGGCAGTACATAAGTGTATCTGCAATATCACTACCGCGCCGAAGGAGTTGGTACACAAGTCCGAGCAATGGCTTTTTGAACACGGCATGAGTCCGAGATTCTATTAAGTTAGACAACAAAAACTGAATACGGCGTAACGACGAAATGGTTGAGATGAAACAGGCTGCGTAAACCCATCTTCAGGTCACACGCTTTGCACACATCGGTTGGTTTTACCAGATATATTACATGAGAGGCCACCGACAGGATAGATTTCCATAGGAGAAGTCTATCCTGCCGGTGGCTTTTGTTTTCGGCAGAGATAAGCTCAATCGATAACGGCTTCCGGCAGAAAAATTCTGAAGGGAGCCTTTTTTATGTTTATTTTCCGTTGGGAAACAGCAATAGCGCGATACCCGTAATCTCCGATTTTGATTTCACCACAAAACCAAAATCAAAATTTTAAGGAGATTACATACAATGAAAACTACAGTTTTAGTCTACGAGGATATTAACGCAGCAGAGAAGAAACTACGTGTCGCAACAAAAGAGGAATGGGATGACATTCTTAAAGCAAACAAAGAGCTTTCTGAAGAACACCGCAGACATTTTATTAGGGATTGCATTCAAGAATCGGATGAACTTGACAGTATGTTCATTGAAGTTGAATACGAAGAATATAAAAAATGGCATTCCAAGCAAGTATACAGAGAAAGGGTTAGGAAAATCGGGTTGAAATTCACGGAAATATCATTAGATGACAAAGTGTCGGGAACAAATGGCAGAACTCTGTGTGAGACAATCTCTGATGGAGTGGATTATGAGAAGCAGGTAATTGACAGTCTCATGATGGAAGAACTGAGAAAGGAATTGAGCCAGTGGAAACCTTGGGGAAACGAATTACTTGACCTATATTTGGACGGAAATGATGATTGCACTACGGAGTATATACGTAAAATACTTGGATGTTCTGAGCAGTACGCTCGTCGAATGAAAAGAAAATTCACTGAATACGCAAAAAAATATTTGAAAAATTAGTTTCGTTTTTGGCATTTGAGGTTGCGGTATATAAGTAGAGGGATAATTAAGGAGATGAACTCAATGGCAAACGAAAGAAAAGAATTGAATGTACCTATTTGGGAAAAATCCCATCTCACAGTAGACGAGGCTGCTGCTTATTCAGGAGTTGGAAGAAATAAAATAAGAGAACTGTCTGATAAAGCGGATTGTAACTTTGTGCTGTGGGTAGGAAACAAACGTCTGATTAAGCGCAAACTGTTTGACGAGTTTTTAGGCAATTCCTATTCTATCTGATATGTCGAGGGTGCGATTTCGGGTGTATTCTCAAAATCGCACCTTTGAATCCTTGCCTTTTTTTCGTTATTCTATTGTTAAGAAAAACGGACAGGAGGTAATCGAGGTGTCAAATAAGGAAACGAACTGCGAGGTACCGATTTGGGAAAAAAGCAATCTCACAATCGACGAAGCAGCTCAGTATTTCGGTATTGGGAAAAACAAAATCAGAGAGCTATCTGACAGACCGGATTGTTCATTCGTATTATGGGTAGGCAGTAAGCGATTGATTAAACGTAAGAAATTTGATGAGTTTATTGAAAACTCATACTCAATTTGAGAAGGAGGTACCGACATGGTAAAACAAAGACCTGTAAAAACGCCGAGTAAAGCAGATGTCAGATTTGATAACAGACATGTACGTCTGCGCACAGGCGAACGGCAGCGTGAAAACGGCAGTTATACTTTCCGTTGGACATCGGAAGATGGAAAGCGTCATGCCGTCTATGCTCCGACTCTTGATGAATTACGGGAGCAGGAAGAAAAGGTCATCGTTGATAAACACGATGGTGTAAAAACGGATGTTAAGAAAAAGACTATAAACGAATACTTTGATCTATGGTGTCAGTTGAAACGAGGTATCAAGGACAGCACATTCAAGAATTACATCTATATGTATGAGATGTTTGTTAAGCCCTCTTTCGGCAAGAAGCGGATCGCAACTGTTAAAAAGTCTGATGTGCGTCGCTATTATAATGACCTTGCCGACCAAAAAATCCTGAAAATCAATACGATAGACAATGTTCATAATGTGTTGCATCAGGTATTTCAGGTAGCGGTTGATGATGGCATTGTTCGGATTAACCCGACAGACAATATGCTCAAGGAATTAAAACTGGCGCATGACAATGACGGTGAAAAGCGCAAGGCGCTCACAATAGAGCAACAGAAATTATTCCTTGATTTCCTTCTGAGTCATCAAAAGTACAAGCACTGGTATCCTGTCTTTTTCATTATGTGCAACACAGGTATGCGAGTGGGAGAAATCACCGGATTGCGTTGGCGTGATATTGATTTGGACGAGAAAACAATATCGGTAAATCATACATTGGTCTATTACAATCACCGTGATGAAAAGGGATGCTATTACAGTATCAACACTCCGAAAACAAAAGCCGGAGAGCGTATCATTCCTATGACCGATAGTGTCAAAGAAGCATTTATCATGGAGCGTGGTTATCAGGCGGAAACCGGTCTTGAAAGTAAGGAGCGTATCGACGGTTATGACGATTTCATATTTGTCAACAAAGATGGGAATGTTCAAAACCAAAGCACTCTTAATAAAGCTATCAAGCGTGTTATGAGGGATTGTAATTGCGAGATACTGGATAAGTTCGGCGTTGACTGTGAGCCGGTTCTGCTACCCTCTTTCAGTTGTCATAATTTGCGGCACACATTTGCGACAAGGCTTTGTGAGTCCGGTATCAACCTGAAAGTAATTCAAGATGTTTTAGGACACGCCGATATTCAAACGACGATGAACATTTATGTTGACGTGACGAATGAATTGAAGCAAAAAGAAATCGCTTCGTTTTCCTCCTATCTAAACCAAGAGATTGGAACGGCTGCGACAACATAGCATAAAAAAAGGAACTGCAATCAAAAAGCAGTTCCTTTAACTTTTGTTCGATATGGCGTGTGTAGTCAGCATTACAAGCGCATCTTCTTTCGCTCGTTCATCTGCGTTTCGTGAGGCAATCAAAAGTTGCAGCTCATAGTCGGATAAAGTCGAATCTTCAATCTCTTGTCTACCGAGTAGATAGTCAACGGTGACTCCGAAGATGTCAGCCATTTGAATCAAAACCTCTATGGAAGGTTGCCGCGAGCCGGTTTCATATCGTGAATATACGACAGAGGAAACGCCTAATGCTGTTGCCACATCGTTTTGCGTCAGCCCTTTGCGAACACGTATGTTTTTTATGTTCACGGCAGTTCCTCCTTTTCGCTTTTTCTATATATTAGTATACTACCAAATCGGAAGTGAATTTATTACCGTATCGGTAAACAACGCCTTGACCGTTTACCGATTTGGTAGTATCATTTACCGGAGAGGTAAATGCTATGTGTCACTTCGCTCTTTCTCGGATGTGGAGGACAAATGAAACTGAAAGAAATCCGAATAAGTCGCAAACTCAAAGTTCAAGAAGTATCAGATTATCTGTGCTGCTTACCGTCCGTTTACAGTCGGTATGAGAATGGAAAGCGCGAACCTTCCATTGATGTTTTACTGAAGCTGTCCAAGTTGTATAGGGTTTCAGTTGATAATCTGGTAGGTAATGAAGAAATCGTAGACACAAGCATAACCAAAGACGAAGCAAGTTTAGTAAAGGCAATGCGCCATGCGGATTCCAGAGCATGGCAAGATGCACTTGCTATATTAGAACTTCATAAAATGAGCAAATAAATTAAAACAGAGAGAGACAGAGCGACATGAAGCTTTGCTCTCTCGTTGCACGGGAAGCACCGCCTTTGCGGTGCTTCTTTCTTATGGTCGCAAGGTCGCACGGCTTTTCAAAGGTATGGGTTTTGCGGTCTTGAATAAGCAAGAAAATGCGAACAATATCTGTTTTTTTGCCAAATCGGCGGCATATAAAGAACTCTTTGCCGAAACGGCGATTGATAGTATAACTATGTTCACTTAAAATATGAGTGAGGTCTGAGCATGTGCGACTATTCAGAAAGAGTGCGAGGTTAAAATGGAAAGTGCGATCTGTGAATACTACTCCAATATCAACCCGAAGCCCGTTGAGTGGCTTTGGTATCCATATATTCCTCTTGGAAAACTCACAATCATTCAGGGCGATCCCGGCGAAGGAAAATCTACATTCGTACTCAATCTTGTTGCACTACTGACAACCGGAAAACCTATGCCGGATGGATATGGAGTCAGCAAACCGGGAATTGCAATTTATCAATGTGCCGAGGATGGAGTAGCTGATACAATCAAGCCCCGTCTTGAACAGGCAGGAGCAAATTGTAATCGTGTTGCTTACATCATAGACGATGATATATCTCTGACATTGGAAGATGGACGGATAGAATCCGCCGTTAAAGAAACCGGTGCGTCTTTGCTGATTATTGATCCCATTCAAGCATTTATTCCTCCGGATTCTGATATGCAGAGTGCAGCTAAAATGCGGGCTGTTTTACGCAAGCTCGCAACAACCGCAGAACAGTATCGTTGTGCGGTTATCCTTGTTGGACACCTGAACAAAGGAACCGGTACAAAAACTCTTTACAGAGGTCTTGGTTCCATTGATATTGCTGCGATTGCCAGAAGCGTTTTGATGATAGCGCGTGACGATAACCGAGCTAATATTCGTTATATGTATCCGATCAAATCAAGCCTTGCGCCGGAAGGTCCCGCAATCGCGTTTTCCTTCAAGGAAGGCGGCGGACTTGAATGGCAAGGTCGGTATGAGATTAAACCGGCAGAGGTAACAGAGAACGGGACTGTCAAGACGAGCAAGCACGACAAGGTAATGGCAAAAATGATTCAGCTTTTGGAGCGCAACGATGTTCCGGCTAAAGATGTATACGCAAGTATGGCGGAAGTTGGTATTGGCAGCCGTACTGTCGAAAAGGTAAAAAAAGAACTCCAAATCAAAGCTTACCGAAAGGATAAGCGATGGTTCTGGAGTTTGCCGAGCATTACGAAGTGACTTTAGGTGGTAATATGAGCGAAACTGCGAAGAAATATCGAATAGGCGGATATGTGAAAAGAGCCAAACTGAATCTCAGAAACGGCGAAGATGTGCAAGCATATCATAGAAGGTATTTTGAAGACAAGTATTCAGAATTGGATGACGGTGTACTAATTGATGTCTATATAGATATTACCGGCTATAAAGAGACGGTGAAACGTCCTGAAATGTTGAGACTAATGAGCGACTGTGCAAGCGGCAAAGTGAATCTGATTGTTGCGGAAACGAAAGGATACCTTGCAGCGAATACGCGTGAATTTTGCTATTGGTTGCATTTTATCTTTAACCTGTCGAATCGTGTAGACATTATTACAGATGACGACCAGTTTAATATAAACACCTTAACAAACGATGATAGTCAGCGCGAAGCATTGATAAAAATGTCAGAGGACTACATATATCTAAATCCGCCAGATCACGAACGCTGGCTCAATGATGTGATTACTGCGATAGCTGACTTGGAGGAGCATGAGTGAAATGAGTATCGAGGAAAAGAATAACGAAGAAACGAATGGCAATGAGCTATCAGGCGATGTCGGCGGTGAGGAAACGGAACGCAGACCTGCTTGGCGTCCGCAGGATGCGGATAGAGAGTATTTCAGATATGAAACAAGACGAAGGGTTCAACAGTACAGCGTTCCTCCGCAAACCATCTTCAAACCGGCAAAGCCTGCTCCGACGATTCGTGATAGCGAGCATAAACGCGTTGCCGTATATGCTCGTGTAAGCACAAAAAGCAATGAGCAAGTATCGTCCATTGAAAACCAGACGAAATACTATACGGAAAAGATTTCTAAAACGCCGAATTGGGAAATGCAAGGCATTTACAGCGACGAGGGTAAGTCCGGGACATCGAAGAAATGGCGTCCGGAATTTCGTAGAATGTTGGAAGATGCTGCAAGCAAGAAAATGGATCTCATTGTTTGCGCAAGCGTTTCCCGATTTGCAAGAAACATCTCGGACTTAATTGAGGAAGTGCGTAAGCTCAAAACAACAAATCCGTCGAATCCTGTCGGAGTGTATTTTGAAACAGAAGATTTATACACCCTCGATCCAAACATCAATGAGCGTCTCCAAATGCAGGGATTGTTTGCCGAATGGGAGTCCGGAAACAAAAGCCGTCGCATGATACTATCATACGACCAGAGAATCTGCACGGGACAGTTCCCACTCTCGGATTTACTTGGTCTTCGGCACACGATAGATGGACAGTTTACTATCGTTGAAGATGAAGCGGTGACGGTGAGATACATATTCCTTGCGACTTTGTGCGGGAAAAGCCCGGAGGAAATTGCAGAGGTATTAACGGAAAAGCAGCGTCCAACATTGCGTGGAAGAACAGAGTGGAATGCGGCAATGGTCAAGGCAATCATGGAAAACGAGCGCCGATGGGGCGATTTGGATGTCCGAAAGCGCATTGTAGTTGATTACAAAGAGAAAGTCACGACAAAAAACGAGGGAATCCGCAAGGGTGCTTATGTCCCCGGATACCATGAAGGAATCGTAACATCACAAATTGCAAAGGCAGCTCAATCAATGCGTTCAAGCAGATACCAGTTTGAGGGCGTACCTGATGTATATGTCATCGATTCCGGCGCACTGAAAGGGTTTGTGAGTGTTTCACCTTCTTGGAATGGAATAGACAATGAGTCTTTTCAAGAAATCTCTCGTCAGGTGTATGCAGACGATGAGTTTGCGGCACTTCAAAAAGAAGCGGATATATTGAACGGGAAAGCGCACAGTAATGTGCTGTCGATGACGCTAAATGATTATCGGGTTGCACCCGGCGTTATGTTCATGTCCCGTAGCGATTCTCAACTCACAATCGCACCGAGAAGTCTCAGACTTAACGGCGTATGTCATGACAAACTTGGCTATGGTAGATTCATCGAGGTGCTCTATCACCCCATAATGGAAGTAATCGCAATTCGTAATTGCGATGAGACAAGTCCAAATGCAATACTCTGGGATGAAGCAAACAAAAAGCCGCTTCAGCTCTGCACCTCCGCCTTTTCGACAGCCGTATATGAGAAATTGGAGTGGATGAGAAAATATAAGTTCCGGTTTCGTGGCGTCACTCGCGTCCGTGACGGAGAAAAGATTATCTTCTTTTTCCTTGATGAACCGCAGATTCTCGTTGGCAAAGATAAAAAGAGACTGGACGAAAATGATACATCAGAATCGAGAGCAAAATTCATCCCGTATAAAGAAGGCACCACGGATGAGGATGAGAACGGTGTGGTATCTCCCATTGCATATCCCGAAAACTGGCGTGATCACTTTGGCGTGAGTTACGAAATCAAGAGAAAAAGAGAACGGATAATCAATGAGGTGTCTTCATCGGATATAAGCTATCTCGGAACAAGGGTTATCAATCCTTTCATTGGAGAAATACCTTCCCAAGAACAGTTGGAAGCCGAAGTTGAAGAACTCTACATGTCTATGTAAGCAGGAGGAAGTATGGAAAACGAACAGTTTACTATGTCAGGCACAAAAGAACCGGCGAAAAATGATGAGTTCAGCCCAAAAGAACAGGAATTGATTCGTCAGTTGGTTCAAGAAAGGCTTGGAAAGAAAAACGAGATTGAGTATGAATCGTTGGAGGATTATGTTGTTCCGCCAAAAATGTTCTTTTCCATGACGAAGAAGCCTGCCGTGAGCATCCGCTTGAACTCGCTTGATTTCAGTATGTCATCAATTCACTTGTTTGAAGGGGTGCAATATGTTCTCCCTATGTTGAGTGAACGGAAACAGCGTATGGTTATCGCTATCTGTGCCGAGGAAGAACTATCGTCGATTGAGTGGGCAAGAAAAAAGGGCGAGAAATGGGTTAATAGAACCGTAACCTGTCCGGAGTATGCCGAGAGTATATATAAGACAATGGGCTGGGATAGAAAGTGCAGATATAAGGTATATGGTCGCTTATCTAATTCGGAACGTGGACTTATTCTTGTATTTGACCTTGCAAGTGCTGTCATGTTTGATCCTCTGCCGGAAGAATACTTCGACAAGCGTACTGGCAAGATGAAAAAGCGATACAACAAATACTATCCTGATGAAATCAGAATGAGACTTGGTAGGAGCTACTCTGACTATGCTGCGGCGCAGCAAAGAAGCGGATTTGAGTCTTTATCGGGTTATACGGATTCAAGCGGTGTAGATGTGCCATCATCAATCTCCGAAGAAGACGCTGCCGCTTTAAGTGTTCAGAAACAAGAGCACATGATGGAAGGTTTGCTTGGAACTGTATTGAAGGGAGGAGAGTAAATGGATAATCCGTGTCCAACGAAAAGAACAGGCAATATTGAAATTACGCTGCAAGGAGCGCGAAATTGCATTAGCGTGGGTAAAGGAGTTATGCGTGCGCTTGGCTGTCCGACGCACATATCATTGAAAATATCTGATGCGTTTGACGCAATTAGCGTGTTCCCCTGTGACGAGGACGATGTTATGTCTTTCCGGATTCCATCCAAAATATTCATAGACCACAAGTGTGTTATGCGGATTAACAGCAAACGCTTTGTTCAAGGAATTATGAATCACAACGGAATGGATATATCCCGCAGCTATTTACTCAAAGGTGAGTATCTTGATGAATTGAATACGGCTGTGTTCCCGTTGTCAGACGAGGCAACTATGCTTCCGACAAAGGTTTCTCAAAAGAAAACTGAAAATCCTGCTTAGTCCGTAACAAACGAAGCAATTTAATACGATACGCTCTGTTGATTTGTAGGTTGACAGAGCGCATTCGCACGTTTAACAAATACAGGTTTCTTTTGTATACTGGAGTCATGAAAGGAGAGCTTCAGTATGACAAACAGTTTGGCAGAAAAGAAACCGGAGCTTGTATCCGAATGGTCTGCAAAGAATCATCCTCTCTCCGCTGATGATGTTACCTATGGCTCAAACAAACTATATTGGTGGAAAGGTTCCTGCGGTCACGAATGGCAAGCCAGCGCGAAAAGCCGTTCATCAGGCGAAAACTGCCCGATTTGCTCCGGCGCAAGAGTAGTTGAAGGCATAAATGATATTGCGACCTTGCGTCCTGAAATAACTGCGGAATGGTCTGATAAGAATTATCCATTAAAGCCGTCAATGGTTTCCGTTGGCTCACATAAAAAGGTTATCTGGCAATGTGACAAAGGACATGAATGGACAGCGACTGTTAAAAGCAGAACGATTAACAATACCGGTTGCCCATATTGCTCTCACAATGCTGTATTGCCGGGTTTCAACGATTTGCAGTCGGTGTTCCCCGATGTTGCGACGGAGTGGTCAAACAGAAATCTACCGCTTCGTCCTGATATGGTTACGGCGTATGCGAACAAAAAAGTATGGTGGCGTTGTAAAAACGGACATGAGTGGAACACACTCATCTCAACACGGTCTTATGGAAGCAGATGTCCCTATTGTAGTGGGATGATATTGCTCAAGGGATTTAACGATTTTGAAACTTTGCACCCTGAACTGGCAAAAGAATGGTCGGTACGCAATCATCCTCTGTTGCCTTCAATGACGAATGACAAGTCCCTGCGAAAAGTTTGGTGGCGGTGTCGGAGCTGCGGGTTTGAATGGCAGACATCTGTTAAATCGCGGATAAAGGGTTCAAAATGTCCTGTCTGCTCGGAGAGAGAAGTACATCTTGGATTCAACGCATTGTCCACTACCGATCCGCAAATTGCTTATGAGTGGGATTATGAGAAGAACAAGACTTTATCGCCCGATAAACTTACACGCAATTCATTGTATAATGTCTGGTGGAAATGCCCGTATGGTCACTCTTGGAAAGCAAGAGTTGCTGACCGTACAACCGGCTGTGCAAAATGTAGTGAGTGTGAAAAAGAGTTCCAAAGCGTTTTCCCGGAGCTGCTAATCACACTATACGCGAAGCGAAATGATTGTCAGGTTGACCTTCATTCAGATAAGTATGTCGGTCTTCCCATAGATGTTGTAATCCCGGCTTTGCGAGTGGGTATTGACTGCACAGAAAACACAAATGCGGAATTGAGGGCAGCACGAGAAATCAAGAGTCATATTTGTCAAAAGAACGGTATCCGGTATATGGAACTGCCATTCCACGGAAATAAGGAAAGCTACGCTTTGGAAATCAAAAAGGCTTTTCGGCAAATGAAGATTCTGATTACTTCTGATACCGGGGAGGATATTGAGGTTGTCCGAGCAAGATTTACGAAATGGCGTAAATCTATTGAAAACAAACAGTTTTTGTGATATAATTAATAAATAAAGATAAGCTCGATATGTTCTTCATTGTTCTCCTATGCAGCGTGTACCATCGTGTACCAATGAATGTACCGATAGAGGGACAGAATGGAATAGGATATAATGGGATGTAAATTTCGGGTTCATTACATAGCGGCATTGAGGTCGGCTTTAATGGCTTGAAACAGCATATAAATTCCATTCAATCGATTCCCCACAATGAAATCCTTGGATGCCGATAAAAAGTCTTCAAAGCAGGTTGAGGATATACCCGGAGCTCCGTGCGAGGTCGCCGAAGAGCCTGTTGCCGAGGAAAAGATTGATTTTTCAAAGGTTCAGATTGAACCCCTGTTCGCTGATGCGGTCGATTTTGAAACCTTTTCAAAATCCGATTTCAGAGCGGTAAAGGTTATTGAATGTGTTGCGGTGCCTAAGTCAAAGAAGCTGCTTCAGTTCACCCTTGATGACGGAACAGGCGAAAATCGCACGATTTTAAGCGGTATTCATTCATATTATGAACCCGAGGAGCTTGTCGGCAAAACGCTGATTGCCATCACAAATCTTCCTCCGAGAGCAATGATGGGCATTGATTCCTGCGGCATGCTGCTCTCAGCCGTTCACAAAGAAGATGACGAGGAAAAGCTTCATCTTCTGATGGTTGACAAACACATTCCCGCAGGTGCAAAGCTGTACTGATTAAAATATGTTTAACCGAATGCCCCCGGCGGCTCATTCGAGCTGTCGGGGGCATTTTATGCTTTATTTGTGTATAATACAGGAATTGTTAACAGGGCGGTGTGAAAAACATTTCTTCACACCGATGGCTTTTTATGCCGCAATTCTTTATTATTCTTCTTTTTTGAGCTGCTTTACAATCTGGTTTCCGTAAACCGCCGTGCCTGTGACGAGCACGCCCTGTATAGCGGTGTCAATGCAAGGCTTTCCGATTGCCATTGCTCCTGCGATTCCGAGCGGCAGGAGTATTACCGGAATAAACCTGTCGGGAATGGCGTCCGTGTTCTTTATTATCTGACCGATTATTACCAGAACCGGTATGAGAATGAGCTGATTCTCAAAAATATATTGCAAGATATTCATTGTTCTCCTCCTTATTTGAAAATGGCAGTAAATATGCCGCCCGCCACGCTTGCCGCGAGGGCGCCGACGAGGGCACCGATGAGAGCGTCCCAGAGCTTGGCGGGGCGATGCTCAAGCGTTGTTATGCGTCTGCCGTGGTCGTCAAGACGCTCATCATGCTTTTTGAGTATTTCGCCCATCTGTATTGTAAGCTCGCTTATTTTTTCGGATTTGTCCTGAAGACTGCCGATATCGTCCTTGTTGCGCTCGAAGCGCTCATCTATGCGCTTGTTGATTTCATTACACACATCTTTGGTGACCTCCATTACTCCAACCCCGTCGCTTTCCTGAGGATTTCTCTTGCGTCCTTTGCTGTAATGCTTCCGTCGCCGTCAACATCCGCAACAGGGGAGTCTGCTTCAAGTCCGGTCGCCATACGCAGAGCCGACCGGGCATCGGCAGCGGTGATTTTGCCGTCGGAGTCTATGTCGCCTGCCTCGATGTATGTTATATACGGAAGTCTTCCGTGTTTTTTCCAGGTTCGTGTGTTGTAGCCGGATTTTTTACCGAGATTTCCCACGGCGGTTATCTGAACTCTGTTTTCAAATGCCGGAGAGCACTCCACTGCCAGCCCGTTGCCTGCATATATTCCGCAGTGGTCCTGTAACCACAGCATTTCGCCGAGCATTAGCGAGGAAAAATCCTCCGAGATGCCCTCGCACTTTTTAAACATTGTGTTTGCGCCCGAATCCGGTACGCCGTTGGAATTGTATACCGCTCCGCCGTAGGTTTTTGCGGCATTGCCGTTCCAGCCCCAGAGCACGCCTTTTATAAGGCACACGCAGTCGAAGCCGAACACAGGAGGCTTTTGGTCGGCGGCAGCCTTTATCATATTCGTACGCCGTGTTTGCCTGTTATATGCGTAATTATTGCAGTAGCGCTCAACATTTCCGCTTGTAATCGGAGCGCCGAAGCAGCCCATAATATAAAGTGTCTTATAGTTATTAACGATGTCAATAAGCCTTTGCGTAAATTCATAATTGGTCATAAATTCACCTTTCTTTCGTGTTCTCATACCGCTTCACCGAGCTGCACGCAGGAGGTACAGCCGGATTCGCATGGCAGAGTGTCGCTGCTGTGTCTGTAATAATGCACCAGCCTGGCGGAGGTCAGTAAAAGGTCGTTGCGTGCCGTATAGAGCACCGCGAGAGCTGAGTTTATTCGTTTTATTTCGTAAAAATCTCCGCGTCTTTTGGCCTTTGCGAGAAGATTGCGGTAGGAGGCAATAAGCTCGCTTTGAGCCTGTGCCGCCTGTTTATATTTAATACCGAGTTCATACAATGAGTCCGACAAGTTATACAACCTCCCTTTATACTATGCCGAGGAGTGTGTCCGCGCTAACAGAAAAAAACGCACAGTAGCGTGTTATTTCATCAGCCGAGGCACACTCGCTTCCGGCTTCAAGCTTGTTTATTCTTTCGTGTGGTATTTCAAGTGCACGAGCGAGCACTTTTTCGGATATTCCGCGTGACGCACGAAGCGCAAAAAGTCTTTCGGACAGATTTTTCGGCTTCATACGCATTGCCGAAGCAGTTTGAGCGGATTTTTGCAATGCAGCCGGAACGAGGGCAGCATCCGCAAAGTCCGTTATATACATGACGGCGTATTTAAGGGCTGAGTGGAGCTTGTTTTGAGCCCTGAGCACCGTGCGGGATACGCTTGCGCGGTTTATACCGGTTTCTTCTGCGATTTGAGCGGCTTTTTTGTTCTCAAAGTACATTTGAGTTATTGTAAGCCGTTCGATGTCGGTCAGCTCTTTTTCTATTGCGTCATTAACAAGACGGGCAAGGTCGACTGTTCGCTTCCTTATGATATATTTCACGGGCGGTTCAATTCCGTTGTCGCCGAAGCAGTCTGTAACCTCGCAGGCATGCTCATACTCTCCCGAGTCTACAGACAGGGGATAGATGTCCATATCGGGAACCATCACTTTCCTCCTTCGATTATTAAAAAAGCCTGTATTTCTATCGAACATTTGTTCGCTTACAATTTCAGTATAGCGCCTATTTTGAATTTTGTCAATGACAAAAACGAAAAATTTCGTACATCAAATTGAAAATTTTATAGCCTTCAATTTGCATTGACAAGCAGTGAAATAAAAAGTATAATATTTGCGTATTATTTTTTGTATTAGTTTGAAGGCAATCTTTCAAACGGAAAAGCTGCTCCCTTCCGCGCCCGGAAGTCTTTTTCGTCACGGAGCTTGCAACCGACTGCGAAAGGAACGATTATAAAAGATGAAAGACATAACCACGCTGGCATTTTCAATCGCGATATTTATATTCGGCACCATAATCGGCAGTTTTCTTAACGTGCTGATTTATCGTCTTCCCATAGGGATGGATTTTAAAAAGGGTAAATCAATTTGTCCTCACTGCAATCACAACCTTGTATGGAAGGACCTTTTTCCTCTGTTCAGCTTTATTTTCCTCAATGGCAAATGCCGTTACTGTAAGACGAAAATATCGGCTCAGTACCCGATAGTCGAGGCTCTCAACGGTGCGCTTTATGTCTGCGCTTATATCTTCCTGTGCGGAGGAAACGGAATAAAGGGCATAACGATTTCCATGCTCGGTTACTTTATTGCCACCTCCGCACTGATACTTATAATATGGATAGACTTTAAACATCAGATAATTCCCGACTCCACCTGGATTGCCATCTTTGTTGGCGGTGTGCTCATCGTTCTCGACAGTGTTATAAACGGCAGGTTTGATGTAAAAGACCTCATAGCCAGAATTATAGGAATATTTGCCGTTGCCGGTGTGCTTCTGATAATCGGTATGGTTTCCAAGGGAGGCGCGATGGGCGGCGGAGATGTCAAGCTTATGGCGGCTGCCGGCTTCTTCCTGGGCTGGAAGCTTGTTATAATAGCATTTTTGCTCGGTGCGCTTGTAGGCACGATATATCTTCTTGTCACAAGGGCGGTAAAAAAAGGCAACATGAAGGCGCAGGTGCCCTTCGGACCTCATCTTGCGGCAGGTATCTTCCTGACGATGTATTTCGGCTCGCGTCTGCTTACGGAATACATGGCTTTTGTAACCATGCAGCTGCAGTGAATTTTTCGTTTCACCTTGACGGATTGGGATTTTGACGCTATAATCAAAGTGCAGATAAAAATAAAAAAGAGCACCCGCTTTTCGGCAGGGTGTTCTTTCTTTGTCTGTCGGAGGGGAAAAGAAAGGAGAGGAATCCTTGAAGATAAGGAACATTACTGTTCAGATACCGACAAGTGTCGGCGGAGAGGTAGTCATACCCAATGCCGGTATAATGGGCGAGCACAATGCAACAAAGCTCATATTCAATGTGCCAGAGGATTATGTCGATGCGAATTATCGCTATTATGTCGAATACTCAGTGCCTGCCGGTGAGCCTGTGCGCAGCGAATATCTTCCGCTTGACGCTGAAAACAAGGCGGAATTTTCCGTGCCGGCGGCATTGACACTGCTTGCAAGACCTGTATGCTGGTTCAACGTGGTATATCTTGATGACGGAGAAACCGAGCAGATAATAAAGCCGACACGGGTCATGCTCGGCTTTACTCCCAGCCCTAACGCCGACATGATTCTCTCGAATCAATATTCATCCGGAATAAACAGACTGCTTCACTCAATAGAAAGCGGCGATTTCAAAGGTGAACGGGGCAGGGGAATATCAAGCATAATAAAAAGCGGCGAGAGCATGAGGGTGAATTATACGGATTCAACCTGGGATATCTTTTTTGTGCCCGACGGCACACCCGGCGCTCCGGGCGCGGACGGTGCGGACGGCGCAGACGGCGCAGACGGCGCCCCGGGTGCAGACGGCACAAGTGCATACGATGCCGCCGTAGCCGGCGGATTTACGGGAAGCGAGGCGCAGTTCAATGCAATTCTTGCCGGAGTGGGTGACATACACGCCGCGCTTTCATTGATGGTCAGCGGTGACGACAATTCTCCATCGGGCGAGCCTCAAAGCTCCGGAACCGTCGCGGATGACGCAGACCCGCCGCTTGAATAGCGTAAAAGGAGGTAAAAAATGGCAGTAAGCGAAACAATACAGAGATATATAACAAATCTTGACTTTTCGCGAGATTTCCTTGCGCAGTATCTTTCCGGGAAGGGTGTCAACGGGGTGTCCGAAAATGACAAAATAGACCGCCTTGTTCGCAGACTTCCTGAAATCACCACGGCGCTGATTAATACAGGTACCTGTACGTATATAGTACCGAATTATACAGTTGCAATGTCGGTTACGGTGAACTTTGCGCTGATGTGCAGCATAACGGTTTACAAGAATGTTACTGCAGGAACAGCCACGGCCGTACCCCTGATGACGGTTGAAAACGACCCGATTATAATGGGTGATGCAAACGCGGACGGGAAGGTTACATCAGCGGATTCCGAGCTGGCGCTGAGTATCGCCTCGCATCTGATTACTCCTACGGCTTATCAGCTGCTTGTGTGCGATGTTGACGGTGACGGAAGCGTCACGGGCAATGACAGCTATATAATAGCCAGAGCAGCGGATTACCTTGAGCAGATAAATCAGAGAACCGCGATAGGCTTTACAACGGGATGCCTTGTAAGAGCGGGAAACACCTGAAAACAGACAAAAAAGCCGGCGGAAGGACGATTATGAACCGCCCCCTGTCAAGTAGACAATTAAAATAAATAAAAAACGGATGGATTATTTTTA
>LFSB01000011.1 GCA_001513045.1 Clostridiales bacterium DTU089
GCGGGATAGCCCTCGGCATCCACGCTGAAGGTGGCTGTCTGTCCGAAGAATATGCTCTTAGCTACCGGCTGCACGGTGATGGTGGGCGCGGCAGGTGCGGGTGTGACCGCGCCGATTGCGATGGTTATGGTCTTTGTTGCCGGCGTGGGTATCGCGCTGTCGGTCACCTTGACCGTGGCTGTGGTCGCGCTTGCTGTCCCTGAGGGACGCGTTCCGCTTATCACACCGGAATCAGTGATAGAAAGCCAGCTTGGCGCGCCTGTTTCAAAGCTGAAGGTATAGGGCGGTGTGCCGCCGGATGCACCGCCGGACACGTCTATCGGAATGATTGCCGTGCCGACCGCTCCTTCCGGTACGTTGTAGTTGTCGCTGTCGGTAAAGACAAGCAACTGCGGATACACAGGCGCAACCTCTTCTGCAATCGTATTATAGGAATTTAAAGTAAAGTTAAACTCGGTCAAAAGTCCCTCATTAAAATCATAGACAGTCTGACCCGGCTTATTCGGCTTATCTCCGAGCGGAAATTCAAATACCCTGGGGGGACAGGTTGCAGTTCCGTTTCCCTTAAGATATATTACAATCTTTCTATTCCTTTCTTTGCTCTGTGCAGAGCGACTCAACCTGTCATCGGGGAAAACGATGGCTTCCGCCGTGATTGAATACTGATTATTAGGTCTACACTTCATAGGTATGTCCGCGGTCTTGGGGTCTGTTGTATACGGAAGCATAAGCTCATCAGACAGAGGCACGTAGCGCGCCTGCCTGAATTGATCGGTTAAAACCACTTTCATAACAGACCCGGCGGAGTAGCCGAGCTTTTTTAAATCATTTGCAAGCGTAAAATTGATGTCCACCTTTGCCATCTTGTGCTTAAACTGCAAGGTTATATTCGGCTTGTTGGAGCCGTAGCTGCCGCCGTCTCTTGCGGTATCGGCGGAAATAATATCATATTTTTCCCATTTTTGCTGATTCGCTTTTTTAAACAGGTCCATATTGACGGCTTTCTCGCCCTCCATGCCGCCATCAAAGGGGTAATATGCGTAAAAGCCTACATTTGTTGACCCGTCAGGATAATACATTTTATCCGCAATGGTGGCGTTAACAAAGTTGCTGGTTCTCGCGGTACTGCTGTCTTTAACGTCCGCCTTATACCTGCAGTTCTTGTTGTCGTTCATGACGGAGGGATTGGAGCCCGAATCTTTCATATATATACCGATTTCAGCGCCATTCTCAAATGCCTTATAATCTTTTACCGCACTTTCCTCCTCAACCGTTAAGTCATCTCCGTTAGGGTCGCCGCTCTCTGATGTTACGATTCTCTTAGCCCATCCCAACAGATAAGCTTTGACCTGCCCAACCGGCGTTTCAACGTTATCGGGCTGATATATTTGTGCGGCGGGCACATCCGCGGGGGCGATGGTGATAGGTACAACCATTTGAGCATCAAAGTGTATTACGGCTATTATTTTTTCTGTTTTACCGGAGACCTCAACGCCCCTCATAACCGTAAAGCTTTTTGTTGTCTGTTCGATTTGAAAAACTGAATCTGTCCCCTGTTCGATTTGAGGAGCTGCTCCTCTCTGTTTCATTGCAGAACCCAAGGCATGAGCGATTACCGGCGCTCCGAAGGCTCCTGCAACGGCAGCGCAAACCAGCAACATAATAACGGCGCTCTTTGATGACTTTTTTCTTATACATATTAATACAACGATACCTACGGGAATAATCAGCAACAAAAGCAAGAAGGGAAAACCCTTATCCTTTTCAGGGGTACTTTCCTCAACCGGGGTCAATACAGATGTAAGCTTGAGAGTTTTGTCTGCATTCGGCTCCAACGAAAATTCGCCCGATGTCAGGGAACCCGATTTTAAAGTCAACGATTCGGGGATTGTTATTTCTGTCCATACCTTGCCGAACTTGTTCCCACTGGTATTGGTAATACTCAGGGAAACGTCAATCTCATCATTTTTCTCATATGCGTCTTTATCCGTAATGAGCACAGCTTTAAGACCGTCCTGCTGCGCCTCGGACGCAGCAGCGGAGTCTGCCGAAGAAGCTGTGGTCATTAATGCCAATAAGCAAACCGCGATAGCCAGAAAATGCTTCAAAATCTTTTTCATAGTTTTCTCCTTTTCTCAGGGACAAAAGCTATTTTATAGTCTAATTACATTATAACAAGGCCGTTTGGTTTTGTAAAGCATTTTTCCCGAACAATTGATTCCCCCGAAAGTCTACTTTTAATTATAAAGCCGCTTCATCCCTCACCTCGCTTGCAGTATTCTTTAAGTGATTCCTTTGATATGAGATATTGTCTGCCGATTTTTGCGGCTGTAATATCGCCGTGCCGAATCATGACGCAGACGGTTTTTGTACATATGCCGAGACATTCTGCGGTCTCCTTTACCGTCATCATCGGCGGAAAATTATGAAACCGCACACAGGAAAGGTCCATCATTTTGTACACTCCTTCTTTTTCATCTTCTCTTTTATTCTCCCGCTTTCTTCGCAGTTTTGAAGGAAAGATTTGTTGTTCCCGCAAGGCGAAAAACGCATGAATGTGTGGAAATATCTGTATTCTGTGCGTATGGGGTTCGGCTACCGCCGCCTTATTCATAAGCTTTCTCTTTCGGTCACGGCATCGGTCTGAACACCGTTACTTTTTTATTTTTTATTCGGCAATTATCAATTACATATTTCGTGCCGTGAGAGCTTCCGTCCCAAAACGCTATCACCTCGTCTGCACAGTCGATTATCAGCAGATTGCGTTTTAACGGCGCACCTCTGCCGTATTTTACGTACTCGGGCAAAAATTCCGTGAGCTTTATGCCGTTCAACCTCGCATATTCTCTTGCGCAGGTATCAATTCCCCTTGCACCGCCGGATACAATTTCGGTCGTGCCATTCGGCAGATAATTTTCAAGATTATATACTGTTAAATTTCTTGACCCTATGATTGCTACTTTCGTATTTTTGTTTTTCCCCAAAACTTTGGTGTACTTATTTTAAGTATACTTTACACATTATACCACAAAACAATCTTAAAATATACTTATTTCAAGATGTTTTGGAGGATGCTATGAGAAACACCAAAAACAATCATTTGGGTATAGAAATTGACCCTGAATTGCATTACAAGTTACACTATATTGCAAAATATGAGGGGCGCTCCGCCAATGGTCAAATCTTATATTTAATACGCCAGTGCATAAAAGATTTTGAAGCAACAGACGGAGAAATTAAGGTACCTGATGATTGTAAGCATCAAAATTGAGGTGCAATAATGGAGGACAAGCTTTTACGGTATACGCTTCGTGTTGACCGTTCGCTCTTTCGGAAATTCAGGTATATAGCCGAGTCGGAGGGTCGCTCCGCGAACAAGGAAATTTAGCAGTTTCTCAAAAAGCGCGTTGCGGAATACGAGAAAGAATACGGCAAGCTTGACATTTCGGCAGAATAATGGTTTTTACGCTCATTGGCATCCCAAACGGGGTGCCTTTTGTTATTCCTTGCCCCGATGATTGCTGATTTCATTTCTGTCATCCCATAATCATTACGCATATGCGTATATTATAACGGTTATACTTTTATTACGCAAGTGCGTATACGCATCTGCGGGTATTTTTGTACAATTTATTAGGGTGATTATTGTGCAAATCAAGGAAGCAATCGTGGTTCGTTTGAAATCAATATGCATCGACAGAGTCATCAAATATAATGAGTTGGCTACTCTTTCGGGTGTCACTCCGTCAACCGTTTACAGTCTGATGGACTCGCGGCGCAAGGATTTATCAGTCATTACCCTGAAAAAGCTATGTGATGGCTTGGATATGACTATCACGGAGTTTTTCGATGATGAGCTGTTCAAAAGCATCGAGCAGGAAATTCAATAGGCTGTGCTGCGGCAACCCTTTCGGGCTGCCGCTTTTTCATCTCTTTTTGAAGATATCCGATATAATATCAGCCGTCCGAAAAAGCTTGACACTTAGGCAGAATAATGGTTTTTGCGCTTATTGGCATCCCGAACGGGGTGCCTTTTGTTATTCCTTGCCCCGACGTGATTGCCGCTTTCATGCGCATTCTTCTGAACATATTTTAGATATATTTTGTATTCATTTTTGTCATTGTAACACATAATGAATATAAAATAAACACAAAATAAATATATTTAGGAGTGATTGTATGGCTATAAAAAGTTTGTCAATACGTATTGATGAAAAAATGTTGGACAAATTGCATGTCGTTTCCGACTATGAAGGTCGCAGTGCTAACAGTCAAATCCTTGTTTTAATTCGTGATGCCATTGAAAAATATGAAGCAAAAAACGGCGAAATTGAGCTCAATAATAAATAATTTTTTTTGCGCTCATTGGCATCCCGAACGGGATGCCTTTTATAATCTCTTAGTCCTTCGACTAACCATATTGAGTTAATTATATAAAAATCGTTTGATAGTCAACTCATTTGAGGTAATCATTTCAACTCAAAATAGTTAAACTGATGGCAAAGAGTTTGAATTGGAGAGATTATATGAATATGGGCAATGCTGTCAAGGAGCGTATATTGGAATTATGCCGCGAACGGAACATCACCATTAACAAGCTCGGCACGATGAGCGGAGTAACACAATCGACCATTAACAATATAATCAGCGGTCGCAATAACAGTACAACAATTTCTACAATTAAAAAGCTGTGTGACGGTTTAGATATTTCAATCATTGAATTTTTCTCATCAAAAGTTTTTAAAGACCTGGAACAAGAGGTCGAATAAATTTGTGCTGCGGCAACCCTTTCGGGCTGCCGCTTTTTCATCTCTTTTTGAAGATATCCGATATAATATCAGCCGTCCGAAAAAGCTTGAGACATTGATAAGCGGCACATCCTTGACGAGCGAATACTCGCAAAGATGTGCCGCGGGTCGTGGCAGCATATAGAACGCATACCTATTTTTCAAAAGCATGCCGAAGCGGTTTGTAATGCACAAGGCTTAGTCTGTTTATTATTGGAGCCGGAAAAATCGCTTTAAGAAGCCGTGCTCCTTAATTAAAATGTGTCAACCATATTGCGGATTACCTCCGACAGCAGCATTATTTTATCGAGGATTTGCACCATCCGGAGAAGCACTGGAGACAGGAGCGGATATTCATTAAGACCCGCTGTGCCTTCTTCCGCCACGGTTTCCCTCTCGCCGCAGCGCAAACAAACACGGGATACGGTGCAGTCGTGCAGGAAGGTGGCGTTGTCGTCCGATTCCCACTCACTCCAATTGCTGTGGGTGCACTCGGTAACGGTAACCTTTATTGCACGCTCCGCGGTGTTGTAAATATCGGTATTGTCGGGCGTAAACAGCGCGTTATAACGGTTTCCGCTTATGACGGCGCTGTCGGGCTGCGTCCATTCCCAGCCCTGCGGTAAAGCAACGTCCGCAAGTGTCAGATTCGTCTTTTCCTCAATGTATAATTCTCCAGCACCCGGAAGCGTGAAAAAGGGATTTGCCTTCGACACTTTTATTTTAACATCAATATCGGTTATCGTAGTATAGTTTTCAACATCAGCAGGAGTGAAAACAGCCTTAAAGGTTTGCGTTCCCGCAGCTCCGACCATTGTGTTTGCGGCATATGAGCTGTCCCATGAGAAGCTTCCGCCGGCAAACACAGGGAAACGCACACTGCTGAGCGTATCTGCGCAGCTCGCTTTCAAATCCGTCGGCACGGTATAAACGGGCACGGCTCTTATTACTCCGGAGGTCACGGTCGCCTCGGCTGTAACCAAATCACCCTGCTCGGCACTTCCCGTTGAAAGCGATACTGTAAATTCAAATGTGCCGTCCGCGTTTCCGGTATAATCCGTTGCGACGGTTTTTGCCGCTTCAAAGTCCGTTATGTCAATCTCATATTCCGCACCGTACAAATTCATCGTGCCGAGCTGTGCTTCAAGCCATGATTTTATAGCGGTCTGCGTGTTTCTGTCGGACTGTAAAACCGTCCAGTCATGCCGCTCTATCCTGTTCTTTGCTGCTTGTGTTTCATTCATAAGCACCACATCGAAGCCCGGCATGGTAAAATACTTGACTCCGCGACTTTCATCGCTGTTCAGCTCAACATCAACACAAGCCCCCTGCGCGTTATAATATACCGCGCCTGCGACACTGCAGCCGAAAAGAACAACTGTCTCGCCCTCATACACCTTGGCGGAAGGATGCACCGGTTGAGCATAAGCGCCGCCGGTAAATGCAATTTCCGCGCCCTGCGCCTGAGTCATTTCAAAAACTTGTGCGTCCCATCCGTACACAAAATGCGGCCCACCGGTCTTGTTAATATACACTCTTTCGCCGACGTTGACCCTTGAGAGCATTGAGCCTGCGGGAAAGCCGAACACAAAGGTGCCGTCATCAAAAATTCCTTTTTCAGCGCTTTTCGCTATGATTACACCCGTCCGACCTGTAAACGTCAGCTTCGCAATATTGTCCGCCTCTTCCGCAGGCAGACTAACGGTTACCTCCTTAAACAAGCCGGTATTTATCGTTTCAACAACAGTCACGTAACTTCGGTCAAGCACAAGATTCTCGCCTATAACTCCTCTTGCGCGGGTTGAGTTGTATATTCTGCCGTTGCCGCTGTGCGTTATCGTGCCGACTCCGTCTATAAGATTGGAATTGTATATTTCCCCGGCGTTATGCATCCCGCCGGAATTTTGAATCTCGCAAGCGTTATATATTTCCCCGTTATTACGTAAGTTGTCCGTGATTTGAAGGCTGCCGTAATTATAGGTCACGGCGCCATCCTCGTTACGATAAGAGCCGTCCTCGACATGCATATTGCCGCAATTATACACTGTTCCCGCGTTATAAAGCTCGGCGTTGAGGCTTATGCTTATCTTGCCGTAGTTATATATTACGCCCGTGTTATTAAACCCGGCATTGATGCTTATCTCGCCGTAGTTATATATTACGTCCGTATTATTAAACTCAGCATTGATTATTGTCTTGGTATTGCTTTCAAAGGACATTGTGCTTCCATTAAGAACAGTTTCATCAATAATTATTTCCTCGATGTCGCCTGACGCACCGGCGGCAGACACGGACAACGCAGCGGCAGCTTTAAACTGCTCGCCCTGTGCCGCCGACATTGTTGCCGGGGCAATTGCCGCAAAAAGGAAAACAAAAGCCAGCATGACGGATATTATACGGTTTTTCATCGTTACAACCTCCTAATGTGGTTTTTATTTTGGAATAATCGATTGCCGATTATATGTTTAATATAACACAAATCCGCGAAACTTGCAATAGAATAAGTGACACAAGTAAAAATATGGTCGATTTATTCTTTTAATGTGCTATACTGTATAAAGTATTTGAATCCGGCTTGGATCGAGCGCGGCGAATACGGAATATTTGAGATTTACGCAAAGACCACTAAAAATTATTGACTTTTGCAAGCTCTTGAGAATTCTTTCTCCGGAGCTTTGTTGTTTGCTTCAGCAATTTGCCGCAAGGCGAACTCGGGCACAGTCAATTCATAAAATGTTCAAATATTAATTATTATTTGTGTATTGACTTTAACAATATTTATGATATACTAAATTATATTAAACTCAAAATAAAAGGAGATGCGAATTTGGAAATAGACAAAATCCCTCACTGGATACTCTCTATTGAGCCTGAGGATGCTGCTTTCCTTCGCAATTTCGTATTGCGGTCAGGCTCGCTGAAGGAAATTGCAAAGCTATACGGCGTTTCTTATCCAACAGTTCGTTTAAGGCTCGATAAGCTGATTCAAAAAATCAAGCTCAGCGATAAACAGGAGGAGGAGCCGTTTCCCGCGTTTATCAAGGGGTTAGCTGTAGATTCACGGATTGATTTGGAAACCGCAAAACAGATTATCGAAAAATACAAAAAGGAGAAAGAAGAAACGTTATGAGATATGTTGTTATTACGTTAGTTGCAATTGTTTTGCTTCTGATTCAAAGCTCGCTCAGCAAAAAGAGAAAGGCTGTTTTTATTTTTATTCTTCCCATAATAAGCATTGCTGCAGGTTTAATTTATCAAGCAATTTCCTTGCACAGCATACAGCTTTCAGGATTATATCCGTTCTTAGTTGTTGCCGCCTGCCTACTGTTGTTTGGCTTTGTTAAGCTGCTTGACAATCGCAAAAAAGAAATGGAATATATGAAAAGTCAGGATTTATAAGTCCGGATTGGTTCTTGAATTTTTAACCCGGTTTTTCTTGTTATCAGCTTTTACTGTTTTCATAAAACAGTGGAGGCTGTTTTATACTCAAAAAGACACGAGCTACGGGAGTCACACCTCCAAAGAAAGGTATTTTATGAAAAAAATCAAAAAATCATCGGAACTTTTATGGCTGTTCGGGACGGTGTTTGTTGCGCTCGGCGTTGCGATTTGCAGTAAGGCAAACCTCGGCGTATCAATGATTGCCGCACCCGCTTTCGTTGTGTATGACGCAATTGCTCCGTTGTGGAGCGGCTTTTCCGTCGGCATGACGGAGTATATCATTCAGGGCTTAATGCTTGTTGTGCTCTGCATTGTCGTGCGCCGCTTCAACTGGAGATATCTGCTCGCGTTCGCCGTGGCGGTTATTTACGGCTATACGCTCAACCTCTTCCTGTGGCTTCTCGGCGGAGTGAGCTTTGATGCGGTGTGGCTGCGCTGGGTCATGCTCTTTATAGGCGATGTCATAACGGCAACGGGAGTTGCGTGCTTCTTCCGCACCTATATGCCCCTGCAGGTATATGAGCTGTTTGTGGCGGAGCTTGCCTCGCGCTTCAACTTCAACATCAACAAGGTAAAATGGTCTTTCGACATGACCTTGCTTGTCCTCTCGCTTGTTCTGGCATTCACTCTGTTCGGTGATGTTAAAACCTTTGACTGGGCAACAATAGGCTATTCGAGCTTTCACAGCATCGGCCTCGGCACACTCGTTACCACCGCAATAAATTCCCCGATTATTGCATTTGTCGGCAAGGGCATAGACAAAATTTTCGACCCCTCTCCCCGCTTTCCAAAGGTCGAAAAGGCATTGAAGCGCAACTAAGCGCAAGCTTGATTTTTCAAGGGCTTTTGATGTTGTTCTTGAAAACAATTGAATATCTTTCATTTCTAATTTGCTTATGTGCAAAAATAAAGCAACGGCTGCCGGTTAACAAACCGACAGCCGCATTTTATCTTTTACATGTCCTCTTTAAGGCGGCCGTAAATATAATAGTCGCACCAGGTTGAACCCATTTTCCCCTGCCTTACAAGACCCTCACGGGTAAAGCCGCATTTTTCGAGCACTCTGGCTGAAGGTGTGTTGCGTACATCAACATAGGTCCACAGGCGCCGCAGCTCCGTTTGTGAAAAGCAGAAATTCACCGCTGCGCTCAGCGCTTCGCTTGCGTATCCATTGCCGTGATACCTCGGATTCACGCGGTAAGCAACCTTTGCCATCCTGTCATTTTCGATGAGATACACCCACATTTCACCGATTGCTTTGTTTTCAGCTGTCAGAACAATACCCCAGTGAAAGCTTTTTGTCGGCTTAGGACTTTTCTCAAACATAAGCTCCGGATTCTTATCGTTCTTACCGCAATTTGACCCCCAATAACGATAAATCGAGGGCTCGGTCAGCCATTCCCGGAGTGCCGGAACATCCTCGGCAGTGAGTGTCCTCAACTCAAGTCGTTCGGTGTTTATCACAGGCTTGTCGTTTATAAAATCCTTCAAACTCATACTTTTACCTCAAAAATTAAATTCTGCTGCCCAATCAAATTCGCCGCTCTCCTCCACACAGTCCGGCCAGTGAGCGCACCATTCCGGAACGGCCGGCTTCTCCACGCGGTCAAGACTCGGCGTGTAGGGCTTGATATCAAGCACGGGTGTACCGTCGAGCGCATCGGTATATGCAAGCCCGACAACACCGTTTTCCTTATCGATATAAGTAACATAAGCGGTTGAAAGCGCAATAGGGTTGGGGCGTTCCGGCGAGCGTGTGGCGAAGGTTCCAACGACCTCAGGACCGTTTGTATAGGGCTTACTCTCAACGAGCTTAGCGCGCGAAATGGCATTGTCACACCTGTCAAACCAGTAAAGCAGCTGAATGTATTCAAAGCCCTCCAGACCGCTCAGCGCGGGGATATACTCCTCGGCGAGTTTAACCGAAAATCCGCTTTCATCGGCACATATCCTGCCGATTTCAAAAACCTTGAAGCTGTTCATATTTATCTCCCGTTTTGTTAAATTCGGTACCGTAATTTATATTGTAGCAGAAGTATTTTATACTTCAACCCCTGATTTTGAAAAATCATCAACAAGGACAAAAGAACGCAGATAATCTTTTGGGCGGCCGCTCCGGATTTTGCAACCGCCGTACTTCTGTCAACCACGAAATCGCACAACCGGCTATTNNTTGATTGCGAATATATGGTATAGTTAATACAGTACCAATCACTTTGAACACAGCTTCCGGGCGGTTGATATAAGTCGAAGTTCCGGCGCAAAATAAGCATCAGGGTATGTTTGACCTTGTCGGGAAAAACGAAGCCCGAAATGACAAAGGAGAGAATAAAATGATACAGGCAATCGTTTACACATCAAACGCGGGAACAACCGAACAATATGCCAAGCTCATAGGGGAAAAGACCGGATTGCCGGTTTATCCGCTCGACAACGCTTCCGGTATAGCTCACGGAACCGAAATCATCTACCTCGGCTGGCTTATGGCGGGAGTTGTAAAGGGATACAAGAAGGCAGCCAAGCTATTCAAAATATGCGCTCTTTGCGGCATCGGCATGGGCGAAACAGGTTCGCAAATACCCGATGTCAGGAAGGCGAATAATGTTCCCGGAAGCTTGCCCGTCTTTACCATGCGCGGCGGATTTGACCTCACGAAGCTGCACGGGATGTATAAATTCATGATGAGCACCATGAAAAAAACCGCGGGAAAAAAGCTGTCGGAGAAAACAGACCGCACGCCCGACGAGGATATTATGCTTGATATGATGCTGCACGGAGGCAACTATGTAAGCGTTGAAAATGCCGCCCCGCTGCTGGAGTGGTATCACAATGAACAGTGAAATCTGATAATCTTCGGCGGATACAAATCCGCTGAATGATGCATAATGAATAATTGCGAAGCGCTGCAATTAAAGGCTCCTTTCAAAAGGAGGCTTGCGATAGCCGTAAGCACTACGGGCTACAAGCTGCATTTCCGTGCGCAGCGCCTGAAATTGCTGCTTTAAATATTTACGCAAACGGAACTTTTGTAATCTTCATATAAAAGAGGAAAGAAAATGATTTTTGAGAAACAAGTTATAAAAATGTACAAGGGCATGATGTATACCCGCTACGATGACACCGGAATCGCTTACTATTTCAGCTCGGATGATTTTGCAGGCCTGAAGAAGGAGCCGTATACATTTACAGCGTCCGCCGGCCATACACTGAAAGGCTATCTGTATCATTACGACAATTCCGCTCCCGGCAGAATAGTGGTGTTCGACCACGGCATCGGCGGCGGTCACCGTTCATATATGAAAGAAATCGAAATGCTTTGCAGGCACGGCTATCCGGTGTTTGCCTACGACCATACCGGCTGTATGGAATCAGGCGGTGAGAACACTGGCGGAATGGCGCAATCTCTTTGCGACTTGAATGACTGTATCACGGCAATCAAGGCAAATCCCTGCTTTTCCGGTGTTGACATTTCGGTTATCGGTCACAGCTGGGGCGGATTTTCTGCTCTTAATATATCTGCATTACACCCGGATATATCACATATTGTTGTGTTGTCCGGCTTTGTGTCGGTTCAGGAGTGTATCAACTCCTTCTTCCCCGGAATATTGCGGGTTTACCGCAAGGCAATTATGGAAATTGAAAACAGCTCCAATCCGTATTATGTCAATTTCAACGCGGTTAAGACGCTCTGCGAATCAAATGCTAAGGTTCTGCTGATTTATTCCGATAATGATATGAAATGCAGAAAAACGAATTTTGACATTCTTAATTCTGCTCTCAACAGCAAGGACAACATACGCTTTCTGCTTGTCAGCGGAAAAGGGCATAACCCCAACTACACCTCGGATGCTGTAAACTATCTCGGCAGCTACATACGCGAGCTGCAAACACTGACACGTCAAAAAAGACTTGTAACACCGGCTCAAAAGGCGGATTTTATTGCTTCGTTTGACTGGGACAGAATGACCGCGCAGGATGAATCCGTATGGCAGGAAATATTCGCGTGTTTGACGGCTTCCGGAGATGAAGAAGACCCTCTTTCAAATAATTCCGGACAACTTTCTGAATAATATAAGCTCGAACGCAACGGCAAATTTGGAATCAAAAGGAATTTCGGATATGATAAAAACATCAATATTTTTTGAGCATCTGTATGACATTGCGGCGCAGACAGGCTGTACACCGGCGCAGGCGATGAAGGAAGCCAAAAAGCTCGGCATTGATTATGTTGAAGCGGATGCTTTCCGCGCAATGGAAAGCATTGATGAGCTTAAACGGCTTTTAAACAGTGCCGAATTGAAGGTCGGAGGGATGTTCGGATTTTTTGATTTCGCTCATGAAAAGCAACCGGAAAAGGTCAATGAACTTTTAGATTGTGCGCAAGCGTTGAATGCGGCAAACATTATGCCGATTCCCGGATTTATCAATGAGGGCGAAGACCGTGCCGCCGCAATTGACTCGATGGTAAGAGAGTTGAACATTCTGTGCGATAAAGCACAAAAACGCGGCATTACTGTTACGCTTGAGGACTTCGACTCCGTGCGCGCTCCGTACGGCACTGCCGAAGAACTGGCGTATTTTTTAGAGCGTGTACCGGGGCTTTACTGCACCTTTGACACCGGAAACTTTATCGTGCGCGGTGATGACGTTCTCAGGGCATTTGACCTGCTCAAAAACCGCATTGCCCATGTACATATGAAGGACCGTGCGTTTGCCCCTGTTTGCGGCGAGGAACCGCTGATTTGCGAGGACGGCAAAAAGCTCTATCCCGCCCCTGTCGGAAGCGGAGATTTGCCCATGACGGAAATTGCAAACAGGCTTTGTGAGCACGGCTACAACGGAATATGCGCCATTGAGCATTTCGGAGCAAAAGACCAACAGCTTTTTATGCACCGTTCCGCCCGGTGGCTGAAAATCGCAATCTGATACACACTAACGCAACGCGATTCTCCGGACACTCCCCCGGCGCACTATTCGTGAGATATCGGGAAAAAACGTCTCAAACGCAATTATGCAAGCTGTGATTTGTTGAAAAGTCCGAAGCAGCGGCAAATTAAAAACTGCTCCAAGAGTGCTGTTTATTAAAAGAATGAGCATAACAGCAAATCTGATTCCGACCGGGAGGGCTTATGCCGAATACAAAAAAGATTTTTCAAAGGGTTTCAAGCTCTTTGTGTTCAGCTGAAAAATTAAATAAAATTAAGGGCTGTGACGGAACTCAAAACGCTCCTCACAGCCCTAATCTTTTTCTGTTGACAGTTCAACAAATTACTTTCATTTTCATCGTCTCACCATATAAACGGTATCATGCGGTATTTGACCTTTTTCATATATTCCTCATAGCCGTCAAGTCCTGTTTTGAGTACCTTCTCCTCGTTATGTATGCGCTTTGCGAGGATGAACGGCAGCGGAATCATAAAGGCAAGCGCAACCCAGGAGCCGAGGACGATAGGCATCATTGTGAAAAGCAACAGCGTCGCCGCATACATCGGATGGCGGACAATACCGTAAAGTCCCGTCGAGACAACCTTTTGATTTTCCTGCACCTCAACTGTTCTTGAAAGATACGCATTTTCCCTCATGACCTCGGCATAAAGCAAATACGCGCAGAAGAAAAGCACCGCCGCAATGATAACAACAGCCTTAGGTACATGAGTCCAGCCGCAACGGAAATCGAACCCCGCCGAAATAAAGCAGCCGACAAATTCAACCGCAGATATAAGGACAACCACCTTTTGTGTTCCCTCTTTTTCCTTGCTGTTGAGCCTCTTGGAAAGCAGCTGCTTATCCTTCACGAACAGCACCGTACCGACAAACAGCATCGGTATGAACAGCAGCGCGCAAAACAGCAAGCCATTCGGGTATTTATACGTCCCTGCCGGAAGAAAAAGCAGCAACGCAATCGCCGCCATTCCGCCCAAAAGCTTTGCCAATGCCTGAAAAAACAATTTCATATTTATGACCACCCTTTCATGCCGCAGCGAAAGCCGTCGGCATATTCAGTAATTACTTTATAACCACACGGAATCGGCATTCCTTCTCGCCGGTCAGGACTGAATGCAGCAATTCAACTGTAATGCTCCTGTCGGGCAGCAATGTTTCGAGCACGCACAACATACTTTGCCGAGAGCACTCACAATGCACGGACGATGCCGCCATTCCCGACGACACCATGGGACATAAGCACTGTGCGGTGGGATATCCGATTTCATAAACATGTCCCTTTTCAATGATGTCCGCAAAGAAGTAGGGGCTTCTGCCGTACTTCTCATACTGCAAATCAAGATTTTTACCGCACTCATCAAACTGACGCTGTTGCTCTGCAAGTACATAACGCTTTACGCAGCCTTCCGCACACGGGCGATACAGCTCCTCCCTGAGCGATTGCGGCAAACTGCCGATACTCCCCTCCAACGCGCGATAAAACTCCTTATTAAAAAGTTCGCTTTCCATATATTCATCCGTCCCCTCATCATTATAAAGTATTATCCGAAAATCTGCTCCGGCTCGTCTGTTCGAGCTTTATCCCCTCCGGAACCGTAATCCGCGGCTTTTCACCTTTTTTCAAGCTGCAATTTATTGTTCCGAGCGGAGTGGGTATGCTTACATCGGCACTCTCAAGACCGAGAAGCGACGGCGAAAGCGATACCTTTTTGTAGCCGGGTTCCTTTATCTCAATGCCGGTGAGTGCCTTGGGAAGCGAATAAAGCGGCGTGCCGCCCCAGGCGTGACTGTGGTCAAAATAATATGACGGCTCCGGAGCTATAAAGCCTTCGACAAGACCCTTAGGGCATTCCCTCACAGGTGCTTTCCATGCATTTAGAATTTCCCGCGTATATTCATTGCGCAAACCGTTGCGATACACCGCCTCAAGCAAAAAATGCTTAAAGTACGGCTGACAGTCGCCGAGAGCCGAATCGGTCATCACTTTATTTATAAGAGCTTTTGCGCGTTCCCTGTCACAAACGCCGAAATATGCTGCGAGGATGTTGGCATGAACGCGATAGTAGCGCTCGCTTACATTTTGCGGCATATATCCGTACAGCATGTTTTCCGGTGTGGGTGTATTCAGTCCCTCAAAATACATCTCCTTTTCACTGTCATACAGCTGTTCATTTATCGCCTCTTTGAGCCTTTGCGCCTCTGCCAGATATTTGTTTTGCAGCGCTGTCCGGTCAAGCTCGGCAAATATTTTCGACGCCGTTTCAAGAGCACCGAAATAAAACATCGAAAGACAGGTTTGCCCTAATGCCTTAGGCGGATGATGCAATGAAATTCCGTTTATGTAAATCCAATCAATAAACATATAGTTGGGCGGAGTTTCAATAATACCGTTTTCGCCGAGATAGGTTGAAAAGCGTTCAAGAAGCAGCAAGAGCGCATCCTTACAATCCCGGAGCAGCTGCTTGCTTCCGGTAAACATATATGTGTCATAAAGCATCTGAACCCATATAAGGCTGTAGGAGGTATGAAACATTTCGCCCCCGTGATACCTTAAAAGCTCTGCCGTCCGCCTTATATCAAATTCCGCAAGTGCCATATCTCCGAAGGAAAACGCAGTCATAAGAGTTTCGATGTAGTAATCCCCCGTGCACGCAAGAGGCTCACTGTGCCTCGGACTGTCAAGGTGAATCGTCTGCCGGCAAATTTTTAATGTATGAGCGCAAACGTCAAGCACATCGTTGAACGCGCCGTCTGAGGTTCTTGTGTCTGCACAGGCAAAAACCGGATAATGAGTTGAAACCAGACCGGCCCGGATTTGCGCACCCTCACCGGACAGATTTTGTACATTTATTCTTAATGCACCCGCACTGTGCAGCTGAAAGCCTCTGTAGTCGCAGTCTCCGTCAAAAATGAATTCCTCACGTGAACCTTCCTCGGTTGTTTCGGCGCAGTTGACCGTCACCTTTACGATTCCTTTGCATTTTATACTCAGCAAAACAAAGCCCGAGTATATCTTAGGAAACCCGGCAAGTACGGTTTTTCCTTCGTGCGGCAAAACGTCAAAGCTGCCGTTTTCGGGAAACAGTATTTCTTCCGTTCTCGGCGGAATCGGCGAGTCAACACAGTTCCATATGTTGTTCACCGCAACCGCCCGTGTATATTCGCCCTGTTTTACAGTACCGTCAAATTTATACGGCGCAATAAATGACGCGTTTTTTCTGCACTCCCATGTGTTGTCGGTGGAAATTATTATTTCGCTGCCGTCCTCAAGTGTTATGCAGCCGCCGAGCATAAGTCCGCCGTGACCTTTGGAATACTCGTTTATGCCGACGGGCATGAGCTTTACGCGTACAAAGAAATCGAGTGTGTCGGAGTCCGGCTCAAGAGTAAGCAGTGTTGCGTAATGGGTAGGACGCGGTGAATCGTTATAAAGAAAATCGCCGCCGACGCAGACGGGACCGGTCGCAACCGCATTACCGTTTACATACATAACGAATTCCGTGTCCGCGCTCAAGCGAAGGAAACAGCTTTTCACCGCGGAACCGAACGAGTACCTCCTCCTGAATTCTGCAACCGTGTAGTTACCGTTGTAGTCTTTTTGCTCGGAAAATCCGCTGTAAACGGTGGTCTGTGAGTCGGGATATGTCGTCTCGTCAAGCCATATCCATTTTTCGGGAAGATTTATGTTCATAATCCGCCGCCTTTCAGCTTCTGAATATTTTTATTATACCGATTATTGACACAGGAGTCAATGAAAAGGGCAATAATGTCTTCCGTTTTTGATGGCTTTGCGGTATAATGAGCTTATATACGGAATTAATGAAAGGCAAGCTTATGAAACATACAGCCAACATAATAACCGCCGGGCGTGTTGCTTCGGCAATCCTGATGCTGTTCACACAGCCGCTGTCCTTGCCGTTCTTCGGACTTTACACTGTCGGCGGCGTGTCGGATATGATTGACGGTACAATTGCCCGCAGGCTCGGTACAGCCGGTAAATTCGGTGCTCGGCTCGACAGCGTTGCGGATTTGCTGTTTCTCATGTCGGCAGCATATAAGCTGCTGCCTGCGTTGCGGGATTCACTGCCCGTTTATACGCTGTGGGCGGTCTGCGCAATCTCCGGAATCAAAATCATCACATGGGTTGCCGGCACCGTTAAATTCCGCAGACTGTGCTTTTTACACACATACATGAACAAGCTTACCGGCACTCTTGCTTTTCTTTTACCGTATTTCTTCCGCAGCGGAGTCTTCGCCGCCTTGGTATACACCGTGTGCATAATCGCCTTGCTTGCGGCGATTGAAGAATTTGTCTGCGTTGTAAAGATGAAAAAATACAACGCTGAGACAACCGGCTTTTTTAAGTTTTTTATTTAGACACACAAGCCCCGAAACGCTGCTGTTCACACGCTGCATCTTCACTTTTCACAGTTGTTTTCACGCTGTTATCAGCGTTACACGATTTTGGTAAATTCTTCTATTTCGCTGTCGGTTGCGCGATTGAGAACCTTTCCGCTGATAAGCCGCGTGCTTGCGGAAACGCTCGGCTTGAGCTGCTCCGCCGACTTGCCGAGACCGCTCCCGCCGGAGGTGGCGAAAAGGACAATCGTCTTCCCGGAGAAATCCCCGCTTTCAAGAAAGCTGTTGATAATCGTCGGAGCGACATACCACCACACGGGAAAACCGATATATATGACATCGTAGCCGCTTGCATCGAAGTGCTTTTCGGCAAGCGCCGGACGGGAGCCTTTATCCTGCATTTCGAGCGTGGAACGGCTTTTTTTATTTGTCCAGTCCAGGTCGGCGGCTGTATACGGAACCTCCGGCTTGATTTCATGAATATCCGCACTTACCGCCGCTGCCAGCCTCTGCGCTGCCTTTGCCGTAACTCCGCTTGCTGAAAAATAGGCCACTAATTTTTTTGACATCTCTCATTCCTCCGTTTTCAATTTACTTTTATTCATCTGTATTACCGGTTACTGCCGTTCGTCATGACGTCACTGACGAAAACGGTCAATCAATACAGCTTTCTGCCCATTCGGCAACCGCATCTTCAGCGGTACCCCCGGCAAATCGCTTTCCCTCTTTCCATGTTGCGCCCGATGCAAGCCCATGCAGTTCAATGTCACTTGACCCGATTCCGCTTCCTCCGGAGGTGCAAAACGGTATGATTGTTTTTTCGTTTAAGTCATAACTTTCCATGAATGTGCTGATGATTCTCGGTGCCTGACCGAACCAAATAGGATAGCCTATAAAAATTACATCATACGCTCCGATGTTCTCAACACTTCCGCTTATAGCAGGGCGGGCGGATTTATCCCTCTGTTCACTTGTCGCCCGGCTGTTCGTATCAGAGTAATTCAGGTCTGCGGCGGTATACGGAGCAGACGGAATAATTTCATATATATCCGCTTGAACAGCCTCTTTTATATATCCGGCAACGGCTTCTGTCGTACCGGTAGCGGAAAAATATGCAACCAGCACCTTGCCTGTCGTTGCCTTCACAGGGTCGGTACCGATGGTACTCACATCAATATTATTTGTTACGGATGTACTGCTTTTATTCTCAGCTTCAAAGCCGCACGATGCAAGAAGAAACACCGTCAGCAACGCCGACATAAAAGATAAATATTTACGTAATTTCATTGAGCATGCTCCTTCCTTTGATTCCGTACAAAGCATTATTTCCCGAAACAGCTTTCAATATCCTTCATCCTGTCCATCTGCTCAACGCCGAACGGACAACGACTTACGCAATGCCCGCAGGAAATACAATCACCTGCGTGTTTTTCAAGTCCGAAATAATGCTCCCCGGCCATTGCGTCACCGTTTTTCGCCAAATCGTAATACTTGTTTACAATACCTATGTTGATACCCGCCGGACACGGCTTGCAGTGATTGCAATAAACGCACTTGCCTACGGCATCGGCAGGCTTAAATGAGCCGATAACAGAATAATCCCGCTCCTCCTCAGGAAGCTCGAAGAATCGGAGAATATTTTCTACCTGCTCCGAAGTGGACATTCCCGGCAAAACCGTCACAACTCCCGGCTTGTCGAGCGCGTATTGGAGGCACTGATATATGGACAGCTTTTCGCCGAACGGAGAAAGCGAGGCATCCAACAGCTGTCCGCCCGAAAAGGGCTTCATTACCGAAATACCGATTCCATTTGCCTCACAGCGACGGTAAACCGCGCTTCGTTCGTCCACCGAACCGCGTGCATAGTCGCCCTCATGGTAATCGTATCCGGGGTTGACTGAAAACATCAGCATATCAATATCCGCCTCGTCAAGCACATGCTGAATAAGTGCGGGCGTATGCGAGGAAAGCCCGATATGGCGGACAACCCCCTGCTCTTTCATCTGCATTAAATATGCAAGTGCACCGTTCTCACGGTAATCGTCCCAATCAGAAAGCTCGTCCAGGCAATGAATAAAGCCGTAGTCGATATAATCTGTTTTCAGCTCCATGAGCAGCCGTTCCGTATTCCGCTTTGTCACCTCGCCGTCCGTACTCCAGCCATAGGAGCCGGTGTCATAGTTTGCGCCGAAATGTATCTGATACATAATCTCTTTACGAACGCCGCCGAGCGCCTCACTGTAATACGGAAAACACTTTGACTCTGCGGCCGCAAGGTCATAGAAATTGATACCGGACTGATAAGCTTTTTCTATTGCCGCAATACCGACTCCGGCATTTGATTCCGAAATATAGCTTGAGCCGAAGCCGATTACGCTGATTTTGTCCCCTGTTTTCTTGTTGATTCTGTATTCCATACAACTACCTTCCGTGTTTACCACCATATTATTTTCGTCTGTTTCCTCATATTGACAGCCTATATGAAGCATGATATAATTTATGCATCTTGATTATATAAGTTAAACTCGAGTTTAAGTCAAGAGTTTTTTTAAAAATAATACATTTTCGGAGGCTGAAGATGCTTTATACAATCGGTGAAATGGCAAAGACTCTCGGATTGCCGACCTCAACCCTGCGTTTTTATGACAAAAAGGGGCTTCTGCCATTCATGGAGCGCTCAAGCGGCGGTATGCGCATGTTTTCCGACAAGGATATTGAGTGTCTGCGCATAGTTGAGTGCCTCAAGCAATCCGGATTGTCCCTTGATGACATCAGGCATTTTATACGCATGACCACAGAGGGCGACTCCACTATCGATGAGCGGCTTGCCATGTTTTTAAAGCGCAAATCGGAGGTTGAAGCACAAATTGAAGCCATGCAAAAAACACTCGAAACCATCAAATATAAATGCTGGTTCTATGAAACAGCAAAAGCTGCCGGAACAACATCTGTACCGGCAAGCATGGGCGTCGAGCAAATACCGCAGGAGTTTCGCAAAGCCAAAGAAAGACTGACCTGCAAATAAGCAATCCGGCTTTGTGCTCCGCAAAATAACGGGCGTTAGTATCTCTCCGATATCCTCGTGCATATTTTTTACCCCGTCCGGGAACAATTGACTGTTTAATTAACAATTCATTTGTTATATCCCCATTTTTTTGCCCATTCGTCGTAAATTTCCTTGTATTCCTGTTCTCTGTAAACAGCCAATGACATTTTATGCGATTCTTCAAACTGCTGTCTGAATTTTTCAAACGCCTCGCTTTTTCCGCCCTCGTTTTCGTAAAACAACATGCCCTGCTTTACTGCATCAAGATATTTATCTGTATAAAACACGGTGTTCTGTCCGTAAACCTTTGCGGATTCAACACCGTTTTCTTTGTCACTTGCCTCATATTGAACACAGAAGCAGCCCTCCGGAGCCATTACATCGAACGAATTCCATCTTGCGGCCTTTTTCCACCTGCGTTTCGGTTCAACAAACTCATAAGCCTTAAGGCGGCGGGAGCCGAGCCCCATACGCCCAAAATACAGATATTTCCGCACACTCGTGCGTTTTTTGTCTTGCCATACGAGAAGTATGCCCGCGCCAAAGAAACACCCGATTGCACGAAAACCTCGGCATTTTGGGTGCTTCGCAGTTTTGAAGGAGAGAATTGTTGTTCCTGCAAGGCGAAAACCGGAGAAATGCTGTCGCATTTCGAGGATTTTTAACGCAGCGGGGGCAAAAATTATCCGTTCAAAACCGTGTGGTGTTCGACTCCCGCCGCCTTAGTCAGAGTAATTCCGGTATTTTGCTCAAACACGCCCCACACAACATTCATTTCCTCCGGAGGCAAGGTTCCGTATCCGCTCGGCTCGGGTCTGTGCAATGCCTTCAAAAATGAATTGACCATTCCCCTGTCAAGCAATACAAATTCAAAATCACAATTCATGATATCATCCTTCTTAAATCTGTTTTACGCGCCGCTGCTTTGCTTTGTCCGTATCCCGCCCCGGCTTCAGTGCGCACCTATCACATCATTCAAGCGCGCCACTTTACAGCCCTTGCTTTCATAATATTGAAGCATTTCATCGATTTTCCGCTTATCATAGCTTGTGATGCAATCCGATAAAACTGTGACGCCGTACCCCGCCTTACTCATGTTGTAGCAGGTTGATTTTACGCAGGCAATGGCGTCCGCGCCCGCAATGTAAAAGTCGCTGATTTCATTTTCTTTTATAAACTCCGCAAACTCATTGCAGGTCAACGCGTTCCCCTTGGATTTCGTAAAGATGTTGTCGGATACGATTTTCATATCCGGCACAAGCTCGGCTCCGTGCGTGTCGGGCTTGAAGGTTCTCGTGCCGTCGGACAGGTTGTTGTGCTTGATGTAAACCACATGAACAGCTTCGCTCTGCGCCCACTCGACGGCTCTGTTGATGTTGCCGATGACATCCTTATAGTTTTTTGTTATGTCATTTTGAATGTCGATAACGACCAATGCCTTGTTTTTCATAAAATCTCCTCCGTTTATTATACGCCGCAAACCGCTCGCTGAATTTTCATAGAGCCGCAGTTTTGAGGGCATGTAATTCTTTCAGCCTGTAGCTTATGGATAGTAACGCTTATGGCGGGCGCAAGCTTCCCTGTTTCTTCGCTCGCAATTCTCCCTGTTTCTTCACTCGCACACCTCGCTGCTTCCGCCTCCGGCGGCGTTTCGGCAAGCTAAAGCCTCCTTTGGCAAAGGAGGTGGCAGTGCGCAAGCACTGACGGAGGATTGTTGCTTGATTGGTTTTTGGGTTTGGTTGATTTTAGGCTTTGCGGTAAAATTTATCCGCTCATCAATCCTCAGTCCGCTTCGCGGACTTTTCCGCCCACGCGTCCCTCGTCAGGCAGTTTACGTGAACCCTGCGTTTCTCGTGCATGAGAGGCACGTCCACATTATCCGTTGTCCGCTCATATTTGAACCCGCATTTTTCCTGAACCCGTTTTGACCTTTCATTTCCGTCATAATACGCGCACCACACCTTTTGCATACCGCAGTCCTCAAACGCATGGCGAAGCATTTCCCTTGCGGCTTCGGGCATAATACCCTGTCCCCAATAGGGAACACCCAGCCAGTAGCCCAGCTCGCACTCATCCGACGCTTCGGTAAGCTCCGTTGACTCGCCGAGCTTGAGCCCGACGCATCCGACCGGAAGCCCGGTTTCCTTCAGAACAATTGCGAATGTTTCGGGTACAGCCAGCACCTCGCGGATAATCTGTCTGCTGTTCTCAATGTCGGTGTGAACCGGCCATCCGGCTATCGGACCCACGCGGGGGTCTTTAGCATATCTGTAACACTCCTCCGCGTCCGATTCGGTCCACGGACGAAGTATCAGCCTTTCGGTTTTCAAAATCATATATATTCCCCGATTTCATATAAAATATCGCAACAAAATGACCGAAATCATTGTGCAAGCTCCGAGAGCGTCTCTCCCGCTATACGGAAAACCGTCCAGTCGGACATCGGCTCGGCACCGAGAGATAAATAAAAATCAATCCCCGGCTTGTTCCGGTCAAGGCACCACCATTCCAGACGTCCGCACCCGCGTTCAACTGCAATTGATGCAAGCCTTTTCAATATTGCCCTTCCGTAACCCTTACCGCGGAACTCCGGCTTTACATACAAATCCTCAAGATAAATTCCGGCTCTGCCGAGAAAGGTTGAAAAATTATGAAAGAAAAGCGCAAAACCTATTTCCTCTTCTCCGACAACGGCAAAAATAACTTCCGCCTTCTGTTTATCGAATATCCATTCTCCGAGCAGTTTTTCATCGGCAACCACTTCATCAAGCAACTTTTCATAATCCGCAAGCTCCTTTATGAATTGCAAAATCAATGCGCAATCCTTTCTTTGTGCATATCTGAAGGTAATATCACTGTTCATATAATGTCCTCTTTACATATTTTTCTCCGCAATGTGACTATGCCGCCGCATTGCAACGGATAGTTACTTGATTTTTTTATGCACACACATTATAATACAGGCAGCACGGAACGGCAGGGTGCTTGCACCGCTGAAGCTACTGCTTTTCTCCCGTATAAGTAAATCTTGTGACTTTTCCGTCCGGAGTGTCAACCTCCTCCGACCACATTGACGCGGGACGCACCCACATTTCATGTTCGCCGTAAAGTGCCCTGTAAACCACCATCGGCTCAAGCGTTTCTGAGTTCTTCGCCGTTCCGATAACCTCATATTCGTTGCCCTTGTAGTGACGGTAGACGCCGGGCTTGATGCAAGGCTCTGATTTTTTAAAAATCACCGTCTGTGCCTTCATTGAGATTTTGCCGACATTGTAGCCGTATCCGGAAAGCTCCTTTTTAAAATTCAAAAAAGAGTGGTCGAGCGGAACTCCGCAGATGCGTCCGATTTCATCAAAGCTCAGCAGAAGCTCCGCTCTGCCGTCCTTTTGAATATACTCCCACAATGCGTCATATTTGCTCATGTTCTCCCCCCGTTACAATGTATCTTTCTTTTTTAACGCCTGCGCATCACTATGATGCTATAATATCACATGAAGTCATTTTCTTCAAGCACACTCAACTGTATTCCGTATGATTTTCCCCCGCACGGACAAGCCGCGAGAGATTTGCGAAAGTCTTGCAAACCCTTGCTTTGTTATGACGATAACATTACCTCAGCTCATATAAAAAACGGAAAGGGCGCTTTTCAATTGCAAAGGCCGCGGTGAAAATGTATGATTATTATAATTACGGGCGCTTCCCATGCAGGAAAAACCGCCCTTGCACAGAAGCTGCTTGAAAAATACAATTATCCCTACCTCTGCGTTGACCACCTGAAAATGGGTCTTATCCGCAGCGGATATACCGACCTTACACCGCTGAGCAATTGGGACGAGCTGACCGGATACCTGTGGCCGGTGGTAAGGGAAATGATAAAAACCGCAATTGAAAATGAACAGAACCTGATTGTCGAGGGCTGTTACATTCCCTTTGACTGGGCGGCATCCTTCGAGCCGGTATATTTAAAGCAAATCCGTTACTTTTGTCTTGTAATGAGTGAGGACTACATAACAAGCCATTATGATGATATCAAACGATTTTCCGGTGTTATAGAGCAGCGGCTTGATGATTCGGAGTGTACTCCCGATTTTCTGCTGAAGGAAAACAGGGCCGTAGCCGAAGGCTGCCGCCGCTACGGCATACAGCCGGTTGTAATTGACGGAGATTATTTTACAAGCATTTCGCAGTGCTGTGAAAAATAAATCGTCGGCAGTAAATGCACAGTCTCATTGAAAGGCGGGATTCAACCCATATGGACTTCAATAACAAACTTGAACGCAAAGCCTCTCAGCGCCCCCTTATAGCCGCTCACCGCGGTGTATCCGGGGCAAACATCCCATGCAATACGCTTGCGGCATACAACATCGCGCTTCTGCAGGGTGCGGACATTGTGGAGCTTGACGTAAGCAGAAGCAGAGACGGCGTGCTTTATGCCTTTCATCCCGGAATGGAGCATGCCCACCTGAAAAGCAAGAGGTTTATCGCCTCGCTTAACTCGCGGAGCGTCAACCGCATGCGCTTTGTAAATCTCGACAACGTAAAGACCCATTATCCCGTAAGCACCCTTGAAGAGGCGTTTGCGTTTCTCAAGGATAAATGCTACATAAATGTGGACAAGTTCTGGACTTATCCCGCGGAGATAACCGCAATGATACGCAAGTGCGGAGTTGACAAGCAGGTAATAATAAAGACACCCGCCGAGGAAAAGCATTTTGCAAACGTTGAGAAATATGCTCCGGATTTGATGTATATGACAGTGATTTCCGAGGAGGACCGCTGCACGGACGCGCTTCTCAAGAGAAATATAAACTACATCGGTGCCGAGGTGCTGTTTTCACGAGAGGATTCTCCCGCAATATCAGAGGAATACATAAAACAAATGCACGACAAGGGTCTGCTCATCTTCGGCAACGCCATAGTCTATAACGAGAAAGCGAACATCAGCGCCGGGCACACCGACGATGCCGCTCTGACGCAAGACATGAATGCCGGCTGGGGCTGGTTTGAGGACAAGGGCTTTGACATCATACAAACCGACTGGGTGCAGATGCTTCGTGAATATCTTGAAAACAGAGGATAAAAGCGAAATGGTACATCTTGTATACTGTGACAACTCAAAATTATGTACATCCGCCCAAGCTTGACTTTTGCCGTATTGCGCTGTAAAATATAAAAAATCCGGGTGAGCACCTACCGACAGTCAGGCTGAAAATGCCCGGCTGTTTTTTCTTGCAACACAACTACAATAACATCAGAGGAGATTCTTTATGTGGAGTTATATCTGGCCGATAGCACTTGTGGTGCTTGCAAACACCTTCTACAACATAATTACGAAATCAACCCCTTCGGACGTCAACGCCTTCCTTTCGCTGAGCATAACCTACATTGTTGCCGCGGCTGCCTCCTTTGCCGCCTACCTTCTCACCGGCGGACACAAGCTCTCCGAGGAGCTGCCTAAGCTTAACTGGACGGCCTTCGCCCTCGGAATATGCATTATCGCTCTTGAGGTGGGATACATATACGTCTACCGCGCGGGTTGGAAGGTCAACACCGGCTCGTTGGCGGCAAACATTTCACTCGCCTGTGTGCTTGCGGTTGTGGGATTTTTACTGTATCGCGAGAGCCTCTCGTTCAAACAGGTTCTGGGTATGCTCCTGTGCACCGGAGGACTTGTGTTGATTACACTTTAAGTAAAAAAAATTGATATTGCTATTGCAACGGTGAAATGGTAATATGTTTGTATACCGATGCGGCACGCAAAAGGACGGAGATATTGTGAATACAGAAAAACAGCTTTCAAACTTTCTTGATGCAAACGGACGTCTGTATGCTTTCCCGGCAAGACGTAAAATGAAAATTTGCTCCCTGATGTTTTTTTCGGAGAGCTTTGAAACCGGAAGGATTTATTCCGAACCCGAGGTCAACGATATAATAAATTCACACAGCACCTTCAACGACCCCGCTACTGTAAGACGGGAGCTGTGCGCCTATGGCTTTTTAGAGCGCACAACCGACTGCAAAATTTACCGAAAGCCCGAGACTTGTCCTACTTTCAATACAACGGAGGAAGAGCATTGAATATTATAACCTTAACTCGCGAAAACCTTGAAAAAGAACATATCTGCTGTGCCATCTCCAACAACAACGACTGTCAGGTCGCATCAAAAAAGGCATGGCTGGCAGAGCGCTTTGATGACGGACTTGTCTTCAAAAAGGGTGATGTCCGCGGAAAATGCTTTATTGAATACATCCCCGCCGAAAAGGCGTGGGCACCTATTGATGCCGACGGCTATATGTATATTGACTGCCTGTGGGTATCCGGTCAGTTCAAGGGGCAGGGCTTTTCCACCCTGTTGCTTGACGAATGCATACGCGACAGCAAGGAAAAAGGCAAAAAGGGCATTGTTGTGCTCTCCGCAAAAAAGAAAATGCCGTTTCTTTCCGACCCGAAATATCTTGAATACAAGGGCTTTTTAAAGGCGGACAGCGTACAGCCTCACTATGTACTGTATTATCTTCCGTTTGACTCCTCAGCCGAGGCGCCGTCCTTCAGGGCATGTGTAAAATGCCCCGAGGTTAAGGAAAACGGCTTTGTGCTTTATTACGCCCACCAATGCCCGTACACGGCAAAGTATGTGCCGATAATTGAAGAAATCGCAAAGCAGCGCGGTGTTGCCTTTAAATCCGTTCTCTTTAAAAGCTGTGAGCAGGCGCAGGCATCCCCTGCCCCGTTTACATCTTACAGTCTGTTTCATAACGGCGAGTTTGTTACCAACGAAATACTCTCCGATAAAAAATTTATGAAAATGCTTGACGAGCTTTATTGAATCAACCGGAGGTCAGACACATGTCGACAACGAAATTCACGCACAAGATAAGCAGAAGCAGTCAGGGAAGCTATTACACCATACCCTTCACCGTTCCCGAAAACATCGTAAAGCTTACGGTAAGCTATGAATATTACCGTCCGACAAAAGGATTTCTTGCCGATTTAAAGCCCTCCAATACAATTGACATCGGACTGTCCGATGAAACAGGACGCTTTTTAGGCTGGTCCGGCAGTGCACACAGCAGCATATCCGTAGGCGAATACGGCTCCTCACACGGATATCTGTGCGAAAAAATCAATCCCGGCGAATGGGGCATAATCGTAGGAGCATATCATGTTATGCCCGAGGGGGTTGAAGTAAAATACACCGTTGAATTTGAGGAGAAAAAGCCCTTGTGGCTTTTCGGCGACCTTCATGTTCATTCAAACGCCTCGGACGGCTCTCTCGACGCGCATGATATAGGCAAGCTTGCTCAAAAGGGACGACTGGATTTTACCGCACTTGCCAATCACAATAACTTTGCAGAAAATCTTCATCTTCCGCATGAGGAGGATTTCACCTTTGTTCCCGCCGTTGAATGGACGCACTATAACGGTCACATGAACTTTTTCGGAGTCCCTGCACCGTTTGAAAACTCTTTCATTGCAAACACCGGCGAGGATATGAAAAAAATCATCGAACACGCCCGCTCGCTCGGTGCGGTTATAAGCGTAAACCATCCAAAATGCCGCTTCTGCCCCTACAAATGGGAGGACGAAGAGAGCTTTGACATGGTTGAAATATGGAACGGACCGATGCGAAAAACCAACACCGACGGCATTGAGTGGTGGACCGGTCTGCTGAGAGCGGGCAGACGTCTTCCCGCCGTGGGAGGCAGTGATTTTCACGGTCCCGGCGGCATTCCCAAGCTCGGCAATCCGGTAACCGCTGTATTTTCCGCCTCAAGAAGTGCCGGCGACATCGTAAGTGCCATCAGTAAGGGGCACGCCTTCGTCACCTCCGGCATCAACGGCGTAAAGCTGAATTTAACCTATGGCGAGGCGGGACTCGGTGACGAAGCTCGCTACAATAAGGATACTCCGCTTAAAGTAAGCATACATGCCGCGGGAGGCTCCGATATACTGCTTGTCACCGATAAAGATGAACAGCTGTTGAAAAAGAACGTCAAGGGTGATATTGTTTTTGAAGCACCTGTCGAAGAGACACGCTTTGCCTACATAAAGGCAGTCAGAGGTACAAGCGGCAAAATATGCGCCGTTACCAATCCGATATATTTCAAATAAACGACAAAGGATGAGTACTGTGAAAACAACTGATTCCCTTCAGAAGAAAACCTCATCGTTCCGATACGGCTTCGGAATGCTCGGCACATCCATCCCCATAAACATGTTTAAATCCTTTGCGGCGATTTTTTATGTGGATATGCTCGGACTTGACATGAAAAAATACTCCCTTGTGCTGCTCATTTACACCTTTGTCGATGCGGTGGATAACCCCGTATACGGCTTCCTTTCCGATAGAACCAGAACAAAATGGGGCAGACGCAGACCCTGGCTTATGATAGGAACACCTCTCATGGTGCTCAGCTTTATTCTGTTCTTCAACGTCCCCGCGGTGGTTCAGTCCGAAAAGGGCATGTTGTTTATATACATGCTGCTTATGTACATCATGACAGGCACACTCGATTCGCTGATGAACGCGAACTACGGTGCGCTTTTCCCCGAAATATTCACAACCGATGAGCAGCGTGCGAAAACCAACGGCTTCCGTCAGGTTTTCCAGCTCATTGCAATGGCAATAAGCATTGCGATGACACCCATCGTAGCAAAGGCCATCGGCTACAATCTCACATCACTCATATACGGTGTTGTCGCTCTGGCGGTTATGCTGTATTGCTTCCTCGGCTGCAAAGAAAGAATGGACTACGAGGACGACATAAAGCCCAAGCTTTTCGGCAGCATTTTCGATTTGCTGACCAACAGCAAATTCTGGATATTCGGCATTGCAAACGCACTTTATTCTGCGGCGTTTGCTCTCATCTCGCAGGCGATTCCGTTCTATGTTAAATACACCCTCAAGCTCGGCAGCGGCATGACTACGGTCATGCTCGGAGTTGTTCTCGGAGTTGCTGTAATAGGTATACTTATCTGGTCTGTCGTGCTGAAAAAGGTTGCCGTCATGAAAATATGGCGTATCGGCTTCATTATAATGGCTGTCGGATTCATACCGCTGTACTTTGCAACCTCTCTTGCCGTAGCCATAGCAATAGAATGCATTATGGGCTTCGGCGTTGCCGGTTGCCTTATCACAATGGACTGCATATCGGCAAAAATAGTTGACGATGATTTTGAACGCCACGGAATCAAGCGCGAGGGCATGATTTCAAGCCTTGTCGGTGTCATGAACCGTCTTAACGGACTGTTTACATCGCTTGCATTCTATGTAACATCTGAGGCCTTCGGCTTTGTTAACGGCGACAATCCCGGCGACAACCCCGGTGCGGCCGCAAAAATGCTGCTTTGCGTCTTCCCGGCTATTGCGATGATAATAGCATCGGTATTCACCTTCCTGCTCCACTTCAAAGACGAAAAATTCCATGGATAAATACCTTATTATAAACGCAGATGATTTCGGCTATAACGAACAGCAAACCCGTGCAATAAGGGAGCTTTACACCGGCGGACTTATAACCTCCTGCTCACTTATGGCGGTGGCGCCCTGTGCAAAAAAAGCGGCGGAGCACTCCGCCCGGGACGGATTTCCCGTGGGAGTACACCTCACGATAAATTCGGACGATGACTCCGCTCGTTGGCAGAGCATAAGCGGCGGCTCATCCTTGTCGGACGGTAAAGGCCTTTACTTCAAGCAGAGCGCCCTTGCGTTCAACGCAAAAAGGCGGGATGTCAGGCAAGAGCTTGAGGCTCAGTATTCGTTCATCTCACAGCTCGGTGCGAGCGTTGACCATGCCGACAACCACTGTGCAACTCTTTACGGCATAAACGGCAGACGCTTTTTCCTTGATGCCTATGATTTTTGCGCACGTCATTCTCTGCCCTACCGCTTCCCCAAGTGTCCGGATTTTCTTGAGCGTCAGCTGGGACGGCGGATTCCAAAGCCCCTGCTGCGCGCCCATGCGGCAATAGTAAACAGCGGTTTAAAAAGAGGAGTACGGCTTCTTGATGACCTTGTGTCAAATCCGCAGTCAATCTCACAAATAGGTTCATATGAGGACTTACGGGATTATTACATAAACGCAGTAAGAGCCTGCAAACCCGGCATCACGGAAATGTTTCTGCATCCCGCATATGCGCTTGATGATTGCATAAGCGAATGGACTAAGCGTGTGTATGAATTTGAGCTTTTAAAAAGCGGTGACCTCATGTGCGAGGCCGAAAAAAACGGTGTACGGCTCGTATCGTGGTCGGTGTTTGATATGATTACCGGTCAATAACAGCAGGGAGGTAAGCGGCAAATGGGTGACAATTGGGTACAGACATGGGGACAATCGCATTCCGCGCTGTCTTTTTTCTACTATCCGTCTTGTAAAAAAACATATCGCCTTGTTATCAACACTGCGATATCCGGCGAAGGGGTTCGTGTTCGCTTTTCAAACAAGTGCGGAAAAAACGACGTGGTTATCGGCGGCGTTACAGCCTCGGCATGTGACGCGCAGGGAAACTGTCTGCCGAACTCCTGCACACCGCTGAGTGTTGCGGGCAAAAAAGCGTTTACTCTGAAAAAGGGCGAAGCTCTCACAAGCGATGAAGCTGATTTAAAGCTCTCTGCGGGGGATTTCTTCTGTGTAAGCGTATATGTCGAGAAAGGCTCGCTTACAAGCGGCAATCTTCTTAGCAACGTAAATCTCATAACTGCCTCCGGTGACCGAACCCGCGATGAGGCCGTGCCGAATGAGCCGAGAACGCGTGACTCTGTCAGAAAGCTTGCGTGCAAGGTGCTCGGCATGTTTTTACATAAGCCCATACCCCTGTTCGATTCGGTTGAGCTGCTTAACCGCGACAATGCAAAGGCAATCGTGGTTTTCGGAGACTCATTGAGCCAGCAGGGCTTCTGGACCAACGCCCTTGACGAGCGCATACGCAAAAGCTATCCCGGAAAATATTCCGTAATCAATAAATCCATCATGGGAAACCGCGTCCTGCGGGACTACTCTCCGCGTTTTATATGCAAGGGGCTGTTCGGAGAGCGCGGAACCGCAAGAATCGAGTGCGATGTCTTTCCGTATTCCAATGTGGACTACGTCATCATAGACCTGGGTATAAATGATTTTTTGCAGTACGGAACCATAACCACGCCTAAATCCGAAAAGCCGGACCCCTATGAGGTGTGTAACGCGATAGCAAAGCTGACCCGGGAGCTTCAGGCGCGGGGAATAAAGGTTGTTGTGATGACCTTTATCGGCTTTGCGGCGTTTGCGGATTACACGCCCGAAAAGGATGTCCTCCGCAAGCAGGCAAACGAATGGCTGCGTGAAAACCAACATCTTTTTGACGCATTTTATGATCAGGAGCAGGCATGCCGCGACGAAAAAAACGACTCCTTCACAAAAGGCGAGCTGCTCGGACCGGATAAGCTTCACCCGAACGAATACGGCGGAAAATTCATAGCGGATTCAATGGATATAAGCATTTTTGACGAAAGCATAAAACATTTATAAGAACGGGGGATAAAAATGTCAAAAGAAACCGAAAGAACCTATACACCGTGGCAAAAGTTTCCTCAGAAGAGCAAGCAGACAGAGTATACACAGCCCACAAAGCTGCTCGCCGATGACGGCACACTGCTTGCAAAGGGCTGGGCGCGCAGAAACATGTTTGAGTATGACCGCACCAAGGTGCAGCCTCAGATGCGAGGCAAGGAATGGGACTTTTATCAGATTTCAGACGGCAACTACATGGTGCAGATAAGCTTCGCAAACATCTCAATAGGCGGCTACACCTCCGCTGTAATAATCGACCTCAAGCGCGGCAAGCAGATAAAAAACAAAACTGCGCTTTTCCTCGGCGGCAAAAACAAATATATTCTGCCCCCTAAGGGTGATGTGCCCAATGTTGTGGATATTTCCGTCGGCGGAGCAAGATTTTTTGTCGATACCAAAGAAACCAGCCGTACCATACATTTTACGATGGGTGACGTCGTATGCGATTTTCAAATGGATATACCGGAAAATCTTGAAAACATCACAACCGTACTGCCCTTCAAGGATGAGCCTACGCGCTTTTTCATGACCACGAAGCAGAACTGCATGCCCTGCGAGGGTACATACAAAATCGGGGACAAGGTATACGAATTAAAAAAGGACGACACCTTCTGCGCGCTTGACTGGGGACGCGTCAACACCAGACACAGCCTTGTGTGGTACTGGGGCAACGGCTCCTCATATCTTACCGATGCGGACGGTAAAAAGCATATCTTCGGCTTTGAAATAACCTGGGGCATCGGCGACGAGAGCAATGCCACGGAAACCTGCATTTTCTATGACGGAAAGGCACACAAGTTCGGCGCGGTTGATGTTGAGGTGTTCCCGAAGCCCGACAAATACATGCAGCCCTGGCACTTCATCTCCGAGGACGGCAGATTTGACATGACAATGAACCCGTTTTATGACAATTTCAGCGACCTTAACGCCCTTGTTATGCGCATGAACACCCATCAGGTGCACGGCCTCTGGAGCGGAACCGTCACACTTGACGACGGCACAAGGCTTGAAATAAAAGACATGTACGCCTTCTGCGAATATGTGGAAAACAAGTGGTAAAGTAAAATATTGTTGTAAGAAGCTCACCTGAAAACGGTGAGCTTCTTAGTTTTTTATGTGTTTTCTGCGTCCGTATACACCCTGTCTCCGAAAAGGATTATAAAATAAAAATCTCAAAAGAGAAATCCGACATTTTTACGAAAATTTGTTGCATTGTGTTGACAAAATTACCAATAGTTGCTATACTGATAATGTATTTTTGTGTATTTTTTATTGAAAGGGTGCTTCTTATGACCAAGAAAATCCTCTCCGTTGTTCTCGCTGCACTGATGTGCCTGAGCATATTCCCTCTTACGGCGTTTGCTGCAGACAATTCGGGAATGCTCCGCGGCGAAATCCTCAGCGACGACAACTACTTCCACATGGAATATGTTGAAGACAACAACATGTTCAAGGATAAAATTGACCTCTATACAGCGCTCGGTCTTTATGACAACGCTTGGGACAATTATTTTACCGGTGCTGTCAACATAGACTACGCAAAGGCTGTTCTTCTCGGCGTAATTGAAAAGATTGAAGCGGACTATAAAAACCAGACCTATGAAGAGGTTCTTGCCGCTCTCGGAAAGGCCTCCGATGCACTCGAGGCAATTGAAACCGTCAACGGTTACATTGACGGCTTTACGGACGTTCTTGAGTTTACCGAATCAGCCGAGTGGGCAACCTCACTTTCAATTCTCAACACCGCACTTCAGGTTGCCAACTACGGCAACAGGATATATGAAGCCTATGTTGAAGGCTATGCCGCGATTCTTTCGGCAAAAGCCGCAAGCGTATATTACGGCAACTTCCTCACAGGCATAATCGACAACTGCGAAAATGACGCTGTTGTTGCCGCCGCAACGGAAATTGTAAAAACCATAGATGATGAAATGTCCGAAGCGGTCAAGCAGCTTGTTCTGAGTCTCACCGCCGACTGCGGCAAGGACGCGGCAAAGCTCGCTGCCAATATAGCTCTTGATTCCTACAGCGTAACAGCTGCAATAAAGAGCGGCTACAACGTTTCAGTCTCTGTTGCCGACAAGCTCTTCAACACTCAGGACAAATACGAATACATGATGTCCCTTGTTGAGGTTTATTGCATTGAAAAAGCCATTCCCGACTGGGCTGCCTCCGCTTTCAGAACCGGAGATGCTGAATATATCGACTTTGCCGAGGGCGCTTATATTACCCTTCGTGAAACCGGCGAAGCTCTTCTTGCAAACCTTGTAAACGCCACTCAGACAGCGCTTATTGCTCTGGTTAAGGACTATGACCTTACAGAGGTTAAAATCAGAACCTCTGTTTCCGCTGCAAAGCTCGCTGTTCTCCGCGAAGTACTTGCGAAGGACGCTGTCGGCGAAATTGCCTCCGGCTTTGCTCTTTACGGCGATGCAGACACAGTAATAACCGATATTTCCACCGGCAAGAGTGTTTCCGGCTTCCGCACAGTCCTTAAATCCGATTACATCGATTTCAATGACACCGGCGTTTTCGCCAACGTATATAACGAAACGCTTGACACCAATGTTAAGGTTGCATATCTTTATAAGAACTCCGATTATGATGTAACGTTCAACGGAATCAACTCCAACCCGATATATTTCCGTTTTGACTCCGCTTCCTCCGCCTCCGGTCTGAGCACCTTCTACGGCTCGGTATACATGAAGTCGGACAGAAGCGTCAAGCTCGGCAACGTGAACACCTGGAGAAACACAAAAATCACTCCCGAATATGAGGTATCCGTTGCGGGAGTACTCACAAAGATTGCCTCTCTCTCCCCTGATTTCTCAATATCCTACGACAACGTTGTTGCGTTTGACGCCGGAGATGACGCTGAAAATCTTTCAATAGGCGAGAGAATCAAACTGCTTTTCGACAAGCTTTTTGAACCGCTTCGCAAATTCTTCAATCTCTTCAAATAAGCACACCGAAGCAAAGGCTGCCGTTAAATTAACGGCAGCCTTTTTAATGTTATTATGAAGTGAATTACAGCTTCTTTTCGGCTCTGTCCTTTATGTAGGTTGAGGTGGACGGAATTACAAATTTTGCACCCTTTTCGATTATCTCCATTGTGCTTTCCGTGGTGTAATGCGTCTCTCCGTCCACATTTACGGCTGCCGGAACAGCACTCTTTATGCTGATTTTTTTACCGCGCTTAAATGTGGTGATATCCCACGAGAGATGCCTTCCCGCTTTGTATTCGTTAATGAGTCCGAGCAGCTTTATTCTTGAAACCGCCTTGCGAACCACTACAAAATCAAGCAGCCCGTCATCCGGAAGCGCAAGCGGAGCCGCCATATATCCGCCGCCGTACCAACGTGAGTTACCCGCCACGCAGAACAGAACGTCTGCCGAAAACGGCTCATCATCATCTATTTTAATTGTGAAATGACTTTTCATCTTACCTATGAAGCAGCTCAGGAGTGCCGCCGTATAAGCCGCCTCGCCGTTGAGAAGCGGAAGCTTTTTAAACGATGCCTGAGAGGCGCAAACCTCGGCGTCCAGACCCATTGAGCACTGGTTTATTGCTATCTCGTTGCCGCACTTGATAACATCAAGCTCTATCGCCGTGCCGTTGACCTGCGCGTCTATATCGCAAAACTGCTCCCGTGTTCCGAAAAGACGGACAAAGTCATTTCCGGAGCCGAGCGGGATTGAAGCAAGCTCCACATTCTTATAGCCGTAGGTTCCGTTGACCGCCTCATAAAGCGTGCCGTCGCCGCCGCAGGCGTATATGCGCACATCCTCCCCTGTCTGGGCGAGCTTTTTTGAGTATTCCAAAGCGTCTCCCGGCGCACTCGTGAGATGTATGGTGTAATCGAGCTTATACTTTTCGGCGCATCGCTCAATCTGCGGACCTATGAGCGCCGCTGTTTTGCCCTTGCCCGCCATGGGGTTTATAATAAAAACATGCTTCATTCTGCAAATCCCCTCTCATTATTTGAGCTTATTTTATCACACCTGTTTTAATTTTACAATTAAAAATGACATGCCGGTGTATAATTTACAAATTTGTAAAATTTACATGCCCGTAAAGGGGCGTTTTTGCTTTTTATTCGGTTGAATTTTTTTATTATCTGTGTTATACTTACACGGATTATAGTATTCTGAAACGGGGAGCTGCAAAATGGAAGTCAAAAAGCTTATAAATCTGTCCGAGCTTTCGCGCGAGGAGCTTATGGATATCATCAAGCTTTCGGGTGTTATCCGTGACAATTCGGCGTACTACATGGACGATTGCCACGGCAAAATCATGGCGACGCTCTTTTATGAGCCGTCGACCCGAACCCAGATGTCCTTCCAGACCGCCATGCTGCGTCTCGGCGGTAAAATAATAGGCTTCGACAATCCGCAGAATTCATCCGTTTCAAAGGGCGAAAGCCTCAAGGACACAATCCGTGTCATGAGCGGCTATGCGGATATTATTGTAATACGCCATCCGCTTGAGGGTGCGGCTTACGCCGCCTCGCTTTATTCAAAATGTCCCGTAATCAACGCCGGAGACGGCGGACATCTCCATCCGACGCAGACCCTTACAGACGTCGTTACGCTGTGGTATGAGCGCCATCATCTTTCAAACCAGACCATCGGCTGCTGCGGAGATATGAAAAACGGAAGAACCGTGCACTCTCTTATCCGCTGCCTTTCCTCGTATAAGGGAAACCGCTTCGTTTTCATCTCCACACCGGAGCTTCAGATGCCGGACTACATAACCGAGGAGCTGACCGAAAAGGGTGTGGAATTCAGCTTTTCCAACAGTCTTGAGGAATCCATTCCCGAGCTTGACATGCTCTATATGACACGCATTCAGCGTGAGCGCTTCCCCTCTCAGGAGGAATACGAGCGTCAAAAGGGCGTTTTCGTGCTTGATGAGGCCAAGCTGTCCCTTGCAAAGGATGACCTTGTTGTGATGCATCCGCTGCCCAGAGTGGACGAAATAGCGGTCGAGGTTGACGATGACCCGCGGGCGAAATACTTCGAGCAGGCAGAGTACGGAATATACGCAAGAATGTCACTGATTATCAAAATGATAAAAGGCTCATCAAAGAAAGAGCTTCCGGAGGTTCCTGAGTCCACACACGATTTCAAATGCGGGAATCCCCGCTGCATAACACAGACCGAGCAATATCTCCCCTCACTCTTTGACGAAAGAGGTGACGAGCTTGTCTGCAGATATTGTGAACACACCTTCGTACAACATTAAGAACGCGCTGGTAATCTATGCCTCACCGCGAAGCAACGGTGCAACGCGCGCGATGCTCAATGCGTTCCTTTCGGGTATTCCCGGGAACGTCAGCGTGAAAACAGTTGACGTGTATGCTTTGAATCCCTCGCCGTGTGTTGCATGCAACCGCTGTGAAACCGACTTTTCCGATAAGCCGTTGTGCGCTTATAACGACCTGGATGAATTTTTTGAAGACTTTGAACGCTCCGGGCTTGTAATTATTGCAACACCTGCGTATAACGCCTCGTTCCCCGCTCCTCTCAAGGCGCTTTTTGACAGATTCCAGCGCTACTATTCGGCATATTTTGCTCTCGGACGAATTCAGCCCTTAAAGAGCCACCGCAACGCCGTTCTGCTTGTAAGTGCGGGTCATGACGGAAAATACGCACTTGAGGTCATGACGCACCAATGTGAATCCTCTTTTTCCGTAATGAACACAACGCTTACCGGCTGTGTGCTTGCCGCGGATACCGACCTGCATGAGATATCGGACTCCGTTATCAGCGAAGCAACGGCTCTCGCTCAAAAAGTATCAAAGGAAGTGTTTTAAATGCCGGATATAATTAACTCCGCGACATTCCCACAGGAGGTTCTGCAATCGGACAAGCCCGTGCTTGTTGACTTTTTTGCCGACTGGTGCGGTCCGTGCAAAATGGTTGCTCCCATTCTTGAGGAGATTTCTCTTGAGAACGCAGACACCTTGAAAATTTGCAAAATAAATGTTGATGATTCACCCGATATTGCCGGAATGTTCGGTATAATGAGCATACCCACGCTCATGCTTTTCAAAGACGGCAAAGAGGTTGAGCGAATAGTAGGAGCTTATCCCAAGGATGAAATAATGGCTTTTTTAAACAAGGAGGCTTTTTAATGGCAAAGGTAATTGCTCACCGCGGCGCAAGCAAGGTGTGTCCGCAAAACACCATTCCCGCATTCAAAAAGGCTGTGGAAATGGGGGCGGACGGCTTTGAGAATGATGTGCATCTGACCAAGGACGGTCGCATAGTCGTGTGCCACAACTACAATATTGATGACACCTCAAACGGCTCGGGTTACATAAATGACCTGACCTTCGACGAGCTTCGCTCATACGATTTCGGCTCTTATTTTTCCGCCGATTTTGCCGGTACACAAATCCCCACGCTTGAGGAGTTTCTTGATGTTGCGCGCGACGGCGATATTGAAGTTATCAATATCGAAATAAAGGGTCCGCGTGACGGCAATCTTGAGATTGTTAAAAAAACAATAGACATGGTTAAGGATTTCGGGCTTTTCGACAGACTGCTTATTTCAAGCTTTGACGATAAATCCCTGCTCGCATGCAAACAAATCGACCCGCGCACACAGACAGGGCTTCTGTACTCCCCCGACAGCCCCATCATTGAGCGGATATTCGATGACCAGCTCGGCTTTGCCGAAAGTCTCGGCTGCGATGCAGTCCATCCGCTGTTTTTCTATGTTGACGAGGATTATGTGGCGGACAGCCACAAGCGCGGAATGAAGGTCAACCCCTGGACAACGGACACCGAAATGATAATCAACGGCATGCTTGACTGCGGATGTGACGGGCTTATAACCGACTATCCGGACCTTGCGCGCAAAATAATTGCCGAGAGATAATCTGCGCTTACAATTGTTTCCTCTTGCAGCGTACGACGCTGTTGTGATACTATAAATATATACTGCTTATACTCCGGTGCCGATAAAAAAGGTACCCGAATAAAGAAAGGGCAGCGATACAGTACACCCCTTGCCGTCTTTCGGCATATTGTGTGATTCCGGTATCGCATGGTGATTTTTATGAGGCGAAAAGCATTGCGTTTCCTGCTTATTCTCTGTGCTGTTGCGGCGCTCGGAGCGTCCGCCTGTGTCTCGGCGTCCGCCGTTGACGCAAAGGTGGTATCCGCACCGTCAACGATGATTGTCAACACTCCGGTAAGCGGAGCGCTGACCTCTGAAACCGATTACGAGGAATACGTGTTTTCACTCACACAGCCCGGAGTGGTTCAGCTCTCATTTGCACATTCAACAATTGAGCAGAACGCCTCAATCGGCTGGAAAATCACACTTTATGAGCAATACAGCCCCGACGGACTCGGCATCACGCTTGAATACCGTGAAATAACCTATAATTTCTCTGGCTGGAGCGATGAGATGAGCCTTTCAAACAATGTAGGCCTCATGCCCGGCAATTACAAGGTGAAAATCGAAGCCGCCCAGAATTTCACGGGCTATGAATACACCTTTAATGTCAAATTCACACCCTCAACCGAATGGGAGGACGAGTTTAACGACTCCTTCAGCCGCTATACCGAGCTTACCATTGACCCCGACGCCTCTTCACCCGAAAACGGAGCGGCAAGAATTTTCGGCTCCTCCTCACAACGCAACGACGGAACCTCCGACAGCGACTATTTTATGTTCGAGCTCGATTCGGACAAGGAGGTAAATGTCACCTTCTCGCATGAAAACCTTTCAACCGAAAGAATGGTCGGATGGAAAATTTCAGTCTTTGACGAAAGCTTCAATGAAATAGCGGAGGTTGACTCCGGCTGGACCGCCACCTCCGTAAGCACAGGACCTCTCGGTCTTCCTAAAGGTCATTACTACATTCATGTTGCTTCCCACATCTACTCCGGCTCGGACTATATGCTGCTTGTGACCGCCGCCCCCCTGTCCGGATGGGAAACAGAAATAAATGACACCGTGCTTCAGGCGAATGCTCTGCCCGCACCCGGCTCGGTTTCGGGCGCGCTTTCACCGAGGGACCTCGGCTTTGATAAGGATTATTACAAGGTCACCGTTGAGCGCGACGGCTGCTTCACCCTGAAATTCAGTCACGCCAACCTCGGCGAGGTCAAGGCAGGCTGGAACATCGTGCTTATGGACGAGAACAGCGTAGCGATACACAAAATGGTGTCCTATTGGAATGTCGCCGAAATTACGTCACCGAAAATCGGTCTTCCCGCCGGCACCTACTACATACGCATAGACAGCGACAGCCGCTCCTTCAACTCCGAAAAGTACCTTCTGACATGTGACTTCCTTGAGGCGGATGACTGGGAGACGGAAAACAACAACTCTCCCGTCGAGGCGGATGCCCTTGTGCTCAACAAGTCATATAACGGAACCTTAATAGAAAACGACGTTGAATACGATAAGGACTATTACAAGTTCACTATTTCCGGTTACTCCGATGTAAGGCTGATGTTTATGCACCAGAACCTGAATCTCAAGCAGGAGGGCTGGGTAATAAGCATTCTCAACGACAACTCCGAAAACTTTATAACCGTATCCTCCTCGTGGGACCAGCCCCTGACCTACTCAAAAACAATAACGCTCTCCCCCGGCACATACTATATATGCGTTGATACGGGCATGTACTACAACTCTGCGACCTATTCGCTTACGCTCGTTGATATCACTCCTCCCGTAACCGGGCAGTCGGTCAAATCGTCCGCAAACGAACCCGAGGAGATAGTATATACAACGCCGGTTGAGCCATCTCCGGCATCGGGACTTTCCCCGGCGTGCCGCGTATGCCCTGCTTGCGTAACAGCTCTCCCTCCCGAAAAAGACGAGAGCATAAAATAATACAGAATTTTACCGATTTCTAAAGGAATGGACATAAACATGAAACGCTTTTTTTGCATCCTGCTCTGTATTTCCCTTTTATTTCTCTCCTCCTGCGCCTCTGGAAATACAAAAAACAGCACAGATATAGTTGCATCATTTTATCCGGTATATATTTTCACCATCAACCTCACCGACGGCGTTGAAAACGTGAGCGTTTCAAACATGAGTGAGCAGAACACCTCCGGCTGTCTGCACGACTATCAGCTGACGACAAAAGATATGAAGCTGCTCAGCAATGCGGATTTGTTCGTCATGAACGGGGCGGGAATGGAGAACGGCTTCATTTCAAAGGTACTCGAACAGTTCCCCAAGCTGAAAACCGTTGACTCCTCGGAGAATATTCCCGTAATTCACGAGGGTGACCTTTTGCCGCACTCAGACCAAACCCATTCCAACTCTCATATATGGATGTCAATCGACAACGCTATAATACAGGTCAACAACATCGCCTCCTCGCTTAAAACACTGCTCCCGGAAAGCACAGATAAAATCGAAGCCAACCGCGCCGCGTACGTTGCAAGGCTCTCGGCTCTCATAGCCGAGCTTGAGCCGATGGCTGAAAAAATACACACAAAGCCGATAATCACCTTCCATGAGGCCTACGATTATCTCGCATCGGAGTTTTCATTGAATGTAATCGAAAGCATAGAAAGTGATGAAGGCGGAGACCCCACAACGGCCAAGCTTGCCGAGCTTACAAAAACCATACTTGACAACGGCGTTACCGCCCTGTTCGTTGAGCCGGCATATTCCGGCTCGGCAGCTACCACTCTTGCCAATGAAACAGGTGCAAAAATTTATACTCTTAACCCGATTACAAGCGGCGAGAAGCTTCTCACCGCCTATGAGGATATTATGCGCGCAAACTTCAACACTCTCGTGGAGGCGATTGGCTGATGGCAGAGGCAAACGGCTGCGGACTGTGTAAAATCAAAGTAAACAACATATCCGTAAAAAAGGGCTCGGACGTTTTGCTCCGGGACGTCTCCTTTGAACTCCACTGCGGTGAGCTTACTGCGCTCATAGGTGTAAACGGAGCCGGAAAAACCACTCTGCTGCGCGCAATACTCGGCGAAATACACCACTCCGGAAACGTAACCTATGAATCACATGACGGCAAAACCCTCGAACGTGTCACCATAGGCTATGTTCCGCAATTCCTTGACTTTGACCGCAGCACGCCGGTCAGCGTCAGGGACTTTTTGCTTTGCGGAAGGACGGGTGAGCCGGTATGTCTGCGCCGACCCAAGGCTCTTTGCGCCGAGGTTGAAAAGGCGCTGGCGGCTGTCGGAGCCGCCGAGCTTGCGTCACGGCGTCTGGGCGAGCTTTCGGGCGGAGAAATGCAGCGAGTCATGCTTGCAAGCGCCCTCTACCCCGTACCGGAGCTTTTGATACTCGATGAGCCGGTTTCCGGAGTTGATACTCTCGGCTCCGAGCGCTTTTACGAGAGCATATCCGAGCTTCGCAAAAACTATCACATGTCCATTGTCATGGTCTCACACGACCTTCAGCTTGTCCGCCGTCACGCCGATAAGGTTCTGCTGATAAACCGTCAGGTGCTGTGTCACGGCGATGTCGATTACGTATACTCATCAAAGGAATTCCGCACCGCCTTCACCGGCGGAGCGCTTGAATAGGGAGGACTTATGAACACCTTGTATTCAATTTTAGACTCCCTGCTGCCGTTCGACTGGCTCGGCTATAATTTCATGAAGAATGCCTTCATTGCAATCCTGCTTATAGCTCCCCTGCTGGGTATACTCGGCACCATGGCGGTAAACAATAAAATGGCGTTCTTTTCCGACGCGCTCGGACATTCCGCGCTTACGGGCGTAGCTCTCGGCGTTGTGCTCGGCGTTGAAAACGAGATAATCTCGATGGTCGCCTTCGGAGTGCTGCTTGCACTTATCATAGCGAAGGTGAAAAAAGCAAAAACCGCGTCCTCGGACACGGTAATAAGCGTTTTTTCCTCGGCATCCATAGCGCTCGGACTGGTCATTCTTTCAGCCGGAGGCGGCTTTCAGAAATATTCGCAGTACCTAATAGGTGATATCCTCAGCATATCCGCGTCCGAAATCGCCATGCTGGCAGCAGCATTTGTCGCGGTAATTGCGGTATGGGCGCTTATCTTCAACAAGCTGCTCTTGCTCAGCATTAACCGCGAGCTCGCCGCCAGCCGCGGAGTGAAAACCTCACTTATAGAAAACATTTTCGTCGTGCTCGTTGCGGTAGTGGTTATGCTCTCTATAAAATGGATAGGCGTACTGCTTATAAATTCGCTGCTCATTCTTCCCGCGGCAGCTGCGCGCAACGTTGCAAGAAATTCGCGCCAATATCTTGCGTTTTCGGTACTGATTTCGCTCGTATGCGGAATTTCCGGACTTATCTTTGCGTATTACGCGGACACCTCGGCGGGCGCGACAATCGTACTGATATGCTCCGCGGTATTCTTTATCACATATCTTTTCAGGCGCAAATAATCGGAGGTTTTATGGATTTTAAAAAGCTGACCCTCGGCGACATTGCCACTGTTCGTCCGTTTATGCTTGAAAATCCCGACAGGCTTTGTGACGTCACTGTCGGAGGCACCTTCATGTGGCGAGACTATTTTAAAACGGAATACACTGTCGCTTGCGGCTCACTTATTTTCAGAATAATGCACATCAACGGCAAGCCTGCGTTTTCGCTGCCGTTGGGCGGTGACTTCGACGGCGCCTTGTCGATGCTTTATGACTTCTCGCGTTCATGCTCCTCCGAGCTTTACTTCGCAACTGTTTCGGCTGCCGATCTGGCGGCTCTGAAAAATAAATTCCCGGACATACAGGCGGTTCCCGAAAGAAACTGGTACGATTACCTGTATCTTGCCGAGGATTTTGCAAGCTTTTCCGGCAGACGCTTCAGCGGTCAGCGCAACCATATGAATCACTTTAAAAGAGCATACCCGGATTTTTCGTTTTCCCTCTTTACGCCTCAGGATGCGCCGGAGGTGCGTGAATTCCTCTGCGAGCATGCACGTGTATCTCAAAAGGACTCCCCGATAGCTATTGCCGAACAGGAAGCCGTGCTTGAGGTTATGGACAATTTTGAGCTTTACGGGATGTCTGCCGGTGTTCTTCGCGCAAACAATAAGATTATCGGCTTTACCGCCGGAGAACGCACCGGTGACACCGTATATGTTCATATAGAGAAGGCAAACACGGATTTTCAGGGTGCTTATCAGGTGCTTTCAAACGAATATGCCAAGCTGTGCGTAAATCAGGGAGCGGTGTATATAAACCGTGAGGACGACTCCGGAGATGAGGGACTGCGAACCTCAAAGCTTTCCTACCATCCTGTTGAGCTGCTTGAAAAATACACTGTAAAAATAAATTAGGAGCCGGCATTTAATCAGCCGACTCCTTTTTCTTTTTCAATGTCACAAGCACCACGGGAGCCGCAAGCGCTGCAGCTATAATCAGAGAAGCTGCCACAATACCGATATTCCCGGTCCCGCCTGTGTCTGCGGAGAAATTTTCACAATACAGCACGTAGCTTCCCGGAACACGGCTTGTAAAGGAAAGTCCCCCGTTTATATACTGTGTTTTTACAAGCACCTGATTTGCGCCGCCTTCCGATATACGGTAAAGACTGCACGAGCCGGCGCTCACGCCCTCCGGTAACGGTATGTGCACCGTCACCGTGTCCGACGGAACAACCTCCTTGCCCGCGTCTGTCAGATTCAAATCGTATATGCTTATATCCGAGCGTAAGAGCGCCGCTTTCTTCGCCGCGGAATACAGCTTACCCTTCTTGATTTTTTCAACCTTCAACGACGTCGTTTCGGGAACGCTCCCGATTGGGGCGATTATTTTTATGCCCGTGGAAGCATCGGTGTATACGGCATCCGGCACACACACTATATTGTTTTCCGCGCAAAAGCCGTATGCGGCGGAATCCTTTGTGCAATGAACTGAAAAGCCCTCGGATACGGTAAACATATTATCTCCCCGGCCTACCGTGAAGCCGAAGGCGTACTCGCCGATATCCGTAACCGTTTGTGCAACCTCAATATCCGTAAGCTTTGCCGAAAGGCATGCTCCCGGAAACAGCTTTTCTGTTACATCGGGAACGGTAAAGAAAACCTCTTTATAATCAGCCGGTATACATACGAGACTTTTCATGTCTTTTGTGTAAAGCACGCCGTCAACATCTGTAAAAAACATACTCTCTGGCTCAACAGCTATGCGTTCCAGCCTTGAACAGCCCGCAAAAACAAAATCGCCTATACTTTCAAGCGATGCGGGAAGATAAATATCTTTTATTCCCGTACAGCTCATAAAGGCATAGGAGCCTATTGATTCAAGCCCCGACGGAAAAACGATTTCATCGAGAGCCTCGCAGCCGGAGAAGGCAAGAAAGCCTATACTTTTGAGTGTTTCCGGAAGCTTTACGGAGGTGAGCTTGGCGCAGTTGCCGAAGGCTCTGTCGGCTATGCAAACCGTTTCCGGCGCAATTTCCATACCTATATCCTGCGATATTCCGCCTTTATATGTGTAAAAAACCTTGTCCGCATAAACAGGACCGTTCCGCTTGTCATTGAACCAATAGGTGTTGTAAAACGCCTCCTCGCCGAGCTGTGTTAACGAATCCGGCAGCTTTACGGAATACAGACCCGTACAGCCGTAAAAAGCACCCGTTTTTATGGATTTTACTCCCTCCGGTACGGTCAGCGTACGCAAACGTGTGCATCCGCGAAAGGCATAATGCCCTATGTACTCAAGCGTGTCCGGCAGATTGAGCGAGGAAAAGCTGCGACAATTCTCAAACGCCTGAACGCCTATTCCCACAACGGTTTTTCCGTCTATATCAGACGGTATGTCGAGTGTGAGGGATGTGTTTCCGGTCCACTTCGTAATTTCGAGTCTGCCATCCGATATTTCCTCATACACAAAGGGAAGCTTTTGCTCCGCGGCAAGCACAGCCGGAGCTGAAAAAGCAAGCAACAGAAGCATACACAAAAAGGCACCGCATATTTTTATTGAAAAAAACCGCAATTTCACGGTAATCATCACCTCGTTCTATCAACCTTATCAAACTCTTCGTCTTTTGTCAATAAAACGCCAAAAAGTTTTACAGTTTTGTCCTTTATGACTTGATAAAACATTTTCACTCGTATATAATGTATAAGTTGCGAAACAATATATGCGATGCGTGTAAAGCCCGTCCGGCTTTCTCGCCGAGAAGGAAACGGTCATAAACATGGAAAATTACGACATCATAATAATAGGAGCCGGTCCCGCCGGAATATTCACGGCTCTTGAGCTTTATAAAAAATGCCCGCCTTCGCTGAAGGTGCTCATTGTAGACGAGGGCATAAATATCGACAGCAGACGCTGCCCCGCACGCAAAAACGGCGTATGCGCAAGATGTAATCCCTGCCACATTATGAGCGGCTGGGCGGGAGCAGGTGCGTTTTCCGACGGAAAGCTGTCCCTTTCGGAGGAGGTCGGGGGAAATCTTACCGACTATTTCTCCGTATCACAGGCGCGCGAGCTGATAAAGTATACCGATTCGATATATCTCGACTTCGGAGCACCTGTTGAGGTGTTCGGTCTTAACGACAAGAAAACCGAGGAAATCGCCTACGAGTGCAGCAAATACAACATTCATCTGGTGCCCTGCCCCGTAAGACATCTCGGCACCGAGTATGCCTACAAGGGTCTCAAGGCGATGTACGACCATCTTTCCTCAATAGAAGGGTTTACCTTCCTTGAGCGCACACACGCCGACCCCGTAATACGCGACGGAAAGGTCTGCGGAGCAACCCTCACGCTCAAAGACGGCTCCGTTCAGGAGGTTTCCGCCGGATTCGTTGTTGCCGCGCCGGGCAGAGGCGGAGCCGAATGGCTCACCGGAATAGCCCGTAAAAGCGGTATTGAAACCCGCAACAACGAGGTCGATATCGGCGTTCGTGTAGAGGTTCCGAACTCGGTTATGGACCATCTCACCAAGCACCTGTATGAGGCTAAAATGGTGTATTATTCCGATACCTTTGAAAACAAGGTTCGCACCTTTTGCATGAATCCGGGAGGAATTGTCAGCGAGGAGCATTACAACGCCGGCTTTAACAACACCTTCGACACAAGCATCGCCGTGGTTAACGGTCACAGCTATGCGGACGAAAGTCTGCACACCGAAAACACAAATTTCGCGCTGCTTGTTTCAACAAAATTCACGCAGCCCTTCAATCAGCCCACCGAATACGGCAGATATATCGCTCAGCTCGGCAACATGCTTACCGGCGGAGGAATTATAGTTCAGCGTCTCGGCGACCTGCTTATGGGCAGACGCACCGACACGTCCAGGCTCAAAAAATCCACCACTCGCGCAACCCTCACGACCGCGGTGCCGGGCGACCTGTCCTTTGTGCTTCCGCACCGCCATCTCATGAGCATAATTGAGGCACTTAAAGCCTTTGACAAGGTGGCGCCGGGGCTTTATTCAAAAAACACCCTGCTTTACGGTGTTGAAGTCAAGTTCTATTCCTCAAAGATTGAGGTTGACAATAATTTCCGCACAGCAATAGACGGCTTTTACGCCATCGGCGACGGCGCGGGAATCACACGCGGACTTATGCAGGCCTCCGTTACCGGAGTAGTCGTTGCAAGAGACATCGCCGAAAAGCTTGAGTAAATCACAAAAAAAGTGAGAGAATAATTTTTGGTTTACAATCCACGCCCGATATGTTATTATAGGCGGGTATTTTATATGAAGGGAGGGACACATGCTTTGTCTTTAAACTATAAATTCAAGCGAAAAGCCGCACAGATTGCCATAAACCGGACGCTGAAATATGTGGGGAAAAATCCGGAAGAAAACTTTCAGAAGCTTGCGGGAAAAGCCGAAAAGCTTTTCGGGGGCATGTTCCCGTCCGATAACTTTGAAAAAATAAAACAGGGCGCGGCAGACCCGGAAAACACATACACACGCCTTGGAAAAAGTATACTTTCGGACATTGATGAAAACATTATTCGCACAATGCTGCTTGCCCTCGGCTTCGACGCGGCATATTGCGGAACAAAAAAAGCACGTGCAAACCGCGAAAAGCTCAATTGCAATATTCCGTGGGTTATCCTGATGGACCCCACAAGCGCATGCAATCTCAAATGCAAGGGCTGCTGGGCGGCGGAATATGACCGCCAGCAAAGTCTCACAAACGATGAGCTTCAAAGCATCATCACTCAGGGCAAGGCTCTCGGAGTGAACTTCTATATGTACACCGGCGGTGAGCCGCTTATACGCAAAAAAGATATCATAAAAATATGCGAGGACAATCCCGACTGCGGATTTTTAATATACACCAACGCCACTCTTATCGACAGGGATTTCTGCCGCGAAATGAAGCGGGTCGGAAATATCGGTCTTGCCATCTCCATTGAAGGCACAGAGGAAAGCAACGACTTCCGCAGAGGCGAAGGCTCGTATTCACAGGTAATAAAGGCAATGGAGCTGCTCAAGGAGGAAAGATGTCTGTTCGGCATCTCCGTTTGCTATACGCGTAAAAATCTTGAGGCTGTAACCTCGGATGAATTCATGGATAAAATGATATCTCTCGGCAGCAAATACGCATGGTATTTTAACTATATGCCTGTCGGTCAGGGTGCCGACCCGGAGCTTATCCCCTCTCCCGCGCAGCGCAAATTTATGTATTCTTGGGTAAGGCGTATGCGAAGCTCAAAAACCGGCAAGCCCATGTTCGTCATTGATTTTCAGGATGACGGTGAATTTGTGGGCGGCTGCATCGCCGGAGGCAGAAACTATTTCCATGTCAACTCTGCCGGTGATATCGAGCCTTGCGTATTCATTCATTTTTCGGATTCAAACATTCGTACTCACACCCTGCTTGAGGCGCTGCAAAATCCGCTGTTTCAGGCATACAGGCACAATCAGCCCTTTAATGACAACCATCTGCGTCCCTGTCCGATGCTTGAAAATCCCGAATATTTGCGCCGCATGATAAATGAAACCGGTGCAAAATCGACGAATCTTCTCGCTCCCGAGGACGTTGAAACCCTGTGCTCACGCTGTGATAAGTTTGCCGCAGAATGGGCACCTCAGGCGGACGAGCTGTGGAAAAACACTCCGCATAAAAAGACATACACACAATACTACCGCGACACGCCGGAGGGCATTGCGGAAAGCAAAAATAAAAATAAAATATAAAAATTATATGCAAAAGAGCCGACGCTGTTACGCGCCGGCTCTTTTGCTGTGGATGTGGGGTGTGAAAGAGAAAGATATGGATATATGCCGTATGGGGGATACGGTATATATTTCTGTTTTATCCTACCTCATCGTAGGACGGCGGAGGAACCTCTCTTATGCCCTTGTCCTCCGGCTTGGGAATACGCACGATATACTCTATATATTCTTCGGTTTCACTTTTGGCAGAGTCCGCCTCTATACCGGCGCGCCGCATAGTGTCAACCGCATGATTGAGCGTGTTTATGAATATACGCACATCCCTGAACACTTTTATAGGAGGCTTCTTTTCGCTGTGCGTACGCCGCAGCATCTGATTTATAAGCTTTTCGCTTTCAGCCACATTGAGATGCCGCTCCGTCATTATTCCGAGAGCTCTCGCACGAAGTGTGTTGTCCTCAAGCCTGAGAAGTGCGCGGGCGTGACGCTCGGTGAGTCCCGCGGCGGTTATCTGCTCACGCATGGACTCCGTAAGGCGCAAAAGCCTAAGCTTGTTTGAAATTGCCGACTGCGACTTGCCGAGCTTCTTCGCCATTTCCTCCTGGCTCATTGAAAACTCGGACATAAGCCGCTCTATACCGACTGCTTCCTCAAAAAAGTCAAGATTCTCACGCTGTATGTTTTCAATGAGTGCAAACAATGCGGATTTCTGCTCGCTTGCCTCCATTATTATGCACGGCACACACGACATGCCCACCAGCCTTGCGGCTCTGAGGCGGCGTTCTCCGGAGATAAGCTCATAATGCTCCGGGTCGAGCATACGCACATTTATCGGCTGGAGCATACCGCTTGAGCGTATGGACTGTGCAAGACCCTCAAGCTCATCGTAATCGAATCTGCGTCGGGGCTGATTCGGATTCGGTGCAATACTCTCATGCGGAATAAGAACTATTTGTCCGCCCGTCTTTAATTTGTTCGATGCTTTAAGCACACAAAAACCTCCCTGATGCTTGTCCTGTTGTCTTGAATACAGGATAGCATGCGGGAGGAAAATTGTAAAGTATTTTCGCTCGTGGAAATATGAGCGTTTTCGCCGTTTTATTTCACAATCAGAGCGGTCTTTTTGCGATTTGTGCCGAAGGACGCGGATATCTTGGCGGAGTTTGCGAAATCTTTTTTATGTTTATTACGCATCTTTCGCCGCATTCGGGCAAATTAAAGCATTCACAGGCGGCGATTTCTCCTCCGAGCAGCTTTAAGGCACCTCTTGCAAGCTTTAGCTCGTCCTCGCCCGCGGCGCCCTTCATCGGTGCAAAGGTGCCGCCGATGCGCACAAAGGGCATACAGTATTCGCACAGCTCATTGAGAGAGGCTACCGCGCGCGCAGTTGCAACATCAAATTTTTCACGAAAATCCGCGGACTGCCCCGCCTCCTCCGCTCGTACATGCACAACCTCGGCATCAAGCCCCAGTTCATTCAGCAGCATCCTTACAAAATCAAGCTTTTTGCCGGTTCCGTCAATAGCGGTAAGCTTTATGTCGTTTCGCGCTATGAGCAACGCAACCCCGGGAAAGCCCGCACCTGTACCGACATCTATAAGCTTTGCGCCTTGGGGCACGTCAATATACTTCAGCAGCATAAGGCTGTCCGCAAAGTGCTTAACGGCAACCGCGGATGGCTCCGTAATGGCGGTCAGATTAAATTTTTTGTTCCACTGCGAGAGAAGTGACGCGTAAATTTCAAACCGCTCACAAGCCCTCACATCAAGTGTGAGAGCGTCGCCGAGCGTATTCAGAAGTACATCCGTCACAATAGACATAATATCACTCAATCACAAGCTCCACCGGACAATGGTCGGAGCCGAATATTTCGGGGTGTATGCACGCAGAGACAAGCCGCGGCACAAGCGCATCGGAGACTATAAAGTAATCTATACGCCATCCCGCATTGTTTGCGCGCGCGTTGTAGCGGTAGGACCACCACGAATACGCGCCCTCAAGCTCGGGATAAAAATACCGGAAGGTGTCTGTAAAGCCCGCGTCGAGCAGCTTTGTCATCTCGCCGCGCTCCTCGTCGGTAAAGCCCGCCTTGCCGCGGTTCGGCTTCGGATTTTTCAAATCTATTTCCTTATGGGCGACGTTCAGGTCACCGCAAAATACGACAGGCTTCTTTTCGGAAAGCGTACAGACATACTCGCGGAACGCTTTCTCCCACTCCACGCGAAAAGCAAGCCTTGAAAGGTCCTCCTTGGCATTGGGGGTGTATACGGTTATAAAGTAATAGCCGTCAAATTCAAGCGTTATCGTCCTGCCCTCTGAATCACCCTCCGGCACTCCGATACCCATACTGACGCTCAAAGGCTCCTCGCGTGTGAACACAGCTGTTCCGGAATAGCCCTTGCGCTCCGCATAGTTCCAATACTGGTGATAGCCGGGCACGTCCACGACCGCCTGCCCCTGCTGCATTTTTGTTTCCTGCATACAGAAAATGTCGGCGTCAAGCTGCTTTATTATGTCAACAAGACCCTTGCCGAGCACGGCACGGACGCCGTTGACATTCCATGAGACAAATCTTTTCATCTGTTATTCCGTGGCAAAGTTTGTGAAGTAGCCCTTGATGAAAACCACAGGTGTTCCCCGGTCTCCGCTGCCGGAAACGAGGTCGCAAAGGCTGCCCACAAGGTCGGAAAGTCTTCTCGGGGTTGTTCCCTGAGAGTTCATGTTGCCGACCAGACTGCCGTCCTTCTCTTTTATCTTTTCACGCATGGCCTCGGCGAGAGCGTCACCGGAAAGGCTCGCAAACTCGTTGTCGGCAAAGTACTTCATTTTAAGCTCGTTGGGAGTTCCCGCAAGGCGCGCCGTATGAGAGGGGGAAACCACCGGGTCTGCAAGCTCCCATATTCCTCCTACCGGGTCCTTGAAGCCGCCGTCTCCGTAGACGAGCACCTCAAGGGATTTTCCGGTTGCGTCCTTGATTGCCGCAAAGAGGTCTGCGACAAACTTATCGGTATCCTTGGGGAAAAGCTTTACCTTGTCCTCGGTAGCCTTGTTTGAGCCGAGTATGCCGTAGCTCGGATTAAAGCCGCTGCCGTCAATACTTTGCGTAAGTATCTCATCCATGCGGAATGAGCGCTCAACGCCCGCCGCCTTCAGAAGCTTCTGGGTGCGGAAACGCGAATGTATGTCGCAATTGAGCACATTTTTTGTGTAATTGAGTATGTAAGCCGGGTCATTCGAGAAGATTATCTCGATGTTATTTCCGAAGCTCTTATAGTACTCTATATAGTCCACGCCTGTAAACGGATGCACCGTGTCATATCCGAATTTCGCACGGAATTCCTTCTCGTTAAAGCTGTCCGAATAGGGATTCACGCCCTTGTCATCAAGCAGCTCCTTTTTGAAAAGACCGTTGCCGACCTCATCCGTCGGGTATGAGAGCTGAATATACAGCTTCTCGGTAGACATGGCCATTGCTTTAAGAAGTATGGCAAAGCGGTTGCGGCTGAGTATGGGGAAAATTATACCCATATCCTTGCCGCCGAACTTGTTTTTCAGGTCCTTGGCTATTTGCTCGCAGGTTGCGTAGTTCCCCTGCGTTCTTGCAACCACCGCCTCGGTGACACCCACAATGTCTCCGTCCTCAATGGGGAAGCCCTCGTTTTCCGATGCCGCAACGAGCGAAGCGCAGACCTCTTTTACAAGGTCATCGCCCTGCTTGAAGATGGGGGTGATTATTCCTCTTGCCGTTACTCCTGTTGAACGCATTGCTATCTTTCCTTTCTTTTCGCTGAAATACATTATTTCCGAGACTTATTCTATCACTTTCGGGATTACAATACAATAAGCTGTTTTGGCGCAAGTGTGAGATTTTCACAGCCGTCCGCCGTAACCGAAACCATGTCCTCAATTCTCACGCCGAAGCGACCGGGAAGATATATTCCCGGCTCAACCGTAACCACATTGCCGCAATGCAGTATTTCATCCGAGGTATACGACACTCTCGGCTGCTCGTGAATTTCAATGCCGACCCCGTGCCCGGTTCCGTGACCGAAAAACTCGCCGAAGCCGGCGGATTTTATCACATCACGCGCCGCCGCGTCGGCGTCAACGCATGAAACTCCGTCTCTCACAGCTGATATCGCGGCAAGCTGCGCCTCAAGCACGGTGTCATAGACATGCCTTTGCTCATCACTCACAGCACCGACGGCAACAGTTCGCGTCATATCGCTGTGATAGCCTCCGATTACCGCACCGAAATCCATGGTTACGAAATCTCCGTTTTCAATCCTTTTATCCGACGGAACCCCGTGCGGCATTGAGGAGTTTTTGCCGCTGACGGCTATGGTCTCAAAGGATATCCCCTGAGCGCCGTCCTTCAGCATGTGATAATCAAGCTCCAGAGCAATCTCGCGCTCGGTGACGCCGGGCTTAATGAACCCGAGTATATGCTCAAACGCCCTCTCCGCACACCTCTGAGCAAGGACAATCAGCTCTTTTTCGCCGTCGGATTTCACCGTGCGAAGGTCGTTTATTATGCCGTCAAGCGCTTCTGTCTCAAAGCGGAATCCGGGCAAAATTTCTTTTATTTTTTTTAATTCCGATATCGAGGTGTGCTGCGCCTCAATTGCCGCGCAGCCATAGCCGAATGCCTTCAGCTCGCCCGGAAGCTCCTGCGAAAGCTTCTTCAACAGCCTTACATCACACGCCGTAACACACCGCTGAGCCGCCTCCGTATAGCGGCTGTCGGTAAGAAAAACACATCCGTTTGCTCCGGCAATAAGCACACCGTCCGAAGCGTTGAAGCCCGTAAAATAAAAACGGTTCTCCGGCGAAAATATCAATGCGCAATCCACGCCCTCCGGCAGGTTTTCAACAAGACCCGCAAGCCTTTTTTCGTTGTCATCCGTCATACGCCAGACCTCCCTGAAGCTCGGCAAGCGCCTGTGCCTCCCGTTTACGGCGAGGCGCATAATACGCATACGTCCATGTCTCCGTTTTATAGAAATCCACAAACACCGATATTGCACCTGCACGGTTTGCGGCCTCCACATCTGCAAAAAGCTGGTCACCTATCATTGCAAAATTCTCAACGCTTACTCCGAGTCTGTGTGCCGCCTCGAGAACGGCATCCGGTTTCGGTTTTTTTGAAAACGCTATGTAATCGGTACCTATTTTTTTTGAAATGCATTTTGCACGAAATGTGTTAGTGTTTGAAACAAGTATTACGGGTATTCCCGACGCCTTTATACGGCTTATCCACTCACACGCTCCGGGAATGAAGCGCTTATATGAGCTGTCGATTATTATTGTGTTATCCGCGTCCACACCCACGGCGGATGCCCCCATTTTTTTAAGCATTTCCGGCGTAATGTCGGTTATGCGGCGAAAATGGAAGCGAGGTAAATATTCCTTCATTTGGTTTTCCTTTCCGGACAAAGCAGAAGCGGGCACTTCTGCCCGCTTCATGACTTTTAATAAAACTTACGCTTACGAGCCGCCTCTGACTTCTTCTTTCTTTTGACAGAAGGCTTCTCATAATGCTCCCTTTTACGAACTTCCTGGATAACACCATCACGGGAAGTCTGCCTTTTGAAGCGCCTGAGGGCACTGTCAAGGGACTCGTTCTCTTTTACTCTTACCTGACTCATTACATTCCCTCCCTCCGATTACCACAGAGGTAATTTTCCGGTATACTGTGTCATTATACAACGGAAAATCCGAGGTGTCAACAGTAAATGGAAAATTTTTAAAAGTTCCGGAATTTATTTTCGGAATTTAATTATTCGGAACAGGCAAAAGGGAATTCACATTACGGCATTATTACCTTATCCGCAAATCCTCCGGCACCTTTTCCGTACGGACATTCAAAACCGACAAAACGAGCAGGGAAACTTGAAAGCTTCCCTGCTCCTCTGACTGTTTTTGGCTTTACGCTCAGCCCTGTGCGAGCGCTCCGACGAGCATCATGTACTCGCCTATCTGCGCGCCGAATTCGGGTGCGCCGTCCATCATGAGCTTGCCTGCCTTCATTGAGGCGAGCATGTCATCTGTGGAAAGCAGAATACCCAAGGCGCTGTCAAGGTTGTTAAAGCGCAGCGTAAAGAAAGGCATTGCGCGCTTGTATTCGCCTCTGCCGGCACGGGATTTGCCCGCCTTTATACGGAGATATGCCGATATCTGAGGATAACCGTCAACTGCCCACGCGTATACGCGGTCGGGGCTCTTAGCCGCCCAGCCGTGAACTCCCTCGTGACCGTTCTTGTTGAGCTGGCTTATGCCGCTCGAAAGAAGGTAGAAGAAGCATTTAACCATAAGCTCCTTGGACTCGGCATCCTCCGGAGGCTGCTTCGCACTCAGAAGCGAGGACATTTTAAGCAGCACCTGCATGAACGATACAAAAACGCCCGTGTGCTTGAGGACTCCCCTCATCTTAGGAAGCGTGGCAGGGCCTATTTTGCCCTTGAAAAACGCGTTCATTGTGGGAATGTCCTTGAATTCAAGCTCGATGTGCGGGTCACGTGTAACCTTGTCGTTATGGACAAGCCACTCTCCGCTGTTTACAACGAAATGTGTTGCAACCTTTCCGTCGCTGTCTCTTATACACATCTG
>LFSB01000047.1 GCA_001513045.1 Clostridiales bacterium DTU089
ATCCCCTTTCCGTAGCAGTGTTTTTTTATTTCCACTGTCTACTCTAAGGGGATCATATCAATACAGCTTCTTGCGGCGGTTTTTCATATTCATTTTCAGTCGGTCTTCATTGATGATTATTCTTTCAGAAGCCGTAATAGTTCTTTATTCCTCTGACCACAGCTGCGGCAACGGAGTTCTGGCCGGATTCCGAGGTGAGCGTATTAAAATCGTTCACTGTGCCGGCGGTGTTTGTCAGGAAGCCTGTTTCAAGCAACACTGCGGGGCAGGCCTCTGTCCTCGTAACCGCAAAAACATAGAACGCCGACGGACGGTTTGTTATGGTGCGCCCAAGCTCATTGGTATACATGCTGTAAAGCGAATCATGCAGTGCATCGGCATAGTCGCGGGAGAAGCATTTGTAGTAGAATGAGCGCGTGCCGTTTGATGAGGTGCTCGTAGAGCCGTCACAATGTATGGAAAGGAAAAGGTCCGGGGAGTATTTATAGCTGAGCTGACGGCGTTCGGCTATTGTGAGAAGAACATCGCTGTCACGCGTGAGAATTACGGTAGCTCCCTCGGCGACAAGAAGTGCCTGTATCTTTTTTACAAGCTGAAGATTTACGGTCTTTTCGGCGATTCCCTTTGCCGCCGTGCCCGGGTCGCCGGAGCCGCCGTGTCCCGCGTCAAGCATAATAACCGTATTTTGAAGGCTTTGCGGCTTCTCCTTGAACTCGATGCAGAGGTATCCCTTTTCATCGTAGTTCATCACATAGCCGTAGAAAACGCCCGCTTGCTTGAGATGGAAGCGAAGTATTGTTGAAGTTCCCGCGCTTATCCATTCCGCACGTGAGACAATACCGCTTTGGTTAATCGGGATGGTTCCCTCGCCCGATGAGGTGTAGAAAAACTCAAAATCAATATAGGTTGCCGTTTGCTCGGACACATTAAAGGTTCTGTCCTGGTATCCTGTATAATATGCCTGCGGAGCAAGTGTTACGTTTATCGGGACTCTCCACTCGGAGGAGAGGGTTACGAGCGTGCGTATTCCGGATACACAGCGAACCGCCTTGACGGTATTTGAAGGCATATTATATCCGTTTTCAACAAATTGAACATCGTCCGTATCAATCATTCTGCCGGAGCGCAACTCATAGAATTGGTCGCCATCAAGGTCATCGTAAGGTCCGCCGACAACATAGTCGTAGGTGCCCTTGGGCAGGGGAGTATAGAGCGGATTGCACGGGTCCTCAACAGGGCGTGCGTTGCTCACGGCAATGCATTCGGCATAGTCGGAGGTTACAAGGCAGTAGCTTGAGGTGCCCTCAACTCCGTTATAGGTGTCGGGGGTGAGCTGCGTGAGGGAATCGAGGGGGAGGGAATCCTCGATTTTTTGAAGCTTGGTTGCAACACGCAGAATCGTGCGGGCGTCCGCGGCGGTAACTCCTCCGACCCTGTCAACGTCGGCGCGTTCGAGCTGCTCCGGTGTAAGCGTGTCAAGACCTGTGGCGCACCTGAGGGCTATTCTCGCATCAGCCGCCTCAATATAGCCGTTCCCGTCCACATCGCCGAGCCCTGGCTCGACAACACCCGAAAAAGCGAGGGTGGCAAACGGGATAAGCAGGCATATGCACAAAAGCGGAGAAAGCAGCCTGTTTTTTGATTTCTTATGTACGGATTTTGCTTTCATGACAGAACATTCTCCTTTTATCGATAAAATACAAGGATATTCTATCATGTTTTTGCTTTATTTTATTATTTCAACGAAAAATCCGCAATATTTGTATTCCAAATTCCGGAATATGAGAAAAGCGCGAAGCCGGAGTGTTTTTCAAGTGTGCGTATATATTCTATCTGACGAAGTAACACGCCCGAATCGTTTATCCACTCATTTTTTGCTTCATCTGTACCGGCGTATTCGTCGGCTTTTCCGCATTTGTAGGCGGCAAGCCCGAAAATCAGCGAAACGTCCGGATTTTTCACGAGCTCCTGCCATTCGAGAGCGGTTTTCTCAAACGGGCAGGTTCCGTTGAGAAAGCCGTAATACAGCTGAGGTGCAATATAGTCAACATAGCCATCCTCACTGCACCAGCGTCCGACATCGGCATACATCTCATCAATGTTACAGGCTATCTTTCCGGACGGACTTATTCCGAGCAAAACTCCGCTTTTTATCCGCTTTATTGCCGCATATAAGCCCGACACCATACAGCTTACCTGCTCGCGCCGCCACTGCGCAAGGCTGAGTATTCCTCCGAGAGAGAGGTATTCGCCGTATTCGGCAGCGTCTATGCTTTCATCGGTTACAGGGTAGAAGTAATCGTCAAGATGTATCGCGTCAATATCATAATTTCGTACTATTTCACACGCTCCGTCTATAATCAGCCTTTGCACCTCGGGGGAGGACGGCTTGTACCAGATTCCTTTTTCGCACACAATCAGCCTTGAGGCATCTTCTGCGCGGCTGTGCCATAGCTTTGCGGGATTCGAGTCTGCAAGAGCGGAAAAATCCGTTGAGTAGGAAACTCTGTACGGATTTATCCATGCGTGCACGGATACACCGCGGCTTTTTGCTTCTTTGATTATTATTTCAAGGGCGTCAAAGTCATAATCGCTTCCCTGAGCTTCGCCGAGATAGCTGCTTGAGGGGAAGATTCCGGAGTGATACAGCGCGTCCGAAAACGGACGCATTTGCACAATTAAGGTGTTTATTCCCGCGTCCGCAACAGCGCTTATTGCGGAGGATATGTTTTCCCGAAAGCCGTTGCCGGTTTTGCACATCGAATAGATTTCGTTGTGGGTCAGCCATACGGCGCGCATTTCTTCGGAAGGAACGGGAGAAGTGCCGGGCGGTGCGGTTCCGGTGACGGCAGTTGTTGTAGCGCCGGTATAACCTGAGCCTCCGCCGCAGCCTGCCGAGAGGAATATAAAAAAGACACAGAGCATCGCGCAAACATATTTTTTCAACGGTACAACCTCCGAAATCTGTATTTTTTCATATATTGGTTTAGGAAGCGTAAGGGGGATTTGTAATGTATTCATGCGGATTTTCAGAGCTGTTTTCCCGTGCACCGAAGGCAATTGCACATATAACCGGATGCGGTGCAAACGGGTATGTAAGCGGGGAAATATCCATCAGAAGCCGGGGAACGGGCAGCGTTATTTTGCTGGAGGCGGTTAATTTGCCGGCGGTAAAAAGCGGTCTGCTTATTCCGGCGTTTGAGCCGGCGGACGGCTCGGAGCTTTTTGTTTTGAATCCGGTAAAAATATACTCCGGCTATGTGCTTTGCGCGGTATATTTTCCCGCCGCGCCCTCACGCCTTAACGGCGCAGCGGTTACTCTCTGTGAGGCTGTGATTTCTCCGGGAGGAGTAATTAGAGGCAGTAGGATAGGGCAGGGGAGAATAAAAAAATTCTCCGAATAGAATGCACTGTTTGTACATTCTATTCGGAGAAGGTGAAAACTATTATCAGTCGTCGTCTTCCTCAACCGGAATTTCGTCCGGAACGGTCTGACCCTGATTTTTCATAAGCTCATCAATGCCGGCAAGATTTGAATAATGTCTGTTTCTTATAATCAGCATTACGAGCGTGAGTATATACTGCGCATACATCAGCGGCTGCATCATACCTGAAAGGAAGCTCTCTGCGTTGACAAGAGAGGTTTTGCCGGTGTAGATGTATACCGTGCGGTTGATTAAAAGAAGGTCATCCGCAAGTTTTACCGGAAGATATGCAAACGCAATTATCGCTGTAATAAGACAAAGTGCGTTTACCGCCACGGGCTGCTTTTCTGTTTTAAAAAGCACAAGGGATATCACACCCAGGAAGGTTGCGTACGAAAACACCTTGCTGACAAAATCAGCCGCATCGGGAATAAATACCGCAGCGTCCGAGGATGAGGTTTTTGACCACATCTGAAGCAAAAGCACAAGGACGAAAACCAGAACGCATATACCCAGCAGTATCAGCAGCTTTTTGAAAACAGACCGGTTTTCTCCGAATTTTTTTTCGGCGGTTGCCTCTCCCTTCAGTGCGATGAAAAAGAAGACCGGAACTCCGACATAAAGTATGTTTCTCAACGCCGGAGCCGAAAGCACAGCCAAAGCCGGTACTGCGGCGGAAAGCGGCGCAATGAGGTTCATAATTATCAGCAGCGTTACGGATACACACATCATTTTTGATGCGGCAGCCTTTAAATAGTTGCGTGACATATTATCAGTTCCTTCGGTAGAAATTTTATCCTGCGATTGTTATTTCACTATCAGACTTTCGCCGGTCATCTGGACAGGCTTTGAAATGTTCATAATATCAAGCAGGGTGGGGGCGAGGTCGCCGAGCTTGCCGCCCTTTCTGAGCTCAAGCTTTCCGCAGCCGTAAATTATCACGGGAACGGGATTTGTGGTGTGCGGGGTAAAGGGCTGACCGTCATCGCCTATCATCCTGTCGGCATTGCCGTGGTCGGCTGTAATAAGCATTACGCCGCCCTTTGCGGCATACGCGTCCGCAAGTCTGCCCACGCAGGTGTCAACAGCCTCAACCGCCTTGACCGCCGCGTCGAAAACTCCTGTATGACCGACCATGTCGCAGTTGGCATAGTTTATAACCACCACATCATACGCGTCCTTGTTTATCTGCTCAACGAGCCTGTCGGTAACTGTATATGCGCTCATTTCCGGCTGAAGGTCATAGGTGGGTACATCGGGAGAGTCTATGAGTATTCTGTCCTCTCCTTCATATACGGTCTCCTCGCCTCCGTTGAGGAAGAAGGTGACATGCGCATACTTGGTATACTCTGCAATGCGAAGCTGCTTGAGCCCCTGCGCGCTCACTACCGCACCGAAGGGCATCGCTATGCTGTCCGGCTCAAATGCAACGCTCACGTTAGGCATTGACGCATCGTACTGGGTCATGCAGACATAGAAAAGATTCTTGATTTGCTTGCGCTCAAAGCCGTCAAAATCGCCGTCAACAAAAGCCCTCGTTATCTCTCTGGCTCTGTCGGGACGGAAATTGAAGAATATGACAGAATCGTTATCCGCAACCGCTCTTGCATCCGAGGCAACGCTCGGAAGAACAAACTCGTCGGTCACGCCCGCGGCATAGGAATCCTCAAGCAGCTGTACGCCGCAATCGAATTTTACACCCTCGCATACCGTCATTGCCCTGTATGCCTTCTCGACACGGTCCCACTTCTTTTCGCGGTCCATGCAGTAGTATCTGCCTGTAATCGTGTCGATTTTTCCGACTCCGATTTCCTTCATCTTTTCATAAAGCTCTTTTACAAAGCCCTTACCGGAGGTGACTGAAACATCTCTGCCGTCAAGGATGCAGTGAACACGGACATCCTCAACGCCGAAGCGCTTTGCCATCTCGATTAACGCATAAAGATGTGTGTTGTGGCTGTGCACGCCGCCGTCCGAAAGAAGACCTATCAGGTGCAGCGCGGAGCCGTTCCTTTTGCAGTTTTCCATTGCCCCGACAAGCGCGGCGTTTTCAAAGAAATCTCCGTCCTCGATGGACTTGGAGATTCTCACAAGCTCCTGGTAAACAACTCTGCCGGCACCGATGTTGGTGTGGCCGACCTCACTGTTGCCCATCTGACCGTCGGGAAGTCCCACGTCAAGCCCGGACGCCCCTATCTGAGTGTTGGGACATTCGGCAAAAAGCTTGTCGAGTCTCGGAGTGCTTGCGGCGGCTATGGCGTTGCCGTACTTGTCCGGGTTTATGCCGAAGCCGTCCATTATGCATAATACAACGGGTTTTTTCATAACAATTACCTTTCCTGCAAAAACGGGCGGTAAAACCGCCCGTCAGTGATTTATTTGCTTGCCGCGGCGACTATTGCCGCAAAATCAGCGGATTTGAGCGAAGCTCCGCCGATGAGTCCGCCGTCAACGTCCGGTTGAGCAAGAAGCTCCTGTGCGTTTCCGGCATTCATTGAGCCGCCGTACTGAACCGTGATTTTATCCGCGGCTGCTTTTCCGTAAAGCTCACAGATGAGGTCGCGTATCGCCTTGTTGACCTCGTTGGCCTGCTCTGCGGTAGCGGTTTTTCCTGTACCTATTGCCCATACGGGCTCATAGGCTATGATAACCTTTTCAAGCTCCTTCTCGGAGATTCCTCCGAGCGCAATCTTTGTCTGTGTGCGAATCACCTCTGCGGTGATGCCCTGCTCGCGCTGCTCGAGGTACTCTCCCACGCAGAGTATTGCGGTAAGTCCGTTGTCAATCGCCGCTCTCAGGCGCTTTTTGACGGTAAGGTCGGTATCGCCGAAGTATGTCCTTCTTTCGGAGTGACCGATGATTACATAAGTAACGCCCATTGACCTGAGCATTTCCGCGGATATTTCACCCGTAAAGGCTCCGCTGGGCTCCCAATGGCAGTTCTCGGCACCCACCTTGACGTTTGTGCCGACGGTGGCGGCAAGAGCCGCCTGAAGGTCAATATAAGGAACGCAGACTACAACGTCACAGCCCGCATCCTTGACAAGAGGCTTTATCTCGTTGATGAGCTGTGTTGCCTGAGCGGGGGTCTTGTTCATTTTCCAGTTTCCGGCTATAACCGCCTTACGAAGCTGCTTGTTCATTTATATCAGTCCTTTAAAAATTATTTGTCGTTTATTGCCGCTATTCCGGGAAGCTCCTTGCCCTCAAGGAATTCAAGAGAGGCACCGCCGCCTGTTGAAATGTGCGACATCTTTTTCTCAAAGCCGAGCTTTTTGACTGCGGCGGCAGAATCGCCTCCGCCGACAATTGAAATAGCTCCGCTGTCCGCAACTGCGGTTGCCACGGCTATTGTGCCGGCAGCAAAGTTATCCCATTCGGAAACGCCCATAGGTCCGTTCCAGATTACGGTTCCGGCGCCCTTTATTGCGTCTGCAAACAGCTTCTGGGTTTTGGGTCCTATGTCAAGACCCATCCAGCCGTCGGGAATATTGTCTGAATCAACAATCTTCGCCTCGGTGTCGGCTGCATAGGCAAGTCCGACCTTGTTATCTATCGGGATAAGGAAGTTTACGCCCTTTTTCTTTGCCTCCTCCATCATGTTCTTCGCGTCCTCGATGCGTTCTGTTTCGCAAAGAGAGGTGCCCACGGTGTCGCCGAGAGCCGCAAAGAAGGTGTACGCCATGCCGCCGCCGACTATAAGAGTGTCAACCTTCTCCATGAGATTTGTTATAACACCGATTTTGTCCGATACCTTGGCACCGCCGAGAATGGCAACAAAGGGACGCTTGGGATTTTCAAGAGCGTTGCCCATAAAGTCAAGCTCCTTGCGGATAAGATAGCCGCAAGCCGAGGGAAGATATGCCGCTACGCCGGCTGTGGAGGAATGAGCTCTGTGAGCGGAGCCGAAGGCGTCGTTCACATAAAGCTCCGCAAGAGCGGCAAACTTTTTGCTCAGCTCCTCGTCGTTCTTGGTTTCGCCGGGCTCAAAGCGTACGTTTTCAAGGAGCATGACCTCGCCGTCTTTAAGCGAAGCGGCAAGTGCCGAAGCGCTTTCTCCGACAACATCCTTTGCCATTTTTACTTCCTTGCCGAGAAGCTCGGAAAGGCGTGCGGCAACGGGAGCCATGGAGAACTCGGGGTCGAAAGCACCCTTGGGTCTGCCCAGATGGGAGCAAAGAATTACTCTTGCGTTATTTTTTATAAGATATTCAATGGTGGGGAGTGAAGCGACAATTCTCTTATCGCTTGTTATTACGCCGCCCTCCATCTTTACGTTGAAATCGCAGCGCACAAGGACTCTTTTACCCGCAACGTCAAGGTCTTCTACGGTTTTTTTGTTCAGTACGTTCATATTGTTTTTCCTTTCTGTATGGTATATCCGGTTGTGAAGATTGTGATTTTTATATCAACCGATTTATTATATAACATGCCTCCGGATTTTTCAAGTATTATTGGCTTTTTTTTACAATAATAAGCATACTGAAAGGTGAAAATAACGCTTTTTCAAAAGCGCTCATTAAAGATTTATCAATATTCTTTACTTTAGGACTGTTTTCTGCTATAATAATTTGTAAACCTGTTTTCGGAGGTAAGCTTTATGCCCATAAAAATCGACAATCAGCTGCCGGCGCGCACCACGCTGGAGCTTGAAAATATTTTCGTTATGCCGGAGTCCAGAGCGGCAGCTCAGGATATCCGTCCGTTGAAGATACTCATCCTCAACCTTATGCCCACCAAAATCGAAACAGAAACACAATTTCTGCGTCTTCTGAGCAATTCGCCGCTTCAGCTTGATATTGAGCTGCTTCAGACCGCCACGCATATCGCAAAGCACACCTCGCGTGAGCATATGCTCAAATTCTACAAGGTGTTTGACGATGTGAAGAACGAAAGGTTTGACGGCATGATAATAACGGGCGCTCCCGTTGAGCATCTTGACTTCGAGGAGGTTGACTACTGGCAGGAGCTTACCGAGATTTTCGAATGGACAAAGAAGAACGTTTACTCAACCTTCCACATCTGCTGGGGGGCTCAGGCGGCGCTTTATTACCATTACGGTATACCGAAATATGACCTGCCGGAAAAGATGTTCGGAGTGTTTCCGCATCAGCCTCTTGACCTGCTGCATCCGTTGCTGCGCGGCTTTGACGACGTTTTCTATGTTCCGCATTCGCGCCGAACGGAGATACGTCGCTCCGACATTGCCCGCGTAAAGGATTTGCAGATACTTTCCTATTCGGACATTGCGGGTGTTCACCTGATTTCCGACATGGAGTGCCGCAACTTTTTTGCCACCGGTCATTCCGAATATGACGTTGACACCCTTGCAAAGGAGTATTTCAGGGATAAAGGCAAGGGGATTGACATAAAATTACCGTATAATTATTTCCCCGAGGACGACCCTCTGCGTACTCCTTATATGACGTGGCGCGGCAGCGCTTCTCTGCTTTTTTCAAACTGGCTGAACTATTTTGTGTATCAGCGTACGCCTTACGACCTTAACACTCTTTGAGAGACAGGTGCCTTATGAGCAAATTCGCCAACAAGCTTTTTGATGCATATATTGAGTCCTATAACCGCGACAGCGAACGCTTTTTACAGTTTCGCAGAGCGGTTGCCGATGTATACGATACTCCGGAAATTCAGGGACTCATACGCTTTCCGCAGCACGGAAAAATCAATCGCTTTGACCATATTACGAGCGTGTCGTATCTTGCGTGGATAGCGGCGCTCAAGCTGGGAGTCGACCCCGTTGCAACAGGGAGGGCAGCCGTTATGCACGACCTTGTTTATTACGACTGGCATGAAAACGACTGGAGCCACCGTCCGCACGGCTATCGTCATCCGGGCTTCGCGGTAAAAAACGCGAAGGCTCTTACAACCATCAGCAAGCGTGAGGAAAACGCCATCTACCGGCACATGTGGCCGCTGACTCCGATTTCTCCGCGTTATGCAGAGGGCTGGATACTCACCCTCTCCGACAAATACTGTGCCCACATGGAAATGAAATACAAGCACTCCGAGGAGTACCGCAAAAAATTTGCGGCTCTTACGGGGATTGAAGGAATGAATGTATGAATACCTTTCTTAATTATGTGCTGTTATTTTTTGTTTACAGCGCCATCGGCTGGCTCGGTGAGTCAATCTATTGCTCGGTTGCTGCAAAAAAATGGATAAATTCCGGCTTCCTCAAAGGGCCTATTTGCCCGATATACGGAACCGGAGCTGTGGTCATGTCCGTGTGCCTGTCCCCGATAAAGCAGGCGTTTGATATCAAAATTTTCGCTGCGATTGCCGTGTTCTTTGCCGGAATGGTAATTTGCGATATCGTTGAATTTATCACCAGCGTGCTTATGGAAAAGCTTTTTCACGCCCGTTGGTGGGACTATTCGGGAAAGAAATTCAACATTCAGGGCCGCATCTGCCTTACCCACACAATCTACTGGGGCATAGCCAGTGTACTGTTTATGTACATTGCCGACCCGGTTGCGTTTAAAATACTGAAATACATCCCGCTCACGGCGCGCAACGCCATTCTGGCACTCATATTGTTTGTGTTTGCCGCCGACCTAATCAACGCCGTACGCAGCGCTATGGATATACGCGCTCTTTCCAAGAAGCTGCAAAAGCTGTCCGACAATATTGCCGCCGCGGCGGAGACGGTTTTCTTAACCGTAGAAGAAAAATACGACGAGCTTCAGTTCACCGTTTCCAAGGGTACCGCAAAATTCGGAGCATGGACGAAGGAGGTCAACTCGCAGCTTGACGAAACCAAGGACCAGCTTCAGTCCTTTATGGATTCTATTTCGTCAAAGGCGAGGAAAAAGCCCGGCAGAATCATGCGCGGCTTTCCTTATCTTGAAACGGGGCTTAAAAATCAGGTCAGCTTGCTTGAGGAGCTGATGATAGAGCTGAAAAACCGTATTACCGATGAAGATGACGAAATGTTCTGAGACTGTAAAGCGTCTGCAATCCGTATGTGATTGCAGACGCTTTTTTTATGCTCCGGAGCCGTGTTACTTTTCCCTTTCCGCGAATTTAAGCTCTTCACGCAAAATACGGTTCCGGCATCCTCCGTCTTTATCGCAAACGATTGTGTTAAGACATCTTACCTGCTTTTTGCCGTCGTGATACATTATTTCCTCCATAATTACGTTTTTGCCGAGCACAGAGCAGTACTGCTCGTAGGTTGTTATATGGTTTTTCATCCGACCGCCTCCGCATGTTTTATATTTTTAGTATATTCATTGCCGCGCAAATTAAACAATCGGACAAACATAATATTTTTACGGATACATGTAATATTTGAAGCTCCGGCACCGTAAGCATTAGTATAAACGTAATCGGATAGTAACCGGAAAGAGGTGCCGTCAATTGGTTTTGCTGCGTGTTGCCGAATGCACGGCGGTGTTATGCTTCCTTTTTGCTTTCAAGCACAGCGGACATTTTTTCAAGGCATTTTTTATGACCGCCGTTCAGGGCGTTGCGGCGCTTTTTGCCGTTGTTCTGATAGGGCAGTTCATATCCGTGCCGCTGGGAATAAATCCGCTGACGCTTACGGCGGNNACACCCGCCGTAATTATGCTGTTGCTTATAAATGCCGTGCTTTGCGGAGGTTGATGCAATGAGAGCTTTTCTGAAACAAACCTCCGGCAGAGCCTTTTGCGCCCTTGCCGCTGTAATTTTGCTGTTCGGCGCTTTTTTCACGTCCGAACGGCACAATGCCGGATTTGCCGAGGCTGCAAACTCTCCCGCGGAGGATACAACTCCGGCACAGCAGGAGAAGGAGTATATAAAGTGGGTTGATTTTTCCATACCTTACCCGGCGCTGGAATCCGCCCTGAACTACGATATAGAAACCTTCGGGAGTGAAAACCATGCTTCATGGATAGATGTTCTGACTTGCCTTGCGTGTCTTAATTGGGGAAATTGGAAAAATTACAAAAGCTCACAATTTGCAAATCTAAAAGAAAAGCTCGGCTCCGGCAAAACGCCTTTTGAAATTTGCGGAGATAATAAATATTACAGCTTTTATCAGGAGGCGTACACCGCCGTGCTCGGCGGAATGGTGGGCTCCTTCACTAAAGAAGCGCCGGACGCGAGTGCGGAATCCGGCAAAAAAATCATAAGCAAATACGGGCTTATGGCGTACTCTCCGATTGCCGAGGGGTATTATTACAGCCATTCCGATGATTTCGGTAACGCACGCACATACGGCTATCGTCGCACTCACCTCGGTAATGACCTCATAAGCTCGGTCGGCACACCGGTGGTTGCGGTGGAGGGCGGAATAGTGGAGGCGTACGGTTGGAATCAATACGGCGGCTGGAGACTCGGTATACGCAGCTTTGACGGTAAGCGCTCCTATTATTATGCGCATCTGAGAAAGAATCATCCGTACGCTCAGGGCATTCAGCAGGGGGCGACGGTAAAGGGCGGGCAGGTCATAGGCTATCTCGGCATGACAGGGTATTCAACCAAGGAGAATGTGAACAATATGACCACGCCGCATCTGCACATAGGTATGCAGCTTATATTTGATGAGTCGCAGAAGGAGGGCACAAATCAGATATGGATTGATATGTATAATATCGTCCGCCTGCTTTACCGCAACAGGGCAACCGTGGCAAGGGATGAAAAGACAGGGGATTATTACAGAGTTTACGACATCTTTTATGAGGATTAAAATTCCCAAAAGCGGGGATTGGATTTTCTGGAAGAGCGAGGATTGACTTAAAAAGGGTAAGGATTGGGATTTTTGAAAACTGAGGATAATTTTTTTAAAAAAGGTATTGATTTTTCATCAGCTTTACGCTATAATAACCCTCGCACGTCACACAAGGTTCGGACGTTTAGCTCAGTTGGTAGAGCATTCGCTTGACGTGCGAAGGGTCAGCGGTTCAAGTCCGTTAACGTCCACCAGAAGAAAAACGTCTTGCTTTGCAAGGCGTTTTTTGTTAAGATCAAATGGAATCGAGTCAAAATCGGATTAGACTTGATTAGAGGCGGAAAGGGGAAAACGAATGAACAACAAAGCATTTGATGTGTCGTATGATATGTATAAGCTATATATGCGACAACATATTGAGGGGTTTAATTTCTACCTTGTGATATCGGGACTATTGCTGAAAGGCATAATTGATGTCTTGTTTTCGTCCGCAGAAAATGCCGTTGTTTTTACATTGCTCTTTTGCTTCATTGAGGCATTAATCAGTATTGCGTTCTTTTTATTGGACATACGCTCATCAAAATATATGTCTGCTGCCAAGAGGGTGCTTATGACACTTGAAAATGAAAGCAAAAACTCGGAGAATGAAATATATGTAATACATCTGAATGAGGCAGAGCGGAAGAAAAGCAAGTCGCGTTTCCGAATGACGCATCTTTTTAGAATTGTATATATTTCAATTTTTATCACAAGTATTGTTATTGCTTTAATCAGAGTGTTTCAATAAGTCGGCTGTGGATTTTTAAAATACAAAGTGTATTCGCATACAAGACTTTGCGTTTTGCATACTCTCTCGTTGTGATGCGGTAGACGGGGCAGGCGGTTTGTAAAATACAGGTTGGGGTGACTTATATGCTTATAATAATCTGTAATTACTAAACACACCGGACGCTAAAAATCAATCGACTGGAAGCAACTCATACGGCATTAAAAACAGCTCTCGCGGCAGGTGTCGAAAAATAAAAAATTTTTTCAAAAAACTTGTTTTTCGCTCTTGACGGAGTGCATGTTTTATGTTATAGTAGTCAAGCGTTGGGCGTGCTGGTGTAGCTCAGTTGGTAGAGCAGCTGATTTGTAATCAGCAGGTCGGGGGTTCGAGTCCGTCCACCAGCTCCAATTTTTTTGAGCGTTTGGATGCACAACGAGCCTTGTTTTTTTGCAAACTCTGAGGACTCGAACACCGAGGGAAGCATAAAAATCAAGTCAAAATCGAATAGGGGAGAGTTCCCGAGCGGCCAAAGGGGGCAGACTGTAAATCTGTTGTCAACGACTTCAGTGGTTCGAATCCACTCTCTCCCACCATATTGTGCGTCAAAAAAAGATGCCACCCGAAAAACCGAGGATTTCCTCGGTTTTTCTCGTTTTATCTCCGTTTTCCTCGCTTTTTCAAAAATCGATATTTCATGCAAACAAAAAGATGCCAAAGCCCATTTTCACCCCCTGGGGTGGATTCGGACTACAAAAGAGCCTTTTTGAGGGCAGATTCAGTGATTTATTTCACAGAGTCTGCCCTTTTTTAATTGCCTGAAGACGGAAGACAAATAATATTTTCGAAGTGGTTTGTACCAAAATGTAGCACAAACCAAAACGTTTCAAATATCAACGAAATCATACTCAACCATCATAATCAAATACCATAAAGGAAGTGATAAAAATGTTCTACAGAAGCAATGAACACAAACGGTTGTATGCCATGACTCTCAAAGACTTACACAAACCAATCTATCAAATGACACCCGAATTTCTTTCTGCACTCTTTCTGCTGACTTCCGACAACAAGCTCTGGAACCGAGCCAAACACGCCGTCAAAATGAACGAGCTTGATTTTTCAAAATTCAATTTCATCGGCATCAACACAGACGGCTACACTCTCTGCAAGACAGCACAGGATTTGTTTGAAGGCACTTGTCATATTGACTTCTACGATCTCGGTGACTCCGAAGCAATCAACAACAAAATCTTTGGGCTGATTAAATCCGCACTGCAAATCAAGCGTGACGGTTGCTGCGCTCTCAAGTTAAATCTGAAAGGCGATATCGACATATGAGGTTCGACCCAAAATGTAGGACGAACCTCTTTTCGATGAAAGGATGATTCAATGATCAAAGCACTTATACAGAACGGTGATGACAGAACTCTACTTCTAACGCTTCCCTCTGCGAGAATGAAACTCGCCGGAAGCCTCACCTATCTCGGCATCAATAAACCCGCCGGTGAAATCTCTTGTCTGGCTGATGATGAAAACGGAATCTCAGTCAAACTGTTCGGAGATGACGCGGTCGACAACAAAATCATTATGGCAGTCAAAGCCGACACGACACTCGCTACGCTCAATACAGCCTGCGATCTTATCGATACACTCCCATTCTCTGCCCGCATTAATCTCAGCGATGAAATCTACAACTATGGCATTTCTTCTATCCAAGATTTATTCGGAAAGATCAAAGCATGTATTCCGAAGGACTGTACCGAAACCTTCTACTGTCCTCTTACTGTAAATGTATTTGAAAGAAACGATTACGGTGACATCAATACCTCAACAACGCTTCGCGTTGTTGTAAGCACATCTCTTTCATGAAATCGTCAGAGTGGCTGAAGCCCGGCGACCTGCTTATCTTCTGCTCGAAAACGTGCCGGGGTTACTCAATCACGAAGGCGGGAAAACCTTCGGAGTTATCCTCTCCGCGCTTCATGAGCTGGGGTATTCTCTTGAATGGTGTGTGCTTAACAGCGCGAATTACGGAATCCCGCAGCAACGACGGCGGGTATACATTGTCGGATATCTTGATAGCCGACTGTCCGGAAAGATATTTCCTCTCGCCGAAAGCGATGGCTCGTCTCTTGTCCAAGTTATACCCGGAGGACAAGGACAGCGTGTCTACTCCCCCGAAGGAGCAAGCACATGTTTGACTTCACAAGGCGGCGGCTGGGGAGCGAAAACAGGACTGTACTTCGTGGATATGAATCCGGACCCAAGAGTTACATCCGAAGCGCGATGTATCACCGCAAGGCAGGATTCGGGTATAAGCAATCACAGAGGCGAGCATTCCGGCGTTCTCATCACCGGAGCAAGAGCCGTGATAACACCCGACCGCGAAAACGTCCGACAGCAAGGTCGGAGAATCAAAGAGCCTGACGAGCCTATGTTTTCACTGACTGCGATGGATAAGCACGGTGTTGAATACAACGGTCGTGTCCGCAGACTGATGCCACAAGAGTACTTCAGGCTTCAGGGCTACAGCGACGAACAGTACAAAGCTGTAGCAGCTCTCGGTCTGCCAGAAGCGCAACTCTATAAGATGGCTGGTAACTCTGTCACAACAAATGTGGTTACCGCAGTCGGACAAAAACTCGTATCGGAAATCATAAAACTGGAGGTTGAAGATAATAGAAAGAATACTTGAATACAAAGACTTTGTATTACTGACTGACGAAATAATGGAATGTCGCAAGAACCTTCCCGATTCACCGCGCAAAGAAGCAATGCCGGTTTTGAAAGGATGTACCGGTGTCTTGGTGTCATCGAGAAAGCTCTCGATGACAGAGAGAGAAACTTTGTGAACTGGATGAACGGAAAGGTTTGCTCTTTCGTTCATCCTTATACGAAAAACAAAATCGATGTTCAGATCGGCGATGACTACGAAGCAATTTATCACTTTCTCCTCTATTGCCGCGATATCAATGTCGGTAGAAAAATCGATGAGGACAGTTCCGAATATCTTGCGTATCTGATCAGCCGAAGTGTTTATGAAACGGAGGGATGTTAATGCCGAACCATGTAAGTAATACGATTACCTTTGAGTGTGACGAAAAGCGGCTCAAAGAAATATTGGACGCAATCAAGTATGAATCCGATGCCGAGGTAGAACATACCGGAATCGGCACGCTTGACTTCAACAAAATCATACCGATGCCCAAGAGTCTTGAAATTGAAGCCGGCAGTTCAACAGATCGCGGTCTGAAAGCCTACAAGGACTTTATTTCCGTATTCACCTTTTGTTTGACAGCTCCACCCGAGACGGTGACTTGGCAAAGGTTCAAAACTACTTCGATACAGGCGTTATGGACGTGACAGAAAAAGAAGCAGATATTTATCAGCAGATACTAAAGGACACCATTCCGCAGTTCAAAGAAGCCGGGGTAAGTCTGTTTATCTGGGACGGGTTGCCGTGGTACGATGACCCGAGAAATCTGACAATGCATACCATTATTGCAACTTCCTCGGTATGGCTTCCATTTGAAGAACAAAACCAATCCATTGCCGGTTGGCTCAGTGATGCGGTTAACGGTAATCTGGCTGATTATGGACTTGATTTGGTAGACAAGGCATACAATTAAATACTGAATATCAATCAGCACTGTATAAGCTCCTGTACTGCTTACAAAACAGGATAGATTGCTCGGTAATAATCAATAAATATGAAAACAGATGTCGTCGGTAAAATCGGCGGCATCTGTTTCCCTTATACAAGTATTGTCTGGAGTGTCATTGGGATGTGATACAAAATTATCTTGGATGGCTTTATGAAAGCTCTCCAAGATAATACAAAAGATATATTCGTTAAATCATTACTCACTCAATAACTCCGACAGATATCCGTCAAGTGCCGTTTCGCTCATCACTCCGACATGAGAAGCGGCGACGGCTCCGCTTTTATCGATAAACACGGTCATAGGAATACTGCTGACACGATACGCATTCGCAGCCGAGTACTCTGTATCAAAGTAAACGGGAAAAGCATAGCCGTTGTCGGAAAAAAATTCCTTCACAGATTTTGTCGTGTCGCGGTAACCGTCGGTTAGATTAACCATTAAGAAAACGACATCATCTTTATTCTCCGAATATAGTTTGTCGAATGTTGGCAGTTCTGACTTACACGGTCCGCACCATGTCGCCCAGAAATTGATGACAATGGGCTTCCCGAAATAGTCAGACAGCTTCACATTGTTTCCGTCCATATCAATAACAGTGAAGTCCGTCGCTTGGTTAATGCTTCCCTTACTGTTGCCGGATTCAACTGGGGTGTCGGGATTTATTCTATTTGGTTCTTCCGGCTGATAGCGTGACGACAAATAATTGTACCCGAACAACGCAAAAGCGACGACAGCGATGAGTGATATGGCAATTAAAATGTATTTTATATAGTTTTTCATCTTTTACTCCTCAAGAAAACATTGAAAGCACGGCACTCATCAGTCCAAACATCATCATAACGCCGATTACGATAAGAAATATACCACAGACAGTATTTATAACCTTATAATGCCTTTTAATAAACGAAAAGGTTGAGCTGAGCTTATCAATCAGCACGGCAGATAGCAGAAAAGGTATACCCATTCCGAGGGAATAGGTCAGCAGTAACAGCATACCCTTTATGACACCGCCGGATGTGGAAGCCATCATCAAGGCCGAGCCGAGAAATGCGCCGACGCAGGGTGTCAGCCCGACAGCGTACACCACTCCGAACAGAAAGGCGGAAAAAACGCTTTTAATTTCAACCTTGCCTGACATACCCTTGAAAAACGGTATACGGATTATTTCAAGGTAGCTGAGACCGAATACGATCACCAGCAGTCCGCTGATGATATTTACAACAATCCGGTACTTTGTGAGAAATACACTCAGCGTTCCCGCTAACAGACCGAGTAAAGTGAATACTACCGTAAAACCGATGACAAAACCGATTGCACGGGGTAACGGTTTATGCTTATCATCTGATTTGCCTGCAAAATACGAAATATAAAGCGGCAACATCGGTAGCATACACGGTGAAATAAACGATATAACACCTTCGAGAAATGTAATCAGAAATTGCATATGACTTTCTCCTTTGTTTCTTAATGTTAATAATAACAAAGTTTTCTTCTTTGTTCCGTGACTAAGTCTCGAAAAAGTTGCTCAATGTTATTGACATATGCCGCAAACTGCGATATACTATGTTTATGACATATGCCAATAATGAAAGGAGTAATTATGCCGAGACCGATGAAATGCAGAAAAGTCTGCTGTCTGCCGAAAAATGACGGATTTGTTCCTATAAGAAGATGTGAAGACAAAGATGAAACGGTTTTTATCACCGTTGACGAATACGAAACAATCCGTCTGATTGATAATGAGAGCTTTTCGCAGGAAGAATGCGGCGAGTATATGAAGGTCGCCCGTACAACCGTTCAGATGATATACAATAACGCCCGTTCAAAGATCGCCCATGCGCTGGTGAACGGTCTTGCCATTAAAATTGAGGGTGGAGATTATCGCCTTTGTGATGGGAAAGAACAGTTCTGTGACTGCGGTGGGTGTCCGAGACACAGAAAAAACAGAGAGAATAAAGGAGAATCGGAATGATAATTATTTTACCACTCGACGAAAATAAGACTGATATATGTGTATCGTTCGGGCGCTGCCCTTTCTTAATGATTTACGATACAGAGAACAATTCGACCGAGATTACAGAAAATTCCGCCGCCAATGCACAAGGCGGAGCGGGAATCAAATCCGCACAGTTCATCGTTGACAGCAAAGCTGACGCGCTGATTACCGTCCGTTGCGGAGAGAATGCCGCAGAGGTACTGAATGCAGCCGGAGTAAAGATTTATAAGCCGGAAGGGATCGATGCAGAACATAACATTGCTTTGCTCAAAGATGCTAAACTGTCGCCGCTCACGCATTTTCACGCCGGATTTCACGGAATACAATGAAAATTGCAGTATTAAGCGGAAAAGGCGGAACAGGCAAGACTTTTGTTTCTGTCAATCTTGCAGTGGCGAAAAATGCTGCCTATATCGACTGCGATGTGGAAGAACCAAACGGACGGATATTTCTGAAACCTGTTGACTGTAAAGAAAGCCCTGTGTTTGCCGGATTGCCGGAGTTCGATGAGAGCAAGTGTGTCGGCTGCCGGAAATGCGTGGATTTCTGCCGATTCAATGCGTTGGTGTTTATAAAAAATAAACCTGCCGTTTTCTCCGATGTGTGCCATGCCTGTGGCGGATGCTCGCTTATCTGTCCCACCGGGGCGGTCACAGAAACAATGCGGCAAATAGGTTCGGTGGAACAATGTAAATACAAAAAAACGGATGTCGTAACCGGAATACTGAACATTGGCGAAGCATCCGGCATTGCCGTAATCAAAGAGGCGCTTGACACCGGATTGCGTCTGAATGAGAATGCCGTCATCGATTGTCCACCGGGAAGCGGATGTGCCGTGATGGAGAGTATTTCTGCTTCTGACCTCTGTATCATCGTGGTGGAACCGACTGCGTTTGGCTTTCATAATTTCAAAATGGTGTATCGCCTTGTAAAACTGATAGGAAAAACGTGTTATATTGTCATCAACAAAGAGGACGCACCCTATCCTCCGCTTGACGGGTTCTGCGCTGAAAATGGGTTGCCGATACTTGCCCGTATCCCGTTTGACCCCGAAACGGCAGCACTTCTTGCGAACGGTGAACTGTTATATGGCATGAACGATTATTATACAGACTTATTTGATAAGGTTGTCTGCGAGGTGAAGCCGTGAAAAAGCTATTGATTTTAAGCGGTAAAGGCGGTACGGGAAAAACCACCGTCGCATCGGCATTTATTCATTTTGCACAGGCAAAAGCGTTTGCCGATTGCGATGTTGACGCACCGAATCTGCATATTGTTGCCGGTGTCGATGCGGAACCGCAAAAATCGGATTATTATGGTTCACAGAAGGCCGTAATCAATACGGATAAGTGCGTATCATGTGATATGTGTCGTGAGAAATGCCGCTTTGGAGCCATAGAAAGCACTGATGAAAAATATAAGGTAAACGAGTTTTCCTGTGAGGGCTGTGGTGTATGTGTCGCCGTTTGCCCGACAGGCGCGGTAACGCTTGCTGATGATGTCGCCGGAAAGGTTGAGCTTTACAATGGCGAGTGTGTGTTCTGTACAGCAGAGTTGAAAATGGGACGAGGGAACTCCGGCAAGCTCGTTAGCACGGTGAAAAGTACCTTACAGAAAAATGCACACGATGCGCCGCTTGCCATCATCGACGGCTCTCCGGGTATCGGATGTCCGGTCATTGCATCGGTCAGTGGTGTCACGATGGTTCTTATTGTCACTGAACCGACAATGTCCGGGTTAAGTGACTTGAAACGGATTCTGAAAACCGTTACGGCATTTCACTCAAGGGCAGCAGTATGTGTGAATAAAGCCGATATCAACAATACAATGACTGCCGAAATTGAAAACTATTGTGAAGAAAACAAAATACCGTTTGTCGGCACTATCCCCTATGACAAACAAGCGTCGGTTGCAATAAATGCCGGAAAAAGTATTGCCGAAACAGACTGCACGGCAAAGCAAGCCATAAAAGAAATTTTTGACAGAATGATGCGTATGATGGAGGTGACACCGTGAAAATCACCGTACTCGCGGAAAATACTCCGTATTCGTCGGAGTTTGCTTATGAACACGGACTGTGTATCTATATTGAAACAGCAAACCATAAAATTCTGTTTGATACAGGTCAGAGTGGTATATTTGCCGACAATGCCGAAAAACTTGGGGTCGACCTCGGAGCAGTGGATATTGCGGTGCTGTCTCACGGTCACTACGACCACGGCGGAGGAATCAAACGATTCTTTGAAATCAATGACCGCGCACCGCTTTATCTTAACATAAATGCGTTCGGTCAGTATTATAACGCTTCGGGAAAATACATCGGGCTTGATACTTCGCTTGCAGGAAACAGTCGGTTGTTTTTTACAGACGATAACTGTCATATTGATGATGAACTTGAGCTTTGCACCTGTAACCGGCGTGACAGGAAATATCCGACAGACAGTGCCGGACTTACCGTCAGAACGGAGAGCGGATTCGAGCCGGACAGCTTCCCGCATGAGCAGTATCTTATCATACATGACGGTAATCGACGCATTGTGTTAAGCGGTTGCTCTCATAAAGGAATATTGAATATCACCGAATGGTTGAATCCTGATATTCTCATCGGTGGATTCCATTTTATGAAGCAGGAATTAACCGAAGCCGGAACCCCTGTGATAGATAACGCTATCTGTTTACTATCTAAATCGGATACAGTTTATTATACCTGCCATTGTACGGGTGTTGAGCAATACAGATATATGAAAAACAAGATGGGCGAGAAGTTGTATTATCTCGCATCCGGACTAACAATAAGAATTTAAGGAGGCTGATAGAATGAGCGAAAATTGCTCACACAACTGCGAGCATTGCTCTGAAAACTGCAATGAACGCGAAAAAGAAAGCTTACTTGCCAAACCGCATGACGGCAGCGATATTAAAAAAGTAATCGGTGTAGTCAGCGGAAAAGGCGGAGTCGGCAAAAGTCTTGTTACTTCCATATTAGCTGTCATGGCTCAGCGGGAAGGTTATAACACAGCAATACTTGATGCCGATATCACCGGTCCTTCCATTCCGAAAGCATTTGGCATTCATGAGCATGCTGAAGGCAGTGATGAAGGATTGTTTCCGGTCATGACAAAAACGGGAATCCGGTTGATGTCACTCAATCTTTTGGTCGAAAACGAAACAGACCCGGTTGTATGGAGAGGTCCGATTATCGCCGGTATCGTAAAGCAATTCTGGACGGATGTCATCTGGGGCGATGTAGACTATATGTTTATCGATATGCCGCCGGGTACCGGTGACGTGCCGCTGACTGTTTTCCAATCCATACCGGTTGACGGTATTGTAATCGTTGCCTCTCCGCAGGAGTTGGTCGGTATGATTGTGGAAAAGGCAGTCAACATGGCGAGTATGATGAACATTCCCGTGTTGGCACTGATTGAGAATATGAGCTATATAATCTGTCCGGATTGCGGAAAAGAAATTCATGTGTTCGGGGAAAGCCGTATTGAGACAATCGCCGAAAAACACGGCATTTCCACCGTGGCAAAGCTTCCGATAGATCCGAAGCTTGCCGCTGCCTGTGACAAGGGTATGATTGAATTATTTGACGGTAACTGGCTGAATCAACTATTCAGCAATATTAAAACACAAATAAAGGAGAATAAAACCATGAAAATCGCTGTTGCATCAAACGGAAAAGACATCTGGGGACATTTCGGACATTGCGAATTTTTCAACATCTATACTGTTGAAGAAGGAAAAATCATATCTGACGAGAGCATTCCGAATCCGGGACATAAGCCCGGCTTTCTGCCCAATTTCCTTGCTGATATGGGTGTGAATGTGATCATTGCCGGAGGTATGGGCGGCGGTGCCGTTGATATCTTCAATGAGCGCAATGTTGAAGTGGTTGTCGGTGCCGAAGGCGACGCAAGAGCCGCTGTCGAAAGTTATCTTTCCGGCAATCTGAAATCAACAGGCTCAGTATGTCATCAGCATGAGCATGCCGATGAATGCGGCGAACATAACTGATAGGAAAAGAGCGCACCCGTTTTCGAGTGCGCTCAATTCCTATTTCACAATATCGTATTGCCAGTCGTTGATACCGCCGAATTCTTTGATGTTGGTATAACCGAGAGAAGCAAGCTCCGCGGATGCATTCTTGCTCCGTCTGCCGCTCCGGCAATAGACAAGAATCCACTGTGATTTGTCGGTTAGCTCCGACTCAGCGCGTTTTCCGATTTCGTAATCCGGAATTAGAATTGCTCCCGGAATATGTCCGGTGGCATACTCTTCGTCTGTACGCACATCGAGTATCACGTACCCGGTCTGCGTATCCATGATGTTTTTTGCTTCTTCCTGTGTTATCTGCATATATTCGCCTTTCGTCCCGGAATTGCCTGTGCAGGAAGCGAGCAGTAACACCGCCGCTATAGCGACGAGTACGATACTAACGACATTCCGTACACACATATTCGGGGACCGTCCTTTCGTTTACTACCGATTCGTACAGTCGCCAACCGCCGGCGAGATTGTAGCAGTCATAGCCGTTGCCCTTAAGGATGCGGCAGGCGATATAACTACGAAGTCCGCTGTGGCAATGCACATAAACCGGCTTGTCCTTCGGTATTTCGCCCAGATGCTCGCGGAGCGAATCAAGCGGAATATTGATAAATCCATCGATGTGTCCACGACTCACCTCGGTCGCGGTTCGCGTATCGAGCAGTGTGACCGAGCCGTCTCGCGGAAGTCCGGCTACATCTTCCGGGAAGAACTGTTTAATCTTTCCGCTTATCACATTCTCCGCAACAAAGCCGAGCATATTTACAGGGTCTTTCGCACTTCCGAACGGTGGTGCATAGCATAGCTCAAGCTTTGTCAAATCGGTTATTTTTGCGCCGAAGCGGATTGCGGTGGCAAGTGCATCCATACGCTTGTCCACGCCGTCAAAGCCGACAATCTGCGCGCCGAGCAGCTTATGAGTTGTCTTATCCCAAAGCGCCTTGATTGACATATTCACGGCTCCGGGATAATAACTTGCGTGTGAGCCGGAGTAGATATAGGTTTTGTCGTAGTCAATACCTGCCGCAGCTGCGCTTTTTTCGTTCAACCCAGTGGTAGCAACGGTCATATCAAAGATTTTAAGCACCGCCGAGCCTTGCGTTCCGGTGTATTCGCTGTCAATGTCGCAGATATTGTCGGCGGCGATGCGCCCCTGCTTATTTGCGGGTCCGGCAAGCGGAATGAACGCGGGATTGCCTGTAATGAAGTCGTTAACTTCAACCGCGTCGCCGACGGCGTAAATGTCGGTAACATTTGTTTTCATATGTGAATCGACCATGATTGAGCCGCGACGGTTACAAAGAATACCGCAGTCTTTCGCAAGCGCTGTTTCCGGGCGAACGCCGACCGACATAATCAGCATATCGGCAGTAAGGCTTCCGCGTTCGAGTGTGACAGACAGACCGTTAACCGTTTCTTTTATTTCTTTTACGCCGTTACCGAGGACGAGCCTCACGCCGTTCTTGCGCAGATAGGCATGAACGTCTGCAGCCAAATCAAAGTCAAGCGGCGCGATTAGATGGTCGGAAAGCTCGATGACCGTTACGTCAAGCCCGGCGTTTTTCAGATTTTCCGCCATTTCCACGCCGATATACCCGCCGCCGACAACGGCAACGGACTTCGGCTTTTGTGTGTCGATGAAAGACTTGATTTTCAAGGTCTCGGGAATGTTGCGGAGCGTGAAAACGCGCGGGCTGCCAATTCCCGGAATTGCCGGCTTTATCGGCTCCGCGCCGGGCGAGAGAATCAAGTTATCATAGTTTTCTGCGTAGGTTTCACCGGTCAGAGTGTTGCGGACGCTTACAGTTTTACTCGTCGGATTGATTGCTGTAACTTCGTTATTGACGCGTACATCGATATTGAACCGTGCGTGAAAGCTTTGGGGTGTCTGAAGTGTCAGCTTTGACTGNNCGTGATTTCTCCGCCGATATAGTACGGCAAACCACAGTTTGCGAACGAAACAAAGCCGCCACGCTCCATAATGATAATTTCGGCTTTTTCATCAAGCCGTCTGAGTCTTGCTGCCGCAGACGCACCACCGGCGACACCTCCGATTATAACTGTTTTCATATATTTACCGTCCTTTCGGTTTATTCTGTATCAAAAAGGAGTTTTTTATGTTTAATTGCGAATACGAAAATGATTATCGGAAAGCCTTCCCGTTTTGGGACAAGCTTACCGACAGTGACCGTGAGCTTCTGTGCCGCTATACCGTGCATAAGAATTACCCGCGCGGCATGAACATTCACGGCGGCGACGGTGAATGCACCGGTGCCATCGTTGTAAAAAGCGGCTGTGTCCGCGCCTATATGCTTTCTGAGGAAGGGCGCGAAATCACGCTCTACCGCCTTTATCCCGGCGACATCTGTATGCTTTCCGCATCCTGCGTAATAAAAGCAATCACATTTGATGTGATGGTGGATGCGGATACAGACTGCGACTGCTTTATACTGAACGGAAAGACATTTTCGGAGGTTGCCGAACGCAACCTCTACGTGAAAAATTTCGCGCTGGAAACGGCGGTCGGGCGTTTCTCCGATGTGATGTGGGTCATGCAACAGATTCTCTTTATGAGTTTCGACCGCCGCCTTGCCATATTCCTGACAGACGAGTTGGCGAAGAACGATGGTGATACCGTCAAACTAACAAATGAACAGATAGCAAAGTATATGGGCTCTGCGCGTGAAGTCGTTTCGCGTATGATGAAGTATTTCACGACCGAGGGCATCGTCGAACGCACCCGCGACGGCGTGAAGATACTCGATAAGGCGAAGCTGCGTTCTTTAACCTAACATAGAAAGAATAGCTTCCTTCGGCTTGTAGCCGACTGCCTGTGCGGCGACCTTGCCGTTTTTTACAACGACAAGCGTCGGAATACTTGCTACACCGAAAGCCTGAGCAAGCTCCGGCTCACGGTCGACATCGACCTTGCAGACCTTGATACCCGCGTTTTCTTCGGCAATCTCATCGACGATTGGCGATACCATTTTGCACGGTCCGCACCATGTTGCGAAAAAGTCGATGAGCACGGGTTTGTCCGATACCTGAACCTCTTTTTTGAATAAATCTCTCGTTAATGTAATGACTGACATAACTATTCTCCTTTTTTATCTTTTTCTTTGTAGTACAACCGACAGTGACAATAGCCCTCAAATTCCGGGTCGGCTATCTGTTCACGAAATTCCTTGCACATACATTTATATTCTTCTGCTTTTTGAACGCGGCACGGGCAATAGCCGCCTTTGGCTTTCAAACCTTCACGAATCGTTTTTACAATTTCTTTGTCTTCATTGAGTCGAATGCTCATCCGTATCACCATCCTTTGCGTTTATTATATCCGGTTCGATATCAATTTTCCGTGATGCAGTCACGGCCTTGGCTTTGCTTATTAGCTGTGTCATGGTTCCCATAGGGCAGTACACGCACCACGAACGCGGCTTGAGTAAAATCATCGTAATGAAACCGAGAATTGTTGAAGTCAACATGACGCTGTAAAAACCGAAAGCAAATTGCGCGACACCTTCCGAGAACAGCGTTCCGTGATATGCCCACTGCCACGGGACTTTGATTGTCCATATCAGCTTAACCACCTCGCGCAGTGACTGCGCTCCGGCAAAGACCAGATATGTATTCCGCAGCATTTGTCCAAACATCACGAAAAAGAATATCAGAAAACCGTAACGGAACCATTTGGATTTCATCCATCTTGGCACATCCTTTTTACGGGACAATCCGAATTTCCCGCCGATTAAAGAAAATAACTGTCCTCTCCCACAATAACGGTTACAATAGGCCTTGCCGTGTCCCGAAAACGAGATAATGAGTGGAATCAGAAAGCACAAAAGCCCGAGCCACGCAAACAGAATGTTGACAAATCCGAGTATGAGATATACAGCAGAGAATATCCACAGATAATCGTACCAATGAGTATTTTTATTTTTGATTATCGTACTCCTTCATGGATATGACTGATGCCGGACACTCTTTTTCACATTTGCGGCAACCGACACAAAGGTTTTCGTCAACCTCTGCATATATTCCTTTATATACCGTGATTGCGCACCTCGGGCAGACCTTGACGCAACATCCGCAGGCAACGCACTTATCTTTTTCAACTGTCGCTTTTCGTTTTATCATTGGTAACCTCCGTTATCATTTTCTATATCATACAGGATACGAAGGTGCTATATCCGTGATTTGGTCACGGTATTTTTTAAGCCACTGTTATATAATTAAGCCAACAAATTTAATCCAGGAAAGGATGAATGATAACTATGAGCAAATATGTATGTCAGATTTGCGGCTACGTCTATGACGAAGATACAGAAAAAGTGAAATTCGATGACCTTCCAGCCGACTGGACTTGCCCGCTTTGCGGCGCACCGAAGGACATGTTCAAAAAAGCGGAGGATAAACCCGCAGAGCCGGAGAAAAAACCGGCTTCCGTAAAACCGATAACCGAAGAACAAGACGAAATGAGAGAATTGACCGACGGCGAGCTTGCGGCGGTATTCTCAAATCTTGCGAGAGGTTGTGAGAAGCAGTATAAAGCGGAAGAAGCAAAGTTGTATGCCGAGCTTGCTTCATATTGTACGGCAAAGGTTAATGTGCCGGAAAATGCGGATTTCGCCGCGCTTCTCGGAAAAATCAACGAAAATCTCGCGGATGAATTTGTCACGGCAAAGAACGACGCGGAAAATGGCTCTGACAGAGGTGCGAAGCGCGTGCTGACCTGGAGCGAGAAAGTTACCAGAATCACGGCATCCATTCTTTCCCGTTATGAAAAAGAAGGCAATTCCATGATCGAAAACACAAAAATCTGGGTCTGCGACATCTGCGGCTTCATCTTTATCGGTGACGTGCCGCCAGCGGTCTGCCCAATTTGCAAGGTTCCGAGTTTCAAGATACTGGAGGTGGCAAGAGTATGAGAAAGCAGTTTGCAGTCAGAAATATTCGTCTTTGTTCAAAAGACTGTCTTTGTCTGTATGTTTGTCCCGTCGGCGCGACCGATACGGAGAATGGTCAGATAGATTGGACTAAATGCACCGGTTGCGGAAAATGTGCCGCTGCCTGTCCGTCCGGCGCTATCTCGATGATGCTCGAGGAGATTCCGCCCCAGCAGGTCAAGAGTGAATCGGTCATAGGTTCACTGTCGGCTCTGGCAAAGAGCAAAACCGAGCAGGAAGCGGTTGCACGTTCTGTTGCGGATGATACGGATGACCCAATCGTGCGGCAACTTGCAACCGCAATTATGAAATCCAACCGCCTTATGGCGGAAGACATTCTGCGCGAGGCGGGATATATGCTCCCTCAAAGCGAAAACGCACATAACTTGCTGCAAAGCATATTACAGAGTCCGCCTGAAGGATTTCCGGCCGAAGCAGCGGAAAAACTACTCAAAATGATACCAATAAATGATAATAAGAATATAACGGAGGAAACAAATATGGAACTCAAAGGAACAAAAACAGAAAAAAATCTTCTCGAAGCATTTGCCGGCGAATCTCAGGCGAGAAACAAGTATGCATACTTCGCGTCTGTCGCGCGTAAAGAAGGTTACGAGCAGATAGCATCTATCTTTGAAGCAACTGCGGGCAACGAAAAGGAACACGCGAAGCTTTGGTTCAAGGCACTTGGAGAATTGGGCGATACCGCACAGAATCTCGAACACGCTGCCGACGGCGAAAACTATGAGTGGACGGATATGTACGAGCGCTTTGCCAAGGAAGCTGCAGAAGAAGGCTTCCCCGCACTGGCGGCACAGTTCCGTATGGTCGGTGCCATCGAAAAGCATCATGAAGAACGTTACCGCGCCCTACTTCAGAATGTCCAAATGAAAGCGGTTTTTGAAAAGAGCGAAGAAACAATGTGGGAATGCCGCAATTGCGGACATCTCGTCATCGGTAAGAAAGCGCCGGGAATCTGCCCGGTTTGCCAGCATCCGCAGAGCTATTTTGAAGTAAGAAAAGAAAACTATTGAGTGAGGGAGAAAATCAATTATGGAAATGAAGTTTTACAAATGTGCTCATTGCGGTAAGATTATTGCCGTTGTGAAGGAAACCGGAGTGCCCGTGATGTGCTGTGGTCAGAAAATGGCCGAGATTGTTCCCGACTCGACCGATGCGGCGACCGAAAAGCACGTTCCCGTTTACACGGTTAACGGAAGCACCGTCAAGGTAAGCGTCGGAAGCGTTGCGCATCCGATGACAGAGGAACACTATATCGAATGGGTTGCGCTCAAAACCTCTCAGGGAAATCAAAGAAAAATGCTTAAGCCCGGAGAGAAGCCCGAGGTCTGCTTCGCACTCTGCGAGGATGATACGGTTGAAACGGTTTACGCCTACTGCAACCTGCACGGACTCTGGAAAGCATAATTACATAAAGAAGAACGCCGCACAATGCCTGTTCCGGCAATGTGCGGCGTTCCCATAAAGATTTGGAGACAATATGCAGTATAATGAAGATTTAAAATCCAACTTCGGCTGTACTTCCTGCGGGTACTGTGAGCCGAACGAGCATATTGATGTCGGACGAATGATTGACAAACTCGATTCGCTGTTTGACAAAAATGATTTTCTGGGTGCCGGGCGGTTGCTTGATTATTGGAGAAATGAAGCCGTCAGAATGGGCGACAAATGCGGAGAACTGTCAGTTGTCGGCGAGCAGATGGGATATTTCCGTAAGACAAACGACAAAGACGAGGGGCTTGAAGCGGTCAGACGCGGGCTTGCTCTGATTGATGAACTCGGGCTTTCGGAAAATATGTCATCGCGAACGATTTGTCTCAACGCAGCGACAACGATGAAAGCGTTCGGACAAGCGTCGGAAGCACTTTCGCTGTATAATAGAACAAAAGCAAGTTGCCGGTACCGTAATTGGCACAAAGGCACAGCAAACACTAAAGCTTCAACAGAAACAGAACAAGACAGAGCGAAAAGTCGTTTCGCGCGAGGAACACGAAGCCGAAGAAGAAAGACAGTTCGTTCTCCGTCAGTAAAAGCGCAAGGAAAAGCACAGGGGCATTAAACTCCTGTGCTTTTCCGCTTTCTATACAAATAGTTTGGTGCCCTTTATTCAATAATCTTGTAGTCTATCATCGGAATGTAAAGCAAGAGGAGCCATGCTTTACCGGCACGGCTCCGCTTCTCATAGCAATGTAAATGTGCATCTATGGCACTCAAGGATCTTTTCTTTCCTCATTTTGCTGATTTCCGCGGAAAGCCCGCTTCGCTCGACCTCAAGAAAATCGGCAAGCTCCTGCCGGTCATACGGAATCGTAAAAGTGTTGCTTCCGCTTTTCTTTACCTCAAGCAGAAGATAAGTCATCAGTTTTTCACGGGTGCTGCGCTTGGAGGTGATTTCGATTTTCTGATGAAATACAAGGTTCTTTCTTGCCACGATATTCAGAAGATTGAAAATCATCCGGCTGTGGAACGAACATGAATTGCTGCATGACTGCGTAATTCGCCGTGCATCAATAAGCAGGACCTCTGTGTCTTCACTCGCTACCACATTGACAGGAAGAACTTTTATTCCCGCATAGGCAAATGATTCACCGAATATTCTGGACGGCTCTATGGTTGTCAGAATACTGCGGTTGCCGTAATAATCCACACGCTCGATCTGCACCTTTCCGACAAGGACGATGCCTAAATACTTCGCCGGATTACCCTCGGCAAGTATGGTATCGCCTTTTTTGTATTCGCTTTCTTTAGCACCGAGACAGCCAAGCATGGCAGTAAGGTCATTATCATCTATTCCGTTAAACAGCGGACACTTCCGCAGAACATCAAAATATTTTTTCATCTTTTTCTCTGTTTGTTGAAATTTCAACATACTTACTGCGTTCAGTATAGTATAATCAAGCCGTAAAGTCAAGGAACAATCTTTGAACAAACAGGAGGATACAGATATGTTACGTAAAATAATCAAGATTGATGAAGAAAAATGCAACGGCTGCGGAGCTTGTGCGGCGGCTTGTCATGAAGGTGCAATCGCAATGGTTGACGGAAAAGCGAAACTGATGCGCGAGGACTACTGTGACGGACTCGGTGATTGTCTTCCTGCTTGCCCGACCGACGCAATCTCTTTTGAGGAGCGTGAAGCACCGGCATACAACGAAGCGGCGGTCAAGGCGGCAAAGGTACAGAAAGCGCACGGAACGCTTCCTTGCGGCTGTCCGGGAACCCAGTCGAAAGAAATAAAGCACGATGACTGCTCCTGTTCCACCGAAAAGGTAACAAGTCAGCTTTCGCAGTGGCCTGTACAGATTAAGCTTGTACCTATGAACGCTCCGTATTTCAACGGCGCAAATCTGCTTATCGCCGCCGACTGCACAGCATACGCTTTTGGAAATTTCCATAATGAATTTATTCGCAATCACATCACCCTCATCGGCTGTCCGAAGCTGGACGACGGCGATTATACCGACAAACTGACGCAAATTATAGCCAATAACGAGATAAAAAGCGTGACTATCGTTCGCATGGAGGTTCCGTGTTGCGGAGGACTTGAAAACGCCGCCAAACGCGCGCTTCAGGCAAGTGGCAAGTTCATTCCGTGGCGCGTCGTTACAATATCAACCGACGGAAGAATATTGAATTATTAAAGAAGGTGATTTTTATGAAGGATGTATAGGGTGCGGTCTTTGCGAAGCTACCTGCCCTGAAGTGTTTAAGATGACCGAAAATGGTACAGCAGAAGCTATCCGGGAGACTGTTCCGTCTCAAGCTGAACAGACAGCGAAGGAAGCAAAGGAAAACTGCCCTGTCGAAGCTATTGAAGAAGGAGAATCGTAAAATGCCATTTATAAAGAATATCGAACAAGAAAAAACACTTACGCTATCAGAAGAAGTAACTGCTGCGACTGGTCAGGTTGTAAGCAAAACGCTCGTTCAAAACAGTGCCGTTAGCGTTACTCTATTTGCGTTTTCCAAGGGTGAAGAAATCAGCACACACTCATCTAACGGAGATGCAATGGTTCTTGTGCTTGAAGGAAAAGCCCGTCTGACAATAGACGGAAAACAGCATTTCTGTACTTCCGGCGAAAGTATTGTAATGCCTGCCGGAAAGCCTCATGCAGTATTCGCAGAAGAAAATTTCAAAATGCTTTTAACCGTGATATTCATGGAGAGTCGGACTTAAATCCAGGCATAAGCGTTAAGCTCATATATAGTACGGTTTCAGGGAGAGAAAGTATACGAATTCTTGTGGGTGGTCTTATAAGAGTGGTTAATACACAAAACACAAAATGAATAGGAGAATTTAATTATGGAAAACAAGATGTTTTGCTTTCAATGTGAACAGACAGCCGGATGCAAGGGGTGCATGGGTGCGGCGGGTGTGTGCGGCAAGAAAGCCGATACCGCCGAGCTTCAGGATAAGCTTACAGGTGCGCTCATCGGACTTGCCCGTGCAACCGAAGGAAACGAGGATCTGGTGAACGAAACCACCGACAAGCTGATTCTTGAAGGATTGTTCACTACCATTACCAATGTCAATTTCAACAACGAAACCATCACAGCACTGATTAATCGTGTCAATGCCGAAAAGGAATGCCTTGTTCCTCGCTGTTTCTGCTGCTCCTCCGCCTGCGGACGCAATAACGATTATGACATGAAAGAACTGTGGAATGCTGATGAGGACATCCGCTCACTGAAATCTCTGATTTTGTTTGGTATTCGCGGTATGGCGGCGTATGCTTATCATGCGGAGGTACTCGGCTACAACGATGCGGAAGTCAATAAATTCTTCTACAAGGCGTTATTTGCCATCGGTATGAAGGACTGGGGTATGGACGAACTTCTGCCTATCGTGCTTGAAGTCGGTGAGGTAAACCTAAAATGCATGGCTCTGCTCGATAAAGCGAACACCGAAACCTACGGCACACCCGTTCCGACCGAAGTTCCTATGAAGGTTGAAAAAGGAGCATTCATCGTCATTTCGGGTCATGACCTCTACGACCTCAAACAGCTCCTTGAACAGACAAAGGATAAGGGTATCAATATTTATACTCATGGGGAAATGCTCCCGGCACACGGTTATCCCGAACTGAAGAAGTATCCGCACCTGAAGGGTAACTTCGGTACAGCATGGCAGAATCAGCAGAAGGAATTCGCTGATATTCCGGCACCGATTCTGTTTACAACAAACTGTCTGATGCCGCCAAAGGCAAGCTATGCCGATCGCGTTTTCACAACAGAAGTCGTGTCCTATCCCGAAATCGTGCATATCGGTGAGAATAAGGATTTCACTCCAGTAATCGAAAAAGCACTCGAACTCGGCGGATATACCGAAGATAAACAGTTTACCGGCATCAACGGCGGAGAAACTGTTATGACGGGATTTGCACACGGCACGGTTCTGTCTGTCGCCGATAAGGTGATTGATGCGGTCAAGGCAGGTGCAATCAAACATTTCTTCCTTGTAGGCGGCTGCGACGGTGCAAGACCGGGGCGAAACTATTACACCGAATTTGTAAAGCAGGCACCGAGTGATACCGTTATTCTGACACTCGCTTGCGCAAAATACCGCTTCAATGACCTTGACCTCGGCACAATCGGCGGTCTGCCCCGTATCATGGATATGGGACAGTGCAATGACGCTTACAGCGCCATAAAAGTAGCTGTCGCGCTCGCAGAAGCGTTCGGATGCGGAGTAAACGAATTACCGCTTTCGATGATTCTTTCGTGGTATGAGCAGAAAGCCGTTTGTATCCTCCTGACACTTCTGCATCTCGGAATAAAGAATATCCGTCTCGGTCCCACGCTTCCGGCATTTATCTCTCCGAATGTTTTGAATTTTCTTGTTGAGAAATTCAACATTGCTCCGATTACAACGCCGGAGGAAGATTTGAAAACCATTCTCGGATAATAAATTAACTATAAAACACCGCCGTGTAGAAATATGCGGCGATGTTTCTGTTTCCCTTATACAAGTATTGAGTGGTCTATCATCGGAATGTAAATAGTTTTTTACGACTTTTCCCGATTCTCTCTGGCTATTCACTGTTTCATGTGGTAATCTGTTGCGCTTGAAGGAGGTGGGATAACCATGAGTATAATTGAAAAACTGTGGAGCGGTGAAATCTATGCTTTTGAAGAAATACGCCCAACCACAGAAAAGTACAGGGAAGCAATCAAGGACGCATCAAGAATCGGCGATCTGCTTGGAGAGATGTTGAACGACGAAGGTAAAGCACTTCTCTCCGATTACCATGAAGCACTGATGATCTCAGGAACAGAACTTCAACGAGAAAGCTACATCGCAGGTGTAAAGCTCGGAGCAAATTTCATATTAGAAGTCACAGACAAGGAGAGCCGTAAAACCGACGAACAATCGGAATAACGGCTCTCAATTTTTATCTGCGGGAGGTTGGACTCACATAAGAGTTCAGCCTCCCTGTCAATTTCGGGAGGTGAAACACACGAATGTTTGACTGGTTAGGCGACCTTCTGTCGGGCATTGGCGATGCTATCAGCGGAGCCTTTCAAAGTCTGTGGGAGGTCATATCCAACTCCATCTGGGATATCTTTCTCAAATGGATTTACGAGGCGATCTACGGAGCGATAGCCGACTTTTTTACAATGATGGGCAACATGGGAGCAAATATGTTCAACCTCCCGTGGGTTGTCGCCATCGTGAAGCTGTTCAGCATGTTCGGTTGGGCGTTGTTCGTCGCGGGACTTGTCGTTGCGGTATTCGATACGGCAATCGAATATCAATCAATGGGCAGAGTCAATATCAAACGGCAGATCATGCCGGTGCTGTACGGATTTCTTGCCGTCAATCTCTTTACAACGGTTCCGATAGAGATGTACAAACTCTGTCTGACACTGCAAAATCTATTAAGCCATGACCTGTCCTCAATCTTCGCAGGATATATGAACCCGAAGCGGAAATCGTCCGCGACATCTACCGATACTACCTCGAAGGTAATTCAACCGAAACAATTGCCGATCTACTTTCAAGCAGAGGTATCCCGACAAAATCGGGAAAAGACAAATGGAGAGCATCACGAGTCGCCTGTATTATCTCTAACGAGAAAAATATAGGCGACTCTTTATATCAGAAGACATTTACAACCCCGTTGCCTTTCAAAAAGATAAAAAACCGCGGAGAGGAAGATAAGTACTATATCTCAGAAACACATACGGGTATCATCGACCGCGAAACATATGAACGTGCAACTGCACTGCTTGAAAAACGCCGCGAAGAAAATGCCCGAAAAGGTGAAATCACTGCATACACGCTTTCAGGCAAAATCGGCTGTGCGGACTGCGGTTCATACTACCGCCGACGCGTAGTACGCGGAGCGGTCAGATGGGCTTGCGCTAATCATGTAAAAAACGCTGATAGCTGCAATTCGCATTATATCGGTGAGGACAGAATATTCGACGGATTTGTTGCTGTCGTAAACAAGCTCAAGTACAGCGATACGGATATTCTCGCACAAACCGAGCGAAGCCTCGAATCTGCCATACAGATGATGAAACGGCAGAATACTGATGCAATGCAAATCAGTCGTCAGATCAGTGAAATGAACGCAAAGCTGTTGATGCTCGAACAGCTTCGGTCTAAAGGTTACCTTGCTCCTGAGATATACCAGTCTCAGACAAACGAACTGACAAATGATCTGAACAAACTCAAAGCCAAACGCCAGTCCGCCTACGAATCAAAGCTCGAAGACGAACTGAAAAAGATACAGACGCTTCGCAAGCGCATAGATGAAATCGGTGAACCGCTTGCGGCATTCGACGATATGCTGTTCCACGAAACAGTCGAATCACTTGCGCTCAACAACAAAGATGAGTTGACCGTTACCTTCATCGGCGGCATCAGCTTCACCGAAATCATATAGACTGGAGCGAGAACAATGATTAAAACGCGAACCATACCATACGGCTACACCATACGGAACGGAAAGACAATTATCGAACACAGTGAAGCCGAAATCATCCGCTCGATATTCGAGGAATACATCGCCGGTGCTTCACTCAAAGAGATAGCCGAGGATCTGACCTCAAGAAAGGTTCCGTACACGGAGCGAACCGATGTATGGGGCAAGGCAAGGGTCGCACGGATCATTGAAAATGCCAAGTATGTCGGAAACTCCGAATACGATCCCATCATAGAAGAAGACCTGTACCGAACCGCTGGCGACTGCAAAATCGCCCGGAACAAGAATCAGCAAGGTCGGGTGTCAGCAGAAATCGGCTTAGTACGAAACCGCATTAAATGCGGAAAATGCGGATCATCAATGATTCGGACGATCAATAATCAATGCCGAATCCGAGAAAGCTGGACCTGCACAAATCCCGCTTGTAAATATACGCTTCGGATATCCGACAACAGCTTGCTCGAAAAACTGACGATACTCATCAACCGTATCATTAAAAACAGTAAACTGATGCTTCCGCAATCAAAAGCGGATAATCCGGACAATCCGACAGTCTTCAAGCTTCGGAATGAGATGAAGAGTGAGCTTGAAAAACAGAATCCCAATGAGCAGTACATTATTGAACATATACGTATGATAGCTTCCGAGCAATATAAAAGCGGAAACGCAGCTCAGAACCTTGTGGCTATGACAGCGAAAAAGCGGGTAGAAATGATGCAGCTTCAGGAAAGCTTCAACAGCACTTACTTTACTGATTTAGCTGAAACAGTCTTCCTCGATGACAGTGGGCAGATCAGATTACTTACAAAAACAAAAACAGAAATAACCGAAGGGAGTATGGACAATGGAAGTACGTAAAATACCGAAAAAAACCGTAACGGTCATTGAGCCGAAAGGCAAAATGATCGTTGACAAGGAAAAATACAGACAGAAACGGGTTGCGGCGTACTGCCGTGTATCCACCGATTCGGAAGAACAGCTCACCTCTTATACAACACAGAAAAAAGTGTATACGGAGATGATCGCTGCGAACAAGGAGTGGTGCTTCGCAGGCCTTTATGCCGACGAAGGCATCTCAGGTACGATAGCCGATAAGCGTCCCGAATTTAAAAGGATGATAAAGGATTGTCTTGACGGAAAAATCGACTACATCATTACAAAATCGGTCTCCCGCTTCGCAAGAAATACAGTCGAATGTCTTGAATATGTCCGTATGCTGAAAGCACGGAACATCGGTATCTTCTTCGAGGAACAGAACATCGATACCCTTAAAAGCGACAGTGAGCTGTACCTGGTCATCTACGCCGGCTTCGCACAATCCGAATCCGAGAGCATCAGTAAAAACGTAACTTGGAGCTTCCGCAAGAATTTTGAAGAAGGTAAAGTCTCCTTCCGGTATAAACAGATGCTCGGTTATAAAAAAGGAACTGACGGTGAACCGGAAATCATTCCTGCTGAAGCGGAAGTGGTCGAGAGTATCTTCGACATGTACCTTGCGGGAATGCCGATAAAGGTTATATCAGATGAAATGAAAAGCAAAAGTGCTTCGTTTCCCGGTAAAAAGTTGTCCTTCAACCCTTCCACCATACAGAGCATACTGACAAACGAAAAATACTGTGGCGATGCCATCCTTCAAAAAACCGTAACTGTCGACTGTATTACAAAAACAAGGCGTAAAAATACCGGCGAAGCTCCCATGTATTATGTGTCAAACAATCATATAGGAATCATCAGCCATGATAAGTTCAACCGTGTTCAGGAAGAAATGGTTCGCAGAAAAGCGAAAGCACCACAATCCGAGAAACGCACATTCACCTCGCAGGGTAAATACTCAAGATACGCACTCACGGATATCTTGATCTGCGATGAATGCGGTACACGATACAGGAGATGTACATGGTCAAAACGAGGAAAGAAAAAAGTCGTATGGCGCTGTATCAACCGGCTCGATAACGGCACGAAATACTGTCAGCACTCACCCACGCTTGAAGAAAGCATGCTACATCAGGCGGTTATTCGGGCAATCAACATATTCAACTCAGAAGATTCAGCCCTCTATATGAATCTGCTGAAAGTAACGATAAAAGATGCCATCGGTGTAAGCGGCGGTGCGGACGAAATCGATTTACTGACAAGACGTGTGGATTCGCTTAATCAAAAGATGATGACGCTTGTTAATCAAAGCGTGGCAGACGGTGGCGACATCGAATCACACGAAGGTGAATTTCTTGAACTGTCAGACAAAATCAAGGAGCTGAACGATCAGATCGACGCAATCAAAAAAGCGGCAAGCGAGAATAAGGTGTCTGCTGACCGCATGCTGGAAATCGAAAAGCACATAGACGAATACTCAGTCGGAATTACAGAATATGATGACATGATTGTCCGTCAGATTATCGAATGCATTAAAGTCCATGCGAACGGGGAACTTGATATCATCTTCGGCGGCGGTTACACGATAAAGGAAACAGCCGGAGGTGATGAAGATGAATAAATCGGATACTATATAGCCTTGTTCAGTACAGGAAACCCCGTTGCTCGTTGATTTTGCCACAAATAAATGGTAAAATACAGACGCAGAAACGGGGTGATTCTATTGTCTGATACCGCCTAATGCCTTCTTCGCGTCACCAACAAATAACGAAGGAGGTATCATCTAAGTGTGATAACAAAAGAAAAGTACAAACGCATGCACGAGCTGTCAGAACTCGGTGTATCGGGCAGAAAAATCGCAAAGTCAATCGGGCTGTCCAACGCTACCGTCGAGAGGTATCTCAAAATGAGTGAGGACGAATTTGATAAAGCAGTCGAGGAAAACAAAAACGCAAAAATCGATTACGATGTCTACCGTCCCGCAATTGTTGAGATACTGACGAAACATCCGGAGGCCACACCGTCCGGAATCCGCAACAGACTGCAGATGCAGTACGATAATTTTAGGTACACGCCCAAAGCTTTTAATAACTACATACGAAAGGTGCGGGAAGAAACCGGAATTATTTTACCTGATGCAAAAGTCAAAAACAAAGATGATGTCCATCATTCACTGCGCGAAACACCGCCTCCCGGCTATGAAGCAGAAGTGGATTTCGGTGTAAAGAATGTTAAGGACATGTACGGAAAGACGAGAAAGATATATGTCTTCTCGATGGTTATGACCTTCAGCAATCTGCTTTTCGGATTTTGTTCTTGCGAACCGTTCACAACTGCAACGGCAATCGAAGCGCACAGACGGGCTTTTGAGTTTTTCGGAGGCAGAAGCAAAACGATTCTGTACGATAACGATGTTGTTTTTACCGACGGACACAACTACGGCGAACCGTTGTTGCGACGGGAATTCGAGAGTTTCGTCGATGAGGTTGGATTCGGCGTCAGGTTCTGTAAAGTAAAACAGCCGGGAAGTAAAGGAACGGTTGAAGTTGGAATACGGACATTGAAGTCGTTTCTTGATGCAAGAACATACTGTGGCATCGACAGTCTGAATTCAGAAATGCTCGAGTGGCTCGACAGATTCGCAAACGCAAACAAAAGCCTTGTCAAAGGAATGAGCGCACATGAACTCTTTGAGCAAGAGTCATCCTCACTGATAAAGGTTCCGAAATACAAACCGGAGCAGACCATATTCTCGGTTTGCGGCAACAACATTGTCAGATACAAACACAACGTGTATGAGCTGCCGATGTATAAAGCACTTATCGGAACACGGATCAAGGTAATCGATGAAGGAAACACACTGGCTTTTTTGCTTGCCGACACCGACGAATTCCTGTGCAGACATAACAAATGCGCGGAACAAGGCAGACGTATCTCTCTGCAAAACCGCGAAGCGACAGACGGTCGCAGCTCACTTGAAACACTGCTTATACGGTATCGCGGTAACAAAGACATTGAGGAACTTGTCAGCAAGGGACGACTGCAAAACCCGCGCTACATCATTTCACTGTGTCAGCGTATCCTGCAATCCGGGAAAATCATTCCTGAGGAAGCAATCATGGACGCGGTGAAATTCGTAAATCGTCAAGAGAGATATACGATTCGGGAATTCATGTCATACCTTGAGTACCGTGGATTCGGCGCTCTGACATATCAGTTCCGTGACCGTGATCGTGAACATTATGTAAAACGTGCCGCAGAAATCAGGGAGGAACTTGAAAATGAGTGAATCTCCCGGAGCAATCAAAATCCTAATGCGGCAGTTAAATCTCAACAACGTCGGCGCTCCAGACTTTGTTCTCAAGGAAGACGAGAGCATGAGCAGACTCGGTTATCTCGAATTCATTTTGAACGAAGAACAGAGAATGCGAACCGAAAAGAAATATCAGCGCAGGCTCCGTCAGGGAAACATCCCGCCATTGGTTTACAACAGCAAAGTATCCGGCATCAATGTAGAACAGCTCAACAGAATCCTGACTCTCGGTTTTACGGAATCAAGAGGTAATCTGATTATCATCGGACAATGCAGAACCGGGAAAACGGCACTTGCATCCACTCTCGCGGAAAACTTCATCTCGCACAATCAGGCAGTTTATTATATAAAAATATATGACCTGATTGAAATCCTCGTAAATCGCAATACCAGTCCGGCGGCAGAACGAAAGTATGAGTATATGCTTTCAAGCGGAATGATAATCATCGATGAATTTCTGTACACCGGAATCACAGACACGGATCTCGCGCTCCTGTTTCGGTTTATCTCAATGGTCAATGATCTTTCAAGTATCGTGATTATAACGAACCGGTATTTCGATGAGTGGTTAGATGCAACGGAAGATGAATTCCTGATGCAGACACTGATCGAAAGGCTTATCGGCGACTGCGAAGTATTCAGAACGCAGCCGCTCAAAAACGATCTTCTTCCGACGAGGACACCGAAGCGGAAGAAAAAATAATCTTCACATGGCATCTTTATTGATTTGAACATATGCGACTTAACAGTCCTTCGAATATACATGAACGACTGAGCGGTTAAAAGCGGATCGGCGGTTAACGCTGTGCCATACAGCGAACCACTTTTTTTAGAAATAAAAAAAGTTGACCCCTATTTGTAGGCCTACGGTAGGCCTTCACGCAGGGGTACGTGGGATCTATTTTATCCGCTCAAGGCAGAAAAAAGCACTTTGCATTTGCAAAGTGCTTTTTTCAGTTCTATTCGCCTGCGGCGAGTTATATGCGACTTCGTCGCGTGATATTTGCTTCGCAAGTGATATGCGCTTCACGCGTTTCGGACGCGAATAGAATATCACTGCGGCACAGCCGCAATATCACTCTTGCCGCAAGGCAAGAATATTACGCCGCGACAGCGGCATATCACTAACCGTGTTTTACACCATTATTTTTGTTGAAATAGTTAATAGCCTATGATATGCTGTGTTTATCAAACCACATCGTGTAGCCAAATCAAAAGCAGAATAGGAAAATTTATGTTTCACTCATTTAAAAATCAAGAAGAAAGACGAGCGTTTGGCGGTTCCGCATTTATTGAGCTGCAATACTGTAAAATGAATATCGGAGCACCCGAAAAGAAAATCATATCCGTAAATTCCTTAAATCATTGGCAAGATGATTCGCTTTATGTTTTTATAGATGATATTGATGATTTTTATAATAATTACAGTTCCATATTCACAGACGGTTTATATAATAATATGCAACACGGAGAAATAGACGTATTTGCAGTTAATTATTATACGCCGTTGCAGATTACAGAAATAATCAAAAATATAGAATCGACTCATCCTGCTGATTATTCAGTGTTATTGAATTGGCTGAAATGCTCAATAGCATACAATGGAGTTTATATTTTGGGTATTTAACAATTACAAATTTTCACAAAATTATGCGGCATCAAAATTGCCCCGTAAAGACAATAAACCTCGTGCAGCATCAGCTGTGCGGGATTTATTCTTTGCAATGCGGTGGATTCGAAAGCCCGTTAATAAAACGCTCCGGTGAGGTGAAGAAACGGGGAGAAATGCCGACACTCCAAGGAGGAAGGGCGACCATGTTTCTGAGGGGAAGGCGTAATGAACTGCGAATAGAATTTTGCCTGGCGCGCCTATCCGTGAGAAAACCGACCGCAAGCAACCGAAAGTCGATATCAAAGAGAAAGAGAAAGAGAATATCAAATGCCACCCTCTCCCACCATGATTGTAGGGCAATTTAGATGCCAACCCCGATTTTTCACATTGCAGTTTCATATATGACATTTGCCATTTTTCGAGCCGAAAAATGGATTCCAACCACGAAATAATTGAATATTATGAGTTTTGCGCCGAGTTGTAGGTATAAAAACAACTCGACGCCTTTTGTTCTCATAAAAAACAATAAACGCTTTAATAAAGAAAAAATGAACTAAAAATGCATGGCATTCGCGCAGAACTGAAAAAGGACGACAACACGGTTGTGCTTAATGCTCCCTGCAATAACTACGGAATCGACATTGCACTACAAACTCTCGCTGGAACTGATATGACTCAAAACGACTTGACGGCTTCGATGACCGGGAGATGAGTCAATTCAAAGCAGCGTTGGATGCAACAAATGCTGTCGGACTCAAGGGGCAGACGAATTCCTGAATGGCGAGCTGTTTTCAGACCTGCGTGAAGCAGAGGGCTAACCGACCGATGGGTGAATTATTACAACACCATAAGGCCGCATTCAAGTCTCGGCGGCAAAGCTCCTCAGGCGGTTCCTGCTTGAAAAACTATTACCTTCCGTCCGGACACTCAAGGATTAACCGACTTCGTCGGCAGCTGCGCCTCCCTTGACTGCCCGTGCAAAATGTGATAATATGCAAATATGCAGGAATAGGAAACTTTGTGCAGTCAGCTGCACCATAATCTTTATAACAGCTGTTGCCGATTACATATGCAAATAACTGCTGTTACGGCCACCTTAATCCGTTGTTTGATATTGGCTCGCTTAACTGCGACCCCGGTTTCACCTCGTCCGACACGACGGATATCAACTCGTTTATGCTCTCTGAGAAATCTCCGCTTATCGGCGTGGGAATTAAGGTTGACGATGAGCTGACGGAGGACTTTTTCGGAAACGTCTTTAAAAGCTGCAACATAGGCTGCTACGGNNGGCTGCTACGGCGGTGCGGGCACGGATGCCGAGTACACACATGAGGACAGCCAATCGACGGGTAACCGATATATTCTCACTATCCCCGAATTTCTTACCATGAAATAGTCGCTCTCTTTGACTGAGAGTAACACCGGATTCAAGCGCTCTCATAACAATAACAATAGAAAGGAAGGGTCATAATGCTTAAAAAAGTACTGAGCATCATTATGTGTGCGGTTATGCTTACCGCCACGGGCACATCTGCTTTAGCCGCCGATGTGGCACAGCCGCTTTCCGATTTTTCCGTTGAATACTGCGAGGAGAGCGGAACACTGCTGGTCAAGCTGGTTCCGAAAAAAGATATCACGGTTTCTATTGCCAGGTATTTAACAGAAGAGGACGAGGATGCCCTCGTAAACGAAATCACCGCGTTACTCGGCGGGCAACCGCACTGCAATATGATTATCCGGACAATATCGGAGCAGAGCGACGCACTCGAAACCGGTGGGAAGCTATATCAATCCGGCTCCGTCGGGGATTGGGATGAGTTTCTCTTTACTGATTTTGACGGCTCCGGCTCCTATGTCAGTAAGCTCGAAAACGACCCCGCCGAGCTCGCTCGTTTGGAGATTGACAGCTACGGTCTGGCATGCCTCAAGCAAAAGGATTATTGGGCGCCCATGAACACATATATTAACGGCGCTAAAACTTTTGCAGAGCATTTAGCCGAGAAGCTTGGCGATCCCTCCGCCTTTGCAACCGATCTTGAGTCTATGCTGGCATATATGAAAGCAGCCCAAGAGGATTACATTAAAGCCATAAAAACCCGGTGCACCGATGACATACAGCGCGCACAGGTGGTTGAATTTCTGGGCAACATGTTTGAAATCACGCTTTCGGCTCCGATAAACGATACTCTTTCCATAGGTGAAATTAATCGGATATTTGACCTTGACACGGGCAAGATGCTCGGCAGCCCGTTTGAGCTTGCGATAAACGCCGTTCTCGAGCACAGGGACGCCGAGGTAACATTTGAGAAAAATCACAGATACGCCTTCTCATATGACCTTAACGCATCTCAACAGCTTGCAGTCGGCGATATTACCGCCTCATTCACTCTTTATGAGAATAATGCAGAGGGTGTGTATTCAGCCACGGAGCTTACTGCAGTCCCGGAGGTTGTGCAGTTCGGCTTCACCGATTTACACGACGGTGACATAGTTGAAAGCACAAGTACCTCAACAATAAAAATTTCCTGCGCGGACCATTTTATATCCGTGCGCAGCGGCTCCGCCAAAAAGGGAGTTGTTCCCTCTGCGTGGTATATAGACGGCAGCAGCTCCGTTAATGACGGTATATCGTTCGATTACAACACCAACGAGATTATTATCCCCGCCGAGGCACTTGAACGCGGCACACACACCGTCACAGTTGAATTTGTCAAGGAGGAGTTCGTGTATCCGGATACAGTCAAGGACACAACCGTTCTCGACAGCGCAACCGTAATCTTCGATTATTGCCCGGACAGAGGGCAAAACGCAATCAATATTCTCGTTAAGGTAGCAGAACTGATAAGTTACATCTTCCAAATGATTGACGGCATGTTCGGCGGGCTTTTTAACTAAAAAGCCCGCAATGGCACTTTTTATTGGTTTCTGCCGCCGGTTGATTTTTACAGCCTGCGATTTCGGGTATCATTTACACGATTACCCAAGTTTTCGGTTTATACTTCAATCCCTTTTTAAAAAAAATACCGGATTATATGACTGTGCATACAAGCAAAACAGCCCTAAATCGTGATTTTCATAAGATGAAAATGAGTTAAATAAGCGGTATCTAAATTGCCCTGTAAAGACATCAAAGCACCTATTGAAATCCGAACCATCAATAGGTGCTTTGTTATATTCCCTTATTTTAAGCGGTTCTTAACCTATTTTTTTATATTTATAAATTGGATACGAAAATCAAAAAGCGTAAAAGAGAAGTTGAAAAAGAAAAAAACAAATAAATCCCAACCCAATTGTCTAATTTAAATTTCTTGCTAAGGTGCCTTATTACTATAATATTCAAGTTCTTTATTAAGTGACGTCTCGTATCAGTTCTTTGTATGAGAGCGTTGCTCATTATAAAATGTCATATAATTACTACCTGCGTTTTTAATTCTTCTTCAGAGGGCATTTTATTCTGTATGGTTTTTCTTGGTTTGGATTTGCATATTTATGTGTTATAATAAAAGAAAAAATATATTTGAAATTTTAAATCATATTAGTCATAATATCAAAATTAAGGAGGACACGAATATGAATAATAATTTAGTGTTTTACTATTGTAATGTTTCCACAGCACTGTCTATTTTGCAAAATCATGAAATTTGGATGACTAGTATACGCAATTTGAATGACGGTAATGAAACTGTTGGCGTTTACAAGATGCTTTTTAATTTGTTGGAAAAATATGACAAGAAGAATTGTTTGAGCAAAATGTTTGAGTTTGCAAGTCACCCGGGAGCAATTCAACTGTACGAAACACCCTTAGGTGCGTATCCTGAATATATAACATGTTTTAGTGAAAATTCAGATTCGGTTAGCCAATGGATTGCATATGCTGATAATGGGCAAGGAATTGCAATAGGTTTTGATGAAACAGCATTTTCGCAAATTTCATCAAAGAAAGAATTAACATATCAAAGTGTTACATACGTAAGTGAGAAAGAACTTCAAAATTATATCCCCAAATTGTATGAATATTTGTTAGCAAATTCCCGCGATAATGGTTTTCAAATGATGGATATCGCAATGGAAAAGATAAAACAGACTTATCCAGCAGGAATTAATCTTAAAACAATGCACTATGATGGTGAAAAAGAAAAAAGAATCATATATCAATATCCCGAGAAAATAGAAAATCTTCCCGAGGGCTGGGAGATAAAGAAAATAAAAGCATACCCTAAAAGTAATATGATTAATACTTGCATCCCATTAAAATTTCCTAAAGATATAATTAAAAAAATTGTAACAGGACCTAAATATCAAAAAAATTATTATGAGCTTGAAACAGCTATGGAAGCATTGGGATATGCCGAAGTGGAAATATGCGAGTCAACAAGTAGTTATAGATAATAAGTGTGCTGGCTTGAGAGCTTGTTTATTCGAGAGTTCAAATCTCTACAAAAGACGGCCGGTGTCATCTTTTTTGTACTCATTAGACAAAGCAAGATAATCCGAGCCTTTCACCGGTCGGCGAAGGGATTCGGGTTATTGTTTTATTTTGTCTATCCGTAAGCGAAGTAAAGCAATCGCAAAGCATCGAAATCAACCGGCGGTAGAAATAAATTAAAATAGTTGTATGTGGACTTTTTACATCATTCTGCTATTATATAAGCAGAACCGGTTCAAAAAAAGAAAAGGAGGAAAGATTCATGTACAACGATTTTGCTGTTATTCTGAAAAATCTACGCAAGCAACGCAGTCTGACCCAAGAACAGCTTGCCGAAACGATAGGAATATCCTGTCAGGCGGTGAGCAAATGGGAAACGAATTCATCATATCCGGACATTTCGCTGCTTATAATTATCGCTGATTATTTTGATGTGTCGGTAGATTATCTTCTCGGTCACGATACAAGCAAGCAAAATGAAGAAATCCAAAATGTATGCAATCAGGCAAATGATTTATTCAAGAATGGTAACTACTTGCAGGCAATCCCGCTTTTGAGAGAAACACTGATTAAGCATCCCGGTAATGAAGAGCTGATGTATAACTTAGCATGGGCGCTATCCGGAACAATCAAGGAATCACCTGAAAATTATGATGAAGCAATCCTGCTATATCAAAAAATTCTTGAAATCAGCTTGAATGCAAAAATGAAAATAAAAGTGACAAGGGATTTGATTTACCGATTCTCTACAAAAAACGAAATGGATAAGGCACTGTTTTGCGCAAAGGAGCTTCCGGCTTTTGAATTTTGCAGAGAATATAACCTTGGAAGAAGCAATCTTCTGACAGGAAAAGAATTATCGGATTATTTACAGTCAAACATAGTTTTGTTCGGCAATGCAATTCTTGAATGCCTTGAATACTTTACGAATGAAAGAATTTTGACCGCTGAGGAAATGAAACCATACTCATGCTCTTCGGCAAAGGAAAAGATTGAACTGATTAAAAGAATTATCTGACCACCCATCGGCATTCACATGCACGTCAATCATTTATGAGTTAAATATTCATTGTGTCAAGGATATTTAACTCGCTGCCTTGGTGATGATAGAATCCACCCCTAAAATCGGCTTCGGGTTCATATCACCCGATATTGACAGAAAAAATCCTATTGCGAAAGCAATAGGATTTTTTCTGTTCTATTCGCGTTGGGAGAGTTCTATGCATCTATGGATGCGTGATATTAGGCTACGCCGAGTGATAGGTGCTTCGAGCGTTTTGGATGCGAACAGAATATCACTTTAGCAAGGTAAAATAATGCTTTTGTATCATAAAAGCTTAGAACCGTCTCCTGTACGAATGCTTCGGCTGATTCCTTTTGTTTAATCTGTTCTGATTTTAATGAAAAGACTCAGCGAAAGCTGGTTTTAATTTTTTGCAATTTTCTTGATTTTTCACCCGGTTTTTGACATATCCGCAGGATGTATAGACATATCGGATTACCGGGATTTTCCGAACAGAGTCACCGTGGTTGTGTAGATATTGTTTTCCCTCGAATATCTGCCGTTGTCCGGAATACGGACGAGTTCACGGAGCCGAATTTCGGACAGATATGTGTATTTTTCATTTCTTTCTTTTTAAAGCTCGCGTTTTTTATGCCTGTGCCGCGGCAGAAAGCAGAAACACTGTAAGTTCAAAGAGCAGACCAATCAGATATTTTACCGAAACAAACTGTGCCCGTGTATAAGGCAGGGTTTCGCTGTAAATATGCCATTTTTCACGTTCGTCATAGGATATGAGAGTCACCGGAATCATTCCGGCAATCAGCACCGGATAGATTATAAAGAAAGTGTTATCGTTTCCGAAGCAGGAGACGACAAGAAATACGGTAAGGATTAGAACAAATGACCGACAGTATTTCCCGATCATATAAAAATCCTTCAATAAAAGTCCTTTCATTTACTTCACCCCCTTAACCATGAATACAAACAGCTCTTCGATGCTGACCGGACTGATTTCCGTATTAGTAGGTATTGCGGAACGCTTTACAATGGCTTCGATGCCGTAAGGTGTTTGTTTTTTTCCAATAACGGCTTCCGTGCGTATGGCGGAAATCATGTTCGCTGAGCCGTGAATGATTCCGTATTCCTGTGTAAGCACATCCTTTTCCTCAAAGAGAAGCAGCTTACCCTTGTGCAGAAAAGCGATATAATCGCAGAGCTTTTCAAGGTCGCTGACAATGTGCGAGGAAATCAAAATCGAATGGTTTTCATCCCGTGTGAAGTCGTTGAAGATTCAGATTGTCAAGACTGAATCCCGGATATGCTTTACATAGATTTTTAATTTCAATGGCGTTCATTCCTTGTCACCCTCCAATACATTGAACATTTCAATTATATCTTCTTTAGATAATCCGCAGGACACAGCAAGTTTGCATATTTCATCGATATGGCCTTCTATTTTTTTCAGGTTTTCCTCACGGATAAGCTCTAAGTTCTGCGGCGCTACAAAACAGCCCTTTGCCGGAAGCGTGTAGATAAAGCCTTCCTTTTCCAGCTCATCATATGCGCGTTTCGTTGTAATAACACTGATACGCAGATCCTTGGCGAGATTGCGTATTGACGGAAGCGCATCATCCTCACGCAGATTCCCGTTCAGTATCTCATTTTTTATTTTGGAATAAATCTGATCATAAATCGGTGTTCCGCTTTTGTTGTCTATATAAATATTCAAATCCTCGCCTCTTTTCATCTGTACATAAACAGTATACACAGTATAAACGTACTTGTCAAGTGAGTAAAAAACATTTGCATTTATCAAAAAATATTTGCGGATACGGATACCCAGGAAAAGCAATCAAATAAAAAGGCGACACACCGCTATGATGTGTCGCAAAAAAGAAATATGAAATTCTAATCAATTTCTATGCCATACGGTTTGGAGTTTATTTGATATCCTTTTTTGTTTTCCGCGCAAACAGTCACAGAAAACGCACAGGGCTCTGAATAAATTCAACGCTGATTGTTAACCTGCCGTTGCATATTTGTGCTGAAATACTGCCGCCCATGCGCTCGGTCAACAGCTTGGCAATAGACAGCCCTATTCCTGTTGAATTCCGCCCCGTCTCGACCGTGTAAAAACGGTCAAAGATTCGCCCGACTGACACTGCATCAAGCTCGCTTGCGGTGTTGGAAAACTCGATTTTTCCGTCCTCACTCATACTTACCGCAAAATCGCCGTCAGCATATTTGGCGGCGTTTGAAATGATATTCTCGAATATGCGCGAGAGGGCAGAGCGGTCTAACATACGCTCCACCTTTGTATCCGTTATATTTATCGTTGGCTCAATGCCTTGCTGCGTGAGTAAACCGTAAGAAGCGGCAAGACTTTCTTCGAGCACGGCGTTTACAATAACCGACTCCGCTTTCAACTGCGCCTGTGAAGTAAGAATGGAATATTTGAACAATTCCTCTGTAAGTGTCCGCAGTGCCTCGGTGCGATTAGCAATCATATCAAGATATCTGCAAACCGTTTCGGATTTTTCTTCCCGTTCAAGCAGTTGCAGATATCCCGAAATAGCAGTCAGCGGAGTTCGCAAATCATGGGCGATATTCGTTACTGCATTTTTAAGCTCTGCATCACCCATAATAAAGCGTTGACGCTGTACGCGCAGCTCGCGCAACTGTGCGTTGATTTCACTCGCAAGCCTGCGGATGTATCTGTCGCGTGACAATACGTCTATGAGCACATTTGTGTCTTCGCTGAGCCTTTGTGTTACAGCTTTAGTTATTGCATCCACAGTCCGCCGCATCGAATAGTAGCGACAGAGCAATATCACTATAACAATCAGCAGTACGCCGATTATGCAGTACAACGGGACTTCCATGTGTCCTCCTTATTTGAGGTCTTTCTTTCTGAAAACAATCAAGCCTGCGCCGGTGGTGAAAGTAATTATAATAAAGCTGTACAGCGCGAGTATTGGTGGATTTTTAGCCTTCATACCGGAAATCTGGATTACCTGGCCGCCGGGGATGAAATCGAGCAGAAATTCATATACCTCTCGCTTTGTACCAGACAGATAATGCGGGTTTAGCTCTTTTTCTTCAGTCATCTCAACACCGTTTTCAATATATGAGAACGAATCGTAGTATTCGGGCTCGTTGAGACTTGATGTGATATATATGCCAATGAACAGCAGCAGGAATGAAAGCAGTATACACGCAACTGCGGAATATGCTTTACTTGTGCAGAGCATTGATATCAGCGTAAATATTGAAGCAAAGGCTATCATCAGCACAACAGCGGCTAATGTGAACAGGATGACCGGCGTTATCCCGCAGGTGAAGGAGCCGAGCAGGGGAATAGAAATACAGATGTACGGTACGATGTAGAGTACGCACATAATTGCACCGACTATTATGCAGGTGATGAGGTTTGCAAGATATACAGCACCGCGCTTTTGTCCGGAAACAATCTTGTTTCTGATAGTGCCGTCGCTGTATTCCGTGCCGACAAACAGTGAAACAAACACGGGAAAGAGAATTGCGGTAATAATGACAAACGCAAAGAGTGCCGATTCCGATTCGTTTTCGTACCCGTTTACCGTGGTTTCAATATACTGCAGTACGGAAACAAAGATTCCGGCAACAAATGAGATTATTGAGCAAATCCAAAATATCAAATCGCGCTTTGTGCGTGAAAGGTTGGAAAATACAAGCTTACTCATTATTGCCACCTCCCACTAAACCGATATAGAAGCTCTCAAGGCTTTCGTCATGTTCCTTTACAGATATAAGCTCACAGCCCTCTTTGTCGAGTTCATGGACGAGTGTTGTAACATTTATGTTAGCATAAACATCCGTTTCATTTTCGGATACAACAGAGTATTCAAGATGCATTGCATCAAGAACACGCGAAAGTGCCTTGATGTCGGAGACCGTAAGCTTTGCACATTTGCGGCAGCTTGCTTCAAGCTCCTGTGCGCTGATTTCCTTTACGATTCTGCCATTGTCAATAAAGCCGTAATGTGTCGCAAGCTTTGAAAGCTCGTCAAGAATGTGGCTGGAGATAAGCACGGTAATCTGCTTTTCGCGGTTGAGCTTTAATATAAGCTCACGCATATCAATGATGCCTTGGGGGTCGAGTCCGTTTACGGGTTCGTCGAGCACAAGAAAGTCGGGCTCTCCCGCAAGCGCAACGGCAATTCCGAGTCTCTGGCGCATACCGAGCGAAAAGTTCTTGACCTTCTTTTTTCCGGTGTCCTTGAGTCCGACAAGCTCTAACAGCTCGGTAATCCCGTCATATGAAGGGATTCCGAGTATTTGATATTGCTGTTTTAGATTCTCATATGCCGTGAGAGTTGAGTATACCGACGGCGTTTCAACCACCGCACCTATACGTCTGCGTGTAGCGGGTATATTTTTGTCGCCGTTGCTTACACCGTACAGCGCGTACTCGCCGGAGGTCGGCTCCTGAAGTCCGCAGATTAGGCGGATTAGCGTGGTTTTACCTGCACCGTTTTTGCCGACAAAGCCGTATATTGAGCCATTTGGGACATTCATCGTCAGTCCGTTAAGTGCTTTGAAATGCTTATACTGCTTCGTGAGCGAATTTGTTTGTAAAACATATTCCAAAGTCATTCTCCTCCTTTTTAAGACAACGCAAACCGCTTTGCTTGCCTTGTTGATACCAGTATATCAAGGAGAGGTAAAGACGGCGGTTAAGAAAACAATAAAGAAACGGTAAAGATTTTATTCTGTACGCAGACGGAATCCGATGCCCCATACCGCCTCAATATAATCAGCTCCGCAAACTGCTTGGAGCTTTTTTCGCAGATTGCTGATATGTACCTTTAGCGAGCCCTCCATACAGTCCGGCGTGTCAGCACTAATGGAATCCAGTATAACGGATTTTGCCATAACTTGTCCGGGATTCTGCATAAGCAGCTTCAATATCGCGTATTCTGTTTTCGTAAGCTTGACATCGGTGCCGTCAATTGATAATGCGTGAGATGCCGTGTCAAGACGCATATCACCGACGGTGAGTACGGATGAGGTCTGGTATTCGGATGCTTTTCTGAACTGTACCGCAATTCTTGCAAGCAGCTCGTCAATATCAAATGGCTTTGTGATATAATCGGCAGCACCGGAGCGAAGTAAGCTGACCTTGTCGCTCGTTTCCACTTTAGCACTTACTACAATTACCGGAATATGATTGATGACCTCGAGCACCTTCTCACCGGTCATTCCCGGAAGCATTAGGTCGAGCAGCACAAGGTCGGGGCGCTTTTGGTTCAGAAGCAAAACCGCTTCTGTTCCGGAGTAGGCGCGGATAACCTCATATCCGGAGTGGCGCAGAACTTCTTCCACCATGTTGCCGATATAAATATCATCGTCAATGATTGCAATTGTTTTCACTTGTATTCCTCCGATTGGACAGTGCGTTTTGCTCAACGATTATTGAACATTTTGTGTAGCACAGGCGGCCGCTGAGTAATTTGCGGTGTGCACATTTCGCCCTAAACATTTCTTATTATACATCAATGCGGAAAAAAATCAATAAAGGAGCAGGCAAACACAAGGCCGCAATGCCGCAAATACGAAAAAGCCGAAAACGGAACAGTAAACCGCCCAAAGCAGTAAATCTGAACCCAGCAGTCTAATTTGAATTATCGCTTAAAACCGCTTGATTGTTGAAAAAGGTGCTTTCTTTTTTTACCGATGTCTTGTATCCGAGCAAATCTCTTTTCCGCTTTACGCTGTGCCTTCTTCGATATTCATTGTTGAAATTGCAACGCAAAGTATTTTCATTAACGGCGAAAGCGGTTTGTTTTTTATATTTGCCGAGCTGTGGTTATTGCGGAAAAAGTCCGGAAAATATTATGCGATATATCTGCACCGAGCCCGGGGAAAGAGGACATTGTTAAGCTGAGAATTACAAAAACAGCACAGATTCCATTGCTGTTGCTTGACAAGCAATAATGCACATGATAATCTTATACAGAAGAAATATTTATAAAACAACGGAGGCTGAAAAATGAATGTTGTTTGTGTCGACTTCAGCAAATCCAACGGAAAAATCAAACCCGTGCATGGTGTGTGCAACGGTCCTATCTGCAACAGCGGTGTAACGGACCTGTCGAAATATTATAGAGAAATAGGTGTTCCGTCTGTACGTTTGCATGACACCGATGGTGCAAATTCCCGATTTTATGTTGACGTTTCAAGGATTTTTCCTAACTTTGATGCTGACGAGCAAAACCCGTCAAATTACTTTTTCGAGCGTACAGACCGTTTGCTGAAATCAATACAGGCACTGAACTCTGAAATAATTTACAGGCTCGGCGAAAGCATTGACCATGATATCGGCGCGCGCTACGCTGCACCGCCGAAGGACTTTGACAAGTGGGTAAGAATTGTTCTTCAGATTATCCGACATTACAACAACGGCTGGGCAAACGGCTTTAATATGAACATACGCCGCTGGGAAATATGGAACGAAGCCGAGGGCATAAATGAACGCGGAATCCGTTGCAACTGGCGCGGCGGCACGTTTGAGCAGGTGATGGATTTATACGCACGAGCCGCAATTGCAATTAAAGCGGAAAACCCCGATTACCTTATCGGCGGACTTGCGTTTTGCGGCGTGAGCGAAAGCGTTGCGGAATTTATCAGCTTTTGCTGCGACAAAAAGCTCCCACTGGACTTTCTTTCATATCACGGCTATCTGAATTCTGTGAAGGAGGTTACCGAGCCTGCCTTCAGGTGCCGTGAATTACTCGACAACGCGGGATTTACAAAAGTCGAGATTATTTTTGACGAATGGAATTACATAGGCTTTGAGCGCAAAATTGAGGGCGATATATGGAAGATATTGCGCAGCGATGACACCGTAGATTTATGTAAAGAGGCCTTTGACAATCAGGGTAACGAGGTCGGCGCTGCATTCGACGCGGCGGCTCTCATTGCCATGAACAGCTGCCCTGTCGATATTGCAAATTATTATGATGCACAAATGATTTCAAGATTTTGCGGGCTGTTTGACCGTTACGCATGCCCGTTAAAGCCGTATTATTCATTCTGCGCTTACGGCGAACTGTTCCGTGCATCGTCAAACGCTGCACAGGTTGAAACCGAGGGTGACGGAATATACGCACTCGCCGGCACAGGGGATAAACAGAATACTGTGTTGATAAGCAGCTTCAGAGGCGACGAAGGAACTGTCGAGCTGCGCATGAACGGACTCGGCGGACACCCGTACAAAGCCGAGATATTTATACTCGACAAAGAGCACAACCTTTCGCCTGAAAAAACCGAATACTATTCAGCTGATAAAGTTACACAGTTTCTTGAGTTGAGCCGTTACAGTGTTGCGATGATAAAAATTACAAGAGCTGAATAAACACTTTTTTCACCTGATGTTTTAAAAAGCAAAGTAAACATGAGCTGAAATCTTCGGCATCTGAGTTGGAAAAACGTGCAACTCAACGTTATATATGCCCGATATTGAAAGGCGATGATTATAATGAAAAAAGAGTCAGTCATAATCAAAGGTACATTTGTGTTTTTTTCATGGGATACCCCGAGCCCTATTCTGAGCGGTGAGTATAAATACGAATTCTCCGACTCAGACGGGGGTATATTCAGTCTTAGCAGTTTACCGACGATTCTGGGCAGAGAAAGCGATAGCAGATATTTTCAATTGTCCGAATTCATGATAGACGAGGTGCGCAGCGATGAGCAAGGCGAGTATCTAACTGTTAAATTCAAATACAGCAAATCCAACCATGGCGAAGCTTTCAAAGATAAAATTGTTCTCAGACGCGGTGTTCCCGTTGGTGTGAGTTTACACAATTCTTGGGAATGTATGGGCGAGTTGCAGGGGTTTATGTTTGCTGAAACATTCATGGGAACAGTGACATGGCTATGAATTCGGAAATTGTTTAAAACAAAAATTGCTGATGCCGAGTGTTATTACTTTCGGCAGTTTTGTACGCGAACAGAAAATCTCTTCGAGAAAAGCGAGAAATATAACGTTTGCCGAAAGGCGAATAAGTTGCGCTTAACAGCAATTGCGGAAAGCTTATATGGAATAAACGCTATGATGAATCTTGGGGTGAAGCAAATGATAAAAAGCATTTCAATAAAAGGTCTCAGGGGATTTGGAGAAGAAAAAACAATTAAGTTCTCTTCTCCAAACGGAGAAAGCGGAAGCGGAATAACAATTTTCGTGGGTTCTAATAATACAGGCAAAACAACAATTATAGAAGCCCTGAGGTGTTTTAATTCCACGAGAGACAATCCTCCTTCATTTTCCGAGCGAAAGAGAAACATTAAATGTGAAAACGGAATGATACATTTAAAACTTTTAACAGATAACGACACATATACAATCGATACCGTTAGTAGTGGCGGAAGCTCTACTGTTTTTAAAAAGAATAATTTGAAAAATGATGACTGGTGGGAAGGGCCGAAGATATTCAGCCTGCAATCACGTCGATTTGTTGATTACGAATTTGACAAATCTTTTATGGAGCGTAATGACTATATACGAAATCAGCAGATGAATTACAGAAACAGATCTGCATCAATATCAGAATTCAATTGCAGACTATTTAAAATGCAGGATAACAAAAACGAATTTGACAAATTACTCAAAAGAGTATTGGGATATAATCTCGAATGGACAATTGAGCAAAATGACGGAGGCAGATTCTTCTTAAAAGTAACTATTAACGGATGCATACATAGCAGTGAAGGCTTAGGTGATGGTATCTGGAGTGTATTTACTATTTGTGATTCGTTATATGATTCAAAGCCGGGCGATACCATTGCAATTGATGAGCCGGAATTGTCTTTGCATCCATCTTATCAAAAGAAAATACTATGTCTATTTAACGAGTATTCAAAGGACAGACAAATTCTCATTAGTACTCACTCGCCATATTTAATTGATTTTAAATCAATTATTAACGGCGCCTCTTTATATCGCACAGTTAAAGATTCTGACGGGAATCTCCAAATTAATCTCCTTTCTCAAGACTCAAGTAAAGAGTTAAAGGGTTTTTTGCAAAATATTAATCAGCCGCATACTCTTGGATTGGAAGCAAAGGAAATCTTTTTTCTTGAAGACAACATAATATTGACCGAAGGTCAAGAGGATGTTATTATGTATAAAAAAGCGTCTGAAGAACTTGAGATTGACTTGTCGGGAACCTTCTTCGGATGGGGCTCGGGAGGAGCGTCAAATATCCAGAAAATTGCCGCAATTTTAAGAGATTTGGGATATAAAAAAGTTGTTGCTGTTTTTGACGGGGACAAATCCGCCGACAAAGATGACTTTTCAGAAAAATTCCCAATGTTTAAAAGTTTTATTATAACCCAACCTGATATAAGGGATAAGAAAGCTGTTCACAGGGATGGAAAATCCGGAATGATGACAGAAAACGGAAAATTAAAGGAAGAGAACTCACAAGAAATGCGTTCTCTGTTCCAAGACATTAATGAATTCTTTTCTGTAAAAGCGTGAGCATCTTATTGGGTTTGTGCTGAAACGCATTAACCGCGAGATTATTATGTAGTGTGTCGCCCCTCACGCAGGGGTGTGGATTGAAATAACGTGCGCGACGGCAAGCAAGTATCATATGTTGTCGCCCCTCACGCAGGGGTGTGGATTGAAATAAGCCGATACAATCGCAGGTAATCTATCACATCGTCGCCCCTCACGCAGGGGTGTGGATTGAAATGATGAGGCGACACAGCTTCAGGAATCGTGGATAAAGTCGCCCCTCACGCAGGGGTGTGGATTGAAATAACCCCGCTGATAGCCTCCGGAGTTGACGGCTCACAGTCGCCCCTCACGCAGGGGCTTTTGAGCCAATTAATAAAATCCGCCTGAGCTGAGCAATCAGACCGGGCGGATTTTACATTTCAACATATTTTCTGGCATGTATTTTATTTCAGTACAGTCATTTTGCGTTTGTGTCTACTGTCAACGACAGCACGGCACTGCAGGCAACCAACAACATACAAAATCCGCGTAGATACAGGAGTATATTGGTTTATGTTTTATTTAAATGCACGGGCTTTTACAAGGGATTTTCCGATTACAGCAAGCTTATAGCTGCACACTGAGCGGACGGGTAAAATTATACTGATTATCCGGAGTTAATAGCTGTTCATAATTCTTATTATTGATATTGCCGTGCGATTCGCCTTAAAACTGTTGATTTTTTGTTTTATATAATATACAATGGATTATAACAGGTCAATTGAGCAAGATTTTCAACAACATAAGAGTCGGACTTATTGCCAAAAAAATTACTTTATGCGTTTATATATAGGTGATGATTTTCGAGGCTTACTACCCGTTATTGCTGCCGACCCGGAACAGCAGACTATAAATGTTTTGACAACTATAAATCTATTCGGACGGGCTCTTCAACAAACAGATATTTACACGTCTGTTTTTATACATTTAAAAAAGAGGATGTGCTTTTGTGCTCTTTATGTCTTTTTGAATGTGTGCGAAGCAGCAAATTGATGCACAGCGTTTTGTGCCTTATAAAGAAATGAGGGTGAAAAATATGAAACGATTCTTCTCAATATTGCTCGCGGCTGTGATGCTGCTGTCAATCATGCCCGTTACCGCTTCAGCGACAGCGGCAACAAGCGTTCAAATCGGCGGCGTGACACTTAACAGCATGTATCCCTATTACCACAATGGTACAGGCGGCGCGCAGGGCACAGCGGACAGTGACCCGACGAATTATAACGCCTATTTCGACGCGGCAAACGGCACGCTGTATCTTAACAACCTGAACATCAGCGTGGGTGCCGATGACGCTGTATTTTATGCGCTGGGCAATCTTATAATTAACCTAACGGGTAGCAGCACCGTGGTCAATACGTTTTCCGGAAGCAGTGACGGAATACGCGGTGTGCGTGTGGATGGTGACCTTACTGTGCGGGGCAGCGGCTTCCTAACCGCGATTAGTGGCTCGACCAATGCCCCAGGTGGCTATTGCTACGGCGTTAACGCTTATTCAATCTCCGTATCCGAAGGCACTCTTGTCGGTGTCGCCGGCGAGTCTTCCGGCAAAGCGGGAAACAGCCTTGGCGTGCATGCAAGGGAAGGCATCACAATTTCAGCCGGCATACTTTCCGGAAAAGGCGGTACAGCGAATGTATCAAAAGGCGTGGATACTTATTCATCTATTACCGTATCCGGCGGCTCGCTTACCGGCACGGGCGGTACAGCGAATACTTCAAGTGGTGTGACGGCTTCATCTATCACCGTATCAGGCGGCAAGCTCACCGGCGCAGGAGGAACTGCTGAGAGTAGCCACGGCGTGGTTGGTGACGTCACCATCACCGGCGGCGAGCTTATCGCGTCGGGAGGTACTCGTGCGATAAACGCGCAGCCGTCATTTTCAGACGGCACGCAGACGAACGACAAATGGTACGAATGGAAATCAAACGCGGAAATGGCGACCGAGCCGGAAGGCGATTACACAAACAGCGCAGCGGATGCATACGAATACAGCGGTACCCACAAATACCTGCACATAAAGCTCCGCATTTCCACCGTTCAAATCGGCGGCAAAACGCTTTCCGCCAACGAGCCCTATTACCACAACAAAAGCGACGGCGGTATTGGCACGGTCGACAGTAATCCGACGGACTATAACGCCTATTTAGACGCGTCAAGCAACACGCTCTATCTCAACAGTCTGAACATCAGCGCGGAAGCCGGTCACGAAAGCGGCGTTATCTTCGCGAATGGCGACCTTATATTAGTCCTTTCCGGCAGCAGCACCGTTACTAATACACAGACTACCGATGAGGACAGTACTTTTTTTCTATTTGGCATTCGTGTAAAAGGCAGCCTTACCGTGAGGGGCGGCGGCTCGCTTTCCGCCACCGGCGGCACGTCCACAGGAGCAGGTGGGGAGAGTTGTGGCGTGCGCGTTGGTAGCGACCTCACGGTCACGAACGGCTCGCTCGTCGGCAGAGGCGGTACGGCTAGTAAAATAAGCCGGGGTGTGTACGCCCGGAACATCACCGTATCCGGCGGCGCTCTTACCGGCGCCGGAGGAAGTGCTTGGGGGAGCCGCGGCGTTATCGGATCATCATATACCATCACCGGCGGCGAGCTCACCGCGTCGGGAGATGAATATGCGATAAGCAGGCAGCCGTCATTTTCGGATGGCACGCAGACGAACGACAAATGGTACGAATGGAAAGCAAATACAGAGCCGGAAGACCCGGGCGACAATTACACAAACAATGCGACGGAGGCATACAACTACAGCCAAGATCACAAATACCTACGCATCCGCCCCGCGACAACGGCATGCGTACCTGTGACGCTCAATCTTCCGAGCACTGCGTGGAGCGCAACGGTTACGACTGCGGACGCGCTCGGCAATAAGGCTATATATCAGGTCGCCTTTTCAGGCGGCACAGCCGCAACGCTCAATCTGCCATTAGATTCGCTCGTTTCCCGCGTGACTGTGGGAAGTGAAGTTTACATCAACAAGTCCGCCGCGCCGTTTATTGTGACGAGCGGCACAAACAGCTTTGCCTTCCTCAAGGCGGCGGGAACCGCCGTCGAGGTTACAAGCGATGTTTCAAAGCTCAATTGCGCTCCGGCATACGAGGGTGAAATAGTAGTTTTCTACGGCGAGCATAACCAATGGCAGGCGACGTATATTGATTCATCTGCATCATCCGGCGGCGGCGAAAGTGGCGAAAGCGGTGAAAGCGGCGAAATCGGCGGCGGAACCGAAGACAGCGACGCAATAAGCCTTCCTCTTACTTATAACGCGGCTCTCGGCATGAGCTGGTTTGTAATGCCCGCCTGTTCCGTCACCGTTGCCCGCAAGGATTCAATGGCAATCCCGAGATTATATACCGTTACGATAGAGTCAACGGAAAACGGCACGATTACAGCCTCACCTTCGTCCGCTTACAGCGGCAACAAGGTCACGCTGATTGTGTCCCCCGCAAGCGGCTATACGCTCAAAGACGGCGCGCCTGTCGTGACAAGATACAACTCTTTTACTCAAGAAAACGTGGCGCTCGAAGTTACACAGGTCATTGCGAACCGAAGCTACAGCTTCATTTTGTCCGGCGACGCGACCGTTAACGCCATGTTCGTGAACACAGACGGCAAGGGCAAGCTTACTCCGCCGCAAAGCCCCGTATGGAGCGGCACGACGGCGACATGGGAGCCGTCGTATCTTGCGGAAAACTATAGCGTGCAGCTATATAAAAACGGCGAAGCGGTCGGAAGCCCGGTCAGCAGCCTTGATGACGCGGCGAGCTATGACTTTTCGTCCGTCATAAGCGAAAGCGGCGCAGGCGCGTACACCTTCAGGGTTCAGGCGAAGGGAAGCGCGATGTCAGTTGGCGACCCGACCTACGCCGTCAGCGACTGGTCGACTGCAAGCGCGGCGTATTTTTACGCGCCGTTGCATACTCATTCATGGGTGTCGGACTGGACGACCAACGCCACCCACCATTGGCATGAGTGCGAGGGCGAGCGTTTGGGGATTTGCTTCTTTACCGACAACAGCCTCAAGAGCGGGTACGGAGAACACGTGTACGACAGCGATAACGATACCACTTGTAACACCTGTCAATACACCCGCACAATAACGCCGCCGGCCTCCTACGCGATAAGCTGGGGCAGCGTGACGGATGGCACTGTCACGGCAAGCTATAAAAACGGAAGCGGCGAAGATATAACTGTTTCATCCGGTGACAGCGTTCCCGCGGGCACGTCGGTCACGCTTAACCTTACGCCGTATGATAATTACACCTTTTCAGCCGGCAGCGGAAGCGGAACATCTATATGCGGCAGCTATTACAGCTATACGCAGTTGTCGGGCGACGCGGGATCTCTAATTAGCGTTCCCATCACACAAAGTATCTTTGAATTCACTATGCCGAGCGCGGCGGTGACTGTTCATCCGGAATTTGCGCAGGAGCTTATTCCGGTAAACAACATAGTTGCGGTTGCGGGGGTGGTGCTCTCTTCCGGGACTTATTACAAGTCAAACGGAAACACTCTCGCCGTCAGCGATTCCACAGACTGGAACGTGCGTTATGACAGCCTGAGCGCGACGCTTTATCTCAAGAATCTGCAAATGACCTACGCCGCTACCTATGATTTCGGCAGCGGCAGAGCTGCGCTCTACTCGAATGTGCCGAATTTCAAAATCGTGTACACGGGCGATAACAGCCTGAAGGCGCACGGAATTAATGGCGAATACGGCGGCTATTGTACGGGCAGTGTTCAGATTATTGACCCGATAGCGGTAGTACCTATCGGCGGCGGTGAGCCAACCGGTGAGGGTACGCTCACATTTACCGGAGCCGATTACTCACGCTTTGGTACCGGCGGCACGGGCTTTAGCGGAACGATAACCGGCGGCACGGTTACGGCTATCGGCGGTAACTGCTACGAGGGAGGCTTCGGCGGTGCGGGCTTTACAGGCACGATAACCGGCGGAAAGCTGAACGCCGCAGGCGGTATCGGCGCCAAGATAAACGGTGCGGCGTTAAAAAATGTCGTCTTTTCAAACGCCGCTCAAACTAATAATAAATGGTACAAATGGAGAACCTCTGATAACGGCGAATTCACCGGCGTATATACGAAAAGCTCTGTTACACAGTATTCGGGCAGTGATAGCTATGTCGAGATAGCCCCCGATGATATGCCTGCAGCCTACACCTTTAACAAGCCCGCCGCAATTACACTTAACGGCATAACCGCAACCGTAACTTATGACAAAAGCAGTCCGCAGCTTGCCGACACAGGGGTGACGGCCACCGTCACGCTTACGGGTGCTGCTGTTGAGGCAGGGGAAATAATAACGGATTTTTACAGCGCGAAGGCAAACACGCAGTACAATGTGCGAAGAACAGCAGTCACGGCAGGGCAGACAATGACGGCGCAGAACAAATATACGGTCACATTTACAATGCCTGCCGAAAATGTTGATGACCTCGTGCTGACGTGTATTTTTGTTCCCGAGGGAAGCCGCGGGGATGTTACGGGCGACGGCGTATGCGACGGCATTGACTGCGCGGTAATCGAGCTTGCGGTAAGCGGACATTACACCCCGACCTATCAGGAACGCCTGCTTATGGATTTTGACGCGGACTCCGACACAGACTCCGATGACCTTAGTCAGGCAATGCGTATTTCTGTAGGGCTGTAACGGGCAACATTATTGAGAATACCCGTCCGGAATATTTGATTTCGGACGGGTTAGCTTTAGGTGGTTGCGGAAAATCATATACATAATTATTGTAATCTTTCTTGAAATGTGATATGCTTTCAAAAAAGGGGGATTGTTATGATTTACAAAAAAAATGTGTCCGAAAACCTTTCGGATGAGCTTTTTAAAAACCCGACCTGCGAATACAGAGGTACGCCGTTCTGGGCGTGGAACTGCAAGCTGGATACGGATGAGATGAAATGGCAGATAGAAATATTCAAAAAGATGGGTCTGGGCGGCTTTCATATGCATGTGCGCACGGGACTCGACACTGAATATCTCGGTCGTGAATATATGGACGTCGTAAAGGCGTGCGTGCAGAAGGCGAAGGATGAAAAAATGCTCGCGTGGCTTTATGATGAGGATCGCTGGCCCTCCGGTGCTGCCGGCGGAATTGTTACGGCAGAAAAGAAGTACCGCGGACGCTACCTCGTTTTAACCCCCTGTATTCCTGAGGAGTCCGTGCTTATATGCTGCTATGATGTTGTGCTCAATGCCGACGGATTTTTGCAGTCCTACAGCCGAATAGACGCATCCGCCGAGGCAAAGGGCGACAAATGGTATGCCTGTGTTAAGGTCAATAAGGAATCCTCATGGCATAACGGTCAGACCTATGTAGATACACTGAATAAGAGTGCGATTGAGCGCTTTATAGAGGTTACGCATGAGGCATACAAGCGTGAAATATCCGACGAATTCGGCGAAACCGTTCCGGCAATATTCACCGATGAGCCTCAGTTTAACCGTAAGCAAGTATTTAAAAATTCAACCGATAAGCAGCCGGTAATCCTTCCGTGGACGGACGATGTGCCCGATACATACCGCGCGCAGTACGGCTGCGATATACTCGACACCCTGCCTGAGCTGTTCTGGGAGCTTCCCGACGGCAAAATCTCCAAGGCGCGTTATCTGTATCACGACCATATAGCCGAGCGCTTTGCGCAGAGCTTTGCGGATACCTGCGGCGAGTGGTGCGGTAAAAACGGTATAGCGCTTACAGGCCACATGATGGAGGAGCCGACCTTGCGCAGTCAGACTGCGGCGCTCGGCGAGGCTATGCGTTCATACAGAGGCTTTGAGCTTCCCGGTATAGATATGCTTTGTGCACAATTTGAGTTCACAACCGCAAAGCAGGCACAGTCTGCGGCTCATCAATATGACCGCGAGGGTGTGCTCAGCGAGCTTTACGGAGTTACGGGCTGGGACTATGATTTCAGAGGCTATAAGCTTCACGGCGACTGGCAGGCCGCTCTCGGTGTCACAGTGCGGGTTCCTCATCTTTCGTGGGCCTCCATGGAGGGCGCGGCAAAGCGCGATTATCCGGCGTCAATACATTATCAGTCTCCGTGGTATGAGCAGTTCCCCGCGGTTGAGGACCATTTCGGCAGAGTCAACACAGCCATGACAAGAGGCAAGCCCGTAGTTAACGTTGCGGTTGTGCATCCTGTTGAGAGCTTCTGGCTTCACTGGGGACCCAACGATAAAACCGAGCTTGAAAGAAGCTCAATTGACAAACGCTTTCTTGATATGACAGAATGGCTGCTCAAGGGCAGCGTGGATTTTGATTTTATCTGCGAATCGCTTCTGCCCTCGCAATGCCCTGAGGCGGGAGCTCCGCTGAGCGTCGGCGCAATGCGGTACGATACCGTGGTTGTGCCCGGCTGCGAGACTCTCAGAAGCACAACCCTTGAGCGTCTTGAGGCCTTTGCGGCTGCGGGCGGAAAGCTTGTGTTCGTGGGTGATGCCCCGAAGTATGAGGATGCTGAAATATCCTCGCGCGGCAAGGCGTTGTTTGACAAATCCGAAAGGATATCCTTTGACCGTGCGGCGCTGCTTAATTCTCTTGAGGGCAGCAGAACTCTTACACTCAGGGATGCCGACGGTACTCTCACAAACGACCTTGTTTATCAGCTGCGCCGCGATAAAACATGCAGCTGGCTCTTCATTGCGCATTGTGCCGAGCCTTATAATAAGGATGTCGCCACAAGCAGGAACATAAGAATAAGGCTCAAGGGCGAGTTTGCCCCCGTGCTTTATGATACGCTTTCGGGCGAAATCAGCAGCATGAGCTGTGAATATGTAAACGGTGACACCGTAATACCGGCCACGGTTTACAGCTATGACAGTCTGCTCATACGCCTCAACCCCGGCAAGTCCTTTGCCGAAAAGGCGGAAGCTGCCGTCCTTACTCATGAAATAGCCCTTCCGGACAGAGTTGAATATACACTTTCCGAGCAGAATGTGCTTTTGCTCGATATGGCGGAAACAAGCGTTGACGGCGCACCCTTCATTGCCCGCAACGAGCTTTTGAGAGCGGACAATATCTGGCGCGAAAAGCTCGGCTTTCCGGAGCGCGGCGGAAACAGCGTTCAGCCGTGGGTTATACCCAAGCAGGCGGCAACCAATTCTCTCACTCTCAGATTCCGTTTTGACAGCGAGATTGAATACAGCGGCGCTATGCTTGCCGTTGAGCGCCCGTATGAGGCCGAAATATTATTCAACGGCGAAAGCGTCTGCAACAAGGCTGTCGGCTGGTATACCGATAAGGCGATACAGACCGTGGCTCTTCCGGCAATCAAAAAAGGCTCAAATGAGCTTCTTATCACCATACCCTTCGGTGTGCGCACTAATACGGAATGGTGTTATATCCTCGGCGACTTCGGTGTAAAGGTCGAGGGTAAAAATGCCGTTATCATCAAAAAGCCCGAAACACTCGCGTTTTCAAGCATCGTTCCTCAGGGCTTCCCGTTCTATGGCGGAAACATTACATATCACATGGATATTGCGTGCCGCGGCGGTGAGCTGCGCGTTTGCACGCCGCATTTTCGCGGTGCGTTGACTTCGGCTGAGATAGACGGAAAAAGCATCGGCACAATGGCGTATATGCCCTATGAATGCCTTACCCGGGTCAGCGCCGGCAGTCACAGGCTGGATATAACCTTGTTCGGCAACCGTTTCAATGCTTTCGGAGCGGTGCATAACGCCGACAAAAAAGTGTCGTGGCACGGTCCGTACGCATGGGAAAGCGAGGGCTCGAGCTGGAGCTATGAGTATGTGCTGAAAGAGGTGGGACTTCTCTCATCTCCGGTAATAAGCGAATAACACAAAAACGGAGGTATTTGCTATGAGTATTCTCGCACCGAGGCAGCAGACGGCGCTTACGCGTCTGATAGCAACAATTATGACCTTCCTTTCCGTGCTGGGCACGATGAGTTGGTCGGATTCTGTTGATTTTGCAGGAGAGATGGGGGAGTATATGGGCGTTATACTTGCAGACACGGCAATGACCCCGAGAGGCGAAAAATTCAACCCTGAGGGCTATGAGGTCGTGCTTTTTGATGATTTTAACGGTACACAGCTCGACACCTCCGTATGGGAATACCGCGCAAACGGTGCGCGCCGCGAGGGCTTCAACTCACCCAATCAGGTCAGAGTGGAAAACGGCAACCTTATAATGAAAGCGGAGTACCACGAGCAGGGCAGTCCGGACGCGCTTTACGGCGAGGGCTGGTACGCCGGAATGGTCAGAACCATACAGGAGTACACCTACGGCTACTTCGAGATGAAATGTATCTGCTCCGAGGGCGGCGGCTTCTGGAGTGCCTGGTGGCTCAATTCACAGGCAATGTCGGGTAAGGAAGCATCGCGCGGCGGCGTAGGCGGAGCGGAAATAGATATTTTTGAGGCATTCAACTATAAAAACGATAAAAATTATGACTCGGTTTCAATGAATGTCCATGTTGACGGCTACAGTGAAACGCGCTCGCTTAATGTAGGCAACTACAAGGGCAACAACATCTATAAGCAGTACAACACCTACGCATTGGAGTGGACGCCGGAGGAGTATATATTTTACATCAACGGCGTTGAGTGTGACCGCACAAGCTTTGCCGACGGTGTATCGCAGGGACCGGAATATGCAATAATATCCCTTGAGCTGCCCTCGGAGTTCTCAGAGCAGCCCGGCTTTTCCACTGAATTTATCATAGATTCCGTAACAATAATGCAAAAGCCGGTGTAAAGCATGAATTTTTCAATAGGTATGGATATGACAGAGCTTTGCCGGATTGAGTGCTCGATAAAAAGCGAACGCTTTATCCGGCGTGTCTTCGGTGCACAGGAGCTTGAGTATTTTGAATCAAAAAATATGCCCGTACCCTCCATGGCGGCAGCTTTTGCAGCCAAGGAGGCGTTCGGCAAGGCTTTGGGTACGGGGATTTCCGGCTTTTCGCTCAATGAGGTGCAGCTGTTGCACCTTGAAAGCGGTAAGCCGTATCTTGCTTTGAGCGGTCAGGCTCTTGAGCTGGCGCAGGGCAGAAACTTTGATGTGAGCGTAACCCATACGGACACCTGTGCCGCCGCTGTGGTTATAGCATTTTGATTACGGAGGTTGCAGCTGTTATGATAAGAATACTTTCAACTCCGGAAATGCTCCGTGCGGAGACAATTGCCGACGAGAGGGGAATATCCTTTCTTCGACTGATGGAGAACGCAGGTGCCGCATGTGCGAGAGCCGTAAGGGAGGGCTATCCTCTTTCCGGGGAGTGCTCTTATGTCTGTGTTGTGTGCGGCAAGGGTAAAAACGGCGGAGACGGCTTTGTCATAGCCAGAAAGCTCAGCGAAAACGGCTATACAGTATCTGTCGTGCTTGCGTGCGGCATTCCGGAGGCACCCGATGCGCAGGAGATGTTTAAAAAATCCAAGCCGTGTATAAAGGAATGTGTCAGGTATGATACGGATTCCGAAAGAGCGGTTGAGCTGATAAGAAAAGCGGATATAATAATAGACGCTGTATTCGGCACAGGCTTCAGGGGTGTGCCGGATGCCGGAACGGGCGAATTGTTTGACAAGATGAATTCGGCACCCGGACGCGTTGTCGCAGTCGATATTCCGAGCGGACTTTCCGGGGATTCGGTGAACGTGTCCGGTAAGTGCGTAAACGCCGCTCTTACAGTTACAATGACAGCCATGAAAATGTGCCATACGGGTTATCCGGCGCGCTCGTTTTGCGGACGCGTGGCGGTTGTTGATATAGGTATATCGCCGGAGATTCTCAACGAGGTCGGTTCAAAGAGGTTTATGCTCACAAGCGACAGCGTACGCAGAATGCTTCCGGAACGCCGCGAAAAATCGCATAAGGGCACATACGGCAAGCTGCTTGTCGTTGCGGGAAGCTATACAATGCCCGGCGCGGCGGTTATGGCTGTCAACGGTGCTCTCCGTTCGGGCTGCGGACTTGTGCAGCTCGCTTTTCCGGATGCCGCCTACGCCGCGATTGCACCTGCACTTACAGAGGCGGTGCTGATGCCCTTGCCCTCAAATGCCTCCGGCAGACTTTCAAGGAGTGCAAAATATCGGCTTCTCAACGAGCTTCAGAGTGCCGGAGCCTTGCTTATCGGTTGCGGAATCGGCGCTGACGATGACACGCGGGAGCTTGTGTATTCTCTCGTTTGCGCGGCAGAATGCCCGGTTATAGTTGATGCCGACGGCATAAACGCGCTGGCGGCGAATATAAATATAATCAACGACATAAAAGCGCCGTTGATTTTAACTCCGCACCCGCTTGAGGCGCAGCGCCTTTCGGGAGTAAGTGTTTCGGATATTGAGTCCGACCGTGCCGGTTTTGCCGCCGGTTTTACGGTTGAGCATCCGTGTACGCTTGTACTCAAGGGCTCGTCAACTGTAATAGCCGACGGTGTTGCAAAGAAAATTTATATCAATCCCACAGGTAACTCCGGCCTTGCAAGAGGCGGAGCGGGGGATTTGCTGTCAGGCATAATCGGTTCGCTTGCCGCACAGGGCGCGCATTCCTTTGAAGCGGCGGCGGCAGGGGTTTATATTCACGGGCTCGCAGGTGATGCTGCAGCGCAGCGCTGCACGGCATACGCTTCGTGTATTTCGGAATGCACCGCGGAAATATCAGGCGCTTTTAAGAAAGTAATTTCATCGAAAGAGTGATGCCTTTTGAAAAAGCTGCATATTCTTGCCGCGGCGGCGCTTTTGATTTTTCTGTCCTCATGCCAGGCTTCGCTTCCGGACGGAGCGAGAGCGCCGGAAATACCGGAAAGCTTTTCGGCGACAGTCAGCACACAGGCGGACGGCATGAACATAATTGCCGCAGTAGTAAAAGAAAACGACAAATATATATTCACCGTACACGAGCCGGACGGGCTTTCGGGTACGGTGATTTCTTTTGAAGGGGGACAGGTGAGAACGGAATATTCACAGGTGTCCTTTTCTGTGCCGGAGGCGGAGCTTCCGCGGGATTTTCCTCTCGGAATGCTTGTAAGCGGACTCGGTGCGCTTTCGGCGGATTCCGGGATTCACAGCAGCTACGATGAGGAAACGGAAATATATGTCAGACGCACCGGACCGTACAGCGCTTCGTTGCGCGAGGACGGCTCACTCTCAAGTGTAAGCGCGTCGGACAATACGTATATTTTTTCGGATTTTGTAGCAAAAAGCTGATTTTCGGCTAATATATCTTTGTACGGGCATTTTTTTGTTTCGCTCCCTCCGAAAATTATAAAGACGGTGATTATTTTCCGCATACGGCGGCAAAAATAGTATCGTCAGACAAATTTATACGGGAGTGATACAAAATGACGGTAAAACGCGGAGATATTTATTATGCCGACTTGAGTCCTGTAGTAGGCTCCGAGCAGGGCGGACTTCGTCCCGTACTCATAGTCCAGAACGACGTCGGAAACAGGTACAGCCCAACGGTAATCGCGGCAGCGATAACCAGCCAGAAATTCAAGACAAAGCTGCCCACTCACATAAGCGTGGATGCTTGTGAGTGCGGGCTTCAAAAGGACTCAATAGTGCTTTTGGAGCAGGTGCGCACGCTTGATAAGCAACGGCTGAGAGAGCGCATGGGAAGCCTTGAGGCGGAGGATATGGGAAGAATAAACCAGGCACTGTCGGTGAGCTTCGGTCTGGGAGCAGAGCATTCGACAGTGATGTAAAAACAACGGCGGCGCACGATTTGTGAGAATCGTGCGCCGCTTTTCCATATTAATATAATTGACTCGGACAAGCTGATGTGATAAAATGACAAAGTAAATAATATCGGGGGATGATAGGCGTGAAATGTTTAAAAATATTGCTCTCATGCCTTGTCTGCGCCGTTCTCCTGTTCGGTTGCTTCGGTGTTCTCACATGTGCCGAGCAGTTCACCCGCGGCGACCTTGACGGAAGCGGTAAGGTTACGGCAGCTGAGGCGAGAAGAATTCTGCGCTGTGCAACCAAGCTGGAAACTTTTTCAGATTCGCTTTCGCGTGTTGCGGATATTGACTCGGACGGCATTGTCAGTGCTGCGGACGCGCGTTCGGCACTGCGTATAGCAACAGGGCTTGATGTGGTTGAGGTCGTGTACGACAATCCTCAGCAGATTGACTCACTTTTGAATGCCGTAAATGCCGAGCGTGCCGAAAAATCACTTGAACCGTATACCTATTCCGCTGCCGCTTCATCGGCGGCATATAAGGCAGCAAGGGAATATGAACAGACGGCTCCGTCATATTTCAGACCAGGCGGCGCAAACTGGGAAACCGTGTTGTCCGAGTGCGGAGTTTCGGCATCCTTGTGTGCAAAAACGATATACATAAGCCCGGACAGTGACGCGGATGTGATAACCGAGCTTATGAATGACCCGACGGCGAGCGGACACATTCTCAACCGTAACTACAAAAGCATAGGCATCGGCATATACACCGCGGGAAACTCGGAGATATACAGGTGTCTGATTTTCTTTGCATAAAAAGCGTTGTGGGGGGATTTAGGTGAAATTCAGCGAGAAAATAAAATCTGTGGTTGGAATTGAAGGAAACACCAAGGAATACCTAAAGCCGATGATAGGCTACAATTCCGCAAACATAATGATTGGCGGAGCGGGTTATCCGTTCAATCTGTATCATGCGCAGTTTCTTACCTTCGTTGAGGGACTCGGCACGAAGGCGGCGGGTACAATTTCGCTGATAAGCGGACTTACCGACGCGGTAACAGACCCGGTTATGGGTGTGATAACCGACCATACCCACTCGAAATACGGCAAGCACAGAAGATATATTTTGTGGGCTGTTTTGCCGTTTGCGATTTCATACATAATGCGCTGGTATTCCTTCGGGCTTTCCTCCGGCGGAAATATCAGCTCCGTATTCGGCTATTATCTTTTCGCAGGTATATTATACAGCACGGCTATGACCATGGCAAATATTCCGCATACCGCCATGCTGCCGTCGATAGCTCCGCAGTATTTCATACGAACGCAGTTTAAAATGGTGGAGTACGTGATGAACTCCATAGGTCAGACAACGTCATTTATGTTTACCGCGCTTGCACTGAGTAATTTCAACATAAAGACCGCGCTCGTCGGGCTTCCGGACCCCTCTCCGGCGGACAGAAGCAAGTACCTTATGGCGGGAATCGTTCTGGTTATCTGGTTCTCGTGGCCGATGATATACTCGTTTTTCCATACGAGTGAGCCGTCGTCCGTGAATGAGGTGTTCGAGCCGGTCAACACCCGCAATATTTTCAGGGATTACCTGAGTATATTCCGCAACAGGTCGTTCAGACAGTATTTTGTAATAAGCCTGTTCTACTCGATGGCGCGAGGATTTTATAACACCAGCGACCAGTATTTCATTGTCAGTGTGGCGGACAAATACAATCTGTTCAATCTCATAAACATAATATCCGGTGTTGCCGAAGCGAGCGGTTCTCCGCTCAACTTCCTGCTTGTCAGATACAAGGGCAAGCAGTTCTGCGGCAAGCTTCTCGGTCCGCTTATGGTTGCGGGACTTTTCCTGAACATCTTCGTAACGCCTTCCACACCTTCGGTTATTACCACGGTTATAACCCTGGCTTCGGCAATTCTTTATAACTTCGGCTTCTCCGGCCCCGGCTTTGTAACCGAAAATATCCAGCCGGACGTCATAGATGTCGATGAGCTTATGACCGGACAAAACCGAGAGGGTATGGTTTCAACCTTTAAATCCTTCTTCTCAAAGACAATAAACAGTCTTATGTCATATATTGTCGGCGCTTCACTTGAAGCGTTCGGCTATGACCCGCAAAGAAAGGAACCGAAACAGCAGACTCCGAGAACGTTGCTCGGTTTGAGAATAAACTTTGTCATAATCCCGGTAATATTCGCCTTCCTGACGGTGTTTACGGTTTATCGCTACAAGATGACAAAGGCGGACCATGAGGCGATTAAGGATGCGATACGCCAGAAGCGCGAGACCGGACACGTTGAGATATCGGACGAGGAAAAGTGCCGCATAGAGAAGATAGCGGGGCACAGCTGGGAGGATATGTGGATAGGTCAGCCCGACACGCTTGACGTAACCGCGAAATAACACGCCGAAATAATGCCCGACCCTGTTTCGGCAGGGCGGGCTTGCTTTTTGTAACCGGTGCAGTCGCACGGGCAGAAACAATATGGCTTTGTCTTCGGATGTTTAAAGAACAGCCCGGGTGACGGCGATGTTAATTTACGAATGTGTGAAAAAATTTGTTTTTTCAGGCTTTTATGTATTGACAAGCGCGGTGCAATTTGTTAAAATAATCAGCGTCGCAAATAAGTGCGGGTGTAGTTCAATGGTAGAATCCCAGCCTTCCAAGCTGGTTGTGTGGGTTCGATTCCCATCACCCGCTCCATTTTTATGCGCTTGTAGCTCAGGTGGATAGAGCAACTGCCTTCTAAGCAGTGGGTCGGGGGTTCGAGTCCCTCCAAGCGTGCCAACCGGAGCTTTCGCCCCGGAAAATGTGGTGGGTATAGCTCAGTTGGTTAGAGTGCCAGGTTGTGGCCCTGGAGGTCGTCGGTTCGAGCCCGATTACCCACCCCACTTAAACATACAATGTCAGACGTCAGACGCCATCCGTTCGATGTTTGGCATTTTTTATACAGGGGCGTAGCCAAGCGGTAAGGCAACGGACTTTGACTCCGTCATTTCGTGGGTCCGATTCCCGCCGCCCCTGCCAGAAAAAAGCACTTCTTCGGAAGTGCTTTTTTCAGTTCTATTCGCAAAGCCAACGAAGTTGGC
>LFSB01000018.1 GCA_001513045.1 Clostridiales bacterium DTU089
TGACGGCGTCATTGAAATTCAGGCGGTTGCCGTTGTGCTTGCAATGGGCTGTCGTGAGCGTCCGAGAGGTGCTTTGAGCATAGCGGGAACCCGTTGCTCCGGCATCATGACCGCCGGTACGGCACAGAAATATGTTAATCTTGACGGCTATATGCCCGGAAAAACCGTTGTTATTCTCGGCTCGGGCGATATAGGTCTTATAATGGCGCGCAGAATGACTCTTGAAGGCGCAAAGGTAAAGATGGTATGTGAGCTTATGCCGTACTCGGGCGGACTTACAAGAAACATCGTTCAGTGCCTTGACGACTTCGGAATTCCGCTCAAGCTCAGCTGCACTGTTGTTTCAACTCACGGCAAGGAGCGCCTTGAAGGCGTTACCATAGCAAAGGTTGACGATAAACTCCGCCCGATTCCGGGAACGGAGGAATATGTTGAGTGTGACACGCTTTTGCTTTCTGTCGGACTTATTCCCGAAAACGAGCTTTCACGCGGAGTCGGGCTTTCGCTTGACCGTGTTACAAACGGCCCTGTTGTTGACCAGAACCGCGAAACTCCTCACAAGGGTATCTTTGCCTGCGGAAATGTTCTTCAGGTGCATGACCTGGTTGACTATGTTACCGAGGAAAGCCAGATTGCCGGTGACGGTGCCGCGGATTATATTCTCGGTACAAAATCAGATGCCGTATACATCAATACCAAGGGCATCAACGGCGTACGCTATATAGTTCCTCAGCGCATTAACATAAAGCAGGATTCCGAAATAAAGCTTTATTTCCGCGTCGGCGCAGTCTATAAAGGGGCAAAGGTTGTTGCAGAGTGTGACGGTAACATCATATACAGCAAGAAAAAGGTTAAGCTTGCCCCCGGAGAGATGGAAAACATCATCATAACAGCCGACCAGCTTAAAGAAATGAATGAAAACAGCGAGATAATCGTAAGAGTGGAGGAATAACGATGGTAAAGAATATAGTTTGCGTTTCGTGTCCTCTCGGCTGCCCGATAGAGGTTACAATTGAGAACGGCGAAGTGGTTTCCGTAAAGGGAAACACCTGCAAAAGGGGAGACAACTACGCAAGAACCGAGATGACTGCTCCGAAAAGGTCTTTGACCTCCACTGTCAAGGTCGACGGCGGAGTGCTTCCCGTGGTTCCGGTAAAATCCGCGGCTCCCGTCCCCAAGGAGCTTATGTTCGACTGCATGAAGGAGATTAACAAGGTTACGGTTAAAGCGCCTGTAGCTATCGGTGATGTGGTTATAAAAAACATTCTCAACACCGGCGTGGATATAGTTGCTACTAATAACGACTAAAAAATTTAAGGATGGTGTCCCGATGAGCAAGGCTTACGAAATCGCCGCAAATACACTTCCCTCGTCACGCCAGCTGGAGTGGCAAAAAACCGAGTTTTACGGCTTGATACATTTCGGCATGTGTAATTTTCTCAACCGTGAATGGTCCGACGGAAAAACAAAGGCGGAAAATTTTATTCCCGAGGCGTTTTCGGCAGAGGAGTGGGTGCAGCTTTGCAAAAGCGCGGGCATGAAGGGCGTTATTCTTAACTGCAAGCCGCATGACGGCTTTTGCCTTTGGAATACCGCATGCACCGATTATTCGGTCATGAATGCGGATAACTGGGATACAGACGAGCGCGATATTGTCAAGCTGCTTTCCGAGCAATGCCGCAGATACGGCCTGAAGTTCGGCATCTCCGTTTCTCCTCTTGACCGCCATGAACCTCTTTTCGGCAGCGGAGACGAGTATAACGAGCATTTCAAAAAGCTGCTTGCTGAGCTCCTGACAAACTACGGTGACATTTTCTGTGTGCGTCTTGACGGTTCAAATGAGCCTTCAAAAGACGGCAAAATTCAAAAGTATGACTGGTACGGCTATTATGATGTAATCCGCAAGCTTCAGCCCAATGCCGTAATAAGCCTTTGCGGTCCGGATGTTCGCTGGTACGGAAATGAGTGGGGCGTCTGCCGTAAAAACGAATGGAGCGTTGTTCCTAAGCGCTTGTGTATAGATGAGGCAATAAAAAATGCCGAAAAGCCCGAAAACAAAAAGGCTAAGGATAAAATGGAGCTTGACCTCGGAGGACGCAAATTTATAAAGAACGATACGGAGTTTATCTGGTATCCGGCGGAGGTCAGCGTGTCCATACGCGAGAGCTGGTATTATCATAAGAGTGATGATTACAGCGTAAAAACCAAGGATAAGCTGCTGAAGCTTTACTATGAATCCGTGGGTGCCAACGCCGCTCTTATGCTGGGTATTTCTCCCGATAAGGACGGAAAATTCCCCGATATAGACACACAAATACTCCGTTCCTTCGGCTATGACCTTGAAAAGATGTTCTCATATGAGGTTTCGTACGATGCAAAGTATTCCGCAAGCAGCGAGTACAGCCCCGAATACTCGGTTGAGAATCTCCGCAGCACCGGTGACGACAAGACATGGCGTCCCGCGGATAATGATAAGCATCCCGAAATAATTATCGAGCTGCCCGAAAAGGATATGTTTGACAAGGTGGTTCTCATGGAAAACATAAAAAACGGTCAGCATGTTGAGGAATTCGAGCTTTTTGTGGATGAGGGCAACGGAAAGTTCAAAAGGTACGATAAATCCGGAGTTGTAGGCTATAAGCACATTTGTAAATTACGTCCGATGGATGTCAAACGTGTGAAAATAGTCTTCAAGGAGTTCCGCGGAAAGCTGGATATGTCGTCAATAATAATGTATTAAACATAAAAAACGGCTGCGTTTTGCAGCCGTTTAATTTTTATTTTGATTTCTTTTTTCTTGTTGCCCGTATGAAGAAAAACATCAGTATTGCCGTTATCAGCGGATACAGCGCCGCAACCGCCATTCCTGAGCGCAAGCCCAGCTCCTCTGCGTTGAGAGCGTATTTTTCGCCGATATCCGCAAGGAGCCCGATGTTGGGGGCGTTGTCTGAAAAATATCCGGTGATTTTCGGGCATACGGCTGCCCCGAAGTCTCCGCCGAGGGCAAGTATGGCAAAAAGCCACGCTCCCGCCTTGGGATAGCTTTCGGATGCCGCAACAAGAGTGCCGGGCCACAGCATTGATGAAGCAAGACCGGTCAGCGCACAGGCAACAAGGCTTACCGCCGGTATTGATGAAAATGCTACGGCTGCGTAACAGAATATGCCGAGCACAGAGCAGAAGAACATGAATTTTTTAAGATTTATTTTATCTCCGAGCACGCCGTGGAACAGCCTTCCGAGGCCTAACATCAGCGCAAACATGCAAACTCCGAGAGAGTCTCCCAGCAGCTTAGGCAGCGTCATAACACGCTCAAGGAATGCCGAGCTCCACTGCACCATGGTGTTTTCCGTGCCGGCACCGAAAAACATTATAAGGAAACAAAGAATAAAAATCGGAGTGAGCATCACCTCGCGCATGCCTTGGCTTTTGGATTCCGGAGGAATATTCGGCATCTTTGAAAACGCGAAAAGGAAGAAGTTTATCAGCGGAGGTACAGCCCACGCCAGCATAACGTACTGCCATTTTGATGTTCCTGCAAATTGAATGAATACCGCGGTTGTGAGTATTATAAACATCTGTCCCCATGCGTACATTGAGTGAAGCAGTGCCATGCTGCCGCTTTTTGAGGACGCGGGAAGATTGTCCGTAAGCGGGCTTGTAAGCACCTCTATAAGTCCGCCGCCTATTGAGAAAATGACTGTGAAAATCAAGAATCCGGTGTACGGATTTTCAAATATTTCCGGAGACAGCGCAAAACCGATAAATCCTATGCTTATGAGAATATTCGAGAGCATAGTGAATGGCCTGAAGCCGTATTTATCGGCAACTTTGCTGAACACAAGGTCGCTTGCGAGCTGCACGAAAAAGTTTATGCTCAGAAGTGAGGCAAAGGCCCCGTAATCAAGTCCCACGGTTTCTCTGATGGAAATAAAAAGCAGGGGAACGAGCATGATTACCGCGGACTGAATAAATGATGCCGCACTGCATGCAATTCGGGTAAGTATGTATTCGTCTTTTTTTCGGGACATAAAAAAATCCTCCGTTTATTCAGGCGTGTTTTTGTGATTGTGCCACGGCAAGGGCGTCGCAACGCTCGTTTTCCGGGTGGCCGTTGTGACCCTTTATCCACTCAAAGGATACCTCGTGCTTTTCGAGCAGAGGAAGCAGCATTTCCCATAAATCCGTATTCAGCGCAGGCTTTTTATCTGCTTTTTTCCATCCGTTTGACCGCCATGAATAGACCCAGCGCTTTGTTACGGCATCACACACGTATTTTGAATCGGTTGTAACAGTAACACGGCAGGGCTTGTTCAGCGCTTTGAGTCCTTCGATTACCGCGGTAAGCTCCATGCGGTTGTTGGTGGTCGCTTTTTCACCGCCGGACAGCTCTTTTTCTGTTGAGCGAAAGCGCAGGACAGTACCCCAGCCGCCCGGCCCCGGGTTTCCGGAGCAGGCACCGTCTGTAAAGATTTGCACAAGCGGGAGTTCATTGTTCATAATAATCACCAAATAATAAGGAGTTTTTGCAAAATAAAAAGCATATTTGCGTCCGGCATTGCGGAATTTATCTGTTATCTTAACATCAAAACACCGATTTTACAATAGAAAAACAAAAAATACGGTTATAAACGCCGCCTCAAGGCAATAATAAGGTATCGAAAAATTCTTTTGGAGGCGTTTTTAATGAAAGCGGTAATAATGGCGGGCGGAGAAGGAACGAGGCTGCGTCCTCTGACCTGTACTCTTCCTAAGCCGATGGCGCGTCTGTGCGGAAGACCGGTGCTCGAGTATATTCTCGACCTGCTTTGCGGTGCAGGAATAAACGAGGCGGTAATAACATTAAAATATCTTCCCGATGCTGTGATATCGTATTTCGATTCTGCACCGAGAGAGGGCATGAAGCTTGAATTTGTTGTTGAAAACGAACCTATGGGAACGGCAGGAGGGGTTAAAAATGCCCTGAAAGATGCAAATGAGGATTTCCTGGTTATCAGCGGAGATGCCTTGTGTGACTATGATTTAAAGAAAGCGGTGCAGTTTCATAAAAGCACGAATGCAGATGCAACAATTGTCTGTGCCCGTGCGGATGACCCGAGAGAATACGGCCTCGTTTCGGCAAATGATGACGGCACGGTGACGGGCTTTATCGAAAAGCCTGCATGGGCGCAGGTTACAACCGATTGTGCAAATACAGGTATTTATATCTTCAAGCCTTCTGTTTTAAGCCTTATACCTGACGAAAAGGCATCCGACTTTGCAAAGGACATCTTTCCGCACATGCTTGAAAAAGGCGGAAAGCTGGTCGCATACAGAGCGGAGGGGTATTGGTGCGATATAGGGGATCTCGCGTCTTATAGAAAATGCCAATCGGACATATTGAACGGCAGGGTAAGGTGCTCGCTCAAGCCCGTGGCACAGGGAGTGTTTACAGGCGCAAAGCTTCCGTCCGGAAGCTATACGCTTGTTCCGCCAGTGTATATAGGCAGGAATGTTCAGATTGAGAGCGGAGCGGTTATCGGTCCGGACAGCGTTGTGGATGACGGAAGTCTTGTCGGACGCGGCGCAACGGTAAGAAGAAGCGTGATGCTGCAAAATTCGTTTGTCTCTGCGTCCGCAAAGCTGAACGAGGCAATATTGTGCTGCTCAGCCTCGGTAAAAAGAGGGGGACAGATATACGAGGGCGGAGTTCTGGGTCAGGGCTCGGTTCTCGGTACGGATGCGGTTTTGCGCCAGAATGTCCTTGTGTGGCCGGATAAAAAGATAGATTCCCTCTCAAGCGTCACCGAGAATATAAAATTCGGTGAGGGCGTAAGCGCATCAATAAGTGAGAGCGAAATTACAGGTGAATACGGGGTGGAGCTCACTCCCGAAAAATGCGTCTGCCTCGGCGCGGCAATAGGCAGTTGCGAATTCGGTAAGCGTGTCGGGATTTCAACGGACGGAGAGAAAACCTCAAAGGTCATGAAGCTTGCAATTACGGCGGGACTTATGTATTCCGGAAGCCATGTATGGGATTTCGGCGAGTGCTTTGAGGCGCAGAATTCATTTTTTACATCCTTTTGCGGGCTTGAAACAGGCATATTTATTTCCGGAACACAGGGCGGGGCATCTGTACGCCTTTGCACAAACGGAGGGCTGAGCCTTCCCAGAAGCGCCGAAAGGGAGATAGACAGCAGGCTGAAAAGGGGAGAATTCAACCGTTGCACCGGCGATGACTGCCGTGATATATCCGATATGCGAAGCGTTTATATGATATATAAACGTGAATTGTGTAATCAGGCAACCGGAGAGCTTTACGGAATGTCCGCAAGAATTGAGAGCCCCGTGGAGGAAATAAAGGATATAGTGAGCAGTGCACTGGCGCTGCTCGGCGCAAAGGACTCTCCGCAGCTGCTCTTTCGTATAAATTCAAAGGGAACAAGATTGAGCGCGGAGTATACAGCTACAGGCGAGCATATTCCCTTTGAAAAGCTGCTTGCAATATGCTGCGATTATGAATTGAAGAACGGACGGGATGTTGCGCTTCCGTGCGATGCTCCTCAGATGATAAGCTCCTTGGCAACCGGCTACGGCAAGCGTGCGATAAGGTACGCCGGAACGCCTGCGGACACCGCGGAAAACGAGGCGAGAAAGCTCGGTGCCAGGCAGATATGGAGCCGTGATGCGCTTTTTATGTGTGTGAAGCTGATGTCGATAATGAAGGATACAGGAAAATCCCTTCATGAGCTTCAGGATGAGCTTCCGGGGTTCTATATTGCGAGAAAATATGTCGATATCGATGTCTCTCCGGCGCGCATATCAGATGCTTTGAAGAAGGAAAACTCGGATGTGTCTCACAGCGAGGAGGGCGTGCTGTTCAATAACGGAAACGGCAAAATACTTGTAACGCCGCTGAAAAACGGGCGTGCTCTGCGTATAATCGCAGAGGCTGTGGATTCGGAAACAGCTCAGGAGCTGTGTGCACTCACCGAACGACAAATACGGCTTGCCGCTCTTGACATTGCAGACAATAAGGAGTAATATATTAAAGTATATATTTATTATTCTGGGTTATTATGTAAATCATTTTACTTCTGGCGTATGCCATCGGATATACCGGTAACAAATATAACAATAATACCGTTGCGCGCGGATAAGCGGCACGGTATACATAAATATTTTAAGGAGAAAATAATGCAAAACAACAAAAAAGAAACACTTGAGAAAGCCGTCGTTCGTGAAAAGAAGCCGGCTTCCGAGGGGCGTTCCCATCACTCACGCTATGAAAAGATAAAGCTTCCGCAAAAAGCTCCGTCGACCCCGGTAAAAATAGCATTTTTAGGAGGACTCAACGAGGTCGGCAAAAACATGACGCTGTACGAATATAACGGTGATATGTTCATTGTCGATTGCGGACTTGCCTTCCCGGACACGGAGATGTTCGGCGTGGACTTTGTTATCCCCGATTTCACCTATGTTGAAAGAAACAAGGACAAAATCAAGGGAATAATAATAACTCACGGACACGAGGACCATATCGGCGGACTCGCATATCTTCTGAAGGCTCTGAAAATTCCCGTATACGCCACAAGACTCACCGCCGGACTCATAGAAGGAAAGCTTGCAGAGCATAAGCTTGATGACGGCAGTGTGAAAATGAATGTGGTAAAGCCCGGGGACCATGTGAAATTCGGCGCATTTGATGTGGAGCTGATAAGAGTTAACCACTCCATACCCGATTCTGTCGCCTTTGCCATAAGAAGCCCCGCCGGCCTTATCATACAAACCGGAGATTTTAAAATCGACACCACTCCGATAGACGGCGGAATGATTGACCTTGCAAGATTCGCGGCTCTCGGCAACGAGGGTGTGCTTTGTATGCTGTCGGATTCCACAAATGCCGAGAATCCGGGATTTTCACAGAGTGAAAGCAAGGTCGGTGAGTCGTTTGAAAGCCTTTTCCAGAAGGCGGGAAACAAACGCCTTATAATTGCCACCTTTGCCTCGAATATTCATAGAGTGCAGCAGATAATCAACATCGCCGAAAAAACGGGACGCAAGGTTGTGCTTTCGGGCAGAAGCCTTGAGCATGTTGTGGAGGTCGGCTCTCAGCTCGGCTATCTCAATATTCCCGACGGCGTACTCATCGGAATTGACATGATAAAAAAATACACCGATGACAAGCTGGTCATAATAACCACCGGAAGTCAGGGCGAGCCTATGTCGGCGCTTTCCCGAATGGCTCTTTCCGAGCACCGCAAGGTTGAAATAACTCCCAACGATTATGTTATTATATCCGCAAAGCCGATACCCGGAAACGAAAAAACAGTATACAGGGTTATAAATGAGCTGTTAAAGCTCGGGGCTGAGGTTATATACGAAAAGATGTATGAGGTTCATGTCTCCGGTCATGCCTGTCAGGAGGAGCTAAAACTCATGCTGGGGCTTGTCAAGCCGAAATTTTTCATACCCGTGCACGGCGAGCAGAAGCATCTGCGCCGTCACGCCTCACTTGCGGAGGGTATGGGAATACCCACGAAAAACATTGTTATATCCGATAACGGCTATGAGGTTTCAATCACCTCGGAATCAATAGCAGTCTCTGGAACTGTGCCGGCAGGCAAGGTGTTTGTTGACGGCTACGGTGTCGGCGATGTCGGAAGCGTTGTAATGCGCGACAGAAGGCATCTCGGTCAGGACGGACTTGTTATTGTCACGGCTGTAATAGACTCCGCTTCGGGCGAGTTTATTTCCGGGCCTGAGGTCGTTTCAAGGGGCTTTGTATATGTCCGTGAGGCAGAAAAGCTCATAAATGAAATCAAGGAATGTGCCGCGGATGTTATGGATTCCTTCTCGGGAACCTCCGATGTCGGCGCTGTCAGGAACAAAATCAAGGACGATATTTCCAGACTTCTCTATGAAAGAACAAAGAGAAGTCCCATGGTTCTCCCGCTGATAATAGAGGTGTAAGCAAGCGACATTAAGCATGGCTGATAACGTGTAAAGGAGGCAGACGGCATGAAAATCAAAGAAGTGCTGCACAATCACTGTGTAGCGGTTTCGGCTCTTGCCGCTCTGCTTTTCGTATCTGTTTCGCTTCTGTTTTTCAATATCACGCTTGCGGCTGTTTCCTTCGCGGTGTTTGCGGGAATAACTATTTTCGCCCTGCTGAGATACCGGAATGTCTACGGGCATATTCAGCGGATAATAAAGTCGGTTGAATCGTCAATGGATTTTTCCGAGCGGGAGGCTGTGTTCAGTTTTCCGCTCCCGGTTCTTGCTGCGAATGCGGACGGCAGAATAGAGTGGTATAACGACCTGTTTGAGCGCGCTCTCATAGGTGATTCAAGGCTTTCAAATCTTCAGATAGAACAGTTTACATCCGGAATAAAGCTTGATGAGCTTGCAATGTCGGGAGTTGCCGGAGTCACTTGTGCAGGACGCTCATACAGCGTATATATAAACAGAATTTTCTGTGACGGCGCACCTCTCTATCTTTTGTATTTCGCCGACGATACGGCTCTCAAGGCCACTGCCGAGGAGTATGAAAAAAGCCGTCCTGTTGTCGCCGTGATGGCAATAGACAACATTGACGACATTTATCAGAACAACTCGGACAGCGAATACACCTCAATTGTCGGAGGGATGGAAAGACTCATTGAGGAGTGGTGTGTGCATTACGGTGCGCTGATGCGTAAATACGCCGGCGGAAGATTCCTTATGATAACCGAGGAAAGGCATCTTCAGGACATGATTGCGGACAGGTTTTACATACTTGACCGCATAAGAGAGTATTCCTATAACGACAAACCCGTGGGTGCCACAATGTCAATAGGCGTGGGCAGAAGCGCACAGTTCCGGGAGCTTGAAAGCCTTGCGCGTCAGTCGCTCGACATGGCCTTCGGCAGAGGCGGGGACCAGGCGGTAATTCACAACAAGGACGGCTTCGATTTTTACGGAGGAGTATCAAAGGGCGTTGAAAAACGCACAAAAGTAAAAAGCAGAATAGTTGCTTCTGCGATTTCCGAGCTTATATCGGGGAGCGGAAATGTGCTTATTATGGGGCATCGCTTTTCGGATCTTGATTCACTCGGTGCGTCGCTGGGAATGTATTGTCTTTGTCAGGCGTATTCAAAGCCTGTAAACATCGTCATAGATGAGAGCACTACGTTGGCTTCTCCTCTTATCGAAAGAGTTCGCAGCAGCGGCTTGAAGGACCTGATAATTTCACCCGCTCAGGCAGCCGAAGCGGTTAACGCTGACACACTTCTTATAGTTACGGACACTCACCGTCCGGATTTCCTTGAAAGCAGACAGCTTTATGAATCGGTTAAATCGAAAATAGTTATAGACCATCACCGCAAAATGGCGGATTTTATAGGTGACGCTGTGCTGTTTCATCACGAGCCTTACGCGTCGTCTGCGTCGGAGATGGTTGCAGAGCTGCTTCAGTATGTGCCCGTCAAAATGAATTTGAGTCAGGTGGCGGCGGACGGCCTTCTTGCCGGAATTATGCTCGACACCAAGGATTTTGTTCTTCGTGCGGGAGTCAAAACCTTTGAGGCGGCGGCATATCTTCGCTCGAAAAATGCCGATACCGTGGCGGTGAAAAAGCTGTTTTCCGGAAGCATGGAGGAATACATGCTCAAAAACCGCATAGTTTCATCTGCCGAAAAGTACAGGGACTGTGCAATAGCCTCGCTTGACGGCGACATCGGCAACAGCCGTATCGCATGTGCCAAGGCGGCGGATGAGCTTCTTAACATCGAAGGCGTAAAGGCCTCGTTTGTTATATTTATGTCAGGGTCAACCGCTAACATTTCGGCGCGTTCTCTCGGCGGAATGAATGTGCAGATAATTATGGAGGCTCTCGGAGGCGGCGGACACCAGACTATGGCGGCGGCGCAGCTGAAGGATACCTCGTCTGAGAGGGCAAAGGATATGCTTGTAAACGCAATAAACGAAAAAATTTATTTCTGAACCGGAGGTACATATAATGGAAGTATTACTAAAAGCGGATGTAAAGGGTCTCGGTAAGGCGGGGGAAAAGGTTAATGTTTCGGACGGATACGCAAGAAACTTTCTTTTTCCGCGTAATCTTGCCGCACAGATGAATGCCCAGCTTGTTACGGAGCTGAAAAACCGCGAAAGTGCCGCGGCACACAAGGCGGCAGAGGAGCTTCGCGCAGCGCAGGAGGCGGCAGCCAAGCTTGACGGAAAAACACTCAAGCTCGCAGCAAAGGCGGGGCAGAACGGAAAGCTTTTCGGCTCTGTTACATCAAAGGAAATAGCCGAGGGTATAAGCGCATCCTTCGGAGTGGCGGTGGATAAGCGCAAGATATCCTCGGAGGATATAAAAAATTTCGGAACTTACGAGGCTCAGGTCAAGCTGCACGCACAGGTGACGGCGAAAATTTTCGTTATGGTCGGTGAATAACGCTATGGAGCAAAAAATCATCAGTGAAAATATTGATTCATTGAATCTGCCGTTCAGCATGGAAGCCGAACAGGCGGTTCTCGGCGCCGTGCTTATGGACCCGGCGTGTATGCCTCAGGTGCTTACACTTTTAAAGCCGGAGCATTTTTATCTGCCGCAGCATAAAGATATATTCAAAACTATGGTCAATCTTGATGCGGTGGGCTCGAAAATCGATGTGCTTATAGTGCTCGAACAGCTGAAAAGCGACAACGTGTTTGACGATGCCGGCGGAAAAAACTATCTGTTCCAGCTTGCACAGTCCGTGCCGTCCACGGCAAATGTTGAGGCGTATGCGAAAATAGTACGCGAGAAGTTTTATGTCCGGACCCTCATAGGGGTATCCCGCGAAATAATCGAATCGGCAACAGGCGGCGACGAAAGCGCCGACGCACTGCTTGATGCGGCGGAGCAGAAGATATACAGCATTCGTCAGGGACGAGTCTCGTCAGGCCCTCAAAGAATAGGGGACGTAATTTTCAATGACGTTTATGACAGGCTCAACAAGCTTACCTCGCCCGATAAGGACCTTTATAAAGGAATACCTACCGGACTTTCCGATCTTGACAGAGTAATTTCGGGGCTTAACCGCTCGGATTTGATTATTCTCGGAGCACGTCCCGCAATGGGAAAAACAAGCCTTGCGCTCAACATAGCACGCAACGTAGCACTGCTTGCAAAAAAGAAGGTTCTTTTCTTTTCTTTGGAAATGTCAAACGAGCAGCTTGCACAGAGAGTCCTTTCAACCGAAGCGAGAGTAAAAAGTGAGAAAATGCGCTCCGGCGACCTCAACGACGATGATTGGGTTCGTATCGGTGAGGCGGCGGCGCTTCTTATGAAATGTGAGCTTTATTTTGATGACACCTCAAATATAACCGTTCCCGAAATGAAGGCTCGCGTCCGCAGACTCAAGGATGTTGACTGTGTAATTGTTGACTATCTTCAGCTTATGCAGTCCGCGAAGAAAACCGAAAACCGCGTGCAGGAGGTTTCCGAAATAACCAGAAGTCTCAAGCTTATGGCTAAGGATTTGCAGATTCCGGTCATAACCTGTGCACAGCTTGCGCGAGGTCCCGAAACGAAGACGAGCACCGGTCAGGGCGTGGCTACACGTAAACCTGTGCTTTCGGATTTGCGTGAATCCGGTTCAATTGAGCAGGATGCCGATATAGTGCTTATGCTTTACAGAGAGGCATACGGCAAGGAGGGCAGCTCGGACGCGGCGGAGTACGATTTCAACAAGGCGGAGCTGGGCGTTGCGAAGAACAGACACGGACCGACGGATAACGTAGAGCTTGCCTGGAGTCCGGAATTTACTCTTTTCTCTACAAAGGAGAAGTACCTCGATGAGGAATGAACCGCTTGACACAATCCGGAAATATTCCATGATTTCTGCCGGTGACCGTGTAATTGTCGGTCTTTCCGGCGGAGCTGATTCTGTCACGCTGCTGCATTATCTCAACTCCTGCAGGGAGGCTCTCGGTGCGGAAATACGTGCTGCACATGTAAATCACATGATACGCGGTGATGAGGCCGACCGTGATGAAGAATTTGTAAGACAGCTGTGCAGGCGTGAGAATATACATCTTGATGTTCTGCGCTTTGACGTTCCGGCTACGGCAAGGAGCACCGGAGAGGGTCTTGAGGAATGCGGAAGACGGATAAGATATGATTTTTTCAACACGCTTTCCGGCGGAAAAGCAAGGATTGCCACGGCGCACAACCTGAACGACTCGATGGAAACCTTTATAATGAACCTTTGCCGCGGAGCCTCCTTGAAGGGGCTTTGCGGAATCCCTCCGGTGAGAGGGAATATTATAAGACCGCTTATTTTTACCTCGCGCACGGAAATTGAGGAGTACTGTAAGGAAAATGCCCTTGAATATGTGACCGACAGCACAAACTCCGACTGTGAGTACACCAGAAACAAAATCCGGTGTGAGCTGCTGCCTGTTATGTTTGAAATAAACCCGTCGCTTTCCTCTGCATTTCTTCGTTGCACGGAAAATCTCAGCGAGGATGAGGCTTATCTTTCACAGTGCGCCGCAAAGCTTGCGGATGAGGCTTACTGCGGTGATAACCGTTACAATTCAGTGCTTATAGCCGCGGCTCCGGAGCCGCTGAAAAAACGTGCTGTTGTTGTCGCATTCGCAAGGGCATTTGACGGCAAAATCCCCGAAAACAGGCACATTAATACTATTTGCTCTATGCTTTCCGAGGGCGGAAAGGCGGAAATTTACGGCAATTGTTTTGCGCTTGTGCATGGAGGAGTGCTTGAATTTGCCCATGCTGAAGCATCTGCGGAATATTGGGAAATTCCGATTAAATCCGACTTTGCCGATTGTGCGTATCCCTACGGTACGCTTCATTTCAGGAAGATTTACAAAAAGGATATAAATAATTTTAAAAATATTAACAATGACGTATTGGATAATTTGATTGATTGTGATAAAATCAATGTCACTCCGCTTCTCAGGTGCAGAAAAGAGGGGGACTCCTTCAGGAGCGGAAAAAGGCATATTACAAAGAAGTTGAAAAACCTTTACAACGAAGCGCATATACCGCTTGCTCAGAGGAACCGTATTCCCTTGATTTCCGACGGCGATGAGATAGTTTGGATAAAAGGCTTCGGGGTTTCGGAAAAATATGCCGCGTCATCAAAAAGTGAAAGCTGTATACAAATAATTGCGGAGGACAAAAATAATGCTTAACGATATCAAGGAAGTTTTAATATCAGAGGAAGAGCTTAATACACTTGTATCATCTCTCGGAGAGCGCATAACAAAGGACTATGAGGGGAAAAATCTGTTAATGATAAGCATACTCAAGGGCTCTGTTGTGTTTATGGCAGATCTCATGCGTTCGATAAAAATTCCCTGCAAAATAGATTTCATGTCTGTTTCAAGCTACGGCTCAGGCGTAAAAACCTCCGGAGTGGTAAAGATAATAAAGGATCTCGACACAAACATAGAAGGAGCCGACCTGCTCATTGTAGAGGATATACTTGACAGCGGAAAAACTCTTTCCTATCTCAAGGAGCTTCTTATGGCGCGAAATCCAAAAAGTCTTAAAATCTGCACGCTTCTCGACAAGCCGGAGAGGCGGCAGGTTGACCTGTCGGCAGATTATATTGGCAGAGCGGTTCCCGATGAATTTGTGGTCGGATACGGCTTGGATTATGACGAAAAATACCGCAATCTTCCCTTCGTGGGCATATTAAAAGAAGAAGTCTACAGCAATTGACAGGAGTGATATATCATATTTAAAGACGGACGATGGAGAGCTATAATCCCGTATATACTTATTCCGGTATGCCTTATAGCGCTTTTATCTGTTTATTCAACAACAGAAAAGCGCGATAAGATGGAGTATTACCAGATAATAGAACTCTTCGAAAAAGAGCAAATTGCACAATACAAGCTCAATCTCAGCAGCGGTGTTCTCAACTACACGCTCAAGGACGGAACGGTCAGCAAATATACCGTACCCAATGTCGGGATGTTTGTTGAGGATATTCATGATGATGTGCTTGCATACAATGAGGCGAATGCCGAAACGCCGATAAAATACGATTATGACCCCGGCTCCTCGTCCTCGTGGTGGGTGAGTCTGATTCCCACTGCGCTGCTTATTGTTGTCATGGCGGTAATCATGGTGCTTATGATTCGCAAGATGAATCAGTCCATGAACGCGGAGAACAACCGTGCAATGAGCTTCGGAAAGGCGCGTGTAAAGCAGGGCGCGGATGAAAAGCGAAAGACTACCTTTGCGGATGTTGCCGGTGCCGACGAGGAAAAGGAAGAGCTTTCGGAAATAGTCGAATTCCTCAGAAATCCGTCCCAGTTTAATGAGCTTGGCGCGAGAATACCCAAGGGCGTTCTGCTTGTAGGACCTCCCGGTACGGGTAAAACTCTTCTTGCAAGAGCAGTCGCAGGTGAGGCGGGTGTGCCTTTCTTTTCGATATCCGGCTCTGATTTTGTTGAGATGTATGTCGGTGTGGGCGCGTCCAGAGTGCGCGACCTTTTTGACCAGGCAAAGAAAAATGCTCCGGCTATAATATTTATTGATGAAATTGATGCTGTCGGTCGTCATCGCGGCGCCGGAATGGGCGGAGGACACGACGAAAGAGAGCAGACTCTTAACCAGTTGCTCGTTGAAATGGACGGCTTCGGAGCAAATGAGGGAGTAATCATCATAGCTGCCACCAACCGCCCCGACATTCTTGACCCGGCGCTTCTCAGACCCGGACGCTTCGACCGTCAGATTACTGTCGGATATCCGGATGTCAAGGGCAGGGAGGAAATACTCAAGGTTCACGCCAGAAGCAAACCGCTTGCACCTGATGTTGAGTTGAAAAAGATAGCGCAGTCAACCGTTGGCTTTACGGGTGCAGACCTTGAAAATCTTCTGAACGAGGCGGCGCTGCTTGCGGCAAGACGCGGCAAGAAAGCGCTTACAATGGATGAAATAGACGAAGCAACCATAAAGGTCATCGTCGGAACCGAAAAGAAATCCCACAAGCGCTCCGATGAGGATAAAAAAATCACCGCCTACCATGAGGCGGGGCACGCAGTGGCAACTTATTTCCTTGAAGGGCAGGATCCGGTACAGCAGGTTTCTATTATTCCCAGAGGCATGGCTGCGGGCTTTACGCTTTCACGACCCGAAAACGACCAGATGCACATGTCGCGTTCAAGGATGCTTGACGATATTGTTGTGCTCCTCGGCGGAAGAGTTGCCGAATCCATCACAATAGGCGATATCTGCACAGGTGCGTCAAATGACATAGAGAGGGCAACGGGCATGGCGCGCGATATGGTTACGAAGTACGGCATGAGCGAAACGCTCGGTCCGATAGCTTTCGGCTCATCAAACGATGAGGTGTTCCTCGGTAAGGATTACAATCACATGCGCAATTATTCCGAGAGTGTTGCCGCGGAGATAGACAACGAGGTTGAGAAGATAATTTCCACCTCATACGGCCGTTGCGAGAAGATACTCAAGGAGCATATCGACAAGCTTCAGCTGCTTGCGAAGCACCTTATGGAGTTTGAAAAAATAGACGGTGCCGAATTCAAGCGTTTAATGACTGCACAGGCGGCGGAGTAAACTAATAAGAAGCACCCGGTTCATACGAATCGGGTGCTTTTTTGCTGTGATGTGACAATCAGTAGGTGAGTGTGAACTCCTGCTTCCAGGTGCCGGTTATTTTTGCGTTGATGAGCGGAATGCCTACAAAGGAAAGCTTGCCCTGAATTCTTACGGGTTCACTTATTTTCAGTGACGTAAGTCTGCCCTGAGCATCAACTGTGGCTGTTATCGTAGCACCTACATAAGTGATTTCTGCGCTTTTGAGGGTGAAGGGCTTGATGTCCTCGGAGGTTATGGAAAGTGTATCCATGCAAGAGCCGTGATACGGGGGCTTGAAGTTTATGTCGTTGCCCTTTTCTTCTACAAGTGTGATGACAATCTTGCAGCCGTCGCCCTGTGCTGTGCATACTGCGGATTTTACGCCGCTTGCCGTAAGCTTGCTGGTGTAGTCCGCCTTATCGGGAGGAAGCATACGCGATAAGGTGTCGCCGTCGCTTGATTTGCCTGCCGTATAGCTGGCTGATTTGTTTTGCGGGTAGTCGTTCGGAAGCATTTCCTCCGCCTTGCCGCGAAGACTTTCAATGGATATTTCGTCAAGTGTTGAGGTGGTGCCCTGAGCTCTGGCGATTTTTACAGTTCCGCTGTACTTTTTCGCGGCATTGGCTGTCGTGTTGTAATAATTGAGTACAGCATCCTTGGCTCCGTTTATAGGCGCATTGTTCTGTATGGGCGCGTTGGTAGGAGCATCGTTATTGCCGGTAGGTGTCTCATTGTTATCTGTGTTCTGTACGGAGGCTGTGGTGCTGTCGTCATCGTCGCTTCCGGCGAGAGTTGTGGCAGTGGTGTTTTCTGTGCCGTTTACGGCATCTGCGGTTGTTCCTGCATCTGCTGCCGCAGTGGTTGTGGTGGTGTCTTCGCTGTTTCCGCCGCATGCCGCAAATGAAGCGAGCATTGCAAACACTATTACGAGTGCTGCGATTCTGAAGTGCTTTTTCTTCATAAAATTACCCCTTTTTATTTTTTATATTTTTAACGGTATTCATCATACCGCTGAAAACCTCAGCTATCTTCGGCGCGGTGTCCGGACCGAGAGAATTGGTTTCCTCATAGTGACGTCTGCCGAGTCTGTCGATACATTTATCGAGGTAAGGAATTTCACTGTTAAGCATGAAATCGTTCGGAGGAATTACATATCCGACCTCATCGTTTGCAAGACCGAAAATCAAAAGCTTCTCATCCTCCGCAATTTCACACAACGGGGTGGGGTTCATGTCCGACGATTTGCCCTGAGCGGATTCCGCCTCGCTGAGATAGCCTCCGAAAGCAAGCTCCGGGAAAAGCTCACAGGGGAGAAGCAGCATTTTCAATGAGTCAAGCTCAAGGTAGGTCATCTCCGATTTCAGTGCAAAGTTCAGCGGTGCCGATTTGTCGCCGTATTCGACAACATTGAGTATTTTTGCCTTCGCCGCCGCCATAAGCACGCTGTTGTCGGCTTGGAAGAAAAACTCCTGACGTATAAGGTTGAGCTTCGCGGAAAGCTTTTTCTCGTCTTTTATTGAAAGCGCGTAATCGGCGAGCTTCCTGCCTATCATTTTAGTTGAAGTTATTTTATCGTGATGCAAAAGCTCCATGCTTATCATACCGCCTATTGCACCGACAAAATATATGGTTTCCGCACCGGTCTCCTTCATTATCTTTTCACGCATATAGCAAGGAAAATCCGCACTCACAAAGGAGTTTGAGCCGGAGAGGGATTCCGAATGCGAAGCAAAGTTGAGCATATATATTTCACGCGTTCCGTCATTCGGAACAAAGCGCAGGCGTGTGAGGATTTTTGAGTATACGACGGGCAGACGTATATCCTCCTGCATGTCCGGAACCTCTGTTTCTCCGAGGTACAGCGAACCCTCACGGCGGTCAAGATACGCCTTCTTTACTGCGGAGCGAATCCCGGCGGCAACAATTTCCATGTAGTGCTTATCTCTGCCGGATATCGGAAGCGGCCCCCATATTCCCATGGTGTCTATTCCGGCGTGAGAGTGGGTGCTCAATATGTTTATGCTTCTGCAGCCTGTCTCTTTTACGAACTCGGACATCGAATCACGGATTGCGTTCACGTCCGCGCTGAGCATTCCGACATCATCAACGGATACGAACACCACGCCTCCGCGTCCGGAATTGTCATCAAGCCATACCGCGTGTGCATAAGGAGTGTCGAGAACTCCGAGCGCAGGGTTGTTTGAGTTATATCCGGCTATATAATATTTCTTTTTGTCAAGATCCTTGGGTAAAACCGGTGTTTTGCCGAAGCCCGCAATAAAGTACTCGGATTTCGGCTCGGATATGTAATCGAATTCCGACGGTACAATCGGAGTTATCGGATTTGTTTTACATTTCCGTGCACCGAGTGCGGTAAAGGTTTTTCGCAGACCTGTTGATACAAGAGAAAGCGCTTGCATAAATTTAATCCCCCTTTGCACATACCGATTTAAAAAAAGTTTATCACACGAAAAAATAAATGTCAACTTGTGCTGTTCTTTTCAGTAAGGTTGTGCTAAAATATATTCATTAAGAACCGGGAGGAATCAGCATGAAAAAACGCACGATATTTGCCCTCGGAGCCTTGAGCACAATTGCAGCGGGGGCTGTTATAAGCAAAAAAACAACTCCGGAACAGCGCAACCGCTTTTCCTACGACAGTGCCGACAAGGGCATCAGAGCTCTGCTGCGCGGCATATGCTCTGTGCTTCCCGAAAGGAAATGGCAGCTTGAGGAGGAGTACGTGCCGGAAAATTTCTTTTCCGGATATTCTGAGTTTCTCGAAAAATCCGGCAAGCAAGCCTCTTGGAGTCTCGGATATGCCTGTGAGGACTTAACACCGGAGGACTATCAGACACATAACTATTACATTGCCGGTTATCTGAACTATCCGCCGAATCTTATGCAGGGCGTTATCGACGGTCAGTTTGTGCGCGCCGTCTGTCTTGATGACGGCACGGGAAGGGGGGCGGTTGTCTTTGCGACAATCGACTGTGTGGGAATCTCCAATACCGATATACGCAGGGTGAGGGCGAGGCTTGCCGATTTTGCACAGCAGAACAATATCGCGGCAATCAATATTTCAGCCACACATTGCCACAGCGCCGTTGATACTCAGGGGCTGTGGGGTGATATTATTCCGAACGGGCTTAAAAATAACGTTAAGGCTGTTAAAGAGGGCAGGGAAGAGGACTTAACCTCCGGCAGAGACCCGAAATTCATGAATAATCTCTACGAGAAGGCCTCGAAGGCTATAACCGATGCCTTTGCTTCAATGAAGAAGGGAAAGCTGTACTCGGCGGTTACGGACGACCTTGAATATATGCGTGACAAGCGTCCGCCGGAGGTCGTTGAAAAGGATTTGACGTCACTTCACTTTGTTCCGGATGACGGAAGCGCGGAAACCTATGCGGTGTTCATGGCGGCGCATCCGGTATGCCTTGGAGCCAAAAACAGGAGCCTGAGCAGTGACTATCCGTTTTATATTGTCGATGAATTCAATAAGCACGGAAAAAACGGAATCTTTTTTCAGGGCGCCCAGCTTGCTGTTGCAACGAGGCGTGACGGTATAGCTCCCGAAGGCTTTGAAGGCGAAAGCTGGCAGGGCTACGGCAGGGGTATAGCTCAATTTGTGCTCGGACTTGCTGATGCCGGACGCGAGCAAAAGGTGAAGCCGCTGCTTAACATAAAGCTCAATGAGGTGTTTATTCCCGGTAAAAATGAGGTTCTTATGCTTGCTGCAAGGCTCGGCTTTGTCAACAACAGGGTTCTGCGTACGGGAAGGAACGATATGCAGGCCGAGTTTGTTACAGAGGTCGGCTATGCACAGCTCGGTGAAAATCTGAGAATAGCACTTATCCCGGGGGAGCTTGCACCCGAGCTTGCATACGGCGGGGCATATATGAAGGATAAGGCGTACCGGCACACCGATTGGAAGCTTCCGCCCATGCAGAGCATGGTGAAGGACGGCTCGAAGCTTGTTGTTATAGGGCTTGCGAATGACTCCGTCGGATATATTCTTCCCGGCAACGATTACGGCAGCGTAATAGCTCCGCTCCATTATGAGGAGGCAATTTCGTCCGGACCGGATGCCGGTGAAATTATCGTCAAGGCGTTTTCAAAGCTGGTTGAAGAAACCGGAAGATAACGGGTGTAAAAAAACCTTAAATAATATGTTAAATTATATAGTATAATCCTTGAAATCCTACCGCGTTTGTGGTAGGATTATACTATATATGGAAAGTGGGGTAATGTTGATGAACAATACTTGGTATAAGGACATGGCAGTGTACCAGATATGGCCGCGCAGCTTTTGCGACGGAAACGGGGACGGTATAGGTGACATCAAGGGTATAATCTCCAAGCTTGATTATATAAAAAGCCTTAATGTGGACGCGATATGGTTTTCTCCGCTATATAAATCGCCCAATAAGGATTACGGCTACGACATCGCCGACTATAAATCCATATCCGAGGACTACGGCACACTTGATGATTTCAAGACCCTTGTCGCAGAGGCGCATTCGCGCGGACTCAAGGTGATAATGGATCTTGTTATAAATCACACATCAGACCAGCACAATTGGTTTATTGAAAGCAAAAAATCGAAGGATAATCCATATCACGATTACTACATATGGCGCAAGGGTAAGGGCAAGCGCCCTCCCAACAACTGGAAGGCGACATTCCCCGGTCCGGCATGGGAGTATAACGAGCACCTCAAGGAGTATTATCTTCATCTGTTCGCCATTGAACAGCCCGACCTCAACATGGATAACCCCAAGGTGCGCGAGGAAATCAAGGACATTATGCGCTTCTGGCTTGACATCGGTGTTGACGGCTTCCGTGAGGATGTCATAACCTTTATTTCAAAAAAAGAAGGGCTTCCCAACGGCTTCCCGATTCCCGCCGCCTGCGGCATGGAGCACTATAAAAACGGCCCTCATATCCATGAGTATCTCTCCGAGTTTAAAAACGACGTTCTCAGTAAATATGATTGCTTCACTGTCGGCGAGGCGCCCATGATGACTCCCGAAATCGCACTTAAATACATAACCGAAGGAAAAAATCAGGAGCTTAACATGATGTTCAACTTCCAGCACATGGAGGCCGATTGCTTCATGATGACCTGGATACGCATACCCTTTAACCTCAAAAAGCTCAAAAAAGCTTTTTCAAGCTGGCAGACCGAGCTTTACGGCAAGGCATGGAATGCGATTTACATTGAAAATCACGACCAGCCCCGTGTTATCAGCCGGTACGGCAGTGAGGAATACAGAGTTGAAAGCGGAAAGATGCTTGCCACCATGTATATCTGCCAGAGCTGCACACCTTTTATATATCAGGGTCAGGAAATAGGTATGACAAATATAAGACTTCCGGAGCTTGACATGTACGAGGATGTTTTCACAAAGAACAACTACAAAATGTTCAAGAAGCTCGGCTTCAGTCATGAAAAAATAATGGAAATAGCCAAGTACGCCTCACGCGACAATGCGAGAACTCCCGTGCAATGGAATGCCGAAAAGAATGCGGGCTTTACAACCGCCGACAAGGCGTGGTTCCACATAAATCCCAATTACACGGAGATAAACGTCGAGGCCGCGGAGAAGGATGAGGACAGCATCCTCAACTATTACAGAGCGTTGCTTAAATTCCGCAAGGAGAACCCGATAGTAATCTACGGCGACTACAAGGAGCATTGTAAGAACAGCAGCGAGCTTTATGTGTATGAGCGTAATTACGAGGGCAAGCGCATGCTTGTTATAAACTCGTTTACCGACAAAAAGGTGGACTTCACGGCGCCGGAGGGCTTTGATTTGAGCAAGGGCAAGCTCGTTATGACCAACTACAAATACCCCGCAACGTCATATAACGGCTTTAAAACCAAGCCATATGAGACCAGAGTGTATATGTTTGATTGACTGTCTTACCTATTTGAGAGGTGGCTTTATGAAAAAAATTTTTAGAATTCTCTGTTTAGTCATAGCGATGGCGCTTCTCCTTTCAAGCACGTCTTTGGCTGCGGGAGTTGTTTCGCCGCCGGACAGATACGGCGTGCTTGAAAACAGCAGACTTGTTGAAAATGCTGGGAAATCTTCGCAGAGCGGTGTCACTGCACAATACACATATAATGTCGGTTCCCGCTTCTTTTATGACAATATAAACACAAATGCCAAGGCTGTGCAGGATGCTATTTTATCCGCTCCGCTCGGTACTTCGGAATTTGAGATTACGCTTCCCGAGCCCGAAGAATGGACTCAGATACAGCTTGATGTGCAGGCAGGCGTATATTCTCTTTTTAAGGATCATCCGGAGGTGTTTTGGTACTCAGGCGGCTGCAATTACGGAGCAACGAACGGATACTACGGTTCGGGCGGTCAGGTTATTTACACTGTTGCAACGCTAACCCTTGAATTGAGCAGCGCATATACGGATATTGCCGCAACTAAGGCCGCGCTTGAGGAGGCGGTTGAAAAGTTTGTGGCTCTCGGTGACACACGTTATGAAAAAGTGAAATCAATTCACGATTTTATTTCGTTAAATGCAGCGTATGATTATTCCTTTACGAATCCGACAGCGCATGAGGCCACAAGCGCATTGCTGGAACCATTTCTTCCTGTGTGTGAGGGGTATGCGGAGGCATTTAAAATAATATGCGATAAATACTCGATTCCGTGTGTGCTCGTAACCGGAGAGTCTGTAACCATAAATGACAACGGTCAGGAGGAGCGGGGCGGACACATGTGGTGCTATGTCCAGATGGAGGACTTAAAGTGGTACGCTGTTGATGTCACATGGGATGACCAAGGCTCTTCAATGAACAGAATATTTACCGATTTTCTTCTCGTGGGAAGCACCACCGTAAATACCTATTTCGGAGGAAGAACCTTTGCCACAGAACACATTCCGAGCGGTCAATGGACGCTGAAAGCGGGTTATATTTTTACATATCCGGAGCTTTCAAGCACTGCTTATGTTCGACCGACCAGGTTCGGCATGGCGCTTCCTGTCGGTGCGCAGAAAAATCAATCCTCTTTGGAGCTTAGGTTTATTCCCAATGAATACTCGGCTGTTGTGGGCTATTCGGGTGCATATTATAATGCTACAGCAACAGCTTCTGGAAAAGGCACCGGAGCAACAATCACTCTTCCCACCGGCACCTCAAACGCAAATCAGACATGGAAAATCATTGTCCGCGGCGATGTCAACGGTGACGCGCTCACAAATGCCGATGACCTCAACGAAACACTTAAAAAGAGCGTGGGTATGCAGTCGAGTATTTTGCCGGATTCTGATTACGTGAAGGCGGGGGATATCAACGGCGACGGCGTAATCGACGCCATAGACGCGGCATATATTGAGCTTTATACAAGCGGACACTACGACTTTTCATAGATAGGGGATATATTATGGCAATAGTCAGAAAAGAAGCCTATTTTAAATCATCGGACGGTATTCACAGCATCCGTACGCTTATATGGAACGATGACGCTCAGGCTCCGAGGGCTGTTTTTCAGATTGCACACGGGGTATCGGAGCATATCGGCAGATATGACGATTTCGCTCGTTTTCTCGCATCCAACGGCTTTGTTGTCTGCGGAAACGACCATCTCGGACACGGGAAAAGCGTTAACTCCGTGAAGGAACTCGGCTTTTTTGCCGAGGAGGACGGAGACATGCGGCTTGTCGATGATATGCACATTCTCCACAACATCATGAGAAAACGCTATCCGGAGCTTCCGTATTTCCTTTTCGGTCACAGCATGGGCTCATTGTGTGCGAGAGTGTATACCGCAACCTTCGGCAACGACCTCGCGGGCGCGATATACTGCGGAACGGCACAGGTTCCGGCGGAATTGAATATTCTTGAGGATACCGTGGCGTCACTTGTGCGTAAATTCGGCGCGCATACGGTTAATGTCAGGCTTGCCGATTCGCTTAATCTTTTTTCAAGCCTCATGGTTGAGGATGCACAAACAAATCTCGACTGGCTTTCTTTAAGTGAGGAAAACCGTCTTGCATACGCGAACGACCCGCTCTGCGGCAATCCGCTTTCTCTGGGCGGAATGCGCGATATGATGCAGCTTGCACTGAAAAGCTGCCGTCATGAATGGGCGGAATGTCTTCCCGAAAATCTCCCGATAATGTTTATATCCGGAGCGAAGGACCCGATAGGTCTTAACGGCAAGGGTGTGCTTCAGGCGGCGGATTCCGTTCAGAAAACCGGAAACGAGCCCACGGTTATTCTTTATCCGGGTGACCGTCACGAAATACTCAACGAGGAAGACAGCATAAAGGTGTATTCAGATGTCATGAAATGGCTTAACAGCGTTCTCAAAAAATAGGAGGAACCCTCTTGGCGGAGTTTGAAAAGCAAAACAAAACCACCTTTGTTTCGGCGGCGGAGCTTGCCGTACAGGGTGAATATATTCAAAAGGTTCGCGCCGTGCTTGAGGCAAGGTACGGAGAAAATCCCAAGGCCTATGTGCATACCTACGGTTGTCAGGGGAATGTTGCGGATTCGGAACGCATAAAAGGTATGCTGTGTCAAATGGGGTATACCTTTGCGGAATCTCCCGAAAACGCCGACCTTGTGCTTTATAACACCTGCGCGATACGGGAGCATGCTCAGGACAGGGTTTTCGGAAATGTCGGTCTTCTTAAACCCATGAAAAAAGAAAAACCGAACATGATTATTGCTCTGTGCGGTTGCATGATGCAGCAAAAGCATGTTGCCGAAAAAATCAAGCAGAGCTATCCGTTTGTAAATCTTGTATTCGGAACACATGCGATACACAGGCTTCCCGAGCTTCTTTGCGGAGTGCTGTGTGAGAAAAAACGTGTTTTTTCGGTGGAGGACTCCGCCGGAGTTATAGCCGAGGGCATACCCTCCGTGCGCGACGATACTCAAAACGCATGGCTGCCGATTATGTACGGTTGTAATAACTTCTGCACCTATTGTGTTGTACCCTATGTAAGAGGCAGAGAAAGAAGCCGTAAACCGGACATAATAATCGAGGAAGCGCGTGAGCTTGCCGCAAAGGGCTTCGGGCAGATAACACTGTTGGGGCAAAATGTCAATTCCTACGGTAAAAATTCCGGCTTCGATATGAACTTTTCCGGACTTTTAAGACAGCTTGACGCCATAGACGGCGACTTCAAAATAGATTTCATGACCTCTCATCCCAAGGATTGCACAACGGAGCTTATTGATACACTCGCTTCAATGAAAAAGTTTTCCGGGCATCTGCATTTGCCTGTGCAGTCGGGGAACAACCGCATACTTGCCGCGATGAACCGCGGATATACCAGGGAACACTACCTCGGACTTGTTGAGTATGCGAAGAAATCGATACCCGGGCTTGACCTTACAACCGATATAATTGTCGGCTTCCCGGGCGAAAACCATCAGGAGTTTTGCGATACGCTTTCTCTGGTAAGAGAGGCGCAATTCGCTTCTATGTTCACTTTTATTTTCTCGCCGAGGAAGGGTACAAAAGCGGAAACGCTACCGGACCCTGTCTCGCATGCGGAAAAGGCCAAGTGGTTCAAAGAGCTCACAGACCTTCAGGAAAAAATAACAAAAGGAGAAATTTAACAATGGATGTAATTGCACTTGTCCGTCAGCTCGGAGCAGCGCTTCAGCAGGACGACCGTTACCTCAAGTTCCAGGAAGCCAGAAAGGCAAACGATGCCGATGAGGAGCTCAACGCTCTTATAGGTAAAATCAATCTGGTTCAGATGTCATATCAGCAGGAGGCTGCAAAATCGGATGCCAACGAGCAGAAGCTTCAGGCGTATGATAAGGAATTCAACGAGATATACGGTCAGGTAATGCTCAACGCCAACATGCAGGCTTATGAAGTCGCAAGAGGCGAGGTTGACGAGCTTATGAACTATATCGTAGGCATACTTTCCATGTGCGTCAACGGCGAAGACCCCGAAACCTGCGAGCCTCCCAAGGAGCATGAACACAATTGCGGCGGCGAATGCTCGTCCTGCTCAGGCTGCTGAAAAATGTAAATCCGACGGGTATCCGTATATTTTAATGCGGATACCCGAAAGAAGGAGAAAAAACAGATGGCAAAGCTCTCTCCGATGATGGAGCAATACTTTCAGATAAAACAAAATTATCCCGACACACTGCTGTTCTTCCGTCTGGGTGATTTTTATGAGATGTTTTTCGATGACGCAAAAACCGCATCCAAGGAGCTCGAGCTGGTGCTTACGGGTAGAGATTGCGGTCAGGAGGAGCGCGCCCCCATGTGCGGCGTGCCTTTTCACAGTGCGGACGGCTATATAGCCCGCCTTGTCTCAAAAGGATACAAGGTCGCTATATGTGAGCAGCTTGAGGACCCCGCGCTTGCCAAGGGAATCGTCGAAAGAGATGTCATAAGAATTATCACACCGGGAACGGTCATTGAAAGCAATATGCTTCCTGAGGACAGGAACAATTATCTTGCCGCCGTATATTTCGGCGAAGCCACGGGCGCAGTCTGCTTTGCCGACATTTCAACCGGAGAGGTTCATATAGATGACTTTACTACCGATTCGCACAATGAAAAGCTTCTGAATCTTCTCGGCTGCTTTTCTCCGAGCGAGGTGCTTTTTAATGAATCCGCGGCGCTCGACCGTTCACTTTCGGCGTTTGTCTCAAAGCGTCTGAAGGTCAACACAGAGGTGCTGGACGAGACATATTTTGAGCCGAACAAGTGCCGTGAAATCGTTCTTGGGCACCTTAAAGCGGCGAACTGCAAGCAGGAGGACATCCTTCGTTCGCCTGAAATTGTTGCGGCGTTCGGCGCTGCACTGCTGTATCTTGCGGAAACGCAGAAGACCGATATTGAAAACATCGGTTCGGTGGAGCGTTACGATGAAAACGGATACATGTCGCTTGACCTCACCGCGAGAAGAAATCTTGAAATCACCGAAACCAATGTGCGCCGAGAAAAACGCGGGAGCCTGCTCTGGGTTATCGACCACACAAAAACCGCCATGGGCAAGCGCCTTATACGCAGCTGGGCGGAGCAGCCTCTTGTAAGCTGTACGCAGATACTTTTCAGGCAGAATGCCGTTGCGGAGCTGTGCGCGGACACTGTGCTTACAGGCGAAGAAATGCGTCTGCTCGGTGAAATATATGATCTTGAGCGCATAATGACCCGAATACTTTATGAGTCGGCAAACGCCAAGGAGCTGCGTGCTCTTTCCTTCACCATACAGCGCCTCGGTGAAATAAAATCAAGACTTTCCGGCGTGAAATCAAAAGCGCTTTGCGAAATACACGATGATATAGACCTGCTTGAGGATGTAAACTCGCTTGTTACGCGCTCAATAGTCGAAAATCCGCCGTTTTCCGTCCGTGAGGGCGGCATGATAGCGCGCGGATACAATACAGAGCTTGACGAGCTGCATGAAATTGTTGACAACGGCAAGGGCTTTATAGCCGGAATAGAAGAAAGCGAGCAGGAGAAGACCGGAATAAAGAAGCTGAAAATAGGCTACAACAGGGTTTTCGGCTACTACATTGAAGTGTCAAACTCCTTTAAAGACCAGGTCCCGGAAACCTATATACGCAAGCAGACGCTCTCAAACTGCGAGAGATACATAACAAGCGAGCTTAAGGAGCTTGAATCAAAGGTGCTCGGAGCGCAGGAGAGAATAGTTAAGCTTGAATATGAGCTTTTCTGCGATGTCCGCCGTACTGTCGCGGCAGAGATAGAGCGAGTACGCCGTACGGCAAGAGCCGTTGCAAGGCTTGATGTTCTCGCTTCCTTTGCTTACACCGCAAATCTTAACAATTACTGCTGTCCGCAGGTCAACAACGGCGACGAGATAGTAATAAAGGACGGAAGACATCCGGTTGTCGAGCTTATGCTTGACGGGGCGCCGTTTGTTCCAAACGATACGCTGCTCAACTGTCGGGAGGACCGCTGTGCGATAATCACCGGACCGAATATGGCGGGTAAATCCACATATATGCGTCAGGTCGCACTTATAACCCTGATGGCTCAGATAGGCTCCTTTGTTCCCGCCAGAAGCGCCGTAATCGGCATAGTTGATAAAATCTTTACACGTGTCGGAGCGTCGGATGACCTTGCCGCCGGGCAGTCAACCTTCATGATGGAGATGACGGAGGTTGCCTCAATACTTGAAAACGCCACGCGGAAAAGTCTTGTTATATTTGATGAAATAGGCAGAGGAACCTCGACGTTTGACGGTATGAGCATAGCAAGGGCGGTGCTGGAATATACTGCGGACAAAAAGAAGATAGGTGCAAAGACCCTGTTTGCGACACATTATCATGAGCTTACCGAGCTTGAGGGCGAGGTCGAGGGCGTACGCAATTACAGCATAGCGGTAAAAAAACGCGGTGATGATATAACGTTTTTGCGCCGTATAATCAAGGGCGCTGCCGACGGAAGCTACGGTATTGAGGTTGCAAAGCTTGCAGGCGTTCCGGACGCGGTTGTAAGCAAGGCGAAGGCTGTGCTGAAAAAGCTCGAGGCGGACGGAGTCAGGCTTTCGGTAAAAAGCATTGACGCTTCGGACGATGTTGAGCCGGAGGATGAGCTTCAGATGAGCTTTGCCTCAGGCGCGCAGCAGAGTATTGTTGACACCTTAAAAGCGCTTGATGTTAATACGCTTACACCTATTGAGGCACTTTCGGTGCTCTATGAGCTTTCAAAAAAGGCAAACGGACAATAAGAATATCAAGGAAACGGAACGGAGGTGACGCCGAATGCCTAAAATCAATCTTTTACCAAAAGAAATCGCAGAGCTTATAGCTGCCGGAGAGGTCGTCGAGCGTCCTTCCTCGGTAATAAAGGAGCTTGTCGAAAATTCCATCGACGCCGGCGCAAAAAATATAACCGTTGAAATAAAGAACGGCGGCAAGACCTTCATGCGCATATCCGATGACGGCTGCGGAATAGAGCGCGATGATATACCTCTCGCAGTTACAAGTCATGCAACAAGCAAAATAAAAAGCAGGACAGACCTGGACGCTATAGCTACCCTCGGCTTCAGAGGGGAGGCGCTTGCGTCCGTTTGTGCAGTGTCAAAGGTGGATATTCTCACAAAAACCGCCGAAGAAGATGTAGGAACGGCATTTTCCGTGGCAGGGGGAGTATGTGCGCCTGCCGAGGATGCGGGCTGTCCGGACGGCACTACAATTGTAATCAGAGAGCTGTTTTATAATACTCCCGCGAGAATGAAGTTTTTAAAGAAGGATGTATCGGAGGCCAACTTTGCCGCCTCTGTTATTGATAAAATTGCCATAGCATATCCCGGAATCGCGTTTAAATTTATACGCGACGGGCGCCAGACGCTTTCAACCTCCGGCAACGGCGATATGCTTTCGGCGGTGTATTCCGTATACGGACGCGAGTTTGCGGAATCGCTCGTAAAGGTGTCATATTCGCTCGACGGAATAGGGGTTGAAGGCTATGTCTCATCGCCCTTGCATTCAAGGGGCAGCCGCGGAATGCAGCTGTTCTATATAAACAACAGGCTCATATCAAACCGCACGGCGGTTGCCGCTCTTGAGGAGGCATATAAGAACTCCATAATGATAGGCAAGTTCCCGGCATGTGTCCTGAACATCTCGGCTCCGTATGAGAGCATAGATGTAAATGTTCACCCTGCCAAAACCGAGGTTCGTTTTGCCGACGAAAGGCGCATATTCAATGCTGTGCACTATGCGGTGAAAAACGCCATAGATACCGCGCCGGCAAGACCTGCTGTCAGCATTGACACTGCCCCGGTGCGTCCTCAGCCGGTATTCGGCGAGCAAACCTCACTGAATACTCAGCACATAAAAATAACCCATATAGGCACTCCGGGCTCTGCCCCGCTTGTTATAAACTCACCGAAAACAGATTCGGAATCCGCTTGTGAGCACGCAGATATACCTGTTTTCACAGATGTAATATCTGTGAATCCCACACCGGACAGCGGGAGCGTCCCGCAACCGCAAACAATTGATTTCCTTTCGGACGAGCCCTTGCCCGAGGTAAGACGCAATGTTGATGAAAAAACGGCTGTTGTGCCGGATTTTCGTGTGGTGGGGGAGGTCTTTCGTACTTATATACTTGTGGAGTGCGAGGACAAGCTGCTTGTAATCGACAAGCATGCGGCACATGAACGCATGCTTTTTGAAAAGATGAAGGCTCACGGGCGCAGCACTCACCAGCAGATGCTTTTGAAGCCTGTCATAGTTACGCTGAGCAAGGAGGAGTATTCGGCTCTTATTGCTTCTGTTACGGAGTTGTCCGCAGCAGGCTTCGACATAAAGGATTTCGGCGACGGAAGCGTCAAGATTTCCGCTTGTCCCGCGGCGTTGGGTGAATGTGACATAACTGCGGTAATCACCGAGATTGCCGGCAAGCTTTTAAACAGCTCGCGTGATATTTCCACAGATTCACTTGAGCGTATATACAGCACGGTTGCCTGTAAGGCCGCTGTTAAGGCGGGGCAATATACCTCGGATTATGAGCGTGACCGATTTGTAGCAGAGCTGCTGTCAAGCAACGAAATACGCTTTTGCCCTCACGGAAGACCGGTTATTACCGAGCTTTCGCGTCATGAGCTTGAAAAGCAATTCAAGCGCATAGTATGACGGGGGAGTGCACAATGGAGAAAATACCCGTAACAGCGGTTACCGGGCCTACCGCATCCGGAAAAACAAGGCTTGCGGTTGAGCTTGCACATCGTTTCAACGCAGAGGTTGTTTCTGCGGATTCCATGCAGGTATACAAGGGCATGGACATAGCTACGGCAAAGCCCACTGTTGAGGAAATGCAAGGCATAAAGCATCATCTTGTGGATTTTCTTGACCCCGGCACGCCCTTCAGCGTTGCAAAATACTGTGCTCTTGCCGGAGAGTGTATATCCGATATTCACAAAAGAGGGAAAAATGTCGTGCTTGCCGGCGGCACCGGACTTTATATCGAGCATCTTCTTGAAAATATACAGCTTACAGAAACGCCCTGCGAGCCCGGGCTGCGGGAGCATCTGAGAAAAAGGCTTGAAGACGAGGGTGCAACGGCTCTTTTAAAGGAGCTTGAGAAAACAGACAGTCAAACCGCGGCAAGGCTTCACCCGAACGATACGGGAAGGATAATAAGAGCCCTTGAAATATATTATTCCTCCGGCATTACAATTTCCGAGCAGACAGCCCGTTCGCGTTTGCAACCCTCTCCGTATGACCCTCTTTATCTGGGACTTGATTTTAAAGACCGCGGCAAGCTGTATGAGCGCATAGATGCGCGCGTCGATAAAATGCTTGAGGACGGTCTTGTCGAGGAGGCTAAAGCCTTTCTTGCTTTGCCGGAAGCTGCCACGGCATCGCAGGCGATAGGCATAAAGGAGCTGCAACCGTATTTTAACGGAGAATGCACTCTTGAACACGCCGTCTGTGAGATAAAAAAATCCACACGTCATTACGCCAAGCGGCAGCTTACATGGTTCCGCCGGAACGATAAAATGAATTTTCTCTTTGTTGATGAATATGACAGCTTTGATGCACTTGCCGAGGCAGCCGCAGAAAAAGTAAAAGCTTTTAAGAGGTGAGATATATATGGAGAAAAAACTGAAATATATTCTTTGCTCTGCAGCGGGAATTCTCATTGTGGCATACCTGTGCTACCAGGCGTATATGTCCACCTATGACCCG
>LFSB01000054.1 GCA_001513045.1 Clostridiales bacterium DTU089
TTTCAAAACTTACGGTGAGGTTTTCTAATTTTGTAACACATCATTGACAAACCTACAAAAATAAAAAAACAACTGTAAAAAACCGCGAAAAAAATGTTGACATCGCGGCGCTTGATGTGTATAATATCAAACGTGCCCGTAAAGGGTACGGCAAATGGCCCGGTAGTTCAGTTGGTTTAGAACGCTAGCCTGTCACGCTAGAGGTCGACGGTTCGAGCCCGTTCCGGGTCGCCATTTGCTGTTATGGCTCAGGTGGTAGAGCACATCCTTGGTAAGGATGAGGTCCCCGGTTCGAGTCCGGGTAACAGCTCCAAAAATCCGAAGGCGAAAGTCTTCGGGTTTTTTTATTTTTTTCAAAAACCTCTTGACATATGAGCAGTCGCTCATGTATAATAAGGACAGTTGAACAATTGCTCATATGTTCATATAAGGAGGACAACAACATGTCAGACAAATGTGATATCAACTCGCCGCACGAGGATGTAGTAAAAAAGCTGAAAAAAGAAATGCCCGATGCACAAAGCTTCGAGAAAAGCGCAGCTCTTTTCAAGGCGCTGTGCGACCCCACAAGGTCAAAAATCATCTGGGCGCTTGACGGCAACGAGCTGTGCGTATGTGATTTATCCGAGCTGCTCGGCATGACGCAGTCGGCAATCTCCCATCAGCTCTCAGGGCTTCGCAAGGCCAACATGGTGAAATTCAGGAAAAGCGGAAAAGAAGTGTTCTACTCCCTGGCGGACGAGCACATCAGAATCATGCTTGAATCCGGCATGGAGCACGCAAACGAGAAAGAGGATGAGTGATTTATGGAAAAGGAAAACAAGACCAATCTGATAAAAATCATTTTGTCCGCGGTGCTGCTGTGTGCTGCATGGATAATTGACCGCAGCATATCGCTCCCGCTTTGGGGAAGTCTGCTTTTGTATCTTGTGCCTTATCTGACCGCGGGATACGATGTTCTGCTTGAATCCGCAGAGAGCATTGTGCACGGCAAAATATTCAACGAGGACTTTTTGATGAGCATTGCCACACTCGGCGCGCTTTTTATAGGCTTTCTGCCGGACTCCGAGCCTGAATTTGCCGAGGCGGTATTTGTTATGATGTTCTTCAAGGTCGGCGAGCTGTTCGAGGAGCTTGCCGAGGGCAACAGCCGCAAATCAATATCTCAGCTCATGGATATCCGTCCGGACACAGCCAACGTTGAGCGCAACGGAAAGCTTGAAACGGTGAATCCGGATGACGTTAAGGTGGGCGAAATCATTGTAATTAAGCCCGGCGAAAAGGTTCCCATGGACGGCGTTGTCATTGAGGGTGCGTCGTCACTCAACACCGTGGCGCTGACCGGAGAGAGCGCACCGAGAGACATAGGCGTTGAAGACAGCGTCATTTCCGGCTGCGTGAATCTTTCGGGGGTGATACGCGCAAGGGTTACTAAGGTCTTCGGCGAATCGACCGCCGCAAAAATACTTGAGCTCGTGGAAAACGCGGGAGACAACAAATCAAAAAGTGAAACATTTATTGCCAAGTTTGCGAAATATTACACTCCTGCCGTAGTCGTTGCCGCGGTGCTTCTCGCCCTGCTGCCTGCGCTTGTGTCCGGCGATTTTTCCGGAACAATCGCGCTGTGGCTGAACCGGGCGCTGACCTTTCTTGTGGTATCCTGCCCCTGCGCGCTTGTAATATCGGTTCCCCTGACCTTCTTCGGAGGTATAGGCGGCGCGTCAAAAAAGGGCATACTTATCAAAGGCTCCAACTATATAGACGCACTTTCAAAGGCCTCAACCGTTGTGTTTGACAAAACAGGGACCCTCACCAAGGGCGTGTTTGAGGTTACGGCAATCCACCCCGAAAACTGCGACCGAAACCATCTGCTTCATCTTGCGGCTCATGTTGAGCGCTTTTCCTCCCATCCGATTGCCGTCTCACTCCGGCAGGCATATCCGAACGAAGCCGACGATTGCTCAATTACGGATGTTGAGGAGATATCCGGACGCGGCATACGCGCCGCGGTAAACGGCGATATTGTATGTGTGGGCAACACCGGAATGATGGACTCGGTTGGGGCGGAATGGCTTGCGTGTGAAAGTGCCGGTACGATAATCCATGTTGCGATTAACGGCGAATATGCCGGACATATCGTAATATCCGACCGTGTAAAAAGTGATTCAAAGCAGGCAATTTCCGAGCTGAAGGCTCTGGGCGTATCAAATGCCGTAATGCTCACCGGCGACCGCGAGGAGGTCGGAAGGGCTGTTGCGCAGGAGCTGGGGCTTGATGAATACCGTGCCGGGCTGCTTCCGGCGGACAAGGTGGAAAACGTTGAACAGCTATTGGCGGGAACACCCGCGGGCGGGACGCTTGTATTCGTCGGAGACGGCATAAATGACGCACCCGTTCTGGCAAGGGCTGATGTCGGAATTGCAATGGGCGCTGTCGGCTCGGACGCCGCAATAGAAGCCGCCGACATAGTTCTGATGGATGACAAACCCTCAAAGACAGCTCAGGCAATCAAAATAGCCAAACGTACAATCCGCATAGCCCGCCAGAACATAGTGTTTGCGCTCACAGTCAAGCTGCTTGTGCTTGCCCTTGCCGGCTTAGGCGCGGCATCCATGTGGCTTGCGGTATTTGCGGATGTCGGAGTTACCGTCCTTGCCGTTTTCAATGCAATGAGAGCCTTAAAGCAATAGCGGCAAAGACTCATATTATAGCTTTTCGGGCATATTAAAAAGGCGGCACCGGGTTCAAAAGCCCGATGCCGCCGTAATATTTGTATGATTTCCGACCTTACTTTTCAGGCACCTTGAATACCTCCGGTATGTCCCTTGTGAAGACATAGTCAATCGTGAACTGCCTGTTGTACTGAATGGTTTCCCCGCTCGCAAGTGTGGCGGTTCCGTAGTAGGTGAAAATTGTCTGACCGTCCTTCACCTCTATTGAGGCGTGAATGTTTGTGGGTTTCACGTATTCGCCGTTTTTAACCTTGTCGTAATATTCAGTATATATTTCTTCGTTTTTCTGAGCGTATTCCTTAAACTTTTCCGCACCTTCACCCTTGAGATTGTTTTTTAATGAGGCAGATATTATTTCCAGATATAAATCCTCGCCTTTTGAACCCATGGAATTAAATCTAACCGGATGCGCTTCATCATATTTCGCGTAACCGAAAGCGCCTGCGGCTATGATAATTACCACCGCAATCGCGATTATCAATATCGTCCTCTTTTTCTTACTCATTAAATCATCTCCTAACAATTAATAAGACCATGTAAATGATGTCCATATTTCAACATCAAACGATTGGAGACCAGAGTTTTTAATTATATCAAATCTTCCAAATGTATGTATATTCGGTTGATGTTGGAATCCGAATCCATCAGCTATTGTACAATTTATATTTGTAAAATTAAGGTAACACCATTCTTTATTGGATTCATAGTAATAGTAATATGTAAAATCAATTTTCACACCAGACCAAAAATGTTCCTTAACCAAATTAGTGGTTTTGATTCTTATGGATTGATGTTGCGGATGAAATTTCAAATTCATTGTCGACATAGATGTAACATTTAAAAATGAAATCGGTTGAGTATATGAAATTGAATTACGGGATGCCGGACCAGTACTTAAATCAAAATAATATGTAGGTGCTCCTTGATTACCGCTTTTCTCTGATTGGCTTTCAGCCTGCCCCGCATTAAGCTTTGCGATTTTCAAAGGCTCCGTAACCTTTAAATGCTCAAGGGGAAGCGCAACGTATACTACCTCTCCGTCAATCAATCTATAGGGCATTTGATTTTCATCCAAATAATAATTTACTTTTTTACCATCCGGAAACTCGAACTCGTACATCTGCTTTTCCTCAAGCGCGAATGCGCTCACTCCCGACATTGAAAGCATAACACAAACCAATAACAAACTTATAATTTTTTTCATTTTTTTACTCCTTTTCTATTCACTCTAATTTTATTGCGTTTTGTTAAAATAAACCATCGGAATCACCCCCTTACATTATAGCCATTAAAGTGTCTTTTGATTACTTTTTTATTTTTTTAGCCCTATTTCTGAGGTACCTTGAATACCTCCGGTATGTCCCTTGTGAAGACATAGTCAACCGTGAACTGCCTGTTGTACTGCGTGGTTTCCCCGCTCGCAAGTGTGGCGGTTCCGTAGTAGGTGAAAATTGTCTGACCGTCCTTCACCTCTATCGAGGCGTGAATGTTTGTGGGTTTCACGTATTCGCCGCTTGTGTATTTCCCAAGGTAATCAGACTGAATTTCACTAACCTTTTTCGTGAATTCGCTGTGCTTTTCGGGGTTTCTTCCTCCCGGACGCGAACACGAGGCTGAAATTATTTCCAAATAATAATCATCCCCCTGCGTCGCAATCGAGAAGAATTCGACCTTTGTATCCTCGGCATATTTTGCGTAACCGAACAAACCTGCGGTTATGATAATTACCGCCGCAATCGCGATTATCAATATTGTCCTCTTTTTCTTATTCATTAAATCATCTCCTAAATTTTCATCCTGCGGAATATACCTCGGCCTCGGCTGATGTATACATCGGGATATAATACTGTTCAAACTCCTTAATTGTGCTGCTCTTCGCGGAATTTTCAACCTCAAGTGTGAAAACATAGCAGGGAACATAATAATCCCTATAAACCTTTGCGGAATATTCCGCTGAGCAGACCTTCAGTGCCGAGCTGTCTGCTTTCTTACCGGTGCTCTGCAAATATTTTTCAGCGCACTCGCTGACCGCCTCGTCAAATGTCACCGGAGTAAATTTGATTTCGGCTTTTTCGTGATTAAGCTTGAAAGCCCTTACGTTAAAGGAATTCAGCTCACGATAGCATGTGATTCTCACGCCCCGGAAGCCCGTGTTTTCTGCAAGCTCCGCCGCAGAATCAGCTTGCTGAGTCACAAGAAAGCACACCTCGGATATCTCGTTATTCACATTATAGCTGACGGTTTTAAAAACCTTTGCATTCTCCGGAATCCCCGCAAATTCACACGCCGCCTTCAGGGTTTTGTCGGTTTTAAGCAAGGTCTGCACCTTTTCTGCGCTTGTCTCGGAGTTTATCTCATCGTTTTTTGCGTCTATTGATACGCTTTCAGCATGTGAATATATGCCGGTTGACTCATCATAAAAATATATTTTGCCGTTTGTAGTGTAATTTTTACCGTCAAGCTTATAGCCGAGCAAGCCGGCAAAGCGCACAAAGTTATCTGTTATCTGCTTGTCGATTTCAGCCGTCAACTCAAAAAGCGCACCCGCCTGCCCTACCGGATATTTGTTTTTATATACCGAAAATTCAGCGGTGCGCAGGTCTGCGCCGGCGAAGCTCAGCCCTTCGGGAACAATGTCCGATGCCTTTGCCGCAAGAATTTCGGTTCCGCTCAAGCTTCCCGGAGAATCCGCCTGCGGCACCTTCGCCGATGTGGTTTCCTGCGCGGTCGTCGTTGTCGTCGTAGTCGTTGTCTGTTCGTTTTCTTTGCCGCCGCATGCGGATATAGTCATACATATACAAATGATTATAAAAATTGAAATAAGCTTTTTCATAAAATCACCATGTGATACAGTCTTCGCACAAAAAGCCCCCGAAAAGCGACCTCTCATGCCCGGTATCTTTACCTTTCACAGTTATTTCCGCCCGGTTACCATGTGATACAGTCTTCGCACAAAAAGTCCCCGAAAAGCGACCTCTCATGCCCGGTATCTTTACCTTTCACAGTTATTTCCGCCCGGTTACCATGTGATACAGTCTTCACACAAAAAGCCCCCGAAAAGCGACCTCTTATGCCCGGTATCTTTACCTTTCACAGTTATTTCTACGCTGTTTTCTCAATGAAAACTATGATTTTTCAGCGTTTTATTTTTCAAAGCCTCACTCTGTTTTGTCTTAATAAACCATCGGAACCACCTTCTTTCTTATTATAAAAACCAAAACAATTTTTTGATACAATATTATAATACACAAAAATCGAACAGAGCGCAAGCATTTTTTCATTTTGTAATACTTTTGTAATCTTCTTTGGAATATTCACCGGCTTTTTCGACCAAAAAAACATTAAAATTACAACAAAAAAACGCACCCCGACAAAAATCGGAGTGCGTTCTTATTTACAGATACTGAGAACTGTTTACTGAGCGGCAGGAGTGCTGACGAACTTATTCGTGTTAACACGGATGCCGGGGCCCATTGTGGTAGCTACCACGCAGGAGCGGATATACTGACCCTTTGCCGCCGCGGGCTTTGCTTTCGCAACAGCCTCAAGCAGGGTGTTGAAGTTCTCGCTGAGCTTTTCACCGCCGAAGGAAGCCTTGCCGATGGGGCAATGGATGATGTTGGTCTTGTCAAGACGGTACTCAATCTTACCTGCCTTTGCCTCGGTGACAGCCTTGGCAACATCGGGTGTAACCGTACCCGCCTTGGGGCTGGGCATAAGTCCGCGAGGACCGAGCACCTTACCGAGACGACCTACAAGTCCCATCATGTCGGGGGAAGCTATTGCAACGTCGAAATCCATAAAGTTTTCACCCTGGATTCTCGCAACAAGATCCTCAGCGCCTACTACGTCTGCGCCTGCCTCCTCGGCAGCCTTTGCGGCGTCACCCTTGGCGAATACCGCAACGCGGACGGTCTTACCTGTTCCGTGAGGAAGCACTACCGCGCCTCTGACCTGCTGGTCTGCGTGACGGGAGTCAACGCCGAGACGGATGTGAACCTCAACTGTTTCGTCGAACTTTGCAGTAGCGGTCTTCGCCGCAACGTCAAGAGCCTCGGAAACCTCATAAAGCTTAGTCTTATCGTAGAGCTTTGTGCTCTCTACATACTTTTTACCATGTTTCATTTCTTATTTCCTCCCAATAGAGTGGTTAAATCGGTTATACCTCCCACCCGGGAGCGTTAATCGACAACGGTAATGCCCATGCTGCGAGCTGTACCTGCGACCATGCTCATAGCCGCTTCGACGCTTGCTGCATTAAGATCGGGCATTTTCTGTTCTGCGATCTTTCTTACCTGCTCACCGGTGATCTGCGCGACCTTCTGCTTGTTGGGTACACCTGAAGCCTTTTCAATACCGCAAGCCTTTTTGATGAGAACTGCGGCGGGGGGCGTCTTGGTGATGAACGAGAAGGAGCGGTCGGCGTAAACAGTGATAACGACGGGGATTATAAGACCCATATCGTTTTTCGTGCGCTCATTGAATTCCTTCGTGAACGACATGATGTTAACACCGTGCTGTCCCAGTGCGGGACCTACCGGGGGTGCCGGGGTTGCTTTACCGGCGGGAATCTGCAACTTAATAAGACCTACAACCTTTTGAGCCATTTTTTTGCACCTCCAAAATTCGTGGTAAATGGCGGAGTGAGAGCTCGCCTCACCCCTCCCACAGGGGACGTATGAACATCCCATACATCTTTATTGATGTATATAACAGCGGATATTATCCGCAAATTACCTGTAATCGGTTCAGCCTATTGCGTTTTCAACCTGGTCAAGCTCAAACTCAACCGGAGTCTCGCGGCCAAACATCGAAATTGCAACTCTGACGAAGTTTTTGTCGGTGTCGATTTCTTCAACGACACCCGAGAAACCGTCAAACGGCCCGTCAGTGACCGTTACAAGGTCGCCCACTGCGTAATTGACCTCAACAACCTTCTGCTCAACGCCGAGCTTGAGAACCTCCGCCTCCGTAAGGGGGACAGGCTTGCTCTCCGGGCCGACAAAGCCCGTGACTCCGCGCGTATTGCGGATTACATACCAGGTGTCGTCGGACATCTGGGGCTGGTTGTCGTCGTCATACTCAACGGCGAGCTTTACCATTACATAGCCGGGGAAAATCTTTCGTTCAACCTCTACCTTTTTGTCATCCTTGAGCTCGACAACGGTCTCCATGGGGATTTTCACCTCAAGGATACTGTCATGCATCTTACGGTTTTCAACAACCTTTTCGATATTCGTGGCAACCTTGTTTTCATAGCCCGAATATGTGTGGACAACAAACCATCTTGCATCTTCAGCCATCGGCAGCACCTCCGCTCATTAAAAATTCGGCACAATAAACTAACCGCGTTACTGAGCCGGCGCGGTGGTGGTCTCCGGAGCGGCCGTAGTGGTTTCGTCTGCTGCCGCTGCGGTGGTGGTTACTGCAGGAAGCGTAGTTGTAACCTCCGTGGTCGTGGTGTTTGCAAGCCCCTCAACAACGGAAATTCCCTTCGACATGGCAAAATCGAAAATCCAGATGCCCAAGCCGATTATGAGAACAGCCGCAAGCACGACACCCGTGCTCTTTATGACAGTTCTGGCGTTCGGCCATACTATTTTTCCTATTTCACCTTTGAAGTCCTTAAAGAAACGGGCGATAGCCTTGCCCATGCGGGGAAAGATGTTCCCTTTTGAAGGCTTTTTGGCTTTTTCGGGCTTTGCTTTCTTGTCGGCCTTTTTGTTGCCGTCGGACTCAGAAGCCTCGAGAGCCTTGTTGTTTTCGTCAGCCATAAAGCTACCTCCTGTCTTATTTGCTTTCCTTGTGGAGCGTGGACTTCTTGCAGAATCTGCAATACTTGTTCATCTCCAACCTGTCGGGTGAATTCTGCTTGTTTTTCATCGTGTTGTAGTTGCGCTGTTTGCATTCGGTGCAAGAAAGCGTGATTTTTACTCTTTTACCGTTAGCAGCCATGTGCGGCACCTCCATTTATCGGATTTTTCAGCACCACGAGCCTTGTTGACCCGATGTGCTGGCCTCCCTCTCTGAAAAAATGAGAGCACAAAAAAAGAACCCTCCGAGAGGTAAGGACACTATAACACAACCGGGTCAAGCCGTCAATACTTTTTTTCAAAAAAACGCGCTTTTTTTCAAAATGTTTTGCATATATATTATTATTGTATTACAAAAGGGGCTTGAAAAAGTTGCCTTTTAAAAAAACTTTATAAAAACACTTGCAATTCGCAAAACTATGTTATATAATAGCAAGGCACTTCAGATAACGCAAGTGCTTTGCGGAAAATTAAATATCGCGGAGTAGAGCAGTTGGTAGCTCGTCGGGCTCATAACCCGGAGGTCAGAGGTTCAAGTCCTCTCTCCGCAACCATTGAATAGATTCCGATTTTTGGACCGGTCAGCTCCGGTTAAAAATCGGAACTTTTCCTTTATATATCTAATGTTTCATAGAACTCCGATTCGTATTGAACCGGAGTTTTCATGTTTATATGACGGTGTGGTCGTTCATTATTATAAAATTGAATATACTCATCCATTTCAGTCTGTAATTCATAAGTGGTACTGTAGGTTTGCGTATATGCGTATATCTTTTAACAAAAAAATCAGAATATTACGCTTGAAAATATGCGTGTAAGCGTATATAATTTAAGTTATGATTTTTGCAAAAGGGAGTGCGGTAAATGGATTTTATTTCATCAAAAGCAGCGGCTGAAAAATGGGGTGTATCACTGCGTAATGTGCAGCGACTGTTGACGGAGAAACGCATTCCCGGAGCAAAGCGCTACGGCAACTACTGGATGATTCCGGCGGATGCCAAGAAGCCGGAAGACCCTCGAAGGGAGCGCAAGCAAAGCCCGGCTCGCCCATTTGATACACTGCCGAAACGCAGTCCGCTGCTGACAATGACAACGCTGTATCGCACGCCAGGAAGCGGTGATGCCGTTGCAAAATCGCTCAAATCCGACCCCGAAGCGCACACGCTGTTCTGCGGTCAGCTTGCCTATCTGCGGGGCGATATTCCCGGTGCGGAAGCCCTTTTGCGGGAGCTGCCGTATAGCGAAGAACGCCCGGATTTACTGGTCGGAACGGCATTTTTACATAGCCTTTGCGCGCTCTATCAGGGGCGTGTGGCGGAGTGGACGGATGCTCGGCAAAAGGTTGAGAAAATGGCTTGCTTATGCGAAAAAGAAGCCATGCGCCGTGACTTTTGGCTCGGCAATTTCGACCTTGAACTGTACGATATTGACTCCTTTCCGGCATGGTTTTGTGAGGGAGAATTTGAGCATCTGCCCGCCGATTGCTTCCCGATGGCGCGGTATGCCTACATGAAATACCACATGCTTCACACCATGAAATCCGACGCGGCACTCATCACAAAGCCCTTTATTTCGCAGAATATTCTGGATGGCGCACTGGTCTCGGAGATCTACTGCCGGCTGATGCTGGCGGTGGGCTATCACGAACAGGGAGCACCTTTGAAAGCAGCGGAGCAGATTGATATTGCCTTCTCCTTGGCGCGTCCGGACCGCCTGTATGCGCCGTTTGCCGAATACCGCGACAACCTCGAAACACTGCTTGATGACAGGCTTAATCAGACGGATAAAGAAGCCGCAAAAACGGTCAAAGAGCTGAATTTACAGCTTTCGCGGGGATGGACAAAGCTCAAACGCGAAATACACGGCATGGTCAACACCACAGAGCTTACGCAGCAGGAGCATTACGCCGCAAAGCTGGCGGCAAAAGGACTGACAAACGCGGAAATCTCCGGCAGAATGTCGGTTTCGGTCAACACGGTACGCGGATATATCAGCGAAGCAATCGGAAAGACGGGTGCCGGAAGCCGGAAGGAACTTTCAAGATTCCTCGCAATGGAAGAAAAAAAACAATAAAAACCGTCCGAAAATCATCATTTTCGGATGGGGACAAAATCGAATTTTTCCCTTATACTATATAAGTTAAACATAGTATAGGGGGTATTTTTATGCGGAATCAATCAATTCAGCAAAACCGCCCTCCTACCGAGGGTGAGCTATACGGTGTGTTCACGGTTGCCGGACATACCATAACGGTATATTACGGTTATATGGACGAGCGTGACAGAGAAACGGAACTGATACAGGGCGATAATATCGTGCCGGTCACGCCGGATTTTCTTAAGAACCCGCTGTATGACGAAAACGGCGCACCGCTTGTGACCGACATACAGGACACCTGCGAATTTTACGCGCCCGAATCCCCGGAAGAGCCAGAGGAATGGTGCCGCGATTGCAAATATTTCCCGCCGGACAAGCCCAAAATCGGTGTTTGCCTGTGCGAAAACAGACGGTGTAAGGAGAAAACAAAATGAGAAAAAGAATTTTATGTGTACTGCTGGCAGCGATGCTGCTGATTACGTTGTTGCCTGCAACGGTGTCAGCGAAATTATTGCCTGAGATTGAGTCTAATGAAACTAAAGATGAAATTGCAGCCGGAGATGCAGTGCCCATTAACAAGGGCACTGTAATAACGAACAACGGTCTTATCCAACAGAATAATGGTACCGTTATGACGAATAACGGTACTATCATACTGAATGCGGTGACTGTTTCGGATAACTACGGCACAATTAAGGATAGCAACGGTGATGTAGTTATGAACATGGGTACCATTGAAAATAATTATGACCATGTACAGGAAAACAAAGGCACTGTAAAGCATAACTTCGGAGACGGCGTTTATCTCAACCGTGGCAACATCGAGCATCAATACTATAAATTTAGCGTGACAGGCGGAGAGAATGCCGAAATAATCGGCGCAATAAAAGCCGCTTCCAATAGATGGATAGAGTCTGTCAATACAAACAGCGGATACAAGATTACGATAAAAGCAAAAGACGGCTGCCGTTTTGCATCCGCTCCGGTAGGCGGTAACTGCATAATTACAAAGGTTTCGGAATTTGAGTACACAGTCTCGGGAGCAACCGGTGATGTAGATATTACCCTTAAAACACTCGAAGGCTCGGAACGGATTACAAAACAGGTGCTCGGCAACGGTACGGTTGGCGTCAGGGTCAGCTCTGGCAATGCTGACGACCCCGGCGATTATCTTGTACCTGGGAGAAAATATAATGCCTTTCCGACCGCAGGAACAGGAGAAAGCCTGCTCGGACTGTATCTTGTCAAAGATGACAATTCGCTTCCCGCCGCTCCCTACTCGATATCCGGCAGTTTTACGTCGGTTACGGGCGGCTTGGGCGGATACGATTTTGTATGCCCGAATTATGATTTCACTCTTTACGCGGTTTTCAGCGGCGAGGCATTGACAATCGACGGAGGCATCGGTGAAAATGAGTTCGTCTTTTACCGGGGTGAACAAGCTCCCGGCTACACCTTCGCAGTGAATCCGTTGCCCGAGGGCATCAGCGATTTTACATGGAGCGCGGATGGACTGCCCGATGGGCTGACGCTGACGGAGAATACTCCCGAAAGCTCCGTGACAATAACCGGAACCCCGACAACGCTTGCCGACGTTACCGACGTGAAAATCAAAGTTTCGGCAACCGATACCGCCGGAAAAAGTCATTACGGCGAGCTTACGGTAAAGGCTGTGGTCGAGGAACTCTATGCCGATGTCAAAACGCTTGTCGAAAATGCTGAGTGCACGGTTTTGCAGGAAACGGCGAACACCGTAGCGGCGGTGCTGAAATGGCTGAATGAAACATGGCTCCCCGCTCTGCTTGAGGGTAAGCGGCTTCACGAGTATGAAGTTTATACTGTACGCGCAAGCGCAAGCGTCGCGGCTCCATTTAAAGCGGCGGTCAGCGGAAGCGAGGCTAAGCCCGAGGGCGTGAACGGCTCGCTGCCATTTGAGGTAGGAATGAAACTTGAAACCGGTAGCGGAACGGGCTTTGAGGCTCTCACCTCCGGAACAGCAACCATAAAGGCAAGTGCATATGTTCCAGCCTGTAAGCATGAATCCCTTTCCGGCTATATTGCCGCCTCGGACGGTCATTACCAAGTCTGCAACACCTATAAGGCAAAGGTGAATTACGGCAAACATCAGTACGACGGCATCTCAGACCATATCTGCAGTGTTTGCGGCTACAGCAGTTCGCTTACTATCACAATGCCCGGCCTTACCTCTGATGAAGATTTGAATAAAAGCGTCGGCATCCGCTTCTCGCCCAATGACGGCATGACAGTACCGGCAGGAGCATCTCTTTCAGCTCAGATATACACGCCGACAAAGGATGATATTGCCGCGGCGGTCACGGAAGGGTTCTCGCCAAATGCAGAGATATCCGACATCAAGGAATACCAAGTGGGAGCAAAGGATATCACTATTCTGAAAAGCTTTACATACCAATCAACGGAATACAATATCGGCGATATCGTCGATTACAACTCCGGCGAATTCCTTGTCTGCTCTTTTTCCGCAGAGCATGATGCTATGTATTGTACAAAATTAGACTACAGGTCACGTGTGAATTACAAGTTTAATTCCGATTCTATACCCGGTCAGGTAGCTATAGGGGAAATGACGGATTTCAACGGAAATATTAAACAAACGACCCCCTACATGATAAAAATCAACGGTATTGCTTACAGGGTAAAATACGAGGATGCTCAATTCATAATGCCGACCACCTATCTGTACATCTATACAAGCGGTAACGCACCGGCTGGAAAAGTCGGAATACAGACAAGCGAAGACGGTGTAAGCTTCATTGCCTCAGCAGCCTTCATTAAAGGCTGCGACCCCGAAAGCCTGTCAAAGTTGCCGGGTAACTCGATTGCTCCCAACGGGAGCTTCACCTCACACGGTAAAAAATACCTGGTTTACACGGTGTTTTCACAGGATATTTCGGTTCTCGATTCAAACGGAGAAAAGGTGAATGTTCCGGGAACCATGGAGTTCAGCAATTTCCCGACTGTCAAAGGCGCTGTGGGCTATATCCTCATGCACTCCGGCAAGGGCGTGAGGAAAAATCAGATTGAAAAAACAACCTATACAGCGAACAGCGATTTTTCAATATCTCTTAATACCGACCACCAGTCACCTTTTATGATATTTGCCATAGTTGAGGATACCGTTGCGGAAACACCCGTCAAAACGATTGAGGATACAGGCGATACCGAATCTCCGCAAACAGGCGACAGCAGTAATATGACGCTGTGGTTTACACTTCTGATAATTTCAGGTGTTGCGGTACTGACAATCGGTATCACAAAAAAGAAACACAGAGAACTGAATTGAAACACTATACTGTCTCCCTATCAAATATTTTGATTATATCAGAGAAAAAACCTTTATTGAAAGTCTACTATACTACAACGCAAGGAATCAAGTGGCATCTATTCCGTACATACACCACAGAAAAATGCAAGTCTTGCGACTTGCATTTTTTATTTGGAACGATATTTTTGCTTTACAAATGATATGCGCTGCGGGCTACAAGCAATCCTCCGTCAGTGCTTGCGCACTGCCACCTCCTTTGCCAAAGGAGGCTTCCGATAGCCGCAAGCGCCGCGGGCTACAAGCTAACAGCTACGGGCTAACAGCTCCACATCGTTCACTCTCCGGTGTGTCCGATTTTACTATACAACTTTCAATCGTTCATTATTCATAATACGGTCTTCATTTGAATCCCCTGCCGGGGCTTGCCATTTTACCTTTCTCATGATAGAATATATCGAATTTACAGACAGACGGAGAAACGACATGACAGCATTACTTATAATAATCTACATAGTTTTTATTTCGCTTGGGCTTCCGGATTCGCTTTTCGGAGTGTCATGGCCTGTGGTACACAATGAATTCGGAATAGCCGAAAGCTTTGCCTCCCTTTACAGTATTATAACCGGAGTGTGCACCGGAGGAGTAAGCTTTGTTGCCGGAAGGCTCATACGCAAGCTCGGAACCGGAAAGGTGACATTTATATCCGTGCTTATGACCGCCGCCGGACTTGTCGGCATAAGCTTTTCTCCGAACATTGCCGTCATGATGCTGTTTTCGATTATCCTCGGCTACGGTGCCGGAGCCATCGACACCGGACTGAACAATTTTGTGTCGCTTCATTACAAATCGCAGCACATGAACTGGCTGCACTGCTTCTGGGGCATAGGTGTAACCGCAAGCCCGATGATAATGTCGGCATTTCTCGGAGGTCAAAGCGGCTCATGGAGAAGCGGTTACAGAGTAATTGCCGCCATACAGCTCGCAATTGCGGCAATAGTTCTGCTTTCACTCGGCAAATGGAAGCGCGCCGAGTGCGATGTAAACGCCGAAGCGGGCACAGATGCAAGTCTGAACTCGGTGCCGGATAAATCCTTCATGCAGCTTATCCGTTCAAAGGGTCTTCCTTCAAGTATACTCTCTCTCGGCTTCTACTGCGGGATGGAATTTCTTGTCGGCACATGGGGAGCGACCTATCTTGTAAACATATACGCGCTCGAGCCTGCCGCTGCCGCAAAATGGGTATCGCTCTACTACGGAGGAATCATGCTCGGAAGACTCGTGTCGGGCTTTGTGTCTATGAAGCTGAAGGACGACACGGTAATACACATCGGTATTGCTTCGGCATTTTTGGGGATGCTCGTGCTTGCTATGCCGCTCGGCTCTTATTCACTTCTGGGACTTCTGCTCATAGGCTTCGGTTTCGGTCCTGTATTTCCGAGCGTGCTGCACAGCGTACCCCGCCGCTTCGGCAAGGAGTATTCCGCGGACATTACCGGCTACCACATGGGCGGAGCCTACGCCGTCGGCTTTGCGGTTCAGCTGAGCTTCGGTTACATAGCCTCCTGGACAACCTTTAAAATCACACCGTTTGTGCTTATTGCCCTGTGTGCCGGACTTTTCACCGCACAGCAAATCACCCTGCGACGGATTGCGAAAAAGGTTGAATAAATTCAACACATACATTAAACGGCTGTTGCAATTAATGCAGCAGCCGTTTTGTTGTTTATTCACAGCAGACGCTGTTTTTTGTTTCCTTTGCAATATACAGCCGTCTGTCCGCACAGCGCACCCTGTCGCCGACATCCGGGTCATCAACTCCGCTTCCGCCCACACTTAACGTAACTTTCAAGCCCGGATATTCCTTGAATTCTATTCGAGAAACCTCCTCGCGAAGACCCTCAAGCTTACACCTGAGCACTTCACAGGGCATCCCGCGGAACATCAGAAGAAATTCGTCACCGCCGTAACGGACTACGGAATCGTTTGCGCGTATGTTTTTTCTTATTGTTTCCACGACACGCTGAAGCACAATATCCCCCGCCTGATGGCCGAAGGTATCGTTAACCGCCTTAAAATCATCTATATCCGCCATTGCAAATGCATTCGCCTTTTGCAGCGACTTGAGCTGCTCGTCATAATATCCGCGGTTATACGCCCCGGTCAGAGAATCGGTATAAAGCTTATGGTTCTGCTGTTGAATAAGCTCGACCAGCCGCTCCTTGCCTAAGGCTCCGAACAGCACCTGGTCGGTAACCTTTGAAACTATCTCAAGCACATACGGCTGTGAGTCAACCTCGATATACTTTGCAACAATGTGGTAGACATCCTCGCCCTCAAACTCATACTTCGTCAGTCTGGTTTTCTGGGAAAATGCTTTTGCAGAGATGCAGTTGTCGCATCTGCCACCGCGCTTCCACACGGCATAGCATTCATATTTTCCCTTGACCAGCTCGCCGGAGTCATCCATGTCATATTGCGTTGTAAGCGAAACATCCACAAGGCGCACTATATCAAATACCAATTTAAGCTCTTTCATGAGTGAGCACAGTTCTGTTTTTGTCATTTTTGTCCTCCGAGAAAATTTAATTTTAAAGCTCCGTAAGACCCACCGATGCGTTTTGCAACGCGGAAAAATCATTTATGTCTATAACATCGTTTCCGTCCGTGTCCGCCGCCGATTTATATACTCCGTCGAGCGTGGCATGCGTATTCATGGCAAGCTCAGCCGTTGCCGCATCAATTGCATCAATTACACCGTCCCCGCTGACATCTCCTCTGACCGCAGCGGTAACAGTGTCAATCTCATCGCCTGTGTCGTTATACAGCTTGATTACCATGCCCGTGCACGCTCTTACTGAGGTATCCGTGAGCTGTACGCCGTCCGCATCAAACGCTTTGAGCCTTGAACTGTCATTCCAGCATTTAGCAAGCACCTGTGTGACGGTGTCACCAACCGATATGCCGGTAATAATGCGGTTCAAAATCCGCAGAGAGGAGGATATAACCGTACCGATTTCAACAAAGGGGATAATATACTTGTTTGCGTAGCTCTGCGCATAGCTTCCTGCGAAGCCGTAAATCGTAAGAGCAGTACAGCCGAAAAACGAATCCGAGCTTATTTCGGTCACGCTTTCAGGTATAAACACCGAGGTAAGCGAGGTGCAAATCTCAAAGGCGCTTTCATCAATTTTTGTCACACTGTTGGGTATTATTATTGTTTCAAGCGAACTGCAATTTCCGAACCACGCCCAGCCTATTCTCGACAAGTTGTTTGAAATAACCACCTCGGTAAGAGCGGTGCAGCCGTAAAACATACGTTCATCCACTCTGTTCACACTGTCGGGAATGATTACTGAGGTAAGCTTAGTGCAATTATCAAACACCTCGGGTCCTATTTCGGTCACTGCTCTGCCGTTGTGGGTTGACGGAATAACAATTGTCTCCGCCTCCTCGTTGCAATCAATAACGCAACAGGACACTCCGTCGCTATTATTTATGAATCTCAAATCAAGTGTAGGTTTGTCAATGATGTGTTACAAAATTAGAAAACCTCACCGTAAGTTTTGAAAGCTT
>LFSB01000041.1 GCA_001513045.1 Clostridiales bacterium DTU089
GGTTTTTCCTATTCGCTACTCTTTTTTTAATTTTTGTAACACATCTATTGTAATCCTACACTATTATTTATGAATCTCAAATCAAGGGTGTTGACAAACGGCATGTTATTATTTTCCGCATATATTTGTGCACTGCTGCCCGTATAGCCGTTAATCGTTGTCCGGTTACGGGTGTCAAACACAAACGGATTTATGGTTGTTACGGTTTCCGGTATAGTTATCGAGGCAAGCGAGGTGCAGCCCCGAAACGCACCGGAGATTATTTCGGTTACACTTCCGGGAATGGTTATTGAGCTCAGTGAGGTACAATCCTCAAAGGTACACCAATATATCATTGTTATGTTGTCCGGAAGGGTTATTGAGGAGAGCGCAGCACATCCGCTGAACGCCGATTCGCCTATGCTCGTAACACTGTTCGGAATCGTTACCGAGGCAAGTGAGGTGCAGTTTTTAAATGCCGAATAATTTATGCTTTTAACGCTGTCCGGAATAATCACCGAGGTGAGAGCAGCACAATCCTCAAACGCATGCTCACGTATACCCGTTACCGTCTTACCGTTATGAGTTGACGGAATTGTCAGCTCTCCGACTATGTATTTGTTGCACTCCGACACATAGCAGGACACTCCGTCGCTTTTATCTGTAAAGTTTAAATCCGGGAAGCTGGAAAAAGGTATGCCCTTGCTTCTCGCATAGCTATACGCATAGCAGCCTGTATAGCCGTAAATTGTCAGGTTTTCACACTCAAAAAACGTATCCGCCCCTATACTCGTGACGCTGTTTGGTATGGTTATTGAGGAAATAGAGCCGCCGGCAAACGCTCTGTCACCTATGCTCGTCACACCTTGGGGTATGATTACCGAGGAGCCAATGGGGCAATTCATAAACATTCCATAGCTTATTGTTTTTAAATTATTTGATATAGTTATTGATTGAAGGTCTACACATGCGGCGAACGCCTCCTCGCCAACACTCACCACGCTGTCCGGGATGATTAGCGAGGTAATGGAGCATTTTGAAAACGCGCCTTCTCCTATGCTCACCACGCTTTCCGGGATGGTTACCGAATTAAGGGGGCAGAATTCAAACGCAAAATCGCCTATGCTCGTTACGCCGTACGATATATTTACAGAGCTCATCGAATAACAATCCTTAAATGCCTCGTTGCCTATGCCGGTCACGCTGCCCGGAATAGTTGCCGAGGTAAGATTTTCGCAACTGAAAAATGCTCTATTTCCTATCTTTGTAACCGGCTTTTCATTGTAGGTTGAGGGAATAATTATGTCACCGCTTGCGGCTTCGTCACAATCTGATACGCAGTAGGACTCTCCGCCTTCGTTAAGCGCAAATGTCAAAGCTTCAACTCCCGCTGCATTTGCTATAGGCAGCGCAAAAGAAAACACGGATAGCAAAAGTACTGCCGAAAGGAATACCGACAGGAATTTCTCGAGCTTTTTCATTACTTTTCCCCCTTAACATTTTGTTTTATCACCTGCTCCGCGATTGCATCAAACAGAAGCTGAGGCACTATCGGCTTTGCTATATGCGCGTTCATGCCTGCTTCGAGAGTTTTATCCCTATCCTCATCAAAGACATCCGCCGTCATGGCAATTATGGGAACTGCGGCAGCGTCCGCTCTCTTGAGAGAGCGTATTTTACGCGCCGCATCAAGTCCGTTCATGACCGGCATACGTATATCCATAAGAATCGTGCCGTAATATCCTTCGGCAGAATCCGAGAAAAGCTCCACCGCCTTGAGCCCGTTTGTTGCAACATTCACCATGCAGCCCTTCTTTTCAAGCAGGTTGCGCGCAACAAGAATATTCATGGAATTGTCCTCAACAAGCAATATGCGCAGACCCTCAAGGCACTTCAGGCTGCTGTTTTCAACAGTCTTTTCGCTTTTTTCGTTTGTGCTTCTGTCTGTGTAAAGCTCAACCGTAAAACTTGTTCCGACGTTGAGCTCGCTGTCGAGCTTGATTGTGCCTCCCATGGATTCAACAAGACTTTTCACGATTGCAAGCCCCAGTCCGGAGCCCTGTATCTCGGTGCTGTTAAGTCTCTCCTGGGCGAACGGGTCAAAGGCTATCTTGAGGAAATCCTTACTCATGCCGCAGCCTGTATCCTTTACGCAATAACTTATTGCGCATTTTCCGTTCACGTCCGGCATTCTCATAGCCGAGAAGACAACCCTTCCGCCCGGCTGCGTATACTTTGCGGCATTGGAAAGGAGATTGAAAAATATCTGTGTAAAGCGCACCTTGTCTACAACTATGTTTTCGTCCTCGCAATCCGAAACGAACTCAAGAGTAATATTTTTCGCGTCCATAAGCGGTTTTATGACGGTATTTATATTGCGTCTGAATTCCTCAAGCGAGAACTGCTCCTCGTGCAGACTGACCTTTCCGCTCTCTATTCTGCTCAAATCAAGCACGTCGTTTATAAGCCCGAGCAGCAGATGACTTGAGTAATCTATATTTTCCAGATATTCCTCGGTCTTCTTAGGATTATTTTCATCCTTTGCAAGGCTTACAAGTCCTATTATGGCGTTCATGGGCGTACGCATATCGTGGCTCATGCGCGAAAGGAAATCGCTCTTTGCCCGGTTTGCGTCATTTGCGGAATCCACCGCCCTTTGAAGCGTGAGCTTCTGGCGCTGCTCCTCCTCATATATCCACGTTATGTCGCGGCTTGAAATTACTATGTCACAGCGGCTTTCGTCAAGATAAAACGCCAACGACCTTTTCCGAACCACACTGCCGTCCTTGCGATGCATACGATATGTAAAGACGATTGACGGCTCGTTTTCAAGCGCTCTGACAAGACCCTCAAGCAAAAATGCTTTTCCGTTGCTCCTGACATCCTCCGGCACAATAACGGGAATAATTGCCTCGGTTATGTACTCGTCAAAATTAAAAATCTCGTTTTCTTCCATATTGCCGAAGTCCGCATTGGTTTTTATTTTATGCGCAAGCCCGCTTATCACATTTACCATCACCAGGGACTCTATTTCTTCCGCCATAAGGCATTCAATTGCAAGGATATTCTTCTTCTCTGCATCTATATCGCTTACATACACAAATGCCACAATCTCATCGGTATCCGGCCTTTTCATGAGTGCGGCGTTTGCTCTCATCCAACGCAGACCGCCGCCCGGTACCAAACGGCGATATTCAATACTTATATTTCTTTTCCCGTTGTTGTAAGCGTTGAGAAGAGGCGCCGAAAACATGGTTTTCTCAATCATTTTACGGTCACCGGCGGCAACATTTGCCAGGATGTCCCGCTCCATGCTCCCGCTGACAGCCTTACCCGAATGCATGGCTTTTTCATCTGAATACTTTGAAATGTATTCATCGATGGTATTGTTGGTTATGTTTATCTGATAGTAAATAACAGAATCTCTGATAAGCTCGCGCCTGAGCTGCATTTCGTGCTCATAACGGCTCTTGGTTTCCATAAAATCAGTGACATCTTCAACTGAAAAAATTGCCTTCTTGGGTTTTCCGTCATCCCCGAATACGGAAACAAATTCATAATGCTCCCAGTGAAGTGTTCCGTCCTTGCGGCGCAGACGCGCGTCAAGCGAGCCGGATTTATCCCCGTTTATTATGGATTCAAAGAAATGGACATAATTTTCAAGATGCTCCGGCTCAAGTGTTGCAAGATCCTGCTTGTTATAGGGAACATTTTTTACAACCGTAGACATTGCGTACCAGTCGGCATATGCCTTGGGCATTGTCATGACATGGGTTTCGGGATTGTATTCGCATATCATCTTGCCCATACGGGACATTGCTATTCTCATTTCTTCCTCGTGTATGCGAGCGAGCTCCTCGCCTCGTTTTTGCTCGGTTATGTCGAACTGCACAACATTTACGATAAGCTTATCCCCGCGAACCTCGGAAACCTCGCCCTTCATATTAAACCAGCGGTAGCCTCCGTCCTTGACATTGCAGCGATATGAGCAGCTTGCCGTTTTTGTTCGTCCGTCACGCAGGGAGTTGAGAGCTTCGAGCATAACCGGACCGTCCTCCTCAAATATCAGACTGAACGGTTCTTCATCCATTATACGCTGATACTCGGCTTTCGTATAACCGGAGAAGTTATAGAAGCCCTCATTGAAATAAAGCACACGCAGGCTTGACTCGCCTATCTCCAGCATAGCTATTCCGCCGGGTATGTTTTCGGTTATGAGCTGCAAGCGTTCATAGGCATTGCGGTATTCGGTGATGTCCCTGCCGAGTCCGTAAAGACCTATAGCGTTGCCGAAGGTGTCCTTGAGCAAATATTTTGATGTGCTTGAATAATGTGCGATTCCGTCTGTTGACGGTATGGGCTCAACCATGTCGATAATTGATTTGCCGTCCTTGAGCAGTTGAATATCATCCGCCCTGAACTGATCGGCCGTCTGCTTATCAAACAGCTCGTAATCGGTTTTTCCGACTACCTGACTTGAGTCCTCACAGCCGGCAAAATGGGCAAAGGTATGGCTGCAGCAAATGTATTTAAATTCCTTATCCTTTGCGAAGGTCAAATCCGTTGAGCTTTCCATGATTGCTTCAAGAATAAACGGCACAGTCTCTCGGAAGGAAAGCTCGCGTTTTTCCTGCTCCGAAAGGTCAGTATAATAGGAGTTGAGATACATCTCTCCCGATTCGGTTTTGCTCAGATGCCCGAATGCCATAACCCATATATATCCGCCGTTGCCGTGATGCAGACGGTATTTTGCGCGAAACTCCCCTGTGGTAAACATCTCGTTATACGCAGAACTGAAAGCCTCGGCATCATCCGGGTGCATACCGTTCATGGCATCCGTATTGTAAAAATCAACAACCTCGGCGTGCGTCATGCCCACAAGATTACAGAAGCCTTCGTTTGTGTAAACAAGCTCCGCCGTACCGTCAAAGTGCACTCTTATGCGGCAAAATCCGCCCGGCGTGTCGTTCATAAGCATTTCCAACGCCTTACGGTCAAAATCTATTTTGGCGGCAAGGTCACGCCGCGTAAGCATTACCGCGATATAATCACCTATCGCCTCAAGCCTGTCCGCAAGCATTCTGCGCACAGTCGGGTCATCAACTCCGATAAAGCCTATGAGCTTTCCGTCCCGGCGCAGCGGAACGGCGACAAGGGATTTTATCCCCTGCTCTCTGAGCGTTTCCCGCTCCTCAGCACGGCTGTCATCAAGCGCGTCAACATCCTCTATATTGACATAATTTTTGTTATCAAAGGCGTGAATCCAAAAATGCATTATATCCATCGGAACGCGCTGAAGGTTTTCCTTTTCACTCGTCACGCCCTGTGCACACACCTCGTAGGTGTTGTCGGACACACCGTTGTCATAGTCGAACTCAAATATATACACACGGCCGCCCTTGAAATAATCAAGAAGCTTTGAAAGCACCTGCTCTATGCCCTTGTCTATATCGGGCTGTGCAAGAACATCATGAGCCGTATCATTGAGAAACTTCAACTGCTCATCGGTGCTTTTCAGATTTTCCGCAGCCTGTTTTTCCGAAGAAATATCGCTCATTATACTCAATTGAACGACATCATCTATGCCTTCAAATTTTGCAGCTGACAGAATGATTCTCATCCATATAACTGTACCGTCACGGCGCTTAACGCGGTATTCCGCACGTCGCGTTTCGCCGGAGGTAACGACATCGTTGATAACGCTGTGCACATACTCCGTATCCTCGGGTAAAATCCTTTCAAACGGATTTTTTACCTCTTCCTTATATTCCTCACGAGTGTATCCGAGAATTTCATAGTATTTGTCATTTGAAAACAGGAGCTCTATCTCCTCATTACGGAAAATTGCAGCAGTAATTCCGCTGCCGACATTATCCATTATCGCCTTGAGCTGCTCCGACAAACGCTTTTCGCCCTGCTGTGCCTCCCGCTGAGCGGTTATGTTTTCGTTTGTGCAATACACCAGCAGACGTTCACCGGTTGATGCTATAACCCTCATAGTAGAACGGAGATAGGTTCTCTCCGGACAGTTCGGGAGATTCAGAAAAACAAATTCACGGGTAACCTCTCTGTTTGTTTTTACGGACTCATTTATTGCGTCAACAACAGCTTTTAAATTCTCCTCATCAAGATGCTCGCTCCATTCAAGAGCTATCGCATCATCTATTGTCATTCCGGCACTGCCTATCACACTTGCATACTTGTCGTTCGCCCTCAAAAGCTCTATGCTGCCGTTGTAGTACTCAAATATACACGCTCCGCCGACATAGCTGCTGAAAATAAGCGTATCCATTGACTCGGGGTCCCAAAAGGCGTTGTTATCAAGGTTTTCCACCGTTTCGAGTACAAGCCTCGCTTTTTCCTGTACACTTTTTCCGATAAGCTGTTCATATTCCGGACGCGGCATGGGTCTTGCATAAAGATAGCCCTGAACGCACATACAGCCTATTGATTTCAGAAAGTCCGCCTGCTCGACCGTTTCAACGCCCTCTGCAATAACCGACATTCCGAGCCACTTTGTCATCCTGACTACGGATTCAATAATATTACCTCCGCGGGAGGAGTTTTCCTTGCCCTCAAGAAAACGCATATCAAGCTTTACGACCTGCGCAGGAACATCTTTAAGAGTATTTAACGAAGAATATCCGCTTCCGAAATCATCTATTTCAATGGTAAAGCCCTTTCCTATCAGTTCCTTTACCACCTTGATTATTTGGTCGGCTGAAGTTGAAAACGCAGATTCTGTTATCTCCAGACGCAAAAGCTCCGGAGGTAAACTGTATTTTTTTACAAGTCCGTAAATAACCTCGGTAAGCTCGTTGCGGAAAATATCATGTCTGGATATGTTCACCGACACCGGCAGCGCAGTGCCTGCGGATTCAAGCTGTGAACGCAGAAAAACGCAAGCCTGTTCCCATACAAAGCGGTCAACCTCGTAGATAAAACCGTTTTTTTCAAACACCGGAATAAATTCTCCCGGAGATACAAGCCCGTGCTCAGGATGACGCCAGCGGACAAGTGCCTCCGAGCCTACAAGCGCGCCTGTGGAATGGTTATACTGCGGCTGATACCAAACCTCAAACTGGCCTGAGGAAAGCGCGGATTTCATTTCTCCCGTAATCTCCTGTTCACGCAGAAGTCTTTTGCGCATCGACTCATCATATTGCGCAATATGCACATCATAGCGCCCTTTTACGGACACCTCCGCGATTGCCGCCCTGTCATACATTGCGCTGGGGGTGAGTGATAAATCATCTACTATATATCTGCCTATGCTGAACGTTAACGGAAGAACCGAGCCGTCAAGCTCGGCGGCTTGCTTGCGTATGAGATGAAGCTTTTTGGAATTCATAAAATCGCTGGGATACAGCACAGCAAAATTATCCGCCGCAATACGGCAGCATATGCCTCCCCTTGGGACAAATCCGTCCTCAAAGGTTTTCGCAATATATTTAAGTATTTCGTCGCCCTTATTGTTTCCGTACTGGTCGTTTATTACTTTAAAGTTGTCAACATCAAAGCAAGCCATAACGTAATATCCCGCAGGCTTGTCCTTCACCATCTCCGCAGCCTTTTCAAAGAATGCCGCGCGGCTGTACAGTCCGGTCAAGGCATCTGTGCGCACCGCGTTGGCTATTGCCGCCGTCTCATGCAGATTGATAAGATTGCGAAGCCTTTGTTTGATAAGCTCCGGGTTAAAGGGCTTGCTTACAAAATCGTTCGCTCCGAGGTTAAGAGCCTTAATTTCTGTATCCGGTTCTTCGGAGGCGGTAATTACTATAACCGGAATATGCGACATGTTATTGTTATTCTTCATCGCCGCAAGCACTTCATAGCCGTCTGTAACAGGCATAATTATATCCAACAGCACAGCCGAAATACTGTCATGCTGAAGTTCCAATATATCAAGCGCCTGCTTGCCGTTCTCCGCTTCAAGCAGCTCATATTCGTTGTGAAGAATTTCAAACAGCAGCTTGCGATTAACTTTGCTGTCATCTGTAATCAAAAGCTTTTTTGACATAAAAAAACATACCGCCTTTTTTGCATATAGAGGTAATTATTATATAACCCCTATTTTGAAGTTTATCATAAATTGTAACAACTTGCAATATTTTTCATATATTTGTCGAATTTTATTTAAGGATATATGTTGCACAGAATTTACGCAAATAAAAATGCGCACTGAGAAAATCAGGTGCGCATTTTTGAGAATTCATTTTTTACTTTCCCAGCCTTTTATGCGTTGTTTCATTTCTTCAGTGCCGAGTATTCCGTATGCAAAGCCCTTTCTGATTAGCTCATCCGGCAAAAACTCATCGTATTTTTCAAACACGGGAACCTCTCCGGGATAAACAAGCTCCATCGGGTCAAGCGGCTTGTTTGCTTCCTCGCAAAGCACTCTGAAAAACTCGTCCGCATCCGCCTTCATCTTGAACTGTATGAAATACGGCCTCGTAGAATCCAGTGCGGTAAGCCCAAGCTGCTGTGCGCATCTGATTTTTATAAATCGCTCAAGTGCAAGAAAGGCATAGCTGCCAAGCCACGGAAACAGACACCACATATCTCCGCCGAGACAAATAAGCGGTTGCTTGCAAACTCCCGAATTGCGCGCAACGAGCCTTGCCTGCTCAAGACGCGCAACGGCATTTTCCATGAGATACGGATAAACCGTGTCCTCACACAGAACCTCTCGCATACGCTCAAGCACCACGGTATTTATATCCCCGGGGCACAGGCCGAAAAAAGCGGGCACATTTCCCCTGACCTGTTCGCAGTAGACAAGATGGCGCTTGTGGTCAACCTCCTCCACTATCCAGACATGCCCCGCGAGCGCAATTTTTTCACCCTGCGGAGGAGGCTTTACTATTGTACCCAGCTCCTGTGAGCCGCAACGGACGGTATATTCTTCATTCTCCTTGAAAACGGCATAAAACTTAAAGGAATTCGTTTGCCGCTCTCCGGCAAGCCCCACTATCAGTCCGCCCTCCTCGGTTTTCTGGATATGCTGTGTTTCTATGAGATGGCGAAGCATGAGCTTGAAATCCTCCTGAGTTATCCGGTGGAAAAAGCTCAGCGACAGCACACGCGAGGCAAGCAGAGCGGGGGACATTTCACCGCCTGAGGCGAGCGTGCTCATGGTCTGGTGGTAAAGCAGACTGAATGGAAGGCGGTCAAGCTTGGGCGGCTCCACCCAGCGCCGTTGAACATAAAGCTGCACAAGCGAAATGCCCTGCAGCAAGGACCACGGTATGGTTGCCGGAAGCATCGCCCGTGATTCCGGCTCCTCCTCACGCATTACAAACCACATTTCCGGCGGCATATCGCGTCTGCCGGTACGTCCCATACGCTGTAAAAAAGAGGATACGGTAAACGGCGCGTCTATCTGAAATGCACGCTCAAGTCTTCCGATATCTATACCCAGCTCAAGTGTGGCTGTGGTAACTGTTGTCTGAAACTGCTCCTCATCCTTCATGACCGACTCGGCGGTTTCTCTGTATGACGCGGAGAGATTGCCGTGGTGAATCAGAAATCTGTCCGGCTCATTGTTTTCCTCGCAGTAGCGGCGCAGAGTAGTGGTAACAGCCTCGCACTCCTCGCGAGAGTTGACAAATACAAGGCATTTTTTACCGCGCGTATGCTCGAATATATAGCCCATGCCCGGGTCGGAATTTTTAGGTGCAATATCCGTAGGTGCATCCAGTGCGGGAAGCGCACACGGTATTTCCCTGTCCTGCGAGGACTGCGGACCCTGAATGAAAAAATGCTCCATCGACAGCCGCCAGCGCATACCCTTGGCTTCGATTTTCGGAATTACCGTATCTCTGCCGGTGCCTGAGGAAAGAAATTTTCCCGTGCTTTCAAGGTCGCCTATTGTCGCTGAAAGCCCTATTCTGCGCGGATTTACTCCCGCAAGCCGTGAGAGTCGCTCAATAAGGCAGAGCGTCTGACCTCCCCTGTCGCCGCGCATAAGTGAATGAACCTCGTCGATAACCACGAAGCGCAAATCCCCGAAAAGCCTTGCGATGTCGGAATGCTTATGCATTAGCAGCGCCTCAAGCGACTCAGGGGTTATCTGAAGAATGCCCGACGGATTTTTCAGAAGCTTTGTCTTGTGTGACTGCGAAACGTCCCCGTGCCAATGCCATACGGGAATATGCGCCTCGGCACACAGGTCGTTGAGACGGGAAAACTGGTCGTTTATCAGTGCCTTGAGCGGCCCGATGTATATAGCCCCCACCGAGCGCGGCATATCCTCATCAAACAACGTAAGTATGGGGAAAAAGGCCGCCTCTGTCTTTCCCGATGCAGTGGAGGCGCACAGCAGAACATTGTCCTCGGTATTGAATATTGCCTCACCGGCGGCGACCTGAACGGCACGCAGCGATTCCCAGTCGTTACGGTATATAAAATCCTGAACAAAAGGCGCATAGCGCTCAAAAACATTCATGTTTATGACCATTCCTTTCCGCCGAGCCGCAAGCTTTGCGGCGATATTCGGCAAACGAAGTCCTGCTTCGTTATGAAATGACGGTCGTTGACCGTCAAGTCACAAAGTTGCCGTTTGAAAGATTTATCTTTCAAATTTCAAACTCCGCAAACTCTTTTTCAAGTGTTCGGTCATTTATTTCCGTCTTTGCGTACTCAAATTTCCCGGAATTGAGTAAAGCCGACGCATCCGTACCGGGATTCTGGTAAACTATGTTCATAAGCTCTATAAAATCCCGTATCACCTCACGCGGGGTGATGTTGGTATCGGCGCCTATTCTGCCAAATTCGATTTTTATAAAGCTTATCATATCCTCCTGGGTAAGCGTCTGCTCATAATCGAAAAGCCCTGCGTGGATAGCGGCGAGCTTTTCAATAAGCACGAGCATCTCCTCATAGGTGAGCGGTGAAAGCTTTATTACCGGAGCGAGCATATCCTTTACACCCTCGCCTGAAAAGCGCCCCTGCTCAAGCCGTGAGCGCAGCGCCTCATAGCTGTAAATTCCGCGGTGCCTGTCCTCTATGCACTGCGGGGTTCCGCACATGATTATGCCGAGATTCTCCGCCTTGCCCTGCAGGGTATCATTGTACATGGTGAGTATTTTTTCATAATTGTACTGACGTGTAATCGAATTGGGTATTTTGTAGATGTTGACAAGCTCATCTACAAGTATGAGCATGCCGTCATAGCCCGCTTTTTTGAGAAATGCGGCAAAAAGCTTTATATACTCATACCAGTCCTCGTCCGTGACGGCTATGTTGACTCCGAGCTCGGATTTTGCCTCGGATTTATTGACATATTCACCGCGGAACCACTTGACCACCCTTGCCTTTTCCTCATCGCAGCCGGAAATATACGAACGGTAATAAATGCTCAGAAGCTTTGCGAAATCAAAGCCGTGCACCATCTCGTTGAGAGAGTTTATAACCTCGAATATTTTTCTTTCCACCGCCGCGGAAAACTCCGGAGAATCGGCGGAAAATCCGCTTTGTGCCGCGGTTTCACTCTGAACGCCGCTTATCCATCTGTCAAGTATAAGCGTAAGAGCGCCGCCCTCCGGGCGTGTCTTTGTTGCAAGATTCCGCATAAGCTCCCGGTAAGTGGCAAGCCCCTGCCCCTTGGTTCCCTGAAGCCGCCTTTCCGGCGAAAGGTCCGCATCGGCAACGACGAAATTTCTGTCCATTGCGTAATTTCTTATCGTCTGAAGCAGAAAGCTTTTGCCGCTGCCGTATTTGCCGACGATGAAACGGAACGACGCTCCGCCCTGTGAGATGATGTCGATATCATGCAGCAGCGCATCTATTTCGCCCTGTCTTCCGACGGTTATATACGGCAGACCTATCCTCGGCACAACGCCGCCCTTGAGAGAATTTATAACAACCGACGCTATTCTTTTCGGTATTTTCATAATTTTAACATCTCCTTGAGCTCATCCCTGTAATCATCAAGCACCTCCGGTTTGTCGCCGTCAAAAACTATAACAGTATCGCCGAAGGTGTCAAAAAACGCCTCGTTTATGGAATCCGCAAGCACCGACAGCAGACTGCCGCTTTGCCTGACGGTATCCAGAAAATCCTCCCCCGAAATCAAGCACCGCAAAAGCGAATACTCAGCGCTTCCGAGCACCGGACAGCAGGCATCCGGCTCGTCGGGCTGTGCGTCAACCGGGGCTTCAGCCGGTATATCCGGCTCGCTCTCGCAATCGAGCTCCGGCTCGATTATCAGCTTTTCCTGCGTTTCAAGCGCTGCACGCCTTATGTCACCCAGACGCGATATATCTATTTCGATTTTTGCTTCTTCTGCTCTCTTTTCGGCTTCAAGACAGCTGTCTGTCTCCTTTTTGATGACGCCCTCAAGCAGCTTCGTGACCGGCACCGGCTTGAGCTTGTGTGCATAAGCGTATTTTTCGCGCATGAAAAAGTCCACTGCCCTGAGCATGTCTCCGAGCTTCCGGCTTTTTTCACGGCACCCTAAGCATCTTTCACAGCTCCATTTTCCGCGTACACAGGTGTATTTTAACGCCCCGTTCACCTCGTAGGTGAAATTTTCGCGATTTAACGAGTCATAAAACACGGCTGTTGCGAACATGTGATACGAGCCCTTGTACGGCTTACCGAAAAGATTTTCGCAAAGAGTATTCTTGCGCTTGGCAGCATAGTATTCGCTCATTTTCGTAAACACGGCACACGCGACAGTTTTGACCTGTACAGGATATTCCGCATAGAATTTCGACGCCCCGAGATTATATGATGAGAGCATATTCAGCGCGTCAAATACCTCATCCCGGGTGTGTTTTGCACTGTCTGCAAGCACACACAAAGCATCGTCAAACGCCACATCGGAGAACTCGTAAAGCAATGCCTTATCAAGGTTGTAATACACCGTAAAATCCGAAAGCCACAGCCGCATATAGCGGTCGATTCCGCTGTCAAGCTCACGGTAGGCGCTCCAGAAATTCCTGAGCGCATCAAACCCCTCCTGCGGAGAAGCGACTCCGACAAGGTTCAGAAGCTCGTATATATACACAAACGCGAATGAAAGCGAGGTCTTTTTTATATCCCCGCGGCGCACCGCGGTTCGCCATGAAAAGTAGCCGCGCAGCTGCAAATCGTTCATGTCGCGGTATGTCGGATAGTATTTTATAAATTCGCCGTGATAGTCGAAATCCTCCTCAAACTCCTCCATGAACTTTGCCTGTTTATAAAAGATTTTCGCGGGAGAATGGGAATAAGCCTCGTCCCCGGAGGCAAGCTTTTTCATGCCGCGGTATTGAGGATTTATGTAGTTGGCCATCTGCGATGCGGTTCTGAGTATAGGCTCGTCATGATAAACCTTTGACTCAAGCGCTTTCTTTTCATTGAGATGCGTCTGCTCGATTATGCTTTTTATAAGCTGCTGTATATCCGCCAAGACGCATTCCCCTTTCCTGCTTATACTCTCACAGTTTATCATGATTTTTTCGACATTTCAATATGTTTGAGCAAAATATACGAACATTTGTGCATTTATTTTTTGAAAGAAGGCTAAAGCCTGAATCCCTCCGCCGCCGCATTGCTACCTTACTCTAAGGGAGGCGTCCGATAGCCGTAAGCGCCGCCTTTGAAGGCTCCTTTGAAAGGGGAGCACGCCGAAGCGCCGCCGGAGGCGGAAACAGCGAGGTGTGCGAGTGAAGAAACAGGGAGAATTGCGATGCGCTCCAAGCGAGCAAGGCGACCATGTTTCTGAGGGAAAGTCCGCAAAGCGCCGCCTTTGAAGGCTCCTTTGAAAAGGAGCTGTCCGCGAAGCGGACTGAGGATTGACGAGTAGAAAAACCTCACCGCAAAGCCTAAAATCAACCAAACTTAAAAACCAATCAAACAGCAATCCTCCGTCGGGACTTACGTCCCGCCACCTCCTTTGCCAAAGGAGGCTTGCGATAGCCGAAAGTACTACAGGCTAACAACTCTAATATATTACCCCATACCGGCGTTCACAAAATGAGCGAACCCCCGAACCTGACATACATTGTTCAGTCAGACTCGGGGGATTTTGGCGTTTTAATTTCACTGATACCCAGTATATAATCAGTAGTGACTCCGTAATAACGGGCGAGAGCTACAAGATGCTCAACAGGCAAATCGCGTTTGCCGTTTTCATATAGACCATACGCCTGTTTTGTTACCGAAAGCACCCTCGCAACATCACATTGTCGTAAATCGTTATCGATACGAAGGTCGTAAAGCCTTCTGATATAGAACATCTAACCACCTCACAAATATGGTACAGCATTTTTGTGATTTTGCATTGACAGGAAACAAAATGTTTACTATAATAATTTTAGTATCATTTTGCGTAATGCAATATAATACTAAAACTATGTTCGTAATCAACAGTTTGTCTCGTGTTGTTTTGTTAGATGGGGGGTGCTTTCTATAAACAACTGAGTATTTCACTTATCGATATGTAAATGTAAAAAATATTTGAAGGAGATTACTTAAATGAAGAGAAAGATATCAAAGACGCTGTCAATATTTTTCGCGGTAGCACTTATTTTATGCGCGGCTCCGCTTTCGCTCTTCGCCGAGCTTAAACTTCCGGCTTTAGGCTTACCTGAGTGGTGCGAAGAAAAAATATTGTCACTTACATCGCTTGTATCCAATTCGTCAGTAACAAGCCTTGCGGCAAGCGAAAACGTTTTACAGTTCATTGACAATAAGGTTTATAAATGTGACCAAAGCGCTTCCGGTACAGTGGTAATACCCAGTACATTAAACGGAAATCCTGTAATTGGGATATGGAGCGGTGCGTTTGAGGATTGTGCCGGGATTACCGGAATCACTATTCCGAACAGCGTAAAAAGTATAGGCGACGGGGCATTTTACGGCTGCAGCGGACTGAAAAGCATTACAATTCCGTCGAGTGTAACCAGCGTTGGGGGCTCGTCCTTTGGATGGGGTGAAATGTTTGGTAATTGCACATCTTTAACAAACCTGACGGTCGAAGGCGATACTAAATTCAGTGTCGATACCTTTCAGGGTTGTGATGCGCTTACCTCGTTAACAATCGGAAGTGAAGTGACGGATGCAACCAATATCTTAAAGGCATTGTACCATGGCAATATAAGTGTTGACATAACCTCAATTCAGGTTGACCCCGATAGTGCCTTCTATTCATCAGAGGGCAGCGTTTTATTCAGTAAAGATAAATCTACATTAGTAAGCTATCCGATTGCTCTTGCCGCTCAAAGCTATGTTGTGCCTGATTCAGTTAGCATTATTCATGACGGCGCGTTTGAAAATTGTCAGAATCTCACTGATATAACGCTCTCCGACAGTGTCACAACTATAGGTTGCGATGCGTTCAGAAATTGCCGCTCACTTTCAAGCATCGTTATTCCCGCCGGAGTAACCAGTGTTGACGGATATGCGTTTTCGGATTGTACAAGCTTGTCCCGGGTGACAATAGAGAGCGCAATATCAAGCATAAGCAAATACATGTTTTGCGATTGTAGCGCACTTACGAGCATATCAATACCGAAAAGTGTTACTCAAATAGGCGATGATGCTTTTGCCGGCTGTACGTCACTCACCTCCGTCACTATACCGGAAAGCGTTATTCAAATTGACGAAAGAGCCTTTGCCGAGTGCACGTCGCTTACTTCCGTTACTATCCCGAAAACCATGAAGGTGATCGCGGACGACGCATTTGAAGAATCTCCCGCCGTAACAATACGTTGTTATGAGGACTCAGTTGCACATCGATATGCTCTTAAATATTTGATTGATTATGAGCTTATCAGCGCGTTTTCTGACGATTATAAGCTTATCAACGAGTCCCCCTCCCCCAATTCTTCAAGTGGTTTGTGGGTGGCATTAATAGCTGTTTTGGGTATAGCCGTGGTTCTTGTGGTTGCTGTGGTTGCTCTGAAAAGAAAGTCGAGAATTAAAATTTCGGTTTAGTTGAATAACAGACGCTGTCATTCGCTGAAACCCACATATGACAATGTTAAGCATGAGGAATTATGTGATGACAAGTTTCGCTAACACCTAACAAAAAACGCCGCAATGAGTTTTGCGGCGTTTTTCGTATTCGGTTTTACAGGCTCATATTTTCAGAACCGTGTCGAGTGCCGCACCCGTGGCGTCGGCAATTCTGCCCACCCTGTCCGCATCACCGATTAAAAATGTGCGTTCAAATTCGTCCTTGCACTCCTCATACAGTGTGCGTTCGGATTTTGAACCGAGCGAAAGTACCACCGCGTCGCAATGCTTCTCGGCGGTTTTATGCTCCTTTGCCGTGCTTTCGAGGATTACGGAATCAGGTGTTATCTCCGTAAGCTTCTGTTTTATAAATATCTTAACTCCCGCCGATTTCAGTCTCGGCTTTGCATCGTCAACATGCTGCATCCACGTTCCCGGAGCAACCGTATCCGCCATCTCAACGATAAACACCTTGTTGTCCTCACACAACAGCTCTGCGGTTTCAAGCCCTGTCATGCCCGAGCCGATGACGGCAACCTCCAGCCCCTTGAGCTTGACCTCGGAATTGAGTATTTGAGTGGTCGTATAGACATTCGGAAGCTCAGACCCCTTTACGGAACGGGGCTTCACTGCGTTTGCTCCCGTTGCGAATATAACCGCCCAGGGCTTGAGCTCGGATATTTTTTCCTTTGTCGCTTCGGTATTATAAAGCAGCTGCGCGCCGTATTTGAGCGCGGAATGCTCAAGATCCTCAACGCACCACGCAATTTTCTCCTTGTGCGGAGGCTTGTCGGCAAGAGCGAGCTGTCCGCCCGGGAAGGCATTCTTTTCAAATACCACCGGCTTGAAGCCCCTGCGTCCGAGAAGCTCCGCCGCCATAAGGCCGCCGGGTCCCGCTCCGACAACAACCACACATCTGCCGTCGCCGTCCTCGGGAAGCCACGTGTTCTCTCTGCCCACAAACGGATTGACCGAGCAACCGCCGTGACCGCCTGTGTAAGCGTTCGACTGCATGCTTTCAATGCAGTAAAGACAGCAGATGCACCGCTTTACATCCTCTGTGTTGCCCTGACCGACCTTTTCAGCCCAGTGAGGGTCCGCAATAGTGGGTCTGCCAAGCGAGACAAAATCCTGAACGCCGTCCTCGAGCTGCTTTTCCGCCTGCTCCGGACTTCTTATCAGGTTTGCGGCAAGCACCGGAATTTTCACCGCAGCCTTTACCGCCGCCGCCATATATGCCCGCCAGCCACACTCGAAGGAGGTCGGCTCAAGCCAATAGTTGAAAGTATCATAAGCCGCCGAGGACACATCCACAGCGTCAATTCCCGCCTGCTCAAGGCGTTTTGCCATCTCAACGCCCTCCGGCAGAGCATAGCCCTTGCCGGGCTTGCCTATGAACGAATAGCACTCATCAACCGTAAGCCTGACTATCAGCGGGAAGTCCGAGCCGCAGCGCTGTCTGATTCCGCTTATTATGTTGAGAAGGAAGCGCATCCTGTTTTCAAGACAGCCGCCGTACTCGTCCGTACGCTTGTTGGTGTTGGGACTCAGGAACTGCTGAATCAGGTAACCGTGCGAGGCGTGAAGCTCAACGCCGTCCGCACCGCTCTTTTTAACTCTTACAGCCGCCTCGACAAACTGCTGCTCAAGCTTTTTTATCTCCTTTACGGACATCCCGCGGTTTTTACCGTCCGAAAAATAGCTGTTTTCGCATTTCGACGGCGCAAGCACCCTCGGCACGAGATGCTTTTCAAGCAGCAACTTGCCCGCCGGAACAATCTTGTAAAGCAGGTCGCTGTAAAACGGCAGCGCCTTGTCAAGGGCAATGCTCATAGGCACGGTGCCGACAAGCAAACCGAGATTCTGTCTGCCGGGATGGTGAAGCTGAACAAATATTTTCGTACCGTATTTATGAACCTTGTCGACCAGAGCCGAAAATGACTCGGCATTATAATCATGACTCATGGAAAGCTGTGCAAACGCCGCCGCGCCGTTCGCATCGTTAACCCTTGTTATCTCTGTGATTATCAGACCCGCTCCGCCTTTGGCGCGTTCCTCGTAGTAATCGCTCATTTCTGGTGTAACGGTTCCGTCAAACCTTCCGAAGCCCATAAGCATGGGCGCCATGACAATTCTGTTTTTTATTTCCGCACTTCCGATATTCATCGGTGTAAAAAGTTTTTCGTATTTCATTTTTATGACCATTCCTTTCCGCCGAGCCGCAAACTTTGTGGCGTTATTCGGCAAACAAAGCCCTTCTTCGTTATGAAATGACGGTCGTTGACCGTCAAGGCACAAATTTGCCGTTTGAAAGATTTATCTTTCAAACTTCGCCCTCCCGTTATTGACTTTATTATACGGAAACGTTACAATTAAATCAAGTGAATGGGGGAAGAAATAATGATAACTGATAAAAAAATCGTACTCACCGGCGCGGACAGCGGAATAGGGCTTGAGGTTCTCAAGCTTATTGCAGCCGAAAAGACAAACACAATTCTTGCCGTGGACAAAAACACGGGCAATCTTGAAAAATTTGCGGACTGCGGCAATGTTTTCTCGCTTCAATGTGATGTTTCATCGAAGGAAAGCGTTGACCTCATATTTAAAACGGCGCACGAAACGCTCGGCGGAATAGACATCTTTTTTGCAAACGCGGGCTATCCCTACTACGAATTGCTCGACTATACGGACTGGGACAGGGCTGAGGCAATGTTCAGAACCAACGTGCTCTCTCCGATATACTCATACGAAAAATACCGTGAATATCTTGCCGGAAAGCCCGGACACTTCGCAATGACGGTATCCGCCATCGGCAAAATGGCTATGCCGGGCTACACGCTGTACTCGGCTTCAAAATTTGCGCTTCACGGCTTTCAGCAGGGTCTGCGCTTTGAGCTGCCCAACAATATAAAGCTGACCTGCCTTTATCCCATAGCAACAGACACAAACTTTTTCAAAGCAGCCAACCCTAAGGAGTTTGAAAAGCCGTTCCCGGTTCAGAAGCCCGCCCATGTTGCCGAAAAGATGGTTGAAGGGCTTGAAAGAGGAAAGAAAAACGTCAATCCCAGTAAGCTCTTTACACTCTCGTCCGGACTTTTTGCGGTATGCCCGCCTGTAAAATCGGTATACCTGGCGCTTGAAAAGGGCAAGCTCAAACGCTTTGTAAACAAAAACAAATAAATGTTATATCAAAAAACATCCGTGCCTCCCGTCTGAGCGGCACGGATGTTTTTCTTTTTTGCTATGCGAGATGTCCGTAAAGATACTCCTCAAACACCGGCAGCCACCAGTCGCGGTAGCCTGCACGGGTGGGATGAATCGAGTTCGCCATATACAGCCTGTAATCTGATTTTCCGACGGCATTCATCTGTTCGTTGTTCCACAGGTCAATTATGCCTATATCCCATTTTTTCTGTATTTCTCCCAACAGCGCAACCATGTCGGCATACTCCTGCGAGTCATACCTTGTGCCTGTATAAAAAATCACCGGGCACTTCCAGACCCGCTGCGCGTAGCAGATTACATATTCTATCGAACCGGCAACGGTCTGTGTATCAAAAGCATCAGGCTCACGCGAGTCCGATATCTCACCCAAGGGTATTTTCTTCGTCGCATCGTTGGTGGAAAGCTGGCAGACAAACGCATCCGCATGCACGGAGGTATCTATATTTTTCATGCGTGAGATATATGAGTCCTCCGAGGTGTCCGCAAGCGTTGTGCCTGATACGGCATATTTCATGGCGTTTACCCCGTCAACCTTTGCAAGATAATCGGCAAAGGATTCGCCCTTCGACGCCGAGCCGAAGGTCACGGAGCTTCCCAGAAATATTATTGTCTTTCCTTTTATCGGGCTGTCGGTGCGCACCGCCGTTGCCCCGACGCTGTATTTTTCGTCATTTCCGCTGCTCAGAAGCCCCTTTGATGCCGCAATGGGAACCGAAACTCCGACGGCGACCGCCGCGAGCGTGCAAACCGCTATTGCCGCTTTTATCTTTCCTTTCATTTCAAGCCCTCCGAACCGCTTTTCAGGACATATTTATACAGCGCCTCCGGCTTCAGGGTAGTTATGTTGTCCACCCCGAAAGAGAGCATCTCGCACTGTGACTGCCGGCTGTTTACAGTCCATACCGAAACCTTGAGGCCGTTTTCATGAAGGACATCGGTAATTATACGGCTGATATGCTTATACTGGCAGTTGAGCCCGACCGCGCCGAGCTGTTTTATATCATCCGAGAGCTGCTGCGCGTATTCCCTGTCATCGAGCCGTTTTATATCAGGCTGCTCGTTGAGGAAGTAAGGTATGACAGAACCGTGCGACACCTCACGCACCTGCTTGCGGGACACACCCGTATAAAACACCCTGTCCGACAGCTGATACTTTTCAACCAGCCTGTCAATCTCGGCAACATTCCAGAACGCCTTTAAATCGAGATTCATTGAGCATTCGGGGTACATCTTCACCTGCTTGAGAACGCTTTCAAACTCCGTTCCCTGATATTGCATAGGGGTGGAATTGTGAATAATAACCGCCTCGCCGTCCGGCCTGAAGGAGACATCAACCTCTATAACGCGGGCACCCCATTCAAGCGCCGTTTTCACCGAGGAAATCGAATTCTGCATGGTTCCGAGCGCACCCGAATGACAGGTTACGGTGAAGCCGTCGGGCACACCGGTATTCGCCGCAGCGCGCTCGTATTGCGACTGCAGCCTCTTGCTGAAAATGCCGGGAGCCGCATTGAGAAAATTCCACATCTTACAATGAATTTTTGCTCTTAAAACATTGAATATCATAGCCGCACACCGCCTTTATGTTCCATTATTGCACAACAGACGGTGCGTGTCAATAATTTATATATTTTTTACGGATATCCTTAACCAAAAAAGGACTTCCTCATAAAATGTATTGACGGAGGATTTTTTCTCCGGAGAAAGGAGATTATTTATGTCAACCTTCAGTAACCAGGCAACGCTCTCATATAACACGAGCGTTATAAACTCCAATGTGGTTACCGGCGAAATACAGCAGGTTCTTACCGTACAAAAGGATTCAGTTGTAGACGAATATGTCGCAAACGATGTCCTCACCTATGTTATAAGCCTTGTAAACTCCGGTACTACCGCATACACAAACCTCACCATCAGCGATGACCTGGGTGCATATATTTTCGGAGGCACAACAGTTACACCCATGACAAGTGTTCCCGAAAGTGTGCTTTTCTATGTTAACGGTACACTTCAGGATGCCCCCACGGTTGTAGCGGGCCCTCCGCTTGTTATAAGCGGACTGAGTGTGCCCGCCGGCGGCAGTGCGGTTCTCATATACCGTGCGGCACTCAACAGCTACGCGCCTCTTGATGTCGGCTCCGAAATCACCAATACCGCCACAATAAGCGGTGACGGCGTACTCTCAGACATTCAGACAAGCGAAACGGTCGTTGTATCCAACAGTCCGAACCTCACAATTACCAAGTCTGTCAATCCCCAGACAGTTGTTGAAAACGGCCAGCTGACCTACACCTTTATAATTGAGAATTCCGGCAACGCGCCTGCAACGGCAGGCGACAATGCTGTCATCACAGACACCTTTGACCCCGTTCTTGAGTCCATTCAGGTCAATTTCAACGGCAACGCGTGGGTACCTCCGACGAACTACACCTACAACACCGCCACCGGAGCATTTGCGAGCGTGGCAGGTCAGGTAACGGTTCCTGCGGCTACCTATACACAGGACCCGACAACAGGTGTATGGACAGTAACCCCCGGCGTATCCGTGCTCACCATATCCGGCACCATCTGACAGCAGCACCTCTCGCAATCCTCCCTCATACGAGGGGGGATTTTTTTATAAATTTTTCCTGTACGTATCCCCTGTATTGCATTTTCATATAAAAATGTGGTAAAATCGAAACAGAATCCGAACAAAATTTATTATCCGGGGGTCGGCTTATGGACAATCAAAAAACTCTTACAACAAAGAATTACATCGGCTATGCCTTTTGCGATGCCGGCGGAATGCTTGCGTTTTCGGCAATGGGTTCATATCTCTCGGTGTATTTCACCGACATATTGAAAATCAGCACAAGTGCGGTATTCATAATCATGCTCGTTGCGCGTATATGGGACGGCATAAACGACCCTATAATGGGCTTTTTTGTGCAGGCACGCAAGCCGTCAAAGCACGGCAAATACCGCCCCTACCTCATCGGCGGCGGAATTCCGCTTGCGGTGAGTGTCGTTCTGATTTTCACCTACATACCCGGTCTTTCGTCCGGTGCATACATCGCAATAGCAGCCGCTACATACATCCTCTACGGCATGCTCTACACTGTGGTATGTGTGCCGTACGGCTCGCTTGCGAGCGTAATGACCGTAAGAGAAAACGAGCGCAGTCTGCTGTCGGTCTTCCGCTCAATAGGCGGAGGTGTCGGCTCTATACCGACCGCCATACTTTTCCCCATGCTTGTGCTTGTTGACAACAAGCTTGACTCGGGCAGACTTTTCACCGCAATGCTCATCATAGCCGTGCTGATGATAATTATGTATTTCATCGGCTTCTCGTGGACGCGCGAAAATGTCCCTCCGGAGGAGAACCCGCACAAGATGCGTTTTTCAGAAACGCTTAAATCGCTTCTTAAAAACCGCGCCTTCGTCCTTATGAGTATAGTCGGCTGTCTGCTTATGGCATCTTCAATGTATATGGGCACGGTGAATGTGTATCTGTTTAAAGACTACTTCGGCAAGGGCGGTCTTCTTACGGTGCTTACAATTATTTCCTACGCGCCGATGGTTATAATGATACCCTTTGTCAACAAGATGATTAAAAATTTCGGCAAGAAGGAAATTTCGGTTGTCGGGCTTGCAATATCCTGCGCGGCATCGTTTATCGTATTTGTGCTTAGGGTTACAAACCCCTGGATTTATATTCTCATGAACGCCTTCATCAACCTCGGCGTGGGCTTCCTCACGCTTGAGGTATGGGCAATGGCAATGGATGTTTCCGATTATCAGGAGCTTAAAACCAAGAAGCGCGAGGAGGCGGTAAACTATGCCGTATTCACCTTCATGCGCAAGGTCGGTCAGGCGCTTGCCGCTCTCGCACCTTTCTTTGTGGGACTTGTGGGCTACGACAGCGAGCTTGTCGGACTCGGCCAGAACACAGAAACGCTCAAGGGCATGTATACCGTATCCACCCTTGTTCCGTTCATAATGTTTGCGGTAATGCTCGCGTGCATGATACTCTATCCGCTTAACAAGAAGAAAACCGTACAGATGCGCGAGGAGCTTGCAAAGCAGAGGGAGGCATACTGATGCCCAAACCGAATCTTGTCTATATTTTCGCAGACCAGCTGCGTTTTTCAAGCCTCGGATATAACGGCGACAAATACGCCCGAACGCCGAATATCGACCGCTTTTCCGCACACTGCACGGACATGTGCACCGCAGTCTCCGGTCACCCCGTATGCGCGCCTTACCGTGCCTCGCTCCTGACCGGAAAATACACAACGAAAACCGGAATGGTTATAAACGAAATACGCATTAACGGCAATCACCGAACCTTTGCGGACGTGCTCAACGAAAACGGGTATGAGCCGAGCTATATCGGAAAATGGCACATGTACGCCGCAAAGCTCGGCGACCACTTCAACGCAGAAAACTCCTTTATTCCCCCCGGACGCGACCGTCTGGGCTTTGACGGGAACTTTGCGGCATACAATTTTCATCATCTGTACTACTCGCCCGATGCGTATTATCACCTTGACACTCCTGAGAAGCTTTACTATGACGGGTATGAGCCGGATGCGCAGACGGACATGGCAATAAACGAGCTGCGCCGCCTCGGCAAGGGGGATAAGCCGTTCGCGCTTTTCCTGTCGCTGGGTACGCCGCATGACCCGTGGAGCGCGGACAACGTGCCTTCGGAATACCTGAAAATGTTTGAAGATGTTGATTTCCCTCTGCCTTCGAATTACAAAAAGCACAATGACCGGCATGCGGACATGTGGGCGCGGTTCAAGCCCTTTGAACGCAGAAGGCTCAACGACATGAAGCGGGTATATTATGCAATGGTCGCAAATCTCGATGCAAACCTCGGCAAACTCTTAAAGGAAATCGAAGCGTCCGATTATGCCGATAATACAATTGTGGTTTTCACCGCAGACCACGGCGAGATGTTCGGCGCACAGGGCAGACACGCGAAAAATATTTTTTATGATGAGTCCATACGGGTTCCGTTTCTTATGAAGTGGGGCAACCGACTGCCGGAGGGCAAAAATCCCACCTGCCTGAACACTGTTGACATCATGCCGACCCTGCTTAATCTGATGAAGCTGCCCGTACCGGACGGAATTGACGGAGCCGACATAAGTGAAAATATACTCTCCGGCAGCACCGGAGAAAACACCGCTCTGCTCATGGGCACGGGTCCGACGGCAATATGGGGCAACGGCTTTGAGTGGCGCGGAATACGCACCCGTAAATGGACCTACGCAGTGTATAAAAAGGACGGCGAGGAGCTGCTTTTTGACAACGAGAAGGATTCATACCAGACAACAAATCTTTTTCATGATTCCTCATACAACAGTGTTGTGCAGGCGCTGAAAAAAGAGATGTATTCAAAGATGGATGCCGCCGGCGACAAGTTCCGCAAAAACAGCTATTATAAAAAGCACTGGGTAAAAAACAGAATTATAAACGAACACCTTGAGCCTTAACAGCCACCGCGGGCTTTGAAAACATAGGATTTAAAGTGCCCTCAAGCTCTTTTCGGAGCCTGAGGGCATTGCCTTGCAAAATATTATTTTATTTCCATTCCAGCCGCGCCAGAGAAACGCATCCGGGATTAGGATTCGGCTTGTCCGTCCAGCCGCAGGTGGTTATAAAATCCCCCTCCGGGCAGGATATGATTTCCGGAGCGTGCGCATAAAGCTTCGTGACAGGCACTGCTCCGTCACCGGTGCCGGAGTACACGCCGAAGCTGCGGGGATTTTCCGAGACAAAAACAAGGGTGTCGTTATAATTGCAATCCCTGCAATCGGTATATGTGGTGAAAAGATACAGCAGCTTTCCGCGCCGGACAACATAAGGCGACTCAAACGCACCCCATGCAGGACGCAGCGGTGCCTGTTCGGAAGCGACAAGCGCGTATCCGCAAAAGCTCCAGTTAACAAGGTCATCGGATTCAAGGCAGCTTATGCTGCTGAGTCCGTCCGGAGTGGTGCCCGCGGCATACATCAGAAAGCCGTTCTCCTCTCTGAGTATAAAATGGTCCCGGTGACACGCAAGGAACGGGGCATCCACCTTTATTTCATATCCCATCCACTCTCCGGCATCGGAGGAAACGGCCATTTTTGTGGGAGAGGGTCCGTAATACATGAAATAAAGTCCCCCGTGCTTTATAACACAAGGCGCCCAGCACAGCGTACCGGTATCTATTGTTCTTCCGCGTTCGGAAAACGGCTTGAGAATATCCTTACTCCCGGCATCTATAAAATATTTCTCCTGTGAAGGACCGCCGCCCTTTTTGCCGGTTATTCCTATGATACGCCAGCCGTTTTCGTCTTTGAAAACAGTATGGTCATTGACATAATCGCCGTATTTTTCGGGCTTGAGCATTACACTCCAGCCGGAGGCTATTCTCGGTATTTCCATATTTATGACCATTCCTTTCCGCCGAGCCGCAAACTTTGCGGCGGTATTCGGCAAACGAAGCCCNNCGGCAAACGAAGCCCTGCTTCGTTATGAAATGACGGTCGTTGACCGTCAAGGCACAAATTTTAGCAACTCAAATCCTCAACTTAATTTTCCGAAGTCATTGCAAATATTTCTTCAATTGCCTCTCTCAACGGCTTCTTGCAGTGCGGGATTTTTTTGCTTCTGCCGAGAGCAAAATCGGTATACTTGAACTGCTTGGGCTTGTTTGCGCCCTGAACCTTGGATATCAGGTCGATAAGCAGCTCGCTTCTCGGCTTGTTTTCCGCTGCTGTAATATCCGTAAGGGTAACATTTACAACTGCCTCGGAAAGCACATCTTTGATTGTCACGCACACAAAGCCGCGTGTTTTATCAACGGTGAACTCCTTTGTTTTCTCTTCGTTTATGCTCACACAAACCGCCGCACAATTGGCAACATCACGGAAGCTGAAGGTATAGCAGCGTCTTTCGGGAAGCACAGAGGCAACCCCCTTGTGCTCGCCGACCTCGAACGTCACGGCACCCTTTTCTTGTGTCACGGAGAGCTTTGTTTCACAATATATTCCGTTTTCAAAATTGTTGGTTTCGCCGTCATCCTCATAAAGGGTATACTCGCCGTTTCCTCTGTATATGAGTATCTCCAGCTCTGCGGGCGGAGCGCAGCAATTTATGCGCGAGTTCATATCCAGCGGAATTATAGAGCCCTCCGCAGCGAGCACCGGGAACGACGACATGTCGCGGAACATCTTTATTTTCCTGCCGCCGCGGTATATTCCGCCCGTAAAGATATCCGTATATCTTCCCTCAGGCAGCCAGACCTCGGTTCCGGCAAGATTTGTAAGCGGCGAGGTATGCTCAGTAATCGGCGCACATATAAGCGAATCGCCGAAGAAGTACTCATTTTTGCAGCGATATGCCTCTTTTTCGTCCGGATAGGCGTAGTACATCGGACGCACAAGCGGCTCACCGTACTTGTGGGTGCGGTAGTTCTGAGTATATATGTAAGGAATAAGGCGGTGGCGCAGACGCATGAATTCGGTTGCGACGCAGCGCGCTTCGTATTTGTATTTCCAGGGCTCCTTGCCCATAAACTCGTTGCTTGTTGAGTGCAGACGCATTATCGGGCTGAATACGCCGAACTGAACCCAGCGCATATAAAGCTCGTCATCCTTGTTGCCGTAATGATGACCGCCTATGTCATGGCTCCACCATGTGTAGCCGATGTTTGATGCCGTTGAGGTAAAATACGGCTGAAACTCCAGCGTCTGCCAGTTTATGGCGGTGTCCCCCGAGAAGCCGAGGGGGTAGCGGTGGCTTCCCGCACCGGCAAAGCGGGACAGTATAAGCGGACGCTTGTTGTCGGAGCGGCTGTCAAGAAAATGATAGTGATTCAGCGCCCACAGCGGGTCAAGACCATCTATGCCGGATATCTCTCCCTGCTGCCAGTCGAGCCACCAGAAATCAACACCCTGCTTTTCGTAGGGGTGATGAAGAAATCTGAAATACGCTTCAATAAATTTCGGGTCTGTTATATCAAACGGTATCTGCTGCTTATTCGATTTGTCGGCACCCATGAAATCGGCAACCTCATCATAGCAGTCCTCAAAATAGCGCACACCCGTAGACGGGTGAAGGTTGAGGGTGGTATGAAAGCCCTGCGCCTTCAGCTTGCTCAGAAACGCCTTGTAATCCGGAAAAAGGTCGGTATTCCATGAATATCCGGTCCAGCCCTGAGATACAAATTTATCGTATATGTTCTCCCAGAGATTTTTACGCTTGATGCGGTTTTTGGCATCGTTGCCGAATTTATCCACAACATCGACCCAGTGCCAGTCCATATCCACCGTTGCGACGGTGACCGGAATTTCCTCATCAATGAATCTCTGCATCAGCGAAAGATATTCCTGCTGTGTGTATGCCTTATAGCGGCTCCACCAGTTGCCCAGAGCATAGCGCGGAATCAGCGGAGGCATACCCGTCAGGCGGAACAGGTCACGCACCGCGGCGGAATAATCCCTTCCGTAGGCAAAATAGTATCTGTCCTTTTCCGCATGCTCACGCGGCAGTATTTTGCCGTCCTGCTTGAGCACAAGGCTTTTTGAATCATCAAGCAGCGCGGCGCCGTTTTCGGAAATTATACCGTCTCCGATTTTAACCCTGCCGGAGGTTCTGTCGAGCGTGCGGCGAGTACCCTTGAGATTGCCGGATTTATAATTCGTCACCTTGGCCATTCCGGACGGAATTATATATTTCATCGCACCCGTTCCGAGCGAAACGCAGAATTCCGCCTTCCCGGTTCTGATTATGAGGCTTGTGCCGCTCTTGACGGTTTTGAACTGCGGCTTTTCAAAATTTCTGTACCACACCGATTGCGTCGGCTCATCGCAGAATTCACCGTGCGAGGAAAATTCGACTCTTACAAGACATTCGGTGAGAACGCTCACGCGCACCTTGCCGTCCGTAATCATACATGCAATATCTGTTTCACTCTCGGTTTTCAACCCGAAGGTATCGGTAAAATATGACATCTTTATTCCTCCGCCTCGCCGTATTTTTTCACAAGGGACTTATAATGGCGTCCCTTTTCCTCAAAATTCCTGTAAACATTGTAGCTTGAAGCCGCCGGCGAAAGTACACAGCACATCCCGCCGTGGGTATGTGCATACGCCTGCATGACCGCATCGTCCATATCCTTTGCCTTTATAAGCATACCGTCGTATCCGGATTCCGTGAGAGCCGAACATATCTTGTGTCCGGTATCCGGAAGACCTATCACACACGGAAGCTTTTTTTCGGAGAGGTAATCGCAGAAGCCGTCATAGCTTATGCCTCTGTCCTTACCGCCCATAATGAGTGTTCCCGTATTCTTCAGCGCATCAACCGCGAAGCGCACAGCCTCCGGCACAGTGGCAATACAGTCGTTATAAAAAGTTATCCCCTTATATGTCCCGACTTTTTCCATGCGGTGCTCAATGCCGGCAAAGCCCGCAATTGCACGCTTTGCCGCCTCATCATCAACACCGAGGCACCTCGCCGCGCACACCGCAAAATATATATCCTGCGCGTTGTGTTCCCCCATGAGATGAGAGTTTATTCCGGCAAGTCCGGAAATAAAAGCATCCTGTGCTATATCCGAATGGGATGCGGCAATCCTTTTTGCTGCCGTAAGCTCGCACGGGTCAAAGGCATCGGTGCTCCCGCTCTCGTCATCATATATGAAAAAATCATTTTCATGTTGAAATCTTGCAATGTTCAGCTTGGCGTTCACATAGCCCTCAAAGCCTCCGTTGTAGTGGTCGAGGTGCTCCTGCCAGATGTTCGTCAGAACCGAGACATGCGGCGAGGCATGTGTAAATTCAAGCTGATGCGAGGACATCTCTATAACCGCAACGGAATCACGCGGCATGTCAAGCTTGCCGAACACCGGTATACCCATATTGCCGATAAGCTCGGCGTTCAGCCCCGCCTCCCTGAGGATTGAATATATCAGCGTAGAGGTGGTGGTTTTGCCCTTCGTTCCGGTTATTCCCACGGTCGTGCACTCGCAGAAGCGCAAAAACAAATCAGTCTGGCAGGTTATTTCCGTGTTCTGAGGAATATTCACCCCGCGAAACGGTATCCCCGGACTTTTTAGCACAATATCAAAATCCCCGAGACAGTCAAGATAGCCGTCCCCGCAAATCACGCATACGCGGCTGTCTTCAAGAGTCTGCGGGTTTTTATCCGCAATTGCAAGCGGCTTCTCCGGCAGAAAGCGCCGTATATATTCGTAGGACGAGCGCCCCTCCCTGCCGAAGCCGAGAATAAGTATTTTCTTGTTTTCAAGGTATTCAATCAGCTTTTGAGACAAATCCGTACATCTCCCCGACATTGTCCGCAAATTCATGCGGGACGTTGTTTTCTTCGTTAAAATCCGTAAAAAGCGAACGTGACGCCGCAAGACCTTCAATATCCGCTTTTGAGCAGAAGCGCTCAAGCAGATACGGCAGCGGCTTCGCTTCGTTGTTAAGCCTTTTCGCACAAAGAGCAAGGGCGAGCCTCAGCTCCTGCGCGGTACCCACACATTCAAACGGCTTCAAATCCGAGAAGCCGACAAGCCCGTCAAAATCCGTTTCAAGCTCGCGCTTGTCAAGAAGATTTTCGCCGAATATCTCCTCAAGTCTGCCCGCTTCAAAAAACGGCGAAAGTATTCCGTAAACGAACAGACATTTCGGACATTTGCAGCACCATACGTTCTTTTTACTGCCCGCGTTGCAGCTTCTGAATACCTCGTGATACTGCGGCAAAGCCGAAAAATATTTCGCTATCTGAAGCTCATTGAAGGGGCGCAAAAGGCTGAAATATTTGATTTTGTCGGTAATGTTTGCCGTAACATAGTCGTTAAAATCACATTCAAAGGCATAGGATTTTGAATACTGATGATTTATATTTGTTCCCGCGATGTTTGACTCATTCGCGCTCGACTCATTTGAAAGTACAATGCTTTGCGCACCCGTGATATAGGCGCAATACAGCGAAAGAAACGCCACAATTGCCGAAAACGGAGTGTGTCCGTTGAGAAAGCCTCGCGAATTCAGCTCAAGCAGATTTTTATCTATTGTGCGGAAGGTGCGGATTACGCTTTGCTGTGCGTATCCGGACGCTTCAATACACTGCGTTCTCGCCTGCTGGTCATTGACCGTGAAAAACATATTATGCTGCTTCTTGCTCTTCAACAGCTCGGCGGTAACGCACGAATCCTTACCTCCGCCCACGGGAATTATGTTGATGCCGGAGCCTTTAAAGCAATCCTCGACAGTGCCGCGCACCCTGTCCGGAGCATCGATTTCGATAAAATCCTCCTCGTTGCAGACTATTGAATTTTTATAAAAGAACTCTCCCAAGCCGTTGAACCAGAGCTTTTTCCACCACTTTTTGTCTTCGGGCGAAAGTCTGCCGCAGTGAACCGCAAACCGTTCGGGGCATACGGCCTTGAAATAGCTGACAGCCTCAACCATACCGAGGCTGAAAATTATCTCCAACGCCGCCGGAGAGTCAAAATCGTTCACCATTTCGAGATTTGACACATCAATTGTCGTGGAAGGGCAAAAATCACACAAGCCTTCAATCGAAAAATTGAAGGCTATTTTTATGCTCTCATCGGTTTTTTCCACGGTATAACCGTCATAGGAAAATGTGCGGAACTTTTCTCTGAAAGGATTATTTGCCATAGAAGACATACTGATTCTTCCCCCTCGTTTTCGCTTCATACATAGCTTTGTCCGCATTCGTAAACAGCTCTGCGTAGCTTTTACCGTTATCGGGATAAACCGCTATTCCGAGACTGCACGAAAGAGGCGCATTTTCCTCTCCGGATATGCTCAGATTGCGGAACATCTCACATATATCCCTTGCCTTTTCTTCAACAATTATCGCGCCCTCGTCCTCGATATCTCTTATGAGCAAAACAAATTCGTCTCCGCCCGCTCTGCCGAGAATGTCGGAATTGCGGAACAGAACCTGAAGCTGCTGTGATATGGTTACGAGTGTACGGTCGCCCTCCCGGCGGCCGAAGCGGTCATTTATCCTGTAAAAGTCATCTATATCGAGAACTATCAGTGCACAGCGCGTGGGTAACTTTATGACCTTTATGTATTCATCTATACGCATTGCCGCGGCGGCCTTGGTGTAAAATCCGGTAAGCGGATCTGTCTGGGACTGAAGCACAAGGCGGTTATGCTCTGTTTTCTCACGGTCAATATTATACATCTTTCCGATAAAACGTTTCGTATCGGCATTTTTATCATATATTGCAGTAAACACCGTGCGGAACCACATCTTGCTCTCAAGTGCGTTCAGACGAATATCGTAAATATTCGTACGCTGCCCGGAAAAGGCGTTGTTTATATTTTCAAGAAGCACCGGAAGGTCACGGGCGTCAACGATGTTGTCATAGGTGAGTGCCTCCATCGCGTTTTCAAAGACGTTCTCCCTGCCGAATATATCTGAAAATCGCTTTGAAAAGACGAGGGTATCGCTCGCTACATCGTAATCGAGAAAAATCTCATCGCTTATCTCCTCAAGCACCTGCTGGCGTTCATTTGCTCTTTGCAGCTCTATCTGCGCGGTTTTCAGAGCGGTTATATCTTTGAAGGAAATAATATAGCATACCTCGCAGCACTCATCGGGTATGCGCTCTGTCTTCAGAACAAACCAGCGGTAGCTTCCGTCCTTATGAATTGCGCGCAGCTCCATATCTCCCGTTGAAGCGGAATATATCCAGTTGATAAAAGAGCGCTTGGTCTTATCGATATCGGCACCGAATAATTTCTCGGCAAACACCTTGAGCGAAAGGTCCCTGCACTCCTCGCGGGTATAGCCGAGCTGAGTATAAAAACGCTCATTGGAATAAATAATATTCAGAACTCCGTCATCAAATACCGCCACACAAACTCCGTTTGGCAGTTTTTCAAGATATTCTTCACATTTTTCGCCTGTGTTTTCAGAAAAAAAGTTTCCGTTCAAAGACTACAACCCCTTTTTGTGTTTGGATTCAACATCCGCGCTTTTCACATTATAGCACAGTAATGTTCGATTAACAAGCCGCTTTTTAGGTAAATATAACACTTGTATATTTTAGGGATATTATATATAATATATACGTGGTGATTTAATTATGTTAGAATTGAAAAATATATCCTTCAGCGTCAGCGATGAGGGCTCGCCCCTTGAAATAATCGACAATGTAAGCCTCAATCTTGACGACGGCAAGTTTCTCGTCATAACAGGGCCGAACGGAGGAGGAAAATCCACTCTTGCCAAGCTTATAATGGGCATAGAGAAGCCGACCTCCGGAAAAATCATATTCGACGGCAGAGACATAACCGGTCTTGACATTACCGAGAGAGCCAAGCTGGGAATCGGCTATGCCTTCCAGCAGCCTCCCCGTTTTAAGGGGCTTACGGTTCACAAGCTGCTCAGCCTTGCGCACGGCAGCGATTTGCCAGAGGATGAATGCTGTGCCTACCTTACAAATGTAGGGCTGTGCTCACGCGACTACCTCAACCGCGAGGTTGATTCCTCTCTCTCCGGCGGAGAGGTCAAGCGCATCGAAATTGCAACACTCATGGCACGCAAGCTCAGGCTTGCAATATACGACGAGCCCGAGGCGGGAATCGACCTGTGGAGCTTCAACATGCTTGTGGAAAGCTTCCGCTCGATGAACAAGGGCTTCGGCAGCGTAATAATCATTTCGCATCAGGAGCGTATAATGAAGCTTGCCGATGAAATGGCGGTCATCGCCAACGGCAAAATACGCGAGCGCGGCACACTCGACGAAATTTTCCCGCATCTTATGGGAGAGTTTGATGAAGGCTGCAATTTCAGAGGCGAAAGGCAATAAATCAATTGCAACAGCTTCCGCGAAAGGAATATAAAAATGATAACCAAAACAGATGAACAGATACTTGAAGCAGTCGCCGACCTGCACGGCATACCCGCCGGAGCTTACAATATTCGCCGCAACGGCGAGGGCATCGGCAGACGCTCAACCGAAAACATAATAATAACGCCGAAATCCGACAAGCCGGGTATCGACATCGAAATTAAGCCCGGCACGAAAAACGAAAGCGTTCATATCCCCGTTATCCTGAGTGAATCAGGCATGAATGACCTTGTTTACAACGATTTTTATATCGGCGAGGGTGCCGATGTTCTCATAGTTGCCGGCTGCGGAATACACAACTGCGGCGACCAGAAAAGTCAGCATGACGGCATACACACCTTCCACATCAACAAAAACGCCAGAGTGCGCTATGTTGAGAAGCATTACGGCGAGGGCGAAGGCACGGGCGCGAGAATACTTAACCCGCAGACCGTTGTCGAGATGGAGGAAGGCTCCTTCTGCGAGATGGAAATGGTTCAGATAAAGGGCGTGGATTCCACCGTACGTGACACCGTAGCTCACCTTAAAGCGAACGCAAGGCTTGTAATACTCGAAAAGCTCATGACACATGCGAACCAGACCGCGCGCTCAAACATGGAGGTAAACCTTGACGGTGAAAACTCCTCGGCACAGATAATTTCGCGCTCCGTCGCCAAGGATTCAAGCACTCAGGTGTTCTATCCGCGCGCCGTGGGCAACAACCTGTGCAAGGCGCACGTTCAATGTGATTCAATAATCATGGATTCGGCGCACATACGCTCAATCCCCGAAATATCCGCAAATCACAACCTCGCTCAGATAGTTCATGAGGCGGCGATAGGCAGAATAAATAATGACCAGCTTCTCAAGCTGATGACGCTCGGAATGACCTCCGAGCAGGCGGAAGAAATAATAATACAATGCTTCCTGAAATAAAAAGGAGTGACTTATATTATGCGTAAAGCAAACGAAGCAAGCAGAGAAATCGCAAAAAGGATAAAGGAGCTTCGGGAAATCCTCGACATCACAGCGGACGATATGTCCGTGTCCCTCGGCGTTTCGGTTGAGGAATACCTCCGCTACGAGAGCGGCGAAAAGGACATTCCCATAAGCACCATATATAAAATTGCGGCAGCTCTCAATGTTGATTATACCGTACTGCTTACGGGTGACGACCCGAAAATGGACACCTATACGGTTGTCAGACGCGGTGAGGGCGTACACGTAGACCGTTACGAGGGCTATAAATTTGAAAGCCTTGCCGCAAACTTTAAGGGCAAGGAAATGGAACCGATGATAGTTACTCTGCAACCGAGTGACGACAAGGCTCCTCTGGTTATTCACGGCGGACAGGAATTCAACTTCTGCCTCAAGGGGCGAGTTAGAGTGACCGTGGGGAAAAATGAAATCGTGCTTTGCAAGGGCGATTCCATATACTTCAACCCCGGTCTTCCCCACGGTCAGGCAGCAGACGGAGAAACGGCCGTTTTCCTTACCGTTATCAATGAATAATCAATGAAGGAATGAAATAATCATGGATGCAATAATTAAAAAATACTGTCCCAAGCTGGACTTTAAATCTTATGACGAGCTTAAAAAGAATTTCACAATCAACGTACCGGAGGACTTCAACTTCGCATTTGATGTTGTGGACGAATGGGCAAGAATCGAGCCTGAAAAGCCCGCCCTTGTGTGGACTGATGATGACGGAAATATCGAGCGTTTTACTTTCTCTCAGGTAAGCCGCGAGAGTGCGCGCGCCGCAAACTACCTTAAATCCAAGGGTGTATGCAAGGGCGACGTTGTGCTTCTCATACTCCGTCAGCGTCCCGAGGCGTGGTTCTTCATTCTCGCTTTACATAAAATCGGAGCAACGGTTATTCCCGGTTCATTCCAGCTCACCAAGCACGACCTCGTATACCGCATAAACTCCGCAAGCGTAAAGGGTATTGTTACCGTTGACGAGGAGCAGGTGGTCAGGCATGTCAGGGAGTCCCTCCCTGAGTGCAAAAGCATCGAATTTTACGCCACCGTCGGCGCGACCGATATTGACGGCGCCGAAAACTACCGGAAAATCTGCGGCGGCTTCTCCGACGTCTTCCCCCGTCCGACGGGAAAGGATGCCACACGAGTCACCGATACGATGCTGATGTATTTTTCATCAGGCACAACGGGTATGCCCAAGATGGTCATACATGACTATTCCTCCCCTCTCGGTCAGATAACCACGGCACGCTTCTGGCAGTGCGTTCAGGAGAATAAAATTCATCTTACGCAGACAGACAGCGGCTGGGCAAAGTTTGCATGGGGCAAAATATACGGTCAATGGATATGCGGCGCCACAATAGGCGCGTTCGACACAGAAAAATTCACTCCCAAGGGTATGATAGATGCCATTGAGCGTCTGCGTCCGGCAACCTTCTGCGCACCCGCAACAATATACCGCTTCCTGATAAAAGAGGACCTTACAAAATACGATTTCAGCTTCATTGAGCACGCCAGCCTTGCCGGAGAGCCGCTCAACCCCGAGGTGTTCAGGCAGATACAGAACATGACCGGGCTTACAATTCATGAGGGCTACGGTCAGACCGAAAGCTCGGTGCTTCTCGCAAACTTCCTCGACACCGAAATACGTCCCGGCTCCATGGGCAAGCCCGCCCCGATATACGACATCGACATCCTTGACGAGCATGGCAACCACTGCGAGGACGGTGTTGTCGGTTCGATATGCGTAAAGGGCGTTGACAAGATTCATCCCGTAGGGCTTTTCCGTGAGTATCGCTACGATGACGAGGCGATGAAAAAGAGCTTCAAATTCGGCGCATACAACACCGGTGACACCGCATGGCGCGATGCCGACGGCTACTACTGGTTCGTCGGAAGAAACGATGACGTCATAAAATGCTCCGGTTACAGAATCGGGCCGTTCGAGGTTGAAAGCGCACTTATGGAGCATCCCGGTGTTCTTGAATGCGCCGTCACAGCATACCCCGACCCCGTAAGAGGAGAGGTTGTTAAGGCGACCATTGTCCTCGCGCGCGGCTACACGGCTTCCGATGAGCTTAAAAAGGAGCTTCAGGACCATGTCAAGAAGGCCACCGCGCCCTACAAATATCCTCGCGTTGTCGAGTTTGTACCCGATCTTCCCAAAACCACAAGCGGAAAAATCATGCGTACGCAGATAAGGGCAAACGACCTTCAGAAAATCAAGGCTCAAAATAAATAAAACGAAAAACGGGGTGCTGCTTATGAAAATCGGTACTACTTCAGATTTCGCGGCAAAAACCTTCGGTGACCTTGCCGCACCGTCAATCATCAAAAAAGCCGGCTTCGACTCCGTTGATTTCAGTATGTTCATATATCCGCAAAAGGGAGAGCCGTATACTCTCTCCGATGCGGATTTTGACGATTATTTCAGCAAAGTCGCCGCAGAATACAAAAAGAATTCACTTCAGATAGGTCAGACTCACGCGCCTTTTTCAACCTACACCGGGGAAGCCGAGTATGATGAGTGGCTGATTGAAATACTTAAAAAATCCATAAAAGCAACCGCAATTCTCGGCAGCAAATACATCGTTGTTCACCCCGCAATGCCGCGCGAGCGCAAATACAATGCCTTTATTGACGAGACTCGCACACTCAATCTTGAGCGATATAAAAGGCTCATTCCGGAGCTTGAAAAATATGATGTTTACTGCGCAATCGAGAACATGTTCTCGTGGGACAGCCGCATAAGAAAAATATGCCCCACCACCTGCACCACAGCCGAGGAGATGGCGGACTACATAGACACGCTCAATAAAATTTCACCGCACTTTGCAGCCTGCCTTGATGTCGGCCATGCAAACCTCATACACTATGAGGGCTTTGAAAACGTAAATCCCGCACACATGGTAAGGGTTCTCGGAGACAGACTCAAAATCATGCACATGCACGACAACGACGGAAGAAGCGATCTTCACACCTGCCCCGGCATATGCTCAATTGATTATAAGCCGTTTATCGAAGCGTTGAAGGAAATCGGCTACAACGGTGTTATCAGCCTTGAGGCGGACTGCTTCCCGTACGCCTTCGGCGAATCACTTGCGCAGGAATCGCTTGCGCTTATGTGCAGTCAGACACGCCGTATATTCGGATAAGCGGCCAAAAGGATGGTTAACATGGAAGGAAATCTGGTAAGAATCGAAGGTCTTTACAAGGATTATGACGGGCACGGTGTGCTCGACGGAGTGTCGTTCACACTCGATGCCGGACACGTCGTAGGGCTGCTCGGACCTAACGGCTGCGGCAAAACCACACTTATAAAAATAATGACCGGGCTTATACACGACTACTCCGGCAGTGTTCTCATAGGCGGACAGGCTCCCGGAGAATACACAAAGGGCATTGTTGCCTACCTGCCCGAAAAAACATATCTGCATGACTGGATGCGTACAACCGACGCGCTGGATTATTTTGCCGATTTTTATCCGGACTTCGACAAGGCAAAGGCGCTGGACATGGTTCATCACTTCGACTTGCCCGAAAAACAGAAAATAAAAACGATGTCAAAGGGCATGCAGGAAAAGCTTCAGCTTCTGCTTGTTATGTGCAGGAACGCACGGCTTTATCTGCTCGATGAGCCTCTCGGCGGAGTTGACCCGGCAGCGAGAAGCGTCATACTCGATGTAATTCTCAGCAACTATTCTCCGGATTCCACAATTTTGCTTTCAACGCATCTGATAAATGATATGGAACGAATACTTGACCATGTTCTTTTCCTCGGCAACGGAAAAATACTTGTGAACAATAATGCCGAACAGCTTCGTCAGAAAAGCGGAAAAAGCATTGAGGAAACCTTTAAGGAGGTGTTCGGCTATGCTTGGTAAGCTTATAAAAAACGAAATGCGCGCAAGTGCATGCAGCGTTGCAAACATCTATTTCGCGGCACTTATAACCGCCGCAATTATGGCGGTCGGCATTTTCACGGGAGCGGTGCAGATAAAGCTCATATCCTCATTTGCCCTCATAGTTATTGCCTGTATATGTATTGCCGTTACGGCTTTTTCGGTAATAACGGAGTTCCGCAAAACCATGTACGGAAATGTCGGATATCTGAGCTTCACCCTGCCGGTAAAAGAGCATCAGCTGTTGTTTTCAAAAACCTTTTCGGCAGTTGTGTGGGTACTTATAAGCTATCTTTTCTTTATTGCGTCCTTCGTTGCGGTATATTTCTATTTTTCCGGATACGCCGGCGCACAGCTTATATTCTCCTTCCTCAAGGAGCTTGAGGAATACGGTATGCCGTCCGCCGCAACACTGAGTGCCTTCTTCTTCACACTCTCCGCTGCCGGAGTATTTAAAATCATTTACCTTGTGGGAGTGCTTTTCCTTTCCGTTACACTCTCAAACATAAAACCGTTTCAAAAGCTCGGCACCTTCGGCAATGTGCTTATGTTTTTCATTATCCTGATTATTGTCTCCTCGATATCCTCGCGGCTCGGCGGACTGTTTGATTTCAGCTTCGTCGTAAAAGGCTCGGAAATGTATTTTACCACAGCCGAAATTCATGTAATGAGCGGAATTGAAGACGGAACTCTTTCGCTGAAGGTAATGCCCGTGATTTTCAACCTTTTCTTCGGCACTGTATGCTTTTTTATCAACTCATACCTTATGAAAACAAAAATAAATCTGAAGTAAAATACTTTAAATAACCGAAGGGAGCGAACTGTATGCAAATTATTGATATCTCCAGAGATCTCATGACCACCGAGATATATCCGGGTGACCCGGTACCTAAGTCGCAGATGATAAACCGCATGGACACGGGCGATGAATGTAATCTTTCAGCCATTTACACCGGCCTTCACTGCGGCACACACATTGACGCTCCGCTTCATTTCCTCGAAGACGGCGCGGAGATAAACCGCTTTCCTCTTGAGCTGTTTGTGGGCGACTGCACGGTGATAGAGGTTCCCGAGGGACCGATAACCGGAGAATATGTTGAGAATAAGTTTCCACGCGGAAAAACCCGCCTGCTTGTGAAAAGCAACGGCGGGGCATGGTTTATGGAAAGCGCGGCATTCAGTGCCGTCGAAAGCGGCATAAAGCTGCTCGGAACGGACGCTTTAAGCGTAGGAACCTCAGGCGCGCAGGGAGGAACTCACAGGGCGTTCCTCGGCTCAAACGTAGCCCTGCTTGAGGGTCTTGAGCTGTCCGAGGTTACGCCCGGAGATTACTTCCTCGTCGCCCAGCCGCTAAAAATAAAGGGCGCAGAAGCCTCACTCACGAGAGCAATACTCATAAAAGACTACATATTCTGGAGCGGCCGCTGAGCATTCAGCGCATAAACATCCCTATAAACAGAACCGTAACTGCTATCCCCGCGGCAACAAGTATACCCGTTTTTATATACGGTGATACTTTTGTGCGTTGCTTTCGGGCTTTGCTTTTTACCGGCGCACCCGCGCCGTCTATGATGAGCTGTGCCTTTTCGCGCAGCTTTCCCTCGCTGACACCCGAATACTCAGGCTTTACGAAGAATATTGCCCTCTCGAAATATTCGCTGCCGGTATCATTTACATCCACAACTTGTTTATTAACACCTTTTATCATATCTTTTCTCCGTTGGTTTTTATTTGTATGTGTTTTTATGGTGCTTGTTTTCACATGTAATATACAAAAAAATTGCAAAAATTTTTTGGCTGAAATTTGCCGAAAATTCGTTCGTTGTCAAAATGATGACACTGTAAATTATACGCATTGTATAACCCAAAATCCTCCGCAATTGTTCAAAACTCTGTTGAAAATGTTGATAACTAACTCGATTTTTACTGATATTTCGCACTTTTAGCCGTTTTTCGACAATGTTTATAAACCTTCGGCTACAACGCAACATATACTGTGTGTTTTAACAGCTTTACCGTTTATACAATTTGTCGAATGTCATAATTTCGTTTTCTCGATTTGCTTTGTGCAACTTGACCAACAAAAAAGTCAATATTTTTTCCATACAATTTGCAATTTTTTGACGAGGGAGAGAAGCGCTGTTTGCGGAGGCGTTTTTTACGCATCCGCCGGCACGCATAAGTCGCTTTTATGAAGGTCTTTTCATCCGGAAATGACACAATAATTGAAAATGTTCCGTACTTCGACCTCGGACTGTCTCTGGACTGCGGCCAGGCGTTTCGCTTTTCACAGTCCGCGGACGGCGCATGGCACGGCGTTGCCGGAGGTTTTGTGCTTGACGCGCTCCAAAAGGGTGACTCTCTCATTCTGCGCAACACCCCGCCCGAAGCGTTCGGCAGCTTCTGGCTCGACTATTTTGACCTTGAACGTGATTATGAAAGTATAGTTGCCGGCTTCTCTGAGGATGAATATCTTAAACGAGCCTGCGCAGACTTCCCCGGTATACACATACTCCGTCAGGAGCCCTGGGAGGCGCTTTGCTCATTTATAATATCGACCAACAACAACATACCCCGCATTAAAGGAATTGTCGGGCGGCTGTGCGAAAGCTTCGGAAAGCCGCTCGGAAACGGCAGCTTTACCTTCCCGGATGCCGATGTGCTCGCCTCGCTGGAGGTTGAAGCACTCGCCCCGTTGCGCGCGGGCTTCCGCCATGCGTACATACTCGACGCTGCGCGTAAGGTATCCGATAAAACCGTAAATCTTCAGGCGCTTGCCGATTGTGACGACCTTGACTTCATCCGAGGCGAGCTGATGAAGATAAAGGGTGTCGGCCCTAAGGTTGCGGAGTGCGCAATACTTTACGGAATGGGCAAGACGGATGCGTTCCCGGTTGATGTGTGGGTAAAACGCATAATGCAGGAGATGTATCCGGACGGTCTGCCCGCCTGCACCAACGGCGTACGCGGAATAGCCCAGCAATATCTTTTCCACTGGCGAAGAAATAATTAAGGAGAACTGCTATGACGCCGATACGAAAGAAATGGAAAAGCGAGATGACCGACCGTGAACGGTTTGTCAATCAGATGCATTTCAAGCCTGTTGACCGGTGCTTCAATATGGAGTTCGGCTACTGGGATGAAAACTTTACCGTATGGGATATGTTCCGTGAAAACGGAATAAAAAGCAACGGCGATGCCGACCGTTTCTTCTCATTTGACCGTTTTGAGGAGGTCGGAGGCAACGTATGGATTTCGCCCGGATTTGAAAGCGAAACCATCAGTGAAACCGATACGCATAAGGTAATCCTTGACTGCAACGGTGTGCTTCAGGAAATAAAGAAGGACGGCACAAGCAGCATACCTCGCTATATCGGCTCATCCGCAGACACGCCGGACAAGTGGCTGAAAATCAAAAAAGAGCGCTTCAATCCCGACTCGCCGCAAAGACGTGTCAATATTGAAGCGCTGCTTGAGAGGCACAAGCCCGACCGCGACTATCCGCTCGGCGTAAACTGCGGCTCAATGATAGGCAGAATACGCGATATGCTCACCTTTGAGGGCCTTGCCTACGCGTGCTGCGACTACCCCGAAATGGTTGAGGATATGGTGGAAACCTGCTGTGTGCTTGTTGAAAACTTTCTCGACCGGGTGCTCGGCGTAATAGATTTCGACTTTGCCGGAGGCTGGGAGGACATCTGCTTTAATCACGGCCCTATTGTCACTCTTGACTTTTTCCGGGACGTTGTAACACCGCGTTACAAGCGCATAAGCAAGAAGCTCTCCGAGCACGGCATCGATATCTGGTATACCGACTGCGACGGCGATGTCCGCCCGATACTTCCGTGCTTTTTTGAGGGCGGAATAAACAGTCTGTTTCCGTTCGAGGTCAACTCCTGTGCGCATCCCGCGGAGCTTTTTGCACAGTACCCCGACAAACTGCATATCATGGGCGGCTTTGACAAAATGAAGCTCGGTGCCGGAAAGCAGGCAATTGAGGAATACATGCAAAGCATAATTCCTCTGGTTAAGCGAGGTGGCTACATACCCTTCTGCGACCACCGCTGTCCACCGAATGTCACACAGGAGGATTATCTGTACTATCTCGATTTGAAAGAAGATACCTTTGGGTTAAAATAATCCATAAAATATATTATTATTTTCGGAGGAATAATCATGAACAAACCTATACCCCGCCCAGAGCATCCCGAGCCGATGTTTAAACGCGAAAGCTGGCTCAACCTCAACGGAGAATGGGATTTTGAAATCGACAACTCCGTGAGCGGACTTGAGAGAGGATATTTCAAGCCCGACACCGCACTCAACAGCAAGATAATTGTCCCCTTCTGCCCCGAAAGCGAGCTTTCCGGAGTCAACTTCAAGGACTTCATGGCGGCCGTATGGTACCGCAAGGAAATAAACCTTTCCGCCGAACAGGTGCGCGGCAATGTTCTTTTGCACTTCGGCGCTGTTGATTTTTGCGCTACTGTTTATATCAACGGCTCAAACGCCGGCGTACACAAGGGAGGCTACGCCTCCTTCACCCTCGACATCACAAAATTTGTTCGCGAGGGCAAAAATGTTATAACCGTATATGCACTCGACGATGTGCGCAGCCCCATGCAGGCGCGCGGCAAGCAAAGTGAGGAGTTTCACTCCCATGCATGCGACTACACCCGCACCACCGGCATCTGGCAGACGGTATGGCTGGAGTTCGTACCCGAAGACTACATAAAGAGCGTAAAATATATTCCGGACCCGGAAAACGTATGTCTGGGTATAACCGCCTTTGTCAAAGGGCGCGGAACGCTCAAGGCCGAGGCATTTTTCGGCGGAAAATGCGTAGGCAGCGCGCAGGTGAGTGTTACCTCCGGAACCGCAGCCTTCACTCTGCCGCTTACCGAAAAGCATCTCTGGGAGGTCAATAAGGGCGGACTTTACGACCTCGTTTTCACCTTCGGTGAGGATCGTGTCGAAAGCTATTTCGGACTTCGCGACCTCTGCCTTGACGGCTACAAATTCCTCATAAACGGCAAATCCGTATTTCAGCGCCTCGTGCTTGACCAGGGCTTCTATCCCGACGGCATCTATACCGCGCCCACGGATGAGGCGCTTATAAACGATATCAAGCTCTCACAGGCAGTCGGCTTCAACGGTGCAAGGCTTCATCAGAAGGTTTTCGAGGCTCGTTTCCTCTACCACTGCGACAGACTCGGCTATATCGTATGGGGCGAATACGGAAACTGGGGACTTGATTATTCAGACTTCAGCGTCATAAAGAACGTACTGCCCGAATGGACCGAAATTGTAGAACGCGACTTCAATCATCCGGCAATTGTCGGCTGGTGCCCGTTCAATGAGACCTGGGACTATCGCGGCAGACAGCAGGACAAGGAGGTCCTGCGCGTCATCTACCGCACGACAAAGGCTCTCGACAGAACCCGTCCGTGCATTGATACAAGCGGAAACTACCACGTTGAAACAGACATTTTCGACGTTCATGATTACGACCAGAATCCCGAAACCTTCAAGGAGCATTACGATGCTCTCATGGAGGACGGCGAGCTTTTCTCACAGCTTGAAAACCGCCGTCCCAACAGGCAGATATATGAAGGCGGTCCGACCTTTGTCAGCGAGTACGGCGGAATCAAATGGAGCGTAAGCAGCGGTGACTCGAAGGCTTGGGGCTACGGCGATGCTCCTAAGAGCATAGACGAGTTCATGACGCGCTACAAGGGGCTCACAGACGCCCTGCTTGACAACAACTGCATGTTCGGCTTCTGCTACACTCAGCTTTATGATATAGAGCAGGAGCAGAACGGAATATACACCTACTCACGCGAGGCAAAGTTTGACTGTGACGCGCTCAAGGCAATCAACTCCCGCAAGGCGAAAATCGAAGACTGAGAAACCACTTCGGATATAAAAACAGGCTGTCCTGAAATCAGGACAGCCTGTTTGTTTGAAGTTTTAATATTTCACAAAATAGTTGTCAAGCTCCCACTGCGAAACCCTCGCCTTGTAGGACTTCCACTCTTCCTTCTTCGCCTTGAGATATTTGTAGAAAACATGCTCTCCGAGCACCTCTCTCATGAAGGCATCATCCTTATAGAGCTTTATTGCCTCCTCAAGACTCTCGGGCAGCGTGTCAATTCCGACCTCCATACGCTCATCCTTGGTCATGTCGTAAATATTTGTGTCGGTTGAGGCGGGNNGTCAAGCCCCGCCATAAGACATGCCGCCATTTCAAGATAAGGGTTGCACGCCGGGTCTGCACTGCGAAGCTCAATTCTCGTGCCTGCTCCGCGCGCTGCGGGAACACGGATAAGCGGACTTCTGTTTTTCGCCGACCATGCTATGTATACCGGTGCCTCATAACCGGGCACAAGGCGCTTATATGAGTTTACAAGCGGATTTGCAACTAAAGTCATCGGCTTTATGTGGTCGATTATTCCGGCGATAAAATGATACGCCGTTTCACTGAGGCCGATGGGGTCTGTGTCGCTGCAGAAAGCGTTTTTGCAATCCTTAAACAGTGACATGTTCGTATGCATACCCGAACCGGCTATGCCGTATATCGGCTTGGGCATAAACGTTGCGTGAAGACCGTGCTGCTGTGCGATAGTCTTTACGACGAATTTAAAGGTCATCACGTTGTCGGCGGTGTGAAGCGCCTCGCCGTATTTAAAGTCGATCTCATGCTGTCCGCGTGCAACCTCGTGATGTGACGCTTCAATCTCAAAGCCCATATCCTCAAGCGCAAGGCAGATATCGCGTCTGCAATGCTCACCCGAATCCATGGGACCGAGGTCAAAGTATCCTGCCTCGTCATTTGTTATAGTGGCGGGCTTGCCGTTTTCATCAAGATGGAAAAGGAAAAATTCACATTCCGGACCGACATTGAATGTGTATCCCATATCCGCTGCCGCTTTTATGGCACGCCTGAGAACATGCCTCGGGTCGCCGTCAAAGGGAGTTCCGTCATCTCTGTAAACATCACATATCAGGCGCGCAATCTTGCCCTTTTCCGCGTTCCACGGAAAGATAATAAAGCTGTCGTAATCCGGACGCAGATACATGTCGGATTCTTCAATACGCACAAAGCCTTCAATTGACGAGCCGTCGAACATGCACTTGTCTGAGAGCGCCTTTTCAAGCTGTCGGACGGTTATCGCAACATTCTTGAGCGCACCGAGAATATCCGTAAACTGCAAACGGACAAACTTAACATTTTCTTCGGCTGCGATTCTTAAAATATCTTCTTTTGTGTATCCCATACTAAAACCGTCCTTTCAAATCTTCTTTTTATTTTAACACCGTGTATCGGTATATGTCAATTATTTTATTTCACAATATCCGAATACAGCTGTGCAAGCTCGGTTATCGCCTCAAAATCACCGTCATCAATAAACTCCTTTTTTACTATGCCCGAGCTTATTCCGAGTCCCGACGCCCCAGCGGAAAGATATTCCTCCGCTTCATCGGGAAGTATTCCCGCCACCGCAAGTAATTTTATATCACTGAGCGGTGTGGAAACCGCCTTTATATACTCAGGGCCGAAGCAGCCGGCGGGAAACACCTTGACAAAATCCGCTCCGTATGAATGCGCAAGGCGTATCTCCGTGGGAGTGAGCGCTCCGGGTATCGACACCATACCGCATTCAAGCGTCTGGCTTATAACAGACTCATCGGTATTAGGCGAAACTATAAACTCGGCTCCGGCACTTCTTGCAAGGCGCACCTGAGCCGGTGTGATGACACTGCCCGCACCTACAACCAGTCTGCCGGCAAACTGCGCGGAAAGCTCACTTATCGAAGCGGCAATTTCAGTCTCAGGCACCTTGCCAGAAGCGTCAAAGGCAAGCTCAACAAGCTTTATCCCTCCGGCACAAAGCGCCTCGGCACATCGCGTGAGCTTGTCCGACGGTATGCCGCGAAGAATCACTATTATCTTTTTTGCCTCGATTAAATTTATAAGATTGTGCTTTAATATATCCGTAATATCACCCCGAAACAAAACTATTGATTATTTATTGTATAACAATTTTTACCGCTTGTCTATATTAACGAAGAAGAAAAGCGTATGCTGAATTTTTTTAACCTGCACTTTTAATTTTTATTTGGGTTTTTTCAGGGAACTTCAGATGCGGTTTTTTAAAATCGAAATCCCCCTCACACCTTAAACCCAAGGCTTGAGGGGGATTTTCTTCTGGTGGACACATTCGGGCTCGAACCGAAGACCTCTCGCGTGTGAAGCGAACGCTCTAACCAACTGAGCTATGCGTCCGGGCAACGACGGTATTATACAACGTATCGCCGAAAATTTCAACTCTTTTTTCTCAAAATATTCGACTCTGCACGTTTCAGAAGCCATATTTGCCGGTATTTCAGGGAATATTAAAAAATATCACGAAATATCGGACTTACCTTAAAAAAACTGTTGACAAACCGATACCCTGTATATTATAATAACTCTCGCCCGTCAAAAGAGGGCACAATCACCCGCGGCAAATAACCTGTTGTAAAAATATATGGCGGCATAGCTCAGTTGGCTAGAGCATTCGGTTCATACCCGGAGTGTCGTTGGTTCAAGTCCAACTGCCGCTACCACACCAACAGGCATTTTGCCGAGGTGTTTTTTAGGGGCTTTTCAGCCCCTCATAAGGCCCGGTGGTCAAGCGGTTAAGACACCGCCCTTTCACGGCGGTAACACGAGTTCGATTCTCGTCCGGGTCACCAGGAAAAGACCTTGTTCTTCGGAACAAGGTCTTTTTTTAATGAATAATGAATAATTTCGGGTGCTACGCACGTCAATGTGGAGTTGTTAGCTCGTGGCTGTTAGCTTATAGCCCGCAGCGCTTGCGGCGAACGCAAGCCTCCCTTGGCAAAGGAGGTGGCAGTGCGCAAGCACTGACGGAGGATTGTTGCTTGATTGGTTTTTAAGTTTGGTTGATTTTAGGCTTTGCGGTAAAATTTATCTGCTCATCAATCCTCAGTCCGCTTCGCGGACAGCTCCTTTTCAAAGGAGCCTTCAAAGGCAGCGCTTGCGGCGAACGCAAGCCTCCTTTGGCAAAGGAGGTGGCGGGACGCAAGTCCCGCCGGAGGATTGTTTATAACTCGTAGCACTTTCGGCTATCGCAAACCTCCCTTATAAAAGGTAAGAATGCGAATGCGGCGGTGGAGGGATTCCGTACTGCGGTAAAGCTCATCCTTTTGAATAATTAATTGCCGGGTCAAGTAATAAAGCCGCATTTTATGTAAATCATAATATGCAAGGGCGATTTTATGAGGCAATGAAAGCCTTACGGCTGTTGTTTTGATTCTATATTGCCAATCTTAAAATATTATGCTATACTTTACTTGTAAATCCGGAGGTGCGTTATGCCCAGAAAAAAACTTTTTTGGTTTTTGTGCATTTCATATTTCTTAATTAGTATATTTGATTTGCTGCTCACTGCCGTTGAAACTCCCACTCTCGAACAGGAGGGCAACCCTCTTGTTGTTATGCTCGAATTCGGCTGGGGCGGTCTTATCGCCGTAAATATCGTGACCTATATTCTGTTCGCGGCAATGGCGTATTATACCTTCATACGCTACAAGGCGCCTCTCACGAATGAAACCGATGTGCGTAAATATCTCGCGTACATCTCCTACGGCGATGCCTCCAAGGTAAACCCCGGCATGACAAAGCTTCCAAAATACTGGGCGCCTCAGATAGCCTGCCTGTTTTACTGCGTAACCATCGCGTTACCGATTGCACGTCTTATAATCGTCGTAGAGTGGATACTTATAATCCTGCGTATTGACGCACCGCTGTTTTTCTCAATTGTTTCTATCTTTCCTATGGGCAGAATTGATTTTGCTGTTGCCCTGCTTATCGCATGGGCGCTTCCCCTGCCCTGGATAACCCGTGAATTCCGCCTTAATCTGCGTGAAATTGAGCTGCGCCGCGCTGAAACGCAGACAAATGGCTGATATCAATAAAAAAAGCTGCTTTTCGACAATAGTTTTCTATGTTACGGATATTGCAATACCCGGAACATTGTTATAAAATTAACGTACAAGTCAGAAAGCTTTGAAAGAAGGATATATATGATTTACATTCTCGACACTGCGGACACCAAAAAAATAGCCCGTTGCTGTGAATTTTATCCCATTGACGGTGTAACAACCAATCCCACTATAATCTCCAAGGAGCACGAGGATTTCGGCAAGCTTATAAAGGCAATCCGGAATATAATAGGCGATGAGAGAATGCTTCACATTCAGATAACCGCCTCGACCTGTGCAGACATCATCAAGGAAGCACAGGCGGTACAGGAATATGTCGGAGGCAATCTCTACATAAAAATACCCATTTCCGCCGAGGGCCTCAAGGCAACCTCCGCTCTTAAAAAAATGGGTATGAAGGTCACGGAAACCGCCATTTTCACCCAGCAGCAGGCTCTTATTGCAGCAAAGGCAGGCGCGGATTTCGTAGCACCCTACGTCAACAGGCTTGACAATATAGTCAGCGACGGCGTGAATGTTGTGCTTGAAACGGTTGAGCTGCTCAAGGCACACAACCTCGACACAAAGGTTCTTGCCGCAAGCTTCCGTACCGTCGAACAGGTGCATAAAATTGCTCTCGCCGGCACTCACGCGGTCACCCTCAACCCCGCTTTGCTTGATGCGCTCATTTATCATCCGCTCACCGAAACCGCTGTCCAGGGCTTCTCAAACGACTGGAAAAGCATTTACGGAGACAAGAAAATACTCGACATGCTTAAATAAAAACATTCAGCAACGCCCGTCGGAAGTGAAATTCCGGCGGGCGCTTTTTATAAAAAATTATTTCTTTCTTTTAAAAAGATTTATTTTGTTCTCCTCATGCCTGATGAGCCGTTTGATATTGCTGCGGTGCATGAAAACGACCATAGCACCCATAAGCAGCGCGGTACAAAACCAGCCGGCAGCATGACCGTCATCGATTATAAGGCTGAGTGCGACAGCTCCGAACGGATAAAGCGCGGAGCATATCACCGAGCCGAGAGACACATAACCCGTAACTGCAACCGTAACCAGCATTACAAGGAAAACGAACGGAAACAGCACCGGCTGCGTAGCGAGAATTATACCCGATGAGGTTGCAACCCCCTTACCGCCCTTAAAGCCGAAAAACACCGGAAAAAGATGACCCAGAATCACAAAGACGGCGCTTACAAATATGCACAGGTACGGCAGATGCCCCGCCTTTACCAGCTGTGATACCAGCATAAGCGGTAAATAGCCCTTGAGAACATCGCACACAAACACCACGCCGCCCATTCGCTTGCCGAAGTTGCGAAGCATATTTGTAGAGCCGGCGTTTCCGCTGCCGAGCTTTCGTATGTCCTTGCTGAAAACCGACTTGGAAAATATGATACTGAAATTCACACTGCCGATAAGGTATGCCGCAATTGCACAAATCCCGCCCCAAACAAGCCCGTCCCGAACGTCAAACATACATTTTTCACCCGAAACACCGTACAGACTCACCCAATAAGCCCTCCGGCGCTTGCCTTTCGTTTATTGTATTGACATCTATTCTAACAGATATACCGACCCGTTGCAACAATATTTATTCGACATATTTTGCGCATTTTCTGTAGGTTATCACGCCGAACTCCGCTTCGGTTTCCAGCCTCGAAAGAGCGGCAAGCCGCTGCTGACCCTCCCGGGAAGTCTTGTAATAATACGGCGTCATTTTAAAAAGCGCTTCAATATCCTGCGCGTTATCAAGGCTCAGAGTATATGTCACGTTTGTGATGTCTGATATTTCAAAACCGCTTATCTCCGGATTTTCCGGTTCATTCTCATAGGCGTGCTCGTAAACCGACTCCTTGAGCCCCATCAGATGCCGCTTGAGCGGTACTGCGCGTATCAGGCAACCGCCCTCGCGCAGGATTCTGTAAAACTCCTCCCCGGCACACGGCGCAAATATATTCAGCACCGCCGCACAATACGAATCAGCCACCGGCAGACAATTAACCCCCGCAACGGCACACGCTATACCCTTCTCTCGCCTTGCCCCGATACGAAGCGCGTCCTTTGAAATATCCGCTGCCGCAAAGTCGGCATTTATGCCCTTCTGCTTCAAGCTGCGGAAAATGTTTGCGGTGTACCAGCACTCACCGCAGCCTGCGTCAAGCACAGCATCCCCGTCCGACACAAAAGCGGACACCTTTTCGCAAAGGCAATCAAGCAACGGCATATAATAGCCCTTTTCCAAAAAATCCGAGCGGGAACGCACCATCAGCCTGTCATCTCCGTGGCGCTTCTGAGAGCTTTGATTTGAGCGCAGCAGATTTACATAGCCGTATTTTGAAATATCAAAGCAGTGCCCGTCAGGGCAGCGAAGCGAACCGCTATCCCGTTTGAGGGGCATACCGCATACAGGACATGAAAACTCAAACATTCTACGCCGTCTCCCTCTTTCCCGCATCTATTTTATGGGACAGCCATTTTTCGCCGCGGTATCTTATTATAAACATGGTTATCCGGAATATCCAGTCGATTATCATTGCAATCCACACGCCTATTGCGCCCATTCCGAAGTTTACTCCGAGAATATAGCTGAAAAGTATCCTGAAGGTTATCATTGAAAATATTGAAACCGCCATGGGATATTTAACATCACTTGCCGCACGCAGACTGTTCGGCAGCACGAACGACAGCGGCCAGAGGAATATTGCAAGCCCGTTGTGGATTATTATAAGCGTTGAAGCGAGTGAGAGCGTTTCACCCGAAAGGTTATAGAATTTCAGCGTCAGCGGAAGCGTTACTATCAGAAAAACATTCCACACCGCAAGGATTATATATGTGATTTTTATAAGCTTGCGCGTGTAATACCGCACCTGAAGCTTGTCCTCGGCTCCTACACATTGCCCTACTACGGTTACAACCGCAAGACCTATTGCCTGACCCGGAACTATCCCGAAGCCGTCAAGATTGTTCGCCACGGCATTGGCGGCTATCTGCACCGTACCGAAGCCGGCTATTATGCTCACAACGAGCACACGACCGAGCTGGAACACGCTGCTTTCAAGGCTTCCGGGAACCGCTATACGCAATATTCTCTTTATAAGCATCGGATTCAGACGGAAGCCGTCCTTTACCGAAAGATATATGATATTATCCCTCCTGAACAACAGTCCGAGCATAACCGCCATACATAAAAATCGCGCAATTGCCGACGCAGTAGCCGCCCCGGCAACGCCCATTTTTGCACCGTATATCAACACCGCGTTGCCTATAACATTGAAAATATTGGCGGCAACCGATGTAAGCATGGACACCTTTGAATTGCCCATGGCTCTGAACAGCGCAGCGCAGGCGTTATACACCGCAATGAACGGATATGAATAGGCCGATATTCTGAAATACACCTGTGCCGAGCCTATTACCCCATCCTCGGCACTGCCGAAAAGCAGCATAAGAATGTTGCGGTTAAACGCAAGACACAGCCCCATAATCGCAAGAGAAATCGTCAACGAGATAAAGATGAGCTGTGAGGCGGACAGCCTTGCCTGACGCTCATTTCCCGCACCTATATACTGTGAAGCCACAACCGCTCCGCCGGTTGCCAGTGCCGCAAAAATATTTATAATAAGCACGTTTATCATATCCACCAGCGACACGCCGGAAATTGCCGCTTCCCCGAGAGCAGACACCATAATCGTATCTGCTATTCCCACAAGGACGGCAAGAAACTGCTCTATAACCAGAGGATATATGAGCTTTTTAAGCGAAGCCGGTGAAAACATCGGGCGCAACGGAGACCCCACGATATCCCTCCACATTCATATTGTAATTAAGTTTATCATATCCTATGAGTTTTTACTACAAAAAACTGCAAATTAACTCTTTTTTCGCATTGACAATGACGTAAAAAACAGTACAATAATATATAGGGAGCATTCAATGCTTTCCCGTGCAGACATTTAATATTATCGGTTCATAAAATCAAGGAGGGTCGTTCATGTCGGAAAAGCTTCAACAGGCGGTAATTAACGCTCAGCAGGGAGACCGCTCAGCGCTTGCCGTTATTTATTCGGAAACCTTTATTCCGACTTTTTTTATGCTCAGCGAGGCATTTAACAATACCGACACCGCCTTTATGCTGACTAAAAGAGCGTATACAAACGCCTTCCGCCATATTTCACAGGCTTCCGGCTCCCTGCGCTTCGAGACACTGCTGAAAAGCGCCGCTATTCACGAGTGCAAGCTGCTTATCGCCTCCCAAAACACCGGACATATTGAAGGAATTGACGAAATTGAGCATGAAAGCATTGCACCGAGCATACCAAAAATATTCATTCAGGACAAGCAGCTGCGCACACTTGTGCTACGCAAAATAAGAGAGCTGCCCGATGATCAGCGCATCTGCGTACTGCTGACCTATTACGGCGGCGTATCCGTCAACACCCTGAGTGAAACGCTCGGCTGCACTCCGAACGAAGCCGAGCTGACGCTTTCAAACGCAAATAAAAAAATCTCATCCGAAATCAAGCATCTGTCCGAAGACGGCTTCGGAGACCTGCAAAATCCCGGCGGGGACGAAGCATTAACCTTAATGCTTCGCCTTTGCGCAAAGGATTGCAAAATAGATATTGCCCGCTACAACGCTCTTTTTGCGGATATTTCAAAAGGGCTTGATAACGATAATAATGACATAAAAAGCATAAGCATAGCCGAAATAAAATATCGCGACTCGGCACCGGCAGTCCGCCGCGAGAATCCCAAGCCCTCCGCCGATACCGACAGCGCCGACACCAAGGCTATACCTATAACCCGTACCGCTCCCCGCGATACCGTAAGTGTCGAAAAGGTCGATTACATTCCGAGCGAGCCGTACGAGACAGCTCAACGCTCATCAAGTGCTCCGCTCATCGTGCTTGTTGTCGCTCTGGCTTTGCTTACTTTAAGCGTGCTCGGCTTTGCCGCATATAAATACGGCCTTCTCCCCATCGGCAAAAACAACACCACCGAAACCTCTGCCGACACCACCGCTTCCGACACAACTCAAGCCACGTCCACCGAGACAACAACCGAAATCACAACAGAAACAACCACTGCCGAAACCACAACCGAGGCGGCAACCACTACTACCACAACAACGGCAAGCACTACCGCAACAAAGCCTCCGGTTACCACGACCAAGCCCGTAACAACCACAAGGGTCAGCGGCCCGACAAAGCTCGGCTCGGTTACTGCAAATCCCGGCGCGGACCACGTTTTAAATCTGCGAAGCGGACCCAATACCTCAAACAGCGTTATAAGCACCATCAGCCACGGCACCAAGCTGGATTTTTACGAATACTCGTCCGATAAAAAATGGATAAAGGTAAACTACAACGGAACTTACGGCTGGGTATCTCTGGACTACGTAACCTTGTCATAACTTACGAAAATCAAATTTAATACACAAGCATAAAAACCGACCGGATAATTTGTCCGGTCGGTTTCTTATGCTTTTACGGGGCGAAATTACGCCTCTTTGGGAGCGCCTACGGGGCAGGTATCTGCGCAGCAGCCGCACTCTGTGCAAAGGGAAGCATCAATAACATACTTTCCGTCGCCCTCACTGATTGCAGCAACAGGACAATCGGCCTCGCATGCACCGCAAGCGATGCAGTCATCGCTGATGAAATACGCCATTTAAAAGACCTCCTTTATTTTTTCTTTTCTATTCTATCACTTATTATAAAAAATTTCAATACTTTTTTGCGGCGCGGCGTGTCGCCGCGGACAATTCGCACGTCCTTTTGTGCGAAACTTCAACATTCATGCCCGACAGCAGGCAAATCCAAAAGCACCTCGACGAGCGGCGTGTCGCCGCGGACAATTCGCACGTCCTTTTGTGCGGAACTTCAACATTCCTGCCCGACAGCAAGCAACCTCACAAGCACCCCGGACAATTCGCACGGGTTTTTGCAAAAATTCAACATTTTTTCAAAGCAGTAATGCGAAATGCGCCGGTCTATTATTCCATTCCCTTGAGCGCTTCAATCTCGTCCTTTGCAACTCTTATCTGCGCATCCCTAAGAATTTTCACATCCGAGCGCTTAAACTCCGTCGGCACTGCCTCAGGACGTCTGTCAAGCCTCACCTTCAGCTCTCCTGTAAGCAGATTGCTGTAAACCACGCTTCCCTTACCCTCGGGAGTTTCCACTATTGCGCCGAGCTTGGGCGTTATCTTCAGAAGATACTCGTAGGCGTTCTGTTCATATTTCAGGCAGCACATCAGCCTTCCGCAGGTTCCGCTTATCTTTACGGGATTGAGCGACAGCCCCTGTTCCTTGGCCATCTTTATCGACACCGGCTGGAAATCGCCGAGGAATGACGAGCAGCAAAACGGCCTTCCGCAAATTCCCAGACCGCCGAGCATCTTTGACTCATCACGCACGCCTATCTGACGCATCTCTATGCGCGTGCGGAACACCCCTGCCAAATCCTTTACAAGCTCGCGGAAATCAACACGGTTGTCCGACGTGTAATAAAACAATATTTTACTTCCGTCAAAGGTATATTCAACCTCTACAAGCTTCATATCCAGCTTGTGCTCAAGTATTTTCTTCTCGCAAATTGAAAAAGCTTCCTTTTCTTTTTCGCGATTTTTCTCTATTGTTGAAATATCGTCCTCTGTGGCGGCTCTGATTATCATTTTAAGGGGGCGGATTATCTCCTCCTCCGGCACGTCGGTGTTTTCCATCGCTATTTCGCCGCATTCTATACCTCTGGCGGTTTCAACAATGACCTTCTGACCCTTTTTGTATTTTTTCATGTCGGGGTCAAAGTAATATACCTTGCCGACTTCCTTGAATCTTACTCCTACGACCTCTGCCATATCTTCACCTGTCCTGTCTGTGATATATTATTCATGTGCTTTTCCGTAAAGCGTACTGCACAATCTTGTAAGCAGCAATGTTGAATTTGCATTGCGCTGTATTGCCGCCTCAAGCTCCTGAATGCCGGAAACAAGTCCTGCAAGATTTTTCTGCTGCACCGATGAGGCAAGCTTTTTTGCAATTTCTCCGTCTGTTGTCATTGAAGTGCCGCCCGCGCGGCAGACAGCGGCATCCCGGAAAATCAGCAAAAGATATTCGAGCACCGGCTGCACAAGCTGCTTTTCCTTTTCAAGCACCGCCGTGGATTTAAGAAGGCTGTACTCGTCCGAGGACGCAACACATTCTGCAATGCCATCGGCAATTTCCCTGACCTGCTCAAGAACCGGCGACTGCTGTGAATACCCGATATTTACGGGTGTAACACGTGACTGCACCGTGGGTATAAGGCTGTTAAGCGAGTCCGCGGTAAGAATAAACCTCGCGCGCTCCGGCGGCTCCTCAAGTGTTTTCAGAAGTACATTCTGCGATTCCGGCCTCATATATTGAAATTCAAGAAAAACATACACCTTGACCTCGGATTCGTTGGGAAGCACATAGGCATCCGAGGTGATTTCCTTCACTGTTTCCTTTTTGAACGCCGCCTTATCCTCCGGCTTCTCGATAATGAGAGTATCCGGGTTGGAATCGGCTTCGCTTTTCTTGCAGGCTCTGCACACTCCGCACGGAAACGGTGTTGGCTCAAGGCAATGCATCATCTGCGCAACATACCTTGCCGCAGCGGCTCTCTGCTGCTGCGTGCCGCCCTCTATAAGCAAAGCATGAGGAAGCTTTCCGCCGTGAAACAGGGCGGAAAGCTTTGCCCTTAATTGAGTTGACGGAGAAAACGAATCCATTTTTACCTCTTACAGCTTATAAAATTGATCCACATCCAGCACAAACACGGTTGCTCCGCCCACGGTTATTTCTATGGGTGCGCTCGTTATTATGCTCTCGCCGAGATATGCAGCCGTCGAGGGTGCCATCTGGGTACGCTTGCTGGAAAAGTCCTTGATTATATCAAGCACCTCGCTGACACTCTTTTCCTCAACGCCGATAAGGAAGGTAACATTGCCCGCCTTGAGAAAGCCTCCCGAGGTAGACAGCTTTGTCGCCGAAAAGCCGGCGCGCGTAACCTCCGCCAAAACGGTGGAAGCGTCATCATTGTTAACAATAGCTATTACAAGTTTCATATTCTACCGACCTTTCAATTTTTATTACATTTATATTATAAGGTAAATTCGTGATTTTTACAACTTATATTTCATTTTTTATCGCACAGCTCAAAATTTCTCTGTATTACTGCTCTGCCTCGCCAGGCAAACGCACGCTCCGATATATCGGCATCGCCCTCATACGATGCCCTTGCGTCTCTGAAAAATTCCTCTATAGGTGTCACGGCGGCATTTTTATTCATCATACACACGTTCTGACACACATCGCAGCCCCATATACAGCCCGACGCTCTTATCAGCTCCTGCTCATGCTGTGACAGCTCTCCCTTTTTCTGCGTCACAGCAGACAGGCATAAGCTTCTGTCAACACCGTTCTCGCTCAAAGCACCCGAAGGGCAGCTTTCTATGCATTTTCCGCAGCCTGAGCACTCCCCCGCCGGAGCCGAAAATTCAAAGACGGCATCTGTTACTATTTCGCCTATAAACACGCGGCTTCCGTATACAGGGGATATCAGAAGTCCGTTTTTTCCCGTTACGCCGAGCCCGGACAGCTTTGCCGCCGCAACCTCCGGCAAAGGTGAATTGTCGCAAAACGGCACAAAGCTGTTACCCGGATACCTTTCGGACAGCTCAAGCGCAAGGCGCTCCAGATATTCACCGGCAATTATATGATAATCCTTCACCGCGGCATACGAGGAGATATTTCCGCCCCGGTATGCGTCCTCTCCCAGATTATACGGAAAAAGTACGCATATTACACTTTTTGCATCCTTTGGAAGTCTCTGCGCCGCGCGGCATTGCAGCAGCCGACCGGACAGCTGTAAAAAATCGCACACTCCGTATGGCAGATTTGTGTTGATAACAAGCTTTTTCATACATTTACACCGACTTCGACAGCGCTATCATAAACGGCATTGTTACAATCGAAACAGCGCTCACAAACGCAACCGCCTTTGATGCCGTACCTGTATCCTTGCCGTATTTCGCGGAAAACATAACCGTGTTGTTGGCACTCGGCGCGCTTGCGGATATTATGCAAGCGGTCAGCAACGTGCCGCCGATTCCGCACAGCTTAAATACTCCGAGCATCACAAGCGGCATTACAATAAGCTTCAGAAGAGCCGAAAGATAGTTTTCCCTGTCCTTAAACATGGATTTGAAATCCGTATTAGCTATATAGGTTCCGAAAAACAGCATCGCGAGCGGAGTATTCAGGCTTGCAATATAATCCAGCGGCGTACGCACGACCGCCGGCAGCTTTACAGAAAATATAAACATCGGCAAACCGATAATCACTGAGATGACCCCGGGATTGAGTATAAGCGTGCGCAGCTTGAATTTTACCTTTTCCGCACCGCCCTGATTCATCAGCCATACACCGTGTGTAAACGAGAATATGTTAAACGCGATAACTCCCGCCGAGCAATAGAAGACTCCCTCTGCGCCGAGCACGGCGTTCGCAAGCGGCAACGCCATATAGCCCATATTTCCGTATGCCACGGCATATTTGAATATAGGTGCTTTATCCGCACATTTGTTAAAAAACGGCAGCGAGAGCAATACTCCGAGTGTGCTTGTTCCGACAGCGCAGATAAACGCCGTAAGAAGCGCTCTTGCCGAGTCCGGAGAAAAGTCCATTGTGAGAAAGGACTGAATTATAACCGACGGCGTCACCACATAGAAAAGCAGATTGTTTGACAGCTTGGCTGTGGTCTGCACAAAAACACCAAGGCGGTCGGCAACAAAGCCCACCGCTACGATGACATATAAAATTAAAACCTGTTGCGCCGCCAGCGCCATATTGGAAAGAAACATCTTTTACTCCACGTCCGGTTCCGGCAACGCATCAGCCTCATTATCAACGGCAGCCTCGGAAGCAACACTCTGATAACCTATCCCCATTGCCGCAAGAACAAACACCACTGCAAATATTGCCGCGGCAAGGTCTGCGGGCTCAAACGGAGACTGAGAAACAAGCTCCTCGGACTTTCCGAGAACGATGAGTATGAGGCGGGGTACGCTCACAAGCGCCGCAAAGCTTGCGGCAGAAAGACCGTAGCCGAATATACCCCACATGTTTCCCGCTTCACTCACCTTGGAGGAAACCCTCGCAAGATTTATAAAGAAGAGCATAAAGAATACCAGCATAAGAATTTCAAACAGGAGCTCCGAAACGTTAAGATAGCTTATCGCCCTCATAAAGCGGTGCACTATACGGCACATCGACCAGCCGAGAGGCGCCAGAGCCAGAACCTTGTAATTCTGAATTGTTTTCATTTTGCCCGTAATCTCCGCCGTTCCGCAGAAGACAAAATATATTGCTGAGAAAAACGCAAAGATTACCTGAAGAATTAACGTAAACTCCCCGTGTCTTGAGGAAAAAAGCGTCCTGATTGAAAAGGTGCTCATGTCGAGTATCGCCTTGACGGTATCGGAGGCAACGTTTACCGCGTCATACATAAGCGCCGCCGCAAACAGGCACGACACCACGCCGAGGATAATATTTTTCCCGTTTGTAATGGCAGGAGCCGGCACCTCGCGGCTCAAATACGCGCCTAAAATAAACACCGCGCTCAGCGCCGCAAGAAGTATATACATTATATATACCGTTGCGTTCTTTTCGGAATAGAAGCCTGTCGCGGATTCGACTATTGTTAGCATCTGATATACGCGCAAAGGCAGAACAACCAGAAGTCCGCCCGCGAACACGAAAAGAAGATATCTGAGCTTTATCGCTTCAATTTTGCCCTTCATTATCAAGACCGTCCTTTTTGAAATTACATTCTCTCGTCAACAGGAATATACGTTATATCCGTTGAGCTGCCGTACTCACCCTCGCGCTGCGAAATCGGAATATATTTTACCGGCAGCGAAACGCTCTTATAGGCGGGGCGTATTACTCTTGCGCCCGTGGTAAGCTCCTCCATTCTGTGCGCCGCCCAGCCGGGCATACGCGCAATGGCAAACAGCGGAGTATAAAGGTCCTCAGGTATGCGCAGCATTTTATAAATGATGCCGGAATACATATCCACATTTGCGCACATTTTTTTCTTGTTACCCTTTTGCTTGGCAAAAATCTCCGGAGTAAGCCTTTCTATGAGACAGAGAGCCTCAAATTCCTCAGCAAACTCGGTCTTCGCGGCATACTTTTCAGCTGCCTGCTTGAGTATTTTTTGCCTCGGGTCCGAAAGCGTGTAAACAGCGTGACCCATGCCGTATATAAGCCCGGAGCGGTCGCCCGCCTCTTTGTTTATAAGCTTGATGAGATAATCGGCAACCTTGCCTTCATCGGTAATATCATCGACGCTCTCGCTCATCAGGCGAATCATCTCAGATACTTTTATATTGGCTCCGCCGTGGCGGGGTCCCTTGAGAGAGCCTATGCCCGCGGCTATTGCCGAATAGGTGTCCGTACCGCTTGAGGTGAGCACTCTTGTGGAAAAGGTTGAATTGTTGCCGCCGCCGTGCTCAGCGTGAAGCATAAGACACAAGTCAAGCAGCTTGGCCTCCTCGTCGGTAAACTGACGGTCTGAACGTATGGAGTTGAGAATCACCTGTGCCGTGCAGTGTTCGGGCTTTATCGGATGAATATACATGCTCTTGCGATAATAATGTCTGCGCTTGACCTGATAGGCATACGCCATTATCGTGGGAAGCTGGGCTATAAGCTGTATGCACTGACGCAGCACGTTCTCCTGAGATATGTCATCCGGAGTCATATCGTATGAATAAAGTGCCATAACCGAACGCGCCATCTTGTTCATTATATCCGGTGACGGTGCCTTCATTATCATGTCCTCTATGAAATCCTCAGGCAGCTCCCTGCATTCGGAAAGAATACGCGAAAAGCTGTCAAGCTGACCCTGTGTCGGAAGCTTTCCGAACATAAGAAGACGCGCAACCTCCTCGTAGCCGAAGCGGTTTTCCTCATTGCAGCCGTTGACAATTTCACGCATATCAACGCCGCGGTAAATGAGTCTGCCCTCCTTGGGCACCCTCTCACCGTCATCTATATAGTAGCCCTCTACGGAGCATACTCTCGTAAGACCTGCCATTACACCGCTGCCGTCTCTGTTGCGCAGTCCGCGCTTGACGTCGTAGCGTTCAAAATCCTCCTGAGATATAGTATTTGCAAGCTTGAGCTCCTCACACAATGTGGTCAAAGCATCATTTGAAATAGGAGATATGTAGTTTGCCATAACGCTCCCTCCTTCCGGGATAAAATGTTTTTGGTAATATTTGGTATATTTTGAAACAAAGTTACATATTATATTATAACAATTCTTTTATAAAGTCAATCAAAACAGCAGTTTTAGGGTGTTTATTTAATATTTTAAGATGAAAAGGAAAGGAATGACGCAAAAGTGAAGGTGTTCGGATTCTTATGCGCTTTTCTGGCAGTGGCAATGCTGCTCGTACCCATAATTTCAACAGCACGGGACAAGCCTTCCGGAACTACCGCAACCTCCGCTGTATATCAGACCGCCCCCGATACCGGAACCTCCGCACCGTCCGCGGGCTCCGAAGCTGCGGAAAGCATACGGGTTTTCCTCTCCGCAAGTAAAACCGTAAGCGAAATTGAATTCACGGAATACATTGTCGGCTGCGTCGCCGCCGAAATGCCGGCTGCATATCATGAGGAGGCACTCAAGGCGCAAGCAGCGGCATGCTGTACAAACGCCGTACGAATGAAGCTGCATAATACCGGAAATCCCGAAATCTCAGGTGCTGATATAAGCGATGACAGCTCCACGCATCAGGGCTACATGTCCGAGGAGAAACGGCGGGAACGCTGGGGGGAAAGCTTTGAACAATATGAGCAAAAGCTTCGCAAATGCGTAAGCGCCGTATCCGATAAAATAATCACCTTCAACGGTGAAGCAATAACGGCGGCCTTTCACGCCATAAGCAGCGGAACAACCGAAAATGCCGCTGAATACTGGGGAAGCAACATTGACTACCTGCAAAGTGTGAAAAGCAACGGCGATGAGCTGTCCCCGAATTACAAAACCACGGTAACCGTAACCGCAGAACAATTTACGGCAATGATGTGTGACGCTTTCGGAGATATGCAATTCCCCGAAAATTCCTCGGAGTGGATAGGCGAGTGTGTAAAAAGTCCCGCCGGAACCGTAAAAAGTATAACCATAAACGGAAAAGTATTGACGGGACGTGAGCTGAGAAGTGCCTTTGCACTGCGAAGCGCCGCCTTCACATTGACCGAAAAGGAACGCTTACTCACCTTTGATGTCATCGGCTACGGTCACGGTGTCGGCATGAGCCAATACGGCGCGGACTTTATGGCGCGGCAAGGAAGCACATGGGAGGACATCATTAAACACTATTACACCGGAGTTGAAATAAGCAAAGCCTGAAGACACGACCGCCGCATTACCGAACAGGTAACACGGCGGTCGGTTGTTATTTTTTAGAGTTATTTCGCAAAGCTTTCAAGCTTGGTTGCAACTCTGAGAATTGTTCTCGCTTCCTGAGCGGTGATTATTCCGTCACTGTTGAGGTCACCTGCTGCAAAGCCGTCCGCGTCAATGGTTTCGAGCTTGGTTGCAACCCTGAGCGCAAGACGCGCATCTGCCGCAGTTACAAGTCCGTTTCCGTCAAGATCGCCCTTTATGTAGGGAGGAAGATATCTGAACGGAATACCGTTTTCCGCCGCATACTCTGCCGCAGCGCTTCCGGGAACACCCCAAATCGTAAGATTCGGGCAATCTCTGAAGGCGTGAGGCGCAATATATACAACAGACGCGGGTATGGTTACCTTTGTAAGCTCGGTGCAGCCTGCAAATGCATGGTCTTCAATAGCGCTTACCGTATCGGGTATCTCTATTTCGCCGAGCTTCGGGCAGTTATAGAAGCACTGCGAGGGAACAACCTCAAGACCCGTGGGAAGCTGTGCGCTCTTGAGAACATCACAGTTTGCAAATGCCTTCTCGTTAATCTTTGTTACCGTGTCGGGTATTACCACACCGGTCATATAATCGCAGCCGTCATACAGTCCCGCGGCAAGCTCGCTTACGGTCATACCATCAACCTGAGAGGGGACCGTAACATTGCCCACAGCATTTGCCTTGTTTATCTTCATAAGGCAAACCTCGTTACCGTTGACAACCTTATATGTGTAATCTCCGCTCTTGCCGAGCATTACCCATACAGTAAAGGTTGTGCTCTTGCTGGAATCTCCGTAGCTGAAGCTGATGCTTATGTCGTTTCTGCCGAGGTTGAGCTTGTAGGTGTCAATCTCATACTGGCTCTCCGGTGCAAGCACCGCCGTTGTGCCGTTGTCAAAGTACGCAATTACTATCATGCCGTCGAGGTCAAGCGTCTCACCGAGGATGTATTCTGTCTTGGTGGGCGGGCTTATAACCTCTATTCTGTCAAGTGTTCTCGCCTTAACCGTTACATCGAAGCTGCTGTCAAAGCCGCCGTACGAAACGGTAACTGTCTGCTTGCCGACCTTGAGCGGATTGAAGCCGGTTACCGAAGGAACATCGTTGATGACCGCAACCGTACCGTTGTTATAGACACCGCTAATCTCAAGTCCTGCAATATCAAGCTCCTCACCCTCGGTGTACTCAACCTTTTCGGGAGCCTTTGTAACCTTTATGCCGGAGAGAGTCTTGGCTATTACGGTAACTACAAAGTAATCCTTGAAGCCCTCGTAGGAAACCTCCAGTCTCTGACCCGCCGGAACAGAATTAAATTCACTTACGGCATAATCATAAACGAGCTCCTGAGAACCGTCATCGTAATAAACCGTAACTTCCATTCCCGTGGTGTCAAGTCTCTCACCCTCAAGATAGGTAAGCTTATCGGGTGCCTTGGTTATGGATATTCTCTTTGCTTCTTTTTCCTTAACCGTAAGCTGGAACGTAACTGTCTTCTCGCGGTAGATTATTTCCACCGTCTTGCTTCCGGGGATATTGCTGTCAAAGCCTCTCAGACGTACGCCCATAACCATACCGCCGTCATCGTTGATTATCCTTTCGGCATCTCCGTTGGTGTAATTGGCATATACAACTATACCGGTAAGGTCGATTGCCTCGCCTATGTAATAGATTGTTTTATCGGGCTGAATCTTTATTTCAAGTCCGCTGAGCTCCTTCTGCCTTACGGTTACTTCAAATGTTGTCGTGAAGCCGGCACATTCGACGTTGAGCACCTGCTTACCGATAACAGCTTTGTTATATCCTGTAACCGTGGGAATCTCACCGAGAGCGGTGGTGGTTCCGTTATTATAGATACCGCTTATTACAAGACCCTCAAGGTCGAGCTCCTCGCCCTCAAGATAAACCACCTTCTTGGGAAGCGATGAAACCTTTATTCCCGTAAGGTTCTTGGGCGTTACGGTCACAAGGAAGGAGGCCTTGCAGCCCTGATATGTTACCTCGATTTTCTGCGCGGGGGGAAGTGAATTGAAAGTGCTTACGTCATAGTCGTAAATTATCTCTGTTGAGCCGTCATCGTAATATGCGGTAACCTCAAGGTCTGTCGTGTCAAGCGCTTCACCTTCAAGATATGCCATCTTTGCGGGAAGATTTGTCACTTCTATTTTCTGAATTTCCTTTTCCTTGACGGTCACATCGAAGGACACAACCTTCTCAAGGTAGATTATCTCTACCGTCTTGGAACCTGCCGTAGCACTGTCAAAGCCTCTGAGACGGACTCCGGAGACTGTTGTGCCTGCTTCGTTGATGATTTTCTCGGTATCTCCGTTTGAATACAGCGCGTATACCACTATACCCGAGAGGTCAAGTGCATCGCCTACGTAATATACGTTTTTGTCAGGCTGAACTTTTATCTCAAGACTGTCAAGCTCGGGTATTACGGTGGGGTCGCCGGAAACCGTTATTATGCAGGATTCGGAAATGCCCTTGCAGGTGGTAACAACTATAGTAGTTGTGCCCTCAGCAACGCCGGTCACAAGTCCGGAATCGTCAACCGTTGCAATTGAAGAATCGTTTGACTTGTATGTAACTACCGGATAAGTTGCGCCGAACGGAAGGAGAGTTGCGGTAAGCTGATAGGTATCCTGCCTTGCAAGTGTCTTTGCTGTGGAGGAAAGGGTAAGTCCCGTAACCTCAACCAGGTCGTCGATAAGTGCAAAGGGAACCGAATTGTTGATTGCGTATTCCTCAGAGTCCGAAGCGGCTCTGCCGTAAAGTGTCGCCTCCGGGCTGTTCTTGAACACATCATTTCCGAACGCACATACCGACTGCGGAATTGTCACATACTGAAGTGATGCGCAGTAAGCAAATGCTCTGTCGCCTATTGAGGTGACGCTTGCCGGAACGTTGACATTCATAAGCTTCAGGCAGTTGTCAAACGCATAGGCGGATATGGTTTTAAGATTTTCAGAAAGCTCTATGTTGATAAGGTTGCGGCTGTCCTCAAAGGCACAGACACCGAGGGATGTAACCTCGCCGGGAACCTCATAATCGTCGCCGGACCTGGCTGCGGGATATTTGACAAGTGTCTTTTTATCGGCGGTGAAAAGGACGCCGCTGATTGCGCGGTAATTCGTGTTTGCCGCTGCAACCTCTATTGCTTCAAGGTCATAGGCATAATCAAAGGCTTCGCCGCTTACCGAAATGACACTCTCGGGGAGAGTGACCTTCGTGACGGAAGCGCCCTTGAATACAGACGCGCCGAGAGAGACCACACGGAAGCCGCCGATAGTTGCGGGAACCTCGACTTCCTTAGCCGAGCCGGTATACTTTACTATCTGAGCAGCTGAAGCGTTGTTGACGAGGCAATACTGATAATCGCCGTCAACACCGTTCGCCACTGTGATAGTCTCTTTGTCGGATATTCCGTTGGCACATATTACTGTTATTACCGCAGCACCCTGCTTATGTGAGGTGACCTTTCCGTTCTGGTCGACTGTAGCAACGCTTATGTCGCTTGAAGACCAGGCTTTGTCTGCTGTAACAGCGGGTGTAAGTGTAGCGGTAAATGCAACGGATTCACCTGTTATAAATGAAAGCTTGGAAGCGTTGATTGTTATTCCGCTAACTCCCGCCACCGTGGCAAGCGCCTTAAAGGTTATGCCGTTCGAGGAAGCATAGGTGCTAGCCGGGCTTGAAGCGGCACCGTAAATAACGAGATTTCCGGATGCGTTCTTAAAAGCATCCTTTCCTATAACCGCGGAGGAGGATTTTATAGTAGCAAGTACAAGCGACGAGCAATCCATAAACGCCTCAGCGCCCACGGCGGTAAGTTTCGTATCGGTGATGACGGCAGCAAGAGCCGTGCAGCCTCTGAAGGCACCGATACCTATAACTTCAAGAGATGCGGGAAGATTTATTGATGAAAGCGCGGTGCAGCCGTAAAACGCATGACCGCCGATGCTCTTGAGCATGCTTGTGCCGTCAAAAACGACCTCCTTGAGTCCGGTACAGCCGTAGAATGCGGATGAACCGATTTCCGTAACACCTGCAGGAAGTGTGATTTTAGTTATACCTGTGCAGTTTCTGAAGGCGTTATCACCTATCTTGGAAACTGTCTTACCGAGTATCTGCGCGGGAACAACCACCTCACCCGCAATGCCCGAATTGCAGCCGAGTATCTCTATTTTTCCGTCATCAGTCTCACGATACGAAAACTCGTTGAAAATTTTATCGGCAACATTTATTCTGCATACGGCAGTGAAGCCGTGGAAGGAGGTTACGGTTATGTCCGCCCAGCCGTAAGAAAGAGCTGTGACCTTACCGTTAACGTCAACGCTCGCAACCGACGGATTGGAGGAAATAAAGCTCACTCTGCTGAAGCCGGCTTCCACCGGTTCAAACTCAACACCGAGAGTCTTGGTTTCGCTTATCGCCATAAGAACATTTGCAGGCTCCGCCTTGACATCAGTCTCGGCAACAGCTGTTGAAAGGTTCAAATAGCTCCACGAAAGTGTAGGAGTTTTGTTTGCTTCATAATAAGACTGAATAATATTTCTGTCGCCGTAAGCACAGAAAGTAAGGTTATCGCAACCGAGGAAAACGTTTGTGCCGAACGCCGTCGAAATTACTCCGAGAGTGGCTCTCGCGCTTGCCACGGCAAAGTACCTCAGAGAGGTGCAGTTCATAAACGCCTTGTCTCCTACTGCCTTGTTGAGCACCTGAGTTATGTAGCCGTACTCCGAAAAATCAGCAAATGCCGAGGCCGCCTGAGCACCCTCTATGCCGAACATTACTTTCTGGAGAGAAGTGCAGTTTGCAAAAGCCATCTCACCGACACCCTTGACCGTTACAGGCAGAGATATGGATGTAATGTTATCGCAATCCGCAAAAGCAAGTGCGGAAACGTACTCAACCTTCATTCCGCCGTACGTCGTGGGCACAACAATGTCACCGCCTTCGCCGCTGTAGCCGGTAACTGCCATAACAGGATACACGTTTGTATCCATTATGGGCTTGCCCTCTTCGTCGTTCTCGCCGGTGGCAAATTCGTAGTTGAACTCAACAATGTCGAATGAGAGTCCTTCCGAACCGCCGGCCGCAAAGGCAACCATTCCCGCCCACGGTGCGCTGCATGCAACCATAAGAAGCGCAAGCAACAGGGCGAGGGGCTTCCTCGCGAAATTTTTTGTACTGTTTTTCATAAACACTTTCCTCCTATTTTTCTGAGCAAAATGATAATTTAACGTGCGGGTACACCACCCTATAATTTAACATTTTCATTATAAGCCTTTTAAGGAGTGCATGTCAAGATTTTTTTACGGCTGCGCTCAGCCAAAATATGTATTTTCTTCGGTTTCCGCAGAGGAAAGCATATCCTGAGCCTCCGACGGCGAAAGTGACTGAACATTTTTCAGCTTTTTCTGTATTATATTGTTGCGGCTTTTCGCCTCGTCAAGCACATCTCCCGCCTCGCTGACCTTCTTTTTCGCCTTATCGAGCAAAACACCGAATTTGTCGTACTGAGCCTTTGCCGCTCCGAGAATTTCCCATACCTCATTTGCCTTCCGGTTTATCGCAATGCTTTTAAAGCCGAGAGAAAATGCGTTAAGCAGAGCAATGACGGTGGTCGGTCCCGCCACCATTATTCCCTTTGCCTGAAGCTCCTCGATTATGTCCGCAGAGGATGAAACCGCCTCAGCGTACAGTCCCTCCGTTGCGAGGTACATTATTGCAAAGGGCGTAGTCTCCGGAGGGGAAATATACTTCACCACACGCTTGCCCTCATCTCGGATACGCCTTGCAAGAGCCTTGCGCGCCTCGGCGACAGCCGCATCATCTCCAAGCTCCGAGGCACTTACGAGTCTTTCGTAATCCTCTCTCGGGAACTTTGAGTCCAAAGGGAGAAAGGTTTCGGATGAGCCGTCCTCGGAAGGGATTCTTATTGCGAACTCCACTCTGTCGGCATCGGCCCTCGGGGAATAGTTTTCGGCATACATCCCCGGTATTATCTGGTCAAGCAGACTTTTCAGCTGCAGCTCCGCCCAGGTTCCGCGAGCCTTTACATTTGTAAGAATTTTGTTTAATGACGTTACATTGGAGGTGACATTTGTTGAAAGCTCCTTCATTTCTCCGAGCGACTTATATACATCGGCAAGCTGCTTTGAAACCGTCTCAAAAGAGGAATCCAAACGCTTCGTAAGAGTAGCCGTAAGCTTTTCGTCCACGGTTTCGCGCATCTTTTCAAGCTTCTGTTCATTGCTCTGCTGAAGACGCTCCACCGCCTGGCTGACCGCTCTGGTCTGCCGCTCAAGGCTGTCGCCGGATTCCATTCGCGAACGTGAAAACTCCTCGTTCATGGCATTGCGAAGTGTTTCGGTGCTGCGGCGCACCTCATCGAGCGTCTGCTGTGAACCGTCCTGCCTTGAAAGCTTTGTAAGCACAAGCACAAGCAACACGGCGCATACAGCAACGCATATAAGAATAATAATTTCCAAAACGTTCATAAGCAACCTCCGCGGAATCTTATTTGTTTTTAATCTATTCTATCATATATCTCCTTTAATGTCGAGCGTAAAAGGCTTGGGCTTGCCGAAAATTATCGGTTTTTCCTCAAGTTTCACCATGTTTGCCGCACATGAGGACAGGCGTATACGAAACACCGCGCACGCCGCCTTGTAATACGGCACTATATATACACACGGTATCACACTTATACACAGCACGAACCACGGTATAAAGCTCAGATGAAAAAATGCCTTCCGCACGCATTCGCCCTGTGTCTGCCTTATACTTCTGCGAACCGCCTCCTTTGCGGATAAGCCGGAGAGACAAAACAATTCCTCGGACAGCGAATAGCGCTGAACAATGCAAAAGCCGAAGAATGCGCCTAAAAATGCCGTTGTCGCCAAACCGGTTATAAGCAGCCAGAACATGTTATCTGCTATCATACGGCGCGAAACGCCGAAATAAATCAGACCCGCTTGTATTATTGCCGGAAGCATGAGAACGAAATACCAGAGAGCCTTATAAAAAACAACCGTCACACGCATTCCGAGAACAGACCAAAGCCCCCTCTTTCCCGCGCACGTGAAATATTCGGAAAAGCGCGGCTCCCTTCCCTGAGCAAGCAGGCGAAGCGCTCCCCTCATACTCACAGCCGCTCTCGCCGAAAGCATAAGCAGGCCGGCAGCCAAAAGCGCCGCCGCGCAATATACCGCAACCGGCAGAACAGGAAGCGATGAAAGCTGCGCTATATAGGCGTAGGTCTGCACTCTGAACAGAAGATAAACAATCGCCGCCGCAGCCGCCGTCAAAACAAGTCGAATCACAGCGCACCAGAACACAGCGGAAAATATTTTAAAATTGCGCCTTGAAGTGAGATATCTTGCATCAAGCTTTATTCTTTCATTCATAATAAAAGCACCTCCGATACATAAAGTATTGGAGGTGCGCGGGATTTTTACACAGCAAAATAAGAGTAATTTCAGACTTATTTATGATAAAGCTTTTTTGTCTGATACTGCGGCTCGCAGGTGAGATTTATGCCGAGCTTGCGGTAGGTGTCCTGGTCGACCTGCGGAAGGATTATCGTTGAATGCGCCTCACAGCCGCGAAGAAGCGGAAGACTCTGCGCCGCCGCCTTTGCAGCGTCACTGCCGACAGCGCTTATTGAAAGCGCTATGAGCACCTCATCCGAGTGCAGACGCGGATTGCGGTTGCCGAGAATGTTTGTTTTAAGCGACTGAATAGGTTCGATAACAGCCGGGTCTATAAGCAGCACCTCATCCTCTATTCCGCCTATCGCCTTTGCGGCGTTAAGAAGTGCCGCAGAGGACGCGCCGAGCAGCTCGCTGGTCTTTCCGGTAACTATTTCACCGTTCGGAAGCTCAATTGCAACAGCAGGCTGATTTTCGGTGGAGGCAGAGCGCGAAACCGCCGCCTCTATGACGCGGCGTTGGCTAAGGTCAATACCGGTCTGATTCATAAGGCTTTCGATTTTTGCAACAGCGCTGTCCGAGCCGGTGCCCATACGTCTGTCGCAAAGCGCCGCGAAGTAACGGCGTATTATTTCATCATACGAGGCGTGGCGTACCGCGTCATCGTCCGTTATGCAATAGCCCGCCATATTTACGCCCATATCCGTGGGCGATTTGTAGGGGCTTTTGCCCTCAATCTTTTCAAATATAGCGTTAAGCACGGGAAAAACCTCAACATCGCGGTTGTAGTTTACGGTGGTTTTGCCGTATGCCTCAAGATGATAGGGGTCTATCATATTGACATCGTTCAGGTCGGCGGTCGCCGCCTCATACGCGAGGTTTACGGGATGCTTCAGCGGCAGATTCCATATCGGAAAGGTCTCGAACTTTGCATAACCCGCCTTGATTCCGCGCAGATTCTCATGATAGAGCTGCGACAGGCAGGTTGCCATCTTTCCGCTGCCCGGACCCGGCGCGGTTATAACAACGAGCGGACGTGTGGTTTCAATATATTCATTTTTGCCGAAGCCGTTTTCGCTGACTATCGTTGTAACATTATAGGGATAACCCTCTATCGGATAGTGAAGAAAAACCTTTACGCCGAGCTTTTCAAGCTTGTGCCGGAACACCTCCGCAGTCGGCTGTCCGCTGAACTGTGCGATTACCACGCTGCCGACATAAAGTCCGATACCGCGGAATGCGTCAATAAGACGAAGCACGTCATTGTCGTAGGTTATGCCGAGGTCACGGCGCATCTTGTTGTTCTCAATATCACCGGCGTTGATGACGATGACAATTTCAACATCCGAGCCGATGTTTTTGAGCATCTGAAGCTTACTGTCGGGCTTAAAGCCCGGAAGCACTCGTGAGGCATGATAATCGTCAAACAGCTTGCCGCCGAATTCAAGGTAAAGCTTGCCTCCGAAATCCTTGATTCTTCTGCTTATCTGCTCAGACTGCTTTTTAATGTACAGGTCATTGTCAAATCCGATTTTTACCACAGTTATCCCCCACAATAATTAAAGTTTTTCTGAATAAGGCTTCCGCCTCTTGCGGTTTTGCGCAAATGCAGCGAACAAAACAGCGTCCGCTGCGTGCGATATTTTCAAAAATTATTCCCACTCTTTTTCTGTTTATTAATACACCCTATAATACATTGGTTTTCCTCTAAAATCAAGCCGTTTCATACATATATTCTCTGTGTTATCGTAGTTATCCAATTTTTCGTTGCAAAAAAAGTTGCAATTTCCTGTTTTCTAAAATAGCATGTGGCTTTGAGGTTAGGTGCATTTGTGTTTTTCGAAAAAAGAATCCGGCCAAAAGGTCGGATTCAACTTTTTATGTTTCGCTGTTCGTATATAGATTCTCAACAACTTTTGTTATAGGTAAGCGGTAAATCCTCATTCAGCGCAGCATCAGAGAGAAACAGCCAGTCGATGTCCTCGCCGTCCTCGCATAAGCCGATGGCTCCGGCGGGCGAAACCACATAAAAGCTGTCCTCATCGATCGGGTTTTCACTGTCGCTTGTCTCGGCAAGCACCAGCAAGCCTTTTACATCGTATCTATCATCGGCAGTGGCAAAGCTCCAACTCTTGCAGCGTGTGGCGGCAAACTCTGCCGCCTCGAGCAGGGTGGTAAATTGTTTCATTTCAAAGCCTCCTTATTTGAACAATAAATTATTACACCGCTCGCAGCGGTCGTTTTGGATGGGGTTCATCATAGAGCAGACGTTACAGTAGATAATGCGGTCTTTGGACTTATCGTATTTCTCGTATGTACCGAACATCGGATGAAACCGCACCCTATCACCAACGGAGAGATAATCGTACATATGCCGCCCACTGTCCTTTTCAACGACAGTCTTTTTCTTGCCCGCATCGGTGTTAATGATCGTGGTATATTCCGTATAGGTTCTATAATTATCATCCTCGCCGCCCCTATGCTCGCTTTTCTTTTTGCTGTACTTATTGACGACCACACCCTCCCACATGGGTTGCTTGGTTCTTCGGAGCGCCAGCAAATTAATTATCAGCATGACAAGTGCAACGCCCACGCCAATGACAAGGGATTCTCCAAAGGGGAAATCGTCCATCAGCAGACCGGCGACAGGAAAGCCAAAGAGCGGCACGAGCACCAATATCCACATACATCCAATGGAGAATTTTTTGTTTTTCTGTGCGGCTGCCAGTATCTCAGGTGAATTACACCTATCTGAAAAACCGACCATCCCTGTGCCGCTCTGTGGAGGCGCGGAAGGTACTACATGGTGTGATTCCATCGGCTCCGGCGTTGCCGGATTCACCGCCGTTCCGCACCCGATGCAAAATTCAGCTCCCTCCGGCAGTGTTGCGCCGCAGGCCTTACACGCGCCGGGGGTGTTTGTTTGTGTTTTTGCCCCGCAGCCCGAACAGAAAGTTGGGCCCTCCAACAGCTTGTTTCCGCAGTTAGGACAAAACATATCCGTATCACTCCTTTGCTCGATAATTTGAGATATGGCGGGCTTCCTCGCGGCTGTTTTCTTCTTTTTTCCGCGTCTGGTTGTGCGTATGACAAGCAACAGCAACAGCAGACAAGCGATAGGAGCGAAGATATGATAGATGATCGCACCCTCGCCAATCTCGTCAAAATCGGCAAGCATGGCAGGTTTATTGATATAGGGTAAAAATGCTAAGTATCGAATACGCTCGCTACGTGTCTCACCCTCCTCAAGTCGTGGCCAAGCTTCATCGCTCTGATATATTACATACCCCCGATACTCCTTACCGTTAGCCAGAAACCAATAGCCCTTGGAAACGGTGCGGGAGCGGTTTGGTTCCGCATCCGTGTTATCCAGCCGGTTGCCATAGCTGTCCACCGTACCCATGACACTCTCTCCCCATAGCCCAAGCGCCAGAATGGAAAGGCTGTTATATGTGGCGAACATCAAAACAGCGCAGATAATAATGAGGATGGGCAGGGGGATGTTTTTTTCAGTTTTCTTCTTTGCCATGAACCCACCTCCCGTTTATTTCTTGATCCACTCGTATTCATAAGCTGTCGTTATCAAGTTGTTTCCGCCGCCCATGCTGATAAGGATATAGACTTTATCTCCATTAGCATAGCCGCTCGGCATTTCGCCGCCAACGGTGAGTTCTCCTCCTAAATATCCTGTATTTGTATCGTTCTTATTTGTACTCACACGGGATTTTTGGGGATTTTCAACTA
>LFSB01000016.1 GCA_001513045.1 Clostridiales bacterium DTU089
GTCTTGTTGGTTGTTAATTCTGACATAAAAACGCCTCCTAAAGAAAATTAGCCGCAATCAAATTCTATTGTATATCAACATTAAAATTTAATCAATACCAAAACCACAATATCTGCTTATTTTTTTATTCAATTGTAAGCGAAGCCACAGCATTTAGTGACAAATCCGCAATATTCCCCGCTTTAAACTCATAAAACCCCTGAGAGCCTACCATTGCGGCATTGTCTCCGCAAAGAGAAAGCTCGGGCATATAAAGCTCTATTCCCCTGTCCGAGCAAGCTTTTGTCATGCGCTCACGAAGCACCGAGTTTGCAGAAACGCCTCCGGCAAGCACGATTTTACGGCTTGAAAGTCTGTCTGCCGCAAGAAGAGTGTTTTTTTCAAGACAGTCCACAACTGCATTTATATAGGATGCACCGAGGTCGGGCACATTTATTTTTTCCCCCTTCTGCTCGGCGTTATGCACAAGATTTATTACCGCCGTCTTCATTCCGGAAAAGCTGAAATCATAATCACTGCCGTCTACATGCGGATGAGGAAAACGATATGCCTTAGGATTCCCGCCCTTAGCTATCCTGTCGAGATTCACTCCGCCCGGATAGGGCAGCCCGACCGTACGCGCAGCTTTATCCATTGCCTCACCTGCGGCATCGTCACGGGTTTTGCCGATAACCTTGAAATCGGTATATGAAGAAACATTGACTATATGAGAATGTCCGCCCGACACAACAAGAGCGAGAAACGGCGGCTCAAGCCCGGGATAAGTAAGGTATGACGCTGCAATATGAGAGCGCAGATGATGCACCGGAACCAACGGAATATTCCCGGCATAAGAAAGGCCCTTGGCGAAGTTGACACCGACCAGTAACGCGCCTATAAGTCCCGGTGCGTATGTGACGGCAATAGCATCAATGTCGGAAAGCTTACACCCTGCCTGCGCCAACGCCTCGTCGGTTATTCCGCACACCGCTTCAACGTGCCTTCTTGATGCGATTTCGGGAACCACTCCCCCGTATATTTTATGCTCCTCAACCTGAGACGCTATTATGCTCGAAAGAACTTTTCTTCCATCCTCGACAACAGCTGCCGCGGTTTCGTCGCATGACGATTCTATTGCAAGTATTTTCATACCGTGACCATTCCTTTCGCTTCAGGTACAATTTTTCCGTTTGAAAGCTTTTTCAAACCTCTGCATTTTCTTTGCCGAATTTTGTATATAGCAATGCGTTTTCGCGCGGATTTTCATAAAAATCCCGCCGCTCTCCGACAAGCGTGTAGCCCAGCTTCTCATAAAGCTTTATTGCGGCAGAATTGCTTTTTCGGACTTCAAGTGTTACGAATTGTGCGTTCTCTCTCTCGGCGCATCGCCACAGGCTGTCCATAAGTGCCGCCCCGACGCCTTTTCTGCGCATATCCGCTTCTACTGCCACATTTGTCACCGACATCTCACCGCATACGATATGCGAACCCACATAACCGACAACCCGTTTGCCGATTATCGCGGTAAAAAAACGCGCATGAGGGTTTGAAAGCTCGGAATATAATGCATTCTCGCTCCACGGCATTGAAAAACAGCTGCGTTCTGTCGCCGCAAGCGAGGGAATATCAGAGGCTCTCATTTTACGTATATGCAAAGCCCTTCCCGAAATCAGCTCTGACAGCTCAGGGAATCCGTTTATTATTGATGCCGCGGCGCGTCTGTACGCCGATATGTCTCCGCCGTAGGGGTCGAAAACTCCGTTTTCTCCGAGTACAAGCACCGCGCAGCCGGGCATTGCCGTCTTTATTGCCTGAGAATGGCTCCTGCTCATGCACACAACGAGCTCGGCATCCGAAAGAATTTCACGCGTAAGCTGACGCGGAACATGCGAGGATATGTCACACCCCAGCTCGGAAGCCACCCTGACCGCATTCGCCGAAACCGCTGACGAAGGGTACACCTGAAGACCTGCGCTTGAAACATTTACCGAATATATTCCGAAAGAGCAGAGCAGCTTTTTAAAAAGCCCCTCTGCCATAGGACTGCGGCAGGTGTTGCCTGTGCAAACAAAAAGTATGTTCAATTGCTCACCCCTTTGCATCGTACCATGTCTTTCCGGAATGGACATCGGCTCTGAGCTTTACGGAAAGCTCAGCCGCGTTCTCCATTTCCTCACCCAGAAGCACAGCGACCCTTTCCGCCTCGTTTTCGGGTGCCTCAACAATGAGTTCATCGTGAATCTGAAGTATAAGTCTTGATGTTAGTCCCTCGCGTTCAAGGCGTTCACACACCCTCACCATGGCGATTTTTATTATATCGGCAGCAGTTCCCTGAATCGGCATATTGCGTGCCACGCGCTCACCGAAAGCGCGCAGGACGGCGTTTGACGAAGAAAGCTCCGGCAGCGCCCGGCGGCGTTTATAAAGCGTCTGTGCGTAACCGTTTTCCTTTGCGGTTTTCACTACATTTTCCATGTAGGAGGCAACGCCGGAGTAATTTGCAAGATAGCCCTTTATATATCTGTCCGCTTCAGCGCGCGAAACCTTGATATCCTTAGCAAGAGAAAACGCACCGATTCCGTACACAATTCCGAAATTTACAGCCTTGGCTCTGCTGCGCATAAGCGGCGTAACCTCGGAAAGCGGAATTCCGAACACCTGAGAAGCGGTTATCGCGTGTATATCATCACCGTTATTGAATGCCTGAATCATGGTTTTGTCATCCGCCATGGCAGCAAGGACGCGAAGCTCTATCTGCGAATAATCCGCGTCAACGAGCACACATCCGTCATTTGCGATAAAAAATCGGCGAAGCTGACTTCCGGGCTCGCGCCGGACAGGTATATTCTGAAGATTAGGCTCCGAGGAGGAAATACGTCCGGTACGGGTTTCGGTCTGATTGAGGGTTGAATGCACGCGGGAGTCATTGTCAACGACCTTTACAAGCCCGTCGCAATACGTCGATTTGAGCTTTGTAAGCGTTCTGTATTCAAGCAATGGCGGAATTATGGGATGTTTATCGTATAGCCCCTCAAGCACCTCGGCATTCGTGGAATATCCGCTCTTAGTCTTTTTACCTGCGGGAAGCGCAAGCCTGTCAAAAAGTATTTCGCCGAGCTGCTTGGGTGAATTAACGTTGAATTCGGTACCCGCAAGCGAGTAGATTTCGGCAAGCAAGCCCTGCATCTGAACATCGAGCTTGTCACCGAAGCTCTTTATTCCCTCGGAATCTATTCTGAAGCCCGCAAGCTCCATGGAGGCAAGTACCCTTGAGAGCGGTATTTCAATTTCGCCGAGCAGCTTATCCTGTTCATGACTTTCAAGTACACTTGAAAGCTTCGCGCAGAGCGTTTCGAGCATCGCCGCACACATTACAAGCTCCGATTCATGAGGGTCAAGCGAATCCGCACCGACAATATTTACAGGCTTCACTCCGTTATCCATAGCGAGCGTCCTGACGGAATAATCGGAGGCGTTGGGATTTATTAAATATCCCGCAAGGGATGTGTCCATAACCATCTTGTGAGCTTGAACATCGTTAACGATACAGTATGCAAAAATACTTTTCAAGTCACAGGTAAGCTTGCTTATTTCGGGGTCCGAGAGAAGCTTTTTAAAGAAAGCCGGAAAAGTAAAGCCGTCATTGTAAACGGCATAAACCCTATCGCCCATGCCGAAATACACTCCGGACGCGCCGCCGGAAACACAGTCCGCAATAAAGTACGCCGCCCCGGCATCCGCAAGGCGCTTATACATTTCATCTGTATCCGCACATACTTCAAAAACCACCTCACGCACCTTTGAAGCGGAGATGTCGGCATCAGCTGCCGGAATTTTGCCGAGTCCGAGCTTGTCGGTAAATTTAAACATTTCAAGAGAAATGAGCAGCGCCCGTGCCGCCTGCAAATCACCCGGAGCAGGAACATAGTCGGAAATATTTCCGCTTACGGGAGCCTCCTTGGAGATTGTTCCGAGAGTGCGGCTGAGATACGCCGTATCCTTGGACGCACGAAGCTTTTCACGCACAGAATCCTTAATATCAAGCGTATCGAGATTTTCATAGATAAAGTCTATACTGCCGAAGCGCTGCACGAGGTCCGACGCTGTTTTCTGGCCGACTCCCGCAACGCCCGGAATGTTGTCCGAGCTGTCACCCATAAGCGCCTTGAGGTCTATCATTCTTTCGGGAGTAAGCGAATACTCCTCAAAAAGTTTGCTTTTGTCATATGCCACGGTCTGAGATTTTCCGAGCTTTGTTGAGGCAAGCAGCACAGTTGTGTTATCGGATATCAGCTGAAGTGAGTCACGGTCTCCGGTGAGTATAAAGCAGCTGTTTCCCTCCGTACAGGCAGCGGAGAGAGTACCGAGAATATCGTCCGCCTCGTACCCTTCGGACTCAAGCACACAATAGCCGAGAGTTCTCAATAGCTCCTTCAGGACGGGCAGCTGCTCCGCCAGCTCCGCGGGCATTCCCTTACGCCCCGCTTTGTACGCGTCATACATCTTATGGCGAAAGGTCGGAGCCTTCAGGTCAAACGCAATCGCAACCGCGTCCGGAGCTATCTGCTCGGAGACGTTCAGCAGCGTATTCATAAATCCGTATATGCCGTTGGTAAATCTGCCGTCCTTGGTTGTAAGCAGCTTTATGCCGTAAAACGCCCTGTTGAGGACGCTGTTGCCGTCTATTGCAAGTAATTTCATGTACTTTGCCTCCGGTCGAAAAATTATACTTTTATATTGTACCACATATTGCGCCAAAAAAGATGAAAATTTTTAATTTTGTGGTAAAATAGTACAGATAATTCAATCAGGAGTATATTTTATGAAAATAGGAAATCTTGAAATATCCGGTTATGCGGGTCTTGCGCCTATGGCAGGAGTGGCGGACAGAGCGTTCCGTGAGCTGTGCATGGGCTACGGTGCCGCGTACTGTGTGTGTGAAATGGCAAGCGCGAAGGCGTTGAGCATGGGCGACCGAAAATCGGCACAGCTGATGTATATGACAGGTGCGGAGCGCCCCTGCGGTGCTCAGATATTCGGGAATTCGCCCGAAACCATGGCGCAATCAGTCTCCGAGGTGCTGAAATTTTCGCCCGACTTTATAGACATCAACATGGGCTGCCCCGCTCCCAAGGTCCTGGCAACAGGCGGTGCTTCACTCATGAAAAACATTTCACTTGCCGAGGATATAGTCAAGGCCGTGTGCGAGGTTTCAAGCGTTCCAGTAACAGTTAAAATGCGCTCCGGCTGGGACAATGAACATATCAATGCCGTTGAGCTTGCGGAAAAATGCGAAAAAGCGGGCGCTGCCGCAATTACGGTGCACGGCAGAACAAAGGCACAGATGTATACCCCGCCGGCGGACATGGGAATAATACGCGCCGTTAAGCAGGCGGTCAGTATTCCGGTAATCGGCAACGGAGATATTACGGACGGCATGAGCGCCGCACGGATGCTTGAGGAAACAGGGTGTGATTTTCTGCTTGTCGGCAGAGGTGCACTCGGCAGACCGTGGATTTTTTCGCAGATAAACGCATATCTCGGACACGAGAGCGTTATTCCGGAGCCTCCGGCATCCGAACGCATGCGCGTTATGCTTTGTCACATACAAAAGCTGTGCGAATATAAGGGTGAATATATCGGAATACGCGAGGCGCGCAAGCATGCTGCATGGTATGTGAGGGGCACACGCGGCGCCGCCGCAGTACGAAGTGAAATAAGCAACCTTGAATCCATTGAACAGCTTGCGGAAATTGCATATCGCCTATCATCCTGTTAGTAATTTTCACCATATATATATTTACTTTTGGTTACGTTATGGTATAATAACCTTACGGCGACGGCGTGAAGGCAGTCGGTGAAGTACAAGCTTCACTTGAAAATCAAATATTTTCACCGTAAGAATATTTTGTTGAGGAGCTGTATATTTTATGAAACGTGTAATGTCCGTACTTCTTGTTGCAGCGCTGCTCGTCTGCGCATTGTCTGTTTCCGCATTCGCCTATTCTTCGGCGGATAACACTCTCGCACTTACAAGCGAATCCGATGTCACCTGTGAAGGCCTTCCCTGCTTTGAAATAGGCGAGGAAGTAATTTTTGCCATAACAACTCAGGATACCGAGCCCGCTGTTCCTGAGATAGGCTCCCCTAAGTTCGGTGCTATAGAAACCTATGCGAACGGTGTGGATTCCGGCTTCAGTGTAACCGCAGACACTGTTTCTTACACGGCTTCAGTTGCCGGTAAGATTACAATTGCAGTTCGTTTTGTGGCTGCCGTATATGATGGAGCAATTTTTTCTCTTGATAGAACCGTTTATGAAGAGAAGACCATAGACATTTATGTAGTCAACAAGGTTGCCGATGCTGCCGACAACAGAATCGAAGGCATCACCGAGCCCACCTATAAGAGATATCTCGACATCAGCTTTACAGCAGTCGGTGACGGCATGGACAATACCGCACCCGTAAAGGGCGACACAAGATATGCTCCCGCTAAGTATTCTGCAAACCTTGACGAGCACAAGTTCGCAGAGGGCATTTATTCCGGCACATACAGTCACAACGGCACAGGCGTCAAGACCCTTGTTGTCACCTTCGAGCTTGAGCAGTTTGACGGCACAAGCTGGGTAAAGACCGGCATCACAGACGAGAAGGAAGTTTCCTATGAGTCAGTTTCCAACGGTTCCTATGTTGAGCTGATTATGGCAATCTTCGTTCTTCTTGACAGACTTCTTGCAATGATAACCGGCGGAAGCGACTGATTATCCACCTGAAATCAAACACCCCCGACTCAAGGTCGGGGGTGTTGTGCTTTATATTAGCGCTTACATCAATTCAGTCTCGCAGCGCTGCTTAAAATGTTCAACGCCCTGCTCTCCTATCAGCTTCGAGTATGTCATTATTACCGATTGATACTCATCGAAAATTTTCTGCTTTCCCCTGCCGGATTTTTTCTTGGAAAGTTTTTCAAGCATCCCGTCAAAGCTGCGGTCAAGGAAATCGAAGACTATTGTGTCCTTCTTGTCATTTATTTCATCAAGCTGCTCCTGCGGCTGCCTGCCCTCAAAGCGCCAGAAGGGCGCAACCTTTACAAGGGCTTCTGTTGATTCAATAATCATTTGCAGACGCGAAAAGAAAAGCCCGGGATTATCAGTGGTATTGATTATCTCCGCGGCGGTTGAGCCTATGCGGATATTTTTGGCGATAAAATCATTTGTTGCCTTTACCAGAACATCCTGAGCGAGCAGCTTTCGCGTTACAGGTATCCGCGGCGCAACGATTTTCTGAAGCGTTATGCGTTCCTCTCTGTCATACTCCCGGGGTTTATACTGATATCTTTTCTGTTCATTTTCTTTTTCATTTTTGTTGTCATTGCTCATAATTTGTATATCTCCTCTCCTGCTCCGAGCATGGGTATAAGACGCATAAGTGTAACGCGTCTGCGCATGTAGGAATGGTATTTCAATCCGGTAAAAAACAAATCATCCGTAACGTCTATTTCCTTATTGGTTGTGGGCGCTCCCGCGGTTTTCATAAGCTCAAGCAAGCTGTCATACGGCGGAAGCGTGGTTTTTATTATTTTTCTTATTTCTCCCCATTTTTCAGAGATATCGGCAGGAGAAATCTGCGCCGTTATCGTTTCGGGCAGATTCATCTTCATCATATCCTCGGACAGCCCTTCGCCGTAAACGGATTTTATTTCATCCCAGTCCGGGTTATCCCGTGTTGC